>NZ_MPKA01000044.1 GCF_001945605.1 Dubosiella newyorkensis
TCCGCAGGAACGTTTTCACGGTCTTACTGCATCTGAAGTAAGAGAAGCTGCAAAAGCAACCGATGAACCGGTACTGTATCCAATCAAAGAGAATAAACGAATCAAAAAATACTGGGAAGGTATAGATGAAAAAAAGGCCTCTTTAATAGCAAGTGCTATTAAAGAGGCGGATCTCCAGTAAATTATTTCCCGTGTCTACTTGACAGGGGGCTGATCACATTTACGATCCTGCCTTCATTCTAATGTTTAAAGTGACGAACACCCGTAAAGACCATCGCGATCCCGTTTTCATTACAAACATCGATCGACAATTGATCCTTGATCGAGCCACCCGGCTGAATGATCGCCGTAACACCCGCCTTGACAGCCTCTTCCACCGTATCTGGCATCGGGAAGAACGCGTCGCTCGCCATGACAGAACCTTTCGCTTTATCGCCTGCCTGCTCGATCGCGATCTTGGCCGCCCCGACACGATTCATTTGACCAGCGCCAACTCCAATCGTCATATTATCCTTGACAAGAACGATCGCGTTGGACTTCACATGCTTCACCACATTCCAACCAAACAAAAGCTGCTTCATCTCCTCTTTGGTTGGCTTGCGATTCGTTACACAACGAAGATCCTCTTCCTTGAGAGAATGCGTATCCATATCTTGAACCAGAAGACCATCATTGACATTCGTATACTTCAAAGCCGTATTCGCGTTAAGCGTCGTATCCAGCTCCATCAAACGAATATTTTTCTTCTTCGTCAAAATATCCAAAGCCTCTTGCTCGAACTTAGGCGCGATGACGATCTCCAAAAAAATCTTAGAAAGCTTTTCGGCCAGCTCAACATCCACTGGCGCGTTCAAAGCCACGATCCCACCAAAAATCGAAACCGGATCCGCCTCATACGCTTTATCCCAAGCCGCGTTGATCGACTCGCCAATTCCAACTCCACAAGGATTCATATGCTTCAATCCAACAGCCGCGAACTGCCCCTCGAAATCCTTCAAGATCTCGATCGCCGCGTTTCCATCCTGAATATTATTGTAGGAAAGCTCCTTGCCATGAAGCTGCTTCGCGTTCGCCAAAGAATACTTCGGATTCATTCCCTTATAGAAAGCCGCCTTTTGATGCGGATTCTCTCCATACCGAAGATCCTGCACCTTATCGAACGTGATCGTCAAACTCTCAGGGAACTGCTCGCCTACTTTCTTCGTCAAATAATCCGCGATCATCGCATCATAGCGCGCCGTATGACGGAACACTTTCGCCGCTAGACGCTCCCGAGTCTCTAAACGAGTTTCTCCAAATTCACGAAGCTCATCCAACACCAGATCATAATCCTTCGGATCACACAATACCGGAATCGATTGATAGTTCTTCGAAGCCGAACGCAACATGCTAGGACCACCAATATCAATATTCTCAATGATCTCGGCATGCGATACACCCTCTTTTTGCACCGTCTCCTTGAACGGATACAAATTCACGCACACAAGATCAATAAAATCGATCCCGAGCTCTTCGATCTGCTTACAATGATCCGGATTGTCGCGAACACACAACAGCGCTCCATGCACATTCGGATGCAACGTCTTCACACGCCCATCCATGATTTCCGGAAAATTCGTGATCTCGCTGATCCCGATCACCGAAAGACCCGCATCCTCCAAAGCACGCTTCGTTCCGCCCGTCGAAATGATCTCATAACCAAGATCGATCAACCCCGAAACAAAAGGCACCAAATTCTCTTTATTCGAAACACTCACCAACGCTCTTTTCATTCGCTTTCCCTCCATAGACTCTGCCACTTTTTTGATCACTTGCCAAAACAATTCATACTCCAACGCATGCACATGACTTTCCAACGTCTCTAGATCCCAATTTGGATCGATCTGTAAACGACGCTGCTCGATGATCGGACCACTATCGACCCCTTCATCCACAAAATGCACCGTAACACCCGTCTGAGAAACCTTCGCCATATACGCGTCCTGAATACTATGCGCCCCAGGAAACTCCGGCAAATACGCCGGATGCAGATTCATGATCTTATTCGGATACGCCTCCAACAAAACTGGCCCAATAAAACGCATATAGCCGCTCAAAACGATCAGATCCACATTTAAATCATTTAAGACCTCTAAGATCGCCCTCTCATACTCCGCCTTGTTCTTATACGCCTTCGGATCAAAATAAAACTCCGGAATAAAGTGATTTCTCGCCCGCTCACGAGCGAACGCCTTCTCTTTATCAACAATCAAACACGAAACATGAACAGGCAACGAGCCATCCTCGACATGCTTGAGTATCTCTTCAAAATTCGTGCCCGATCCGCTCGCGAAAATCGCCACATTTACCATGTAAGCTCGACCTTTCCAGAATCACTCACATGACCGATCACATACGAAGGCTCATCGATCTCTTCCAACAAAGAACGGACACGATCCACCTCGCTAGGATCGACCGCTAAAATAAAGCCGATCCCCATATTGAAGACGTTATACATCTCTTCTTTCTCGATCTTTCCATATGTCTGGATAAAATCAAAGATCTGAGGATGCGGGAAAGATGTCGTATCGATCACGACACCCATGCCCTCCTTCAACATCCGAGGCACGTTTTCATAAAAACCGCCCCCCGTGATATGCGCCATCGCATGCAGATCCACCTTCCCGAACAAATGCTTGATCGCCTTGACATAAATCTTCGTTGGCTCTAAAAGCACATCCCCAAGACGACGAGAAGACAACTCTTCAAAATGCGTGTACGGATCCAAATGATTATCCTTGAACAACGCCTTGCGCACTAAAGAAAAACCATTCGAATGTACACCCGAAGAAGGAAGACCGATCAAAACATCTTCCACCTTCAAATTTCTAGAATCTAACAATTTATCCTTATCCACAGCCCCTACGCAGAAGCCAGCCAAATCATAATGATCCTCAGAATACATATCCGGCATCTCCGCCGTCTCGCCACCAATCAAAGCGCACTCGCTTTGCACGCAACCATCCGCAACACCCTTTACGATCTGCTCGATGACTTCCGGCCTATTTTTTCCTACCGCAATATAATCCAAGAAAAAGATCGGAGAAGCGCCTTGCACAAGCACATCATTCACACACATCGCCACCGCATCGATCCCGATCGTATCATGCTTATCCATCGCGAAAGCCAGCATGAGCTTCGTTCCCACGCCATCCGTTCCCGAAACAAGAACAGGCTCCTTCAAACCAAAAACGCTCAAATCGAACATTCCCCCAAAAGCACCTAAAGAATCGATCGCGCCCTTTACTTTCGTGCGGGCCACATGCGATTTGATCCGACGAACCGATTCATACCCGGCCTCGAGATCAACTCCTGCTTCTTTATATTTTTCTGCCACAATGCTCCCTCTCTTTCCTCATACACGCTTGGCAACAATCCATCGGAAGACACGCGTCAAATTCCTCCAACTCTAAAAACCGAACCGAATCCACATTGAGCCATTTCGCCAATTCATCATCCGAATAGACATTGGCAGCCAATTCATCATGATCCGCCTCTTCAAAACCATACCAGCACTCCGAAACGATCCGCGGAGAAGCGATCCGCAAATGGACCTCCTTCGCTCCCGCTTCCTTTAAAAGCTGACATAAACGCTTCGCCGTGAAACCCTTGATCAAAGAATCATCCACCAAGTACACGCGCTTGCCCTTCACGATCGAAGACACCGCGTTAAAACGCGTCTTGATCCCCTGCATCCGCTGCACAGACGAAGGATAAATATACGTCGAACCAATATAACGATTCTTGACCAAACCAATCTCGTAAGGCTTTTTCAAAACCGAAGCGAACGCCATCGCGGCGCTTGTCGCCGTATCGGGAGCCGCCACGACAAGATCCGCGTCCACCCTCTCTTGTCTAGCCAACATCGCTCCCGTTTTTTTACGAACCGTATGCACGCTCACATTCTCGAACAAACTATCCATACGCGCATAGTAGACAAATTCCATCGCACATAAGCGTTCCTGCGCCCGATCGTTCAAGAAAAACGATCGCACATCTTCCTTCCCGAACCGAATGAGCTCGCCCGCCTCTAAAGAGCGGAACTCTTCTACATCGAACATCGAAAACGCGCTCGTCTCCGAAGCCAGTAAATATCCACCCTTATACGAGGCAAGAAAGAGAGGATGGATCCCATCGCTCGAACGATACGCATACATCGTATTCTTCGTCATCAACAAAAACGTATAAGAACCGACCAACCGCTTCGTCGCCGATAAGATCTTCTCAAACAAATGCCCATGATTGAACTGAATCAAATGCGCGATGAGCTCCGCGTCGCTGTTGCCCTGAAAGATCAAGCCATCCGCTTCCATTTCCTCCTGCAGCTCTCTTGCATTCAAGATCGAACCCGAAACCACGATCGCAAAATGTCCTTGATGGGCACGCACCATGATCGGCTGCAAATTCTCAAGCGCCTCATCGAGATACATCGACATTCGAACATGACCTACCGCGCTGATCCCGGTGTTTTTCGACAACACATCTTCCTTGAACACTTCCGCCAGCAAGCCATGATTTTTCTCCACCATCACATGAGAACCATCCGCGATCGCCATACCACAACCATCCTGGCCCAAATGCTGTAAAGAATGCATCATATAATATAAGATCCGCTCGCTTTGTTCGGCATGAAACACACCCGCGATCCCAGAAAGTGACTGCTTATTCATGCGTAAAGAACCGGATTCCATTTTCAAAAATATTCTGATCCTTATTCCCGGAAATATTTTGGAACAAGTTCTCCTCGTAACGTTCGCTATGTCCCATCTTTCCTAGAATATGACCATCCTCGCTCATGATCCCCTCGATCGCCATCGAAGAACCATTGATATTATCTAAACCATTCATCGTCGGAACGCCCTCCTCATTCACATACTGGAACGCGATCTGTCCATTGGCCACCAAAGCATCCAGCACCTCAGAAGAAGCTACGAACTTTCCTTCGCCATGCGACATCGCGATCGAATGCATCTCGCCAGGCTTAAAAGAAGAAAGCCAAGGCGAACCATTCGAACTCACTCTCGTGCGCGCGATATGCGAAACGTGACGATTGATATCGTTCCTGAACAAAGTCGGTGAATCTTGACTAAGCGAATGCACATCTCCATACGGCAAAAGTCCCGACTTGATCAACGCCTGGAATCCATTACAGATCCCCAAGATCAAGCCATCGCCAGCCCGCATTTCTTGAATCGCCGCGTCGATCTTTGGATTTTGCAGCACACTCGCGATAAATTTACCCGAACCATCCGGCTCGTCGCCTGAACTAAAACCGCCCACCAACATCAAGATCTGAGAGGAAGCGATCTCTTTTGCCAACGTATCGATACTTTGCTTCGTGGACTCGACGCTCAAATTGTTGAAGACGACCATTTTCACTTCGCCCCCGGCCCGCTCGAATTTCGCCGCGCAATCATACTCGCAATTTTGACCTGGGAAGATCGGGATCACAACTTTTGGCTTCTCGACTTTCTCTTTCGAATACGTCCGCTCTTTTTCACACAACGGAATATCGACCGTGCTCTCTTCCGTGGCATTGACGATTCGTGGATAAAGAGTGTGATATCTCTTCTCCCATAGCTCGATCGCCTCATCCAACGACAAGCGCTCCCCATTAAAATCAAGCCTATTCGAGGAATTCGTCGAACCGATCCGGATCAAACGTGGATCGTCGATCTCTTCGTTGGCTTCGATCACGATCGAACCATACATTGGATCGTATAGCGCAAGATCTGTATCCAATACGACACCGATCTTGTTTCCAAAAGCCATCTTAGCCACAACTGCTCCAATGCCGCCTTCCTGCACCGATTTCGAAGCTGCGATCTTGCCCTCTTTCATCCAGCCAAGAAGAGAATCAAAATTGTTTTTTAATTGCTCATAGTCCGGAAGATCCTTTTCCTTTGGCGTATGTTTGAGCACATATAATGGATGATCGGCCTCTTTCAAACTTGCCGAAACGATTTGATCCACTTTCGCCGTATTGATCGCGAACGTGATCAGAGTTGGAGGCACATGAATGTCCTTGAACGTACCCGACATACTATCTTTACCACCGATCGAAGGCGTTTCAAACGCGAGCTGCGCCTCGATCAAGCCTAACAGCGCCTGCAGCGGAGCTCCCCATTTTTGAGGATCGTTTCCCAAACGCTCAAAATACTCTTGGTTGCTCAAACGAGCCCCTTTATAATCCACGCCCATCGCGACAAGTTTCGCCAACGCTTCCACCAACGAATAGGCGGCTCCTAAATAAGGAGAATACGTGCTGATTTTTGGATCATAGCCATAACTCATCGCCGAACACGTGTTCGTCATCCCAAACACAGGCAGCTTTTGAACCGAACCTTCTTCTGGCGTCAATTGATATTTGCCTCCAAAAGGCATGAGCACCGTGCTCTTGCCAATCGAAGCGTCAAACATTTCCGCTAGACCGATCTGCGAAGCCACATTGGCATCTTGCAGCACGTCTTTAAGCGAAGAATACGAAGAATGGAAAGGATCTTGAACCTCTGGCTCGCTTTTGACATCGACCTTTTGATGCGCGCGCACCCCATTCGTATTCAAAAAATCACGCGAAAGATCGACGATCGCCTTGCCATTCCACTTCATGATCAAACGATTGGAATCTGTCACTTTCGCGACCACGATACCGCTCAAATTTTCTTTGCGACACTCTTCCAAGAACGCATCCAGATCCTTTGGATCGATACATACCGCCATTCTTTCTTGAGATTCCGAGATGGCCAATTCCGTTCCATCAAGACCTTCGTATTTTACAGGAACGACATTCAAGTCGATCTCTAAGCCATCCGCCAATTCGCCGACCGCCACGCTCACGCCGCCAGCGCCAAAATCATTCGCCTTTTTGATGAGCTTGGTCGCCTCTGGATTACGGAAAAGACGCTGCAGCTTTCTTTCGATCAACGCGTTTCCTTTCTGAACTTCGGAACTACATTTTTCAAGCGAAGTGTCATTGTGCTCTTTGCTCGAACCCGTGGCGCCGCCAATACCATCCCGGCCTGTAGCACCGCCGATCAACACGATCACATCGCCTGGTTGCGGCTGTTCGCGTTTGACATTGGATTTTGGAGCGGCCCCTACAACCGCGCCGACCTCCATGCGTTTTGCGGTATAGCCTTCATCGTAGATCTCTTCCACGAAGGTGGTCGCTAGCCCGATCTGGTTGCCATACGAAGAATAGCCATGCGCCGCCTGTTTGCTGATCTTCGATTGCGGCAGCTTATGCTCCAATGTTTGCGCGATCGGCTTAGTGATATCCCCCGCACCGCTCACACGCATCGCTTGATAGACATAGCTGCGCCCAGAGAGCGGATCGCGGATCGCGCCTCCAATACAAGTGCTCGCTCCTCCGAATGGCTCGATTTCCGTAGGGTGGTTATGCGTCTCATTTTTGAACATCAATAAATAGTCTTCGTCTTTTCCATCGACATCGACTTTGATTTCAATGGAGCAAGCATTGATCTCATCGCTCACTTCAAGATCGTCGAGCTTGCCTTCTTTTCTTAATTTTTTGCCCGCGATCGTCGCCATATCCATGAGCGTCGATGGTTTGCGGTTTTGGTGTACATCTTCACGAAGCTTCAAATACGTTTCATACGCGTTTTGAATTTGTTCTTGGAATTGACCCTTTTCGAATCGGACATCCTCGAGCACCGTTTCAAACGTCGTGTGCCGGCAATGATCCGACCAATATGTGTCGAGCACACGGATCTCGCTCATGCTCGGATCCCGATGCTCTTCGTTTTTAAAGTAGTCTTGAATAAAAGCGAGATCTTTTAACGACATCGCAAGCCCTAGCGTTTCAAGAAGATTAGAAAGTGCCTCGATATCCATCGAGCAAAATCCTTCGATCACAGGCACATCTTCGATCTGAATATCTTGATCGTCCTCCAAAATCGATAGATCTTTTTTGCGCGCTTCGACCGGATTGATCATATAGTGTTCGATTTGTTCGATTTGTTCCTTCGTGACATTTTCGAACACGAGCAACGTTCCTGAATGGATCCGGACGCTTTGCTTATTGTTGAGGAGCATCAAGCACTGCATCGCGCTATCCGCTCGTTGATCGTATTGACCAGGCAAGAATTCATACGCGATATACGTTTTTCCTTCTAGATCGAGCGTATCGAACACTTTATCCGTTACGACTTCCGAGAGCACTCTTTCTTTTAAAAGCGAAAGATCGTTTTCATCGGCGTTGAAGACGTCATAAATGTTGTATTTCGCGACTTGAAAAGAAGGCTGTAAGCCTAAAGAGCTGATCAATTCGTCGCGAAGCGATTCGCTTTCGACTTGGAATCGATCTTTCTTCTGCACAAATATTCTTTGATCCATACAATTCCTTTCCTCTATTCTTCTTTATTCATAGATCGAATCTGCCAACACTTTTTTGGCTTGTTCCTGCTTGAAGACTTTGACCTTTTCTTGGATGGCTGGATCCTGCAAACCGATCATTTGACACGCTAAGATCGCCGCGTTCTTGGCGCCCGCCTTTCCGATCGCCACTGTGGCCACCGGCACGCCCGAAGGCATCTGCACCGTTGAAAGAAGCGAATCCATACCGCCTAAGGCACTTGTCTGCATCGGGATCCCGATCACAGGAAGCACGGTGGAGCTGGCAAGCACGCCAGCTAAATGGGCGGCTCCTCCAGCTGCTGCGATAATGACTTGGATTCCTTGGCTTTGCGCTTCTTTGGAAAGCTCGAGAACCGCCTCGGGTGTTCGATGCGCGCTCAAGATCCGAACGAGATAAGGAACTTGAAACGCGTCCAGCTGTTCCATGCACCCTTCCATCGCGGGCAGATCGGAACGTGAGCCCATCATAATCAATACTTTTGCTTGTTTCATCTAAGAGATACCTTCCTTTCATGAAAAAAAGCGCACCTTTTGGGCACGCTTAAAAAAACCTCTTCATTTTTACTAGTTGTTTAAATCTTGTTAAGACCATAATCAAGACCTCCGACAACGTCTGCTCCATCATTTTACATGAATTTACCATTTTTTACAATATATTGATAGAGTTCATTTTTTGAGACGTTCAAATCGGAAGCCGTTTGCTGGACCGCCTTTTTCATTGACAATCCATCTTCCATATATCGATGGACAAATTCAGCCGCGTCTTCGATCGAAATTTGATTCTCCTCTTTCTTAGCGCCCGAGACCACGAGCACCATCTCCCCTTTTAAAGTCGAACAAACCTCTAAGATCTCCGAGATCGTTCCCCGCAAGTATTCTTCATGCAGTTTGCTGATCTCACGCGCCAAGACGATCTTGCGATCTCCAAAGACAGAAAGCAAATCTTTCAAACACGCCTCGATGCGATGAGGCGCTTCGTAAAACAAAATCGTATAAGGAAAGGAGGCGAGCTCTTCGAGCTCTTGGATCCTTTTTTTCGATTTCGCGTCTAAAAATCCATAAAACAAATAGTGCTTCGTTTCAAGACCGCTCGCCACAAGCGCATCCAACGCGGCGTTTGGTCCTGAAATCGAAATCACCGGAATATCTTGTTCGATGCTTTGTTTCACGAGATAAGATCCTGGATCCGAAATGAGCGGATAGCCCGCATCCGAAACGATCGCCACGCTTTGTCCTTCCTTGATCTTATCGAGGATCTTGGAAATGCTTTGATCTTGGTTATGTTCATGATGAGAGAGCAGCGGCTTTTTGATATCAAAGTGTTTTAAGAGCTTTCCGGTATTGCGCGTGTCTTCACAAGCGATCACATCCACGCTTTTCAATATTTCAAGCGCTCTTTCGCTCATCTCTTGCAAATTTCCGATCGGCGTAGGAACGAGATAGATCGAAGGCTCTTCCTGCTCAAAGCTTTTTTGTCTTTTCATGTTTCTCCCCTTTGTTTGGCCAAAGCTCGTCAAATGAAACGAAACGGACTTCTTCCCTGTTTTCAAGCTTCGCTTGTTTTTGAAGCACGTTCATGCTCGAGATCCGATATTTGTTCCCTTCAAAAACGATCTGGGAATTGAGTTTTGGCAATCCTTTTTTCAACTGGGTATATTCGTCATTTTCATAGCGCAGACAGCACATGAGTTTGCCGCATTGGCCAGAAAGCTTCGAGATGTTCAAGGCGAGCATTTGGTTTTTTGCCATATTGATAGAGACTGTATCGAATTCAGATAAAAAGCGCGAACAACAGCATTCCATTCCACAATTGCCGATCCCGCCAACCATCTTCGCTTTGTTGCGCGGACCAATCTGCCTCAACTCGATGCGGCAGTGCAGCTGATGCGCAAGATCCTTGAGCAGCTGCCTGAAGTCGACCCGCTCATCGGAAACATACATAAAGATGACTTTCGCGCAATCGAGCGTATATTCGCAACTGATCAAATGCATATCAAGATCAAGATGCCGGATACAAGCCGCGCAGATCTCCATGGCGTGTTTCGCTTTTTCTTTGTTTTTTTCTTTTTGTTCTAGGTCGGCTTGGCTCGCTTTGCGAACGATCGGCTTGCATTCGCCTTTAACTTTTTTAGGATCGAAAGGGATCGCCGGCACACATACTTTGCCGATTTCTTGTCCGCGCACTGTTTCCACGACAACCATATCGTTCACATGATATTTTTCGTGCGCGCCAAATGAATACGGTTTTTTGCTTTCTTCAAATTGAATATATACAAGATAAGGAAAATCGAATTCCTTTTCCTTTTTTTCTTTCATAAAATAGCCTTTCTAATGCGGAAATGAATATCGTCTAAAAACAACAACAGATCCACAGGACGGCGAAGGCGTTCAAACGCTTCCACTAAGATCAAAAAGATCTCGTTTCTTTGTTCGAGAGACAGCTTCGATCCGTCATTATATTTAATATAATACAAAATCCAGCAGAGCCAAACTCTTACGGCTTCTTTCTCTTTAAATTTGCTTTTGGAATAGAAGATCTTTGTTTGCAGATCCACGATCTGAGAAAGAGAAGCGTGATGATCGATATACTTTTTCGCGCTTTCCTGAAGCAAAGAAAAATCTTCGTTTTCCATCCACGCTTTCGCGCTTTCATAGGAATATCCGCAGCGCGCAAGCATGCTGGCCTGCTCTTCGTTTCCATATTGTTGAATGAGAGATGCTCTCATTCCTTCTGGATCTAGTGGTTTAAAAGGGATCACTTGCGTTCTAGAGACGATCGTATCGAGCACTTGGCTTAGATCCTCCGCCATCAAGATCCCAAGAATATTAGGGTGAGGCTCTTCTAAAAATTTTAATAACGTATTCGCCGCTTCCGGTGTACACGATTCAAAATGATCCAAAATATAGATCTGAAACGCGTATGTTTCCATAGAAGTTTGCGCGAAACGCTCCTGGATCTTCAATATATCTTTCTTTTTCAAAGGCGTCGATCGGATTCGGATCAAATCAAAGGACTCTTCTTTTTGAAGGCGCATGCACGCTTCGCATGTTTGGCAAGCGAATCCATCTTCGTCTTTATGATGGCAGACAAGCGATTGCGCCAATAAAAGCGCTGTGTCTTCTTTAGGAACATTTTTATCTCCCACCAACAAATACGCATGCGAGAGACGATTGGTTTTAAGCGCCTTCGATAAGATGCGATAAACGACGGGCTGTTTTTGTTTGAGTTCAGCTTTGAACATGAAGCACCTTTTCGATCGCGTCGATCACATCCGCTTCCACATCTTCGAGATCTTGAGAAGCATCGATTGCTCGGATCCGTTCTGGATATTTTTTGAGAAGCTTTTCATACCCGCGCCGGACTGCTTGATGGAACGCTTCTTCCTCCAATTCGAGACGGTCTTTTTTTTCATCCCGAGCCTTGAGGCGGGCTTGGCTAGTCTTTTCATCGATCGCAAGAAATAGCGTGAGATCGGGCATGCAGCCTTGGATCGCGAATTGATTGAGCTGCTCGATCGCATCCATCCCTAGCTTTCTTCCTTCTCCTTGATAGGCGAGCGAGGAATCGATGAACCGATCGCAAAGAACGATCGTTCCTTCTTCAAGGGCAGGGAGCACCACTTCGACAAGATGTTGTCGGCGACTAGCCGCGTAAAGGATCGCTTCTGTGATCGCGTCCATTTTGGTGTTTTCAGGATCCAATAAGATCGTACGGATCTTTTCGGTGATCATCGAACCGCCTGGTTCTCTTGTGTAGATCGCTCGATATCCTTTTTTTTGAAGATATTCGAGCGCTTTTTTAGCCATCGTCGTTTTTCCAGCGCCGTCGTTTCCTTCCAATGTGATAAATAATCCTCGCTTCATTGTATCGACTCCTTTTTTTATTTCTCCATTTTAGCATTGTGCTAAAAAAAAAGATAGAATAGAGAAAGGAGGAGGTGACTCGAACATGTGTGGTCAATTCTATATTTCCAACGATATATTAAAAGCGACGCGAAATTATGCACCGATCTCGCATTTCGAACAAGAACAGCTTCATTTTGGAACGATCTATCCAAGCGCGAAAACGCTTGTCCTTTGTAGGCAAGAGGATCATATCGCCGCCAAGATCATGCGTTTTGGAATCGAATATAAAGGTTTTAAAAAAGCGCTCATCAACGCGAGAAGCGAGACTGTCCTATCCAAGTGGATGTTCCGTTCTGATTTTATCCATAGCCGCGTCGCGATCCCGGTGTGCTCTTTTTATGAATGGACAGCGGATAAAGAGAAGATCATCTTTACGCGTTCGCATCATTCCGTATTCTTTATCGCGGGCTTTTGTCAAGACGATCAGTTTATCATCTTGACTCGAGAAGCCAACGAATCGATGTCGCCGTATCATTCTCGGATGCCTCTTCTTCTCAAAGACGATCAGGTCCTTCCTTATTTGACGGATCTTGAAATGGCGAAAACGTATCTAAAAGAAGGTTCGTTTCCTTTAGAAGCTAAATCTGCCGATCCGCAAATCAAACTATTCTAGAAAGTGAGTGAGTGTAATGAATACCCAATTGATCGAACATCTTCTATCCTTGCCAGTCCAGCTCGTGGCGGTCACTAAAAAACACACCAAAGAAGAAGTCGACGCCCTATACACTTTAGGGGTCCGTACTTTTGGCGAAAACCGTGTCCAAGAATTTTTAGAAAAATACGACCCGAACTATTCTTGGCATATCATAGGGCATTTGCAGACAAATAAAGTAAAATATATTATTGACAAAGTCGATATGATCGAAAGCGTCGATTCTTTGAAGCTGGCTTCAGAAATCGAAAAACAAGCCAAGAAGATCGGTAAAGTTCAAGATATCTTGATCGAGCTGAAAGTAAGCGATGATCCGAATAAAACAGGTCTGCCACTCGAAGATCTCGATGATTTGCTCGAAAAGGTCGATCAAATGGAGCATGTGCGTTTAAGAGGATTGATGTGCATCGCTTCCAACACAGAAGATACGCAAAAGATCGAACATGAATTCGATACGATGCATTCTCTATATCACGATCTGCAACAAAAGAGGGATCATATCGATACGTTGTCGATGGGAATGTCACACGATTATCCGATTGCGATCAAACATGGAGCCAATACGATCCGGGTAGGCACCGCTCTTTTTGAATAAAAGGCTTGCTTTTGGGAGAATAGATGTTAAAATAGCATTAAGAATAATTCTCATTCTCAAAAGGAGGCGCCTATGTCGAAACAAAAAGACAAATTGCTTGCGATCTTGCAGGCATCCAAGACGCATCCAAGTGCGGAAGAACTGTTCTTAGCCTGCAAAAAGGAAAACGTCAAGATCTCGTTAGCGACTGTCTATCGAAATCTCGCGCTGCTTCAAGAAGAAGGTAAGATCCAGAAAATTTCGATTCCAAACGAGGTGGATCGTTACGATTCGATCCTCAGGCCGCATGCGCATGCTGTATGTGATCGATGTCATCAAATCGAAGATATCGAATTGAATGGCTTGATTGATTTTATTCAAGCTCAAACCGAGATCAAACCCACTTCTTGCGATCTGAGCATTCGTCATATTTGCGCGAAATGCCGGAAAAAAGAAGCACTTAACATTCATTAATGGTTGCGATTTCAAATATGAAATTGAACATAGGATTTTTTTAAATAATGGAGGACAACATGGAAAAATCACTAAAAGGTACAAAAACAGAAAAGAACTTGTGGGAAGCGTTCGCAGGAGAAAGCCAAGCGCGCAACAAATACACTTATTTTGCGGGTGTAGCGAAAAAAGAAGGATACGAGCAAATCGCTGGTTACTTCTTGAAGACTGCGGATAATGAAAAAGAACACGCGAAATTGTGGTTCAAAGCACTCGGTGAACTTGGAAACACGGAAGAAAACTTATTAGCCGCTGCTCATGGCGAACACGAAGAGTGGACAGACATGTACGAAAGAATGGCGAAAGAAGCCGAAGAAGAAGGTTTCCCTGAACTCGCTCGTAAATTCCGCGGCGTTGCGAAAATCGAAAAAGCACATGAAGAACGGTATGTCGCATTGTTGAACAACTTGAAAGAAGAAAAAGTATTCAAGAAAGACGACAAGACGATGTGGGAATGCCGCAACTGCGGATTTATCGTATTCGCTGAAAAAGCGCCTGAGATCTGCCCAGTGTGCGATCATCCAAAATCATTCTTCGAAGTACACGTTCAAAATTATTAATCAAAAAAAGTCGCAATGCGACTTTTTTTTGTAACTCATGATATACTGCTTGCATGAGTACCAAAAGAAAAAAGAAACGACAACTTCGTCCTTGGGTGAAGATCACCCTTTCTATCATTGTCATCCTTCTTGTTGTTTTTGGCTTGAAAAGCTGTTTTTTTGATCAAGAAAAAAGACAAGCTAAAGCCGATCCTGATCAAGAAGTGATGACTACCGCCAAAAGCAAGATCATAATCGATGCAGGCCATGGCGGAATGGATGGGGGAGCGATCTCCACGATCCAAAAAACCGAAAAAGAATTCGCCCTTGAGTACGCTTTAGGTATTGGAGAAGAAATCCAAAAACTCGATCCAAATATCGAAGTCTTGTACACTCGAGTCAATGATGAGACGCCTTGGGTCGATCCATATACATCTTTGAATTATGAATATGACGATTTGATCGGGCGCGCCAATCTGGTCAACGAAAAAGATCCCTATTATTTGTTGTCCGTTCATTTCAATTCAAGAGAGGATGTCAACGAATCTGGCTTTGAAGCGTACGTTCGAGGAGATGATGCGGCAAGCGATCAAATCTATCAAAATATCGCCAAAAATTTGAAAGAGATCGGCTATTCAAAAGACCGCGGCGTGTTCAGCACAGAAACGTATCCACTGCATATGGTCGATATGACTACACCTTCCGCGATGCTGATCGAACTCGGTTTTATGACCAACGAGCAGGAAGTCAAAACGCTCAATTCACCACAAATGCGTGCCAAGATCTGCAAAGCGATCGCCAAAGGCTATGTCGAATATATCAAGGACCATGATAATCCAGACACGAATCCACAAAAAGAAAAGCTGAAGAAACGAGCCGAAGAGGACGCTAAAAAACAAGAAGAAGCCCAAAAAGCGGCTGAACAGGCAGCCCAGCAAGCGGCCCAAGCCAATCCACAACCGGTCCAATAAATCGAAATAGGCAAGCGCGAACGCTTGCCTATTTTTCGTCTTCCTTTTCTTCTTGAGGTTCCGGTAATAAAAGACGCACTTCTTCAATGCGGTTTTTATCGAGTTTTTTCACTTGCAGAACGATTCCATTTGCCAATATGACTTGATCGTTCTTTTCAGGAAGCCTACCGAGCTGATCGATGATCAGACCGCCGATCGAATCAAAATCTTCGCTATCAAGATCGAGTTCGAGCTGGTCGTTCAAATCATGCAAGCTAACATAACCTTTGACATCGTATGTCCTATCGTCGACTTTTTGGATCTTCTCCACTTCATGCGTATCGTATTCATCCTGCATTTCGCCAACGACTTCTTCTACGATATCCTCTAATGTGATCAATCCGGCCACTTCGCCATATTCATCCAATACGATCGCAAGATTGAATGTCGCTTTCCGCATTTCCATCAATAGATCCGATACATTTTTATTTTCTACTGTAAAATACGGCTTTCTTAAAAGCTTGCGAATATTGAAATGTTCGAGGTCTTCATAAAGCAGAAGATCTTTCATATTGATCAAACCGATAATATTATCGACATTGTCTTCATAGATCGGGATCCGTGTAAATTGTTCTTTGCGGAAGAGCTCCAAAAGATCTTGATAGCTGCTGTTGACATCCGCCATGACGCAATAAACGCGCGGGACCATCACTTCTTTGGCGATCGCGTCGCCAAGATCGAACACATTGTTGATCATTTCTTTTTCATCTTCTTCAATGACCCCTTCTTCATGGGAAACATCGACGATCGTTCTCAGCTCGGATTCGGTCATCGCCTGCCGTCCTCCGCGATCGATATGAAAGAGCTTCAAGATCATATCGCTGAACAAGTTGACAAACCAAATGACAGGGGTGAGGATCTTCATTAAAAAAGAAATGATAGGAGCATAGGCCAAAGCGAGCTTTTCAGCGTTCTGGGTAGCGAATGTCTTTGGCGTGATCTCTCCGAACACCAAGATCAAAAACGTGATGATAAATGTCGCGATGCTGACGGCTGCCCCGCCTCCAAAACTTAAAGCCAATGTGGCCGCGATACTGGCCGCATACGTATTGACTAAATTGTTTCCGATCAAGATCGCGCTAAGCATCTTGGAATCGTTTTCGTAGATTTTCAACAAGATCTTCGCTTTACGGTTTCCTTCTTCCGCTAAGGTTCTGATCTTGATACGGCTCACCGCGACAAGAGACGTTTCGGCGGATGAAAAAAAGCCCGACAAAAATAATAAAATGATTAAAATGACGACTTGAGGACCTATGTCTTCGCTCATGTATCTTTCTCCTTTTGATTATTCAATATTTGGCAGCGCTAAAAGGATCGCGTTGGGAACGATCTCTATGTTCGGATCTTGAAAGGCTTTGACTTCCCCATCGAGATTCGCTTCTAAAAAACGGCCTTTCGTATCGATCTGCACACGCTTCACCTTTCCCATTGTAACACGTTCTGGAAATTTTTCTTGGTGTTCGCCTCGTTCATATGATTTTGAGAATAGAAAGATCTGGCTTTTTTTAACGCCTTCGATCATACAAAGATCCATCTTTCCATCATCCAGCTTCGCCTCTGGGCAAGGCTGGTAGCCACCTCCATAAAATCTTCCATTTCCAAAAACAAGAAATGAATAGTTCGCATTCGGAAGCTTCATCCCATCGCACGTCAGCTGGCATTCAAAGCCCATCGGATTGAACAAGCTTCTAAGCATTCCTAAATAATAGGGAACGATTCCTGTGTGGATCAGTTTTTTCGTGTATTGATTGGCGTATTGAGCGACGCGGACATCAAAGCCAAACGAGATCGTATTGATCGCGTATTCTTGCTCGATCTTCATTAGATCGCAAACTTGAATAAAAGGTGCTTTATAATTGGATAGTTTTTGAAAATCTTGTTTTTTATAGGCCGGAAACGATTTGATCCAATCATTTCCTGTTCCTAAAGGAACCACGGAGAGGAGGATGTTTTTTGATGTTCGTATCCCATTGACAACTTCATGAAGCAAGCCATCCCCGCCGCAAGCAAAAAGGTGGATCCTTTCTTGTCTATTTTGAGAAAGCTGAAAGGCGATCTCTTGAGCATGATTGAGATAGCGTGTTGGATAGACTCGCACGTTTGGATCGAATCGTTCGATTTGCTTCATTAAATCGACGATCGCTTTTTTCTTCGCTAGACCATGAATGATAAATACGTTTTTCATTGAGGATGACTACTTAAATAACGGATGCACGCATCCGCCAACAACAAACCAGCGGCGGCTGGTACAAAGATCATGCTCGGCAAAGGCTGCCCGCTTTCTACAGAAACTGGGATCTCGGTGGAAGAGACGACCATGATCTTTTCCCGGATCTTTTGTTTTCGCTTCCATACTCGGATCTGCTTGGCGATCGGATCATAGCTTGTCTGTTCGACTTCCATTACTTTCAGCTTGCTGATGTCCTTTTTTCTTGCCATGCCCATCGACGAGAGAAATGGAATGTGTCGATCCAAGGCATACGCGATCAAATCTTTTTTGGAAGAGATCGAATCGATCGCGTCAATGATATAGTCGATCTTATATTGATCAAGAGTCTCATTGAGAGAAGCATCGTAAAACGTATGCAAGGCAATCACCTTGCATCGT
Source organism: Dubosiella newyorkensis (assembly GCF_001945605.1). GTDB lineage: Bacteria > Bacillota_I > Bacilli_A > Erysipelotrichales > Erysipelotrichaceae > Dubosiella > Dubosiella newyorkensis. The sequence goes on from NZ_MPKA01000044.1 coordinate 18,218, forward strand.
TTGGAAAGAAGATGGATCCGTTTTTTCCATTCTTCTACTTTGCTGTGGGAGAGTGTATCAAAGTTGGCGATGAGCTGTCGATTGATATTGGATTCTTCGATCGTGTCTTTATCGACTAAGATCAAGCAACCGATCCCGCTTCTAGCTAGCGCTTCTACACACATTCCCCCTACGCCTCCCACGCCAACGACGAGGACGGTCTTTTTTTGAAGTGTTTCGATGGCTTCTTTTCCTAACAATAAACTCGCCCGTTCTAATTCAGGCATTCAACCAGCACCTCACCTTCTCTACGATCTTTTCTATTTGATCCGATGCGAACCAATGGACAGGAACTTGTCTTGAAAACCATGTCATTTGTCTTTTAGCGTATTGGCGGGTATGGATTTTGATTTTTTCTTTTACGCTTTCCAAGGAAGCTTCTTTTAAGAAATACGGTTTAAATTCTTTATAGCCAATCCCTTGGAAGCTCGTATACTCCCATGTTCGTGGGGAGGAAAACAAATCGACCACTTCTTGTTCGAGGCCTTCTTCAAACATTTGATCAACGCGTTCATCGATCTTTTCGACAAGCTTTTCTCGATCGATATCGAGCCCGATCCAAAGCACATCATAGATCGGTTCATGGTTTTGCGCCTCTTCGATGGCGCTCTTGTTCTTCCCTGAATGCGCGATTTCGAGCGCGCGGATCACACGCTTGCGATTGTTGACATGGATCGAATCTAAACTTTTGGGATCGATTTCTTTTAGAAGTTGATACAATTCTTCGTTGGTCTTTGTTTCTAATTCTTGACGATACGCTTCATCCTTTTGTTCTTCTTGAAAAGTATAGTCGTATAAAGCCGCTTTTAAATAAAGTCCTGTGCCACCGCAAATGATCGGAAGCTTTCCTTTTTGATGGATCGTTTCGATCGCTTCGCGGCATTTCTTCTGAAATTCACATACGTTATACGGTCGTGAATACTCTTGGATATCGAGCAAATAATGGGGGATCCCTTCTTTTTCATCTTCTTTGATCTTGGCGGTCCCAATATCCATCTTTCGATAGACTTGCATGCTGTCGCCTGAAATGATCTCTCCATCCAGCTTTTTTGAAAGTTCGATCGAGATCTTTGTTTTGCCTGAGCCAGTCGGTCCAACGATCGCTATAACTTTGATCTTATCCACGTTCGAATTCCTTTCTAAGCATCGAATCGCTCAAAGTGATCACAGTAGGACGTCCATGCGGACAATGATACGGCTGTTCGCATTTTTGCAGATCCTTGATCACTTGTTCCATTTCTTGTTTCGATAAGTCGCGATGGAAGCGGATCGAAGAATGACACGCCATCGTCGCGACGATATGTTTGCGAAGCTGGGCGATATCGACTCGTAGATGTTCCATGAAGAAATCGAGCAACCGCTCTAGAAATTCTTCTTCTTGTTCGCATTGCATCCAAAGAGGGATCTCACGAACGATGAGACGATCTGAGCCAAACACTTCAAAATGAATGCCAAATGGTTCTGTTTGTTCATTGATCGTATCCACATGGGCGATCAAGGCAGGACTGGCATGGACTTGCAATGGCAGCATAAGCGGTTGTTTTTTAGGATCGAGCTGCATCAATTCTTTTTGAAGCTGTTCATAGTGGTATCTTTCTTGCGCAGCATGCTGGTCGATCACGACGAGTCCTTCTTCATTTTCGCAAAGAATATATGAGGAGCGAAGCTGACCAATAATGCGCAAATGGTCAAAGAAAGCGTGTCCCTTTTCCTTTTTTTTGGGAATCGGAATAGGATACTCATACGATTGCTCCGATATTATCGGCTGGAACGGTTCTTCTTGCTCGTAGACATTTTCGATCGGATCGACTTCGCGCACTTCTTCTTTGAGTTCTTCTAAAATTGTAGGCTGTTTTTTTGGAATCATGCTTTGCTCATAGACGTTTTCAATCGGATCGACTTCTTGCACTTCTTCTCTCATCTCTTCCATTAGCGATGGCTGCACGACCTTCTTTTCTTTTTCCTTCTCTTTTTGGGGCGAGATTTCGACGGTCCTGAGCTCTTTTGTAAAAGCGGCATTGATCGTCTCTTTGATCAGCTGGATCAAATCGTTTTGCTGGGCGATGCGCACCTCCCATTTATTCGGATGCACGTTCACATCGACAAGCTGGGTATCTACATCAATATTGAGCAGAACGATCGGAAAACGATTCGGCGGCATATAATTATGATACGTTTCAATGATCGCGTTTTGGAGCGGAATCGAGCGAACGAGACGATCGTTGATCGACAAGAAAATAAAATACTTAGTCGACCGATTGATCTTTGGTTGGATCGCGTAGCCAGAAAGTTTGAAAGTCTCGTTTTTCGCCTTGAATGGAACAGCGTTTTCTGCAACTTCTTTTCCATACATTTGATATAAGATTTCCAATACATTTCCTTTTCCACTCGATTGAAAGACGAGACGATCATTGTGAAAAAGTCGAAATCGAATGTTTGGATGGGAAAGCGCCATTTTATTGACGAGATCGGCAATGACTGAAAACTCATAGCTTGCTTTTCGTAAATATTTAAATCGGGCGGGTGTTTTATAAAAGAGTCCGCTGACTTCGATCTTTGTTCCTTGCGGGATCGAGATCGATTCCTGTCCTTTCAATTCGCCATAATCATATTCGATGCGACTTCCTTCGTCTCCATCGCTCGTGCTGAGCACGACTTTCGAGACAGCGGCAATCGAAGGAAGCGCCTCCCCTCGAAATCCCATCGTCTGAATATTGAATAAGTCATCCTCATCTTTCAGCTTGCTTGTGGCGTGTCGCAGAAAAGCGAGTTTGGCATCTTCCCTCGACATTCCTTCCCCATCGTCTTGAATGACGAGCTTATCGATTCCTCCTTCATACGCTTCGATCGAGATTTCTTTGGCATGCGCATCGATGCTGTTTTCCACGCATTCTTTTACGATATTGGCTGGACGCTCTACGACCTCGCCTGCTGCGATCATATTGCTGATGTGGGGATCGAGAACTTGGATTTTTGACATACTTATTCCTCCATTTCTTCTTGGAGCGCTTTGAGTTCATACAAGCATTCGAGCGCTTCTCGCGGAGAGAGCTGATCGACATCGAGATCGTGGATCATTTCGATCAGCTTTGACTTTTCTGGTTTGACTTCGTCCATAATGAACAAGCTTGGCTGGTGTTCTTGGATCGTCGGGTTGGATTCATAGCCTTTTAAAAGCTGGCTGGCTCGTTCAAGCACGATCGAAGGAAGATGAGCAAGTCTTGCGACATTGATTCCAAACGATTTATCGGCCTTTCCTTCCAAGATCCGATATCGGAATTCGACTTCATTGTTTTTTTCTTTGACATCGACATGGACATTTTTGATCGATCCATGACTTTGGGCCAAGTCTGTCAATTCGTGATAATGGGTCGAAAAGAGCGTTTTGGCTTGAAGCGCCGAATCGATATATTCCATGATGGCTTGCGAGATGGCCATGCCATCATACGTTGCGGTCCCCCGACCAATCTCGTCGAATAAGATCAGCGAATGCTTTGTGCCGTATTGAAGGGCGTAATTGGCTTCGATCATTTCGACCATGAATGTAGATTTACCAGTCAATAGATCGTCGCTCGCGCCGATTCGGGTAAAGATCCGATCAAATAGAGGAAGGTCGGCTTTTTTGGCTGGAACGAAGCTTCCCATTTGGGCCATGATCACCAAGAGCGCGTTTTGACGCATATAGGTTGATTTCCCTCCCATATTGGGTCCTGTGATCAGCTGGATCGTTTCTTGTTCAGGCATTTGCCAATCGTTGGAAATATAGTTTTTAATGCGTTTTGCTAAGATCGGATGCTTTCCTTCGACCACGTGGATCGCTTGGTTTGAATGAAAGGTTGGTCGAACATAGCCTTCTTGACTCGCCAAGATCGCTAAAGAAAGAAGCACATCGAGCGTGGCGATCGCGGAGGATAAAGCGTGGATCATAAACAAGTCTTGCTTGATCCGTTTCAATAGATCGTCAAACAGTTTTTGTTCAAGTTCGATCATGCTTTGTTTAGCATGAAGGATCGATTCTTCTTGTTCTTTGAGTTCTTGCGTGGCGTATCGTGTTGAATTGGCTAACGTTTGTTTTGGGATATAGCCAAATTCTGGCCGAATGTTGTCTAGATTGGTGTTGCGGACTTCGATATAGTAGCCAAAGACACGATTGTATCCGACTTTCAGTGATTTAATGCCTGTCCTTTCTCGTTCTCGATTTTCGAGCTCTAAAATAAAAGATTGTCCATGTTCTGCTTTCTCTCGTAGAAGATCAAGTTTTTGACTATATCCTTGCTGTATGACGCCTCCTTCTTTGAGATTTAGGCTTGGTTCTTCTTGAATGGCGTTCTTGATTTGTTCATAGAGCGCTTGTCCGCGATCGATCGTCTTGAATTCAGGATACGCGTTTAGTTTTGAGGCGTAGTCCATGAGCGGAGCAGCGTGTTCTAAGGAAGAAACGAGCTGAAGAACATCGCGTGGACTCGCGTTTCCATAAGCGATACGAGAAGCTAATCGTTCCATATCGTATATGAATGTCAGATGTTCTTTCATATTTTCGCGCAATAAAAAATCATCGATGAGCTGTTCGACAGCGTCTTGTCGCTGTTCGATCCTTTTTTGATCATAGAGTGGGTGCGAGATCCAGTCTTTGAGTTTTCGTGATCCCATTGCGCTTTGCGTATGATTCATGAACGAATAGAGCGAGATTGCTTTATTCGAGCTTGAGCGGCTTTCTAGAAGTTCGAGATGGAGTTTCGTTTCATAATCCATTTGAAGGATCGTTTTTTTTTGGTCCAACGTGATCGGTAAAAAATGATCGATATGTTGTTTTTGGGTCTTTTTCAAATAGCCCATCAATAGCTGCAGAGCGATCTTGATATGCTGGTCTTGGTTGACCAAGAGCGCTTCATCTTCTTGTTCGAGATCGATACGCGTTTGGGTCGAAATCACAAATTGATCCATTTCTTCGAGCGCTTGGCGCCATTTCTTATCAAAGCTCGCTTCGATGATGATTTCTTTGACTTCGTTTTCGAGTAGCGTTTTTTGAAGTGCGACGATCGATCTTTCGATTTGAAGAGCTCTTAATTCTCCTGTCGATAATTCGGCAAGAAGGATCGTGATGTTGAAAGCAGAAGGATGAAGGACGGCTAAATAATTAAGACGGCTAGCTTCTTGGTTTTCATCCATGAATGTGCCTGGCGTGATGATCTTGATGATCCCGCGTTCAACAAGTCCTTTCGAGGTAGCTGGATCGGAGAGCTGTTCGCAGATCGCGACTTTATATCCTTTCTTGATGAGTCTTTGTATATACGATTTGGCGGCATGGTAGGGAATACCGCACATCGGAACTTTTTCATTGTTTCCAGCTGCTCTTCCTGTCAATACAAGATCGAGTTCTTGAGAGGCTAGTTTCGCGTCTTCAAAAAACATTTCATAGAAATCCCCGAGTCGATAGAATAAAAACGAATCTGGGTTTTCTTCTTTTAATTGAAGATAGTGCTGCATCATTGGAGTGTATTTTTTCTTATCCATGGAGTTATTATAGCAAATACTTTTTGAAATGCTTAGCTTCATCGATTCTGTGGTATGATAAAAGTTACTTAAAAGAAGGAGGGTTCTTGATGAAGCGGACAATCAAAATTGGAAAAATGACGATCCAGCTCGATTTCACTTTGATCCTCATTTTGTTGTGGATGTGTCTTTTGAGCAGCTTGGCATTGTACACTTCATTCAATCTTATATCGACCGGTTCAGGGAGTCGTTACTTGATGATGCAGATCGTATGGTATGCGGTTGGTTTCTTCGTGATGTTTTTGATTAGTCACTTCAACAATCGGATCTTATTCCGGTATATGAAGCCAGCTTATAATTTTTTGATGATATGCCTTGTGTATTTGTTTTTATCGATGCTTTGTATTCGTTTTTTTGGTTTTCATTTGCCATTGGCTCCCGATATCAATGGAGCGGTTTCTTGGTTTAGGATCCCTTTTATATCAAGCTTTCAGCCTAGCGAGTTCATCAAGATCGTTTTGATCATCTTATGCGCTAGAACGATCACGAAGTTTCAACGTTCTCATCGCGATCCGAGTCCAAAGGATGATTTTTTGATGTTATGGGAGATCGCGAAAGTGCTGCTTCCGCCATTGATCTTGATCTTTTTACAGCCGGATACGGGAGTTTGTATCATTATTGGTTTCACGATCTTAGTCATGATCTTATGTTCGGGGATCCGAAAAGAATATATTTATGGTTTGTTTGGATTGTTGATCTTTGTGGTTGCTTTATTTTTCTATTTGTATTTCTTCCAACACGATTTTTTATCTTCGATCATTTCCAATTACCGCTTGCAACGGATCGATGCTTGGCTTGATCCAGAAAGCAATATCCGGGGCAGCTCGAATCAATTGTATACAGCTTTGTTGTCGTTAGGTTCTGCTGGATTTTTTGGATATGGTTTGCAGCCAAATATCATCGCGATCCCAGAAGCGCAAACCGACTTTATTTTCGCGGCGTTTGGTCAAAGTTTTGGTTTGGTCGGAACGACTTTGATCTTGGCCTCTTGTATATTGTTGGATCTTTATTTGTGCAAGATCGCGTATGCAACAAAAAACCGCACGGATCGATTGATCGTGATCGGTGTTATCGCGATGTTGTTTTACCAGCAGATGCAGAATTTAGGAATGATCGTTGGTTTATTGCCGATCACAGGGATCACCCTTCCTTTCATTTCCTATGGAGGCAGCAGTATTCTTTCCTACTTCATCGCTTTTGGTTTTATCGCCAACGCTGAACCGAAAGTAAAAAAAAGAACCTAGCAGCTTAATATAGGTTCTTTAGACGTTTTAAATAAGAGTACGGTCGATATCGAAAAAACCGTACTTTTTTTGTAGATGTTTTGATCTCGACTTTTTTTGTATCTCGCAACGATCGTTCAAAATAATCGTAACAAAGCTGGGCTTCGTCCATTTCTTCGGATTCAATCGTAATGATTCGATCATCCCGCATAATGTATGGATTTTTAAGCGAATGATGGCCTTTATGACTGATTGGCATGATTTCGCAAAGTTCCATGACAGAAAGTCCATCATCGATCACCGCACCTCCTAATGCCCGGTTGATCGCTGTCGATCCGGATTGTGAGCATACACAAATTCCCGAACCTGTAGAACGTTCAAAAAATTCATGATTGATATAAATATCGAGTTTGAGTGTTCTCGAAAACGATTCGATCCTAAACTCATTAAACGCATAGAGAACTTGACCATCTTCTAAAGTGAGTTCTAGAAGTGAGAACTCGTCATAACTTGGAGGATTGTGGCTAACATCTTGTAAAAACAATGGAATCTGAGATTGCGTATAATCTGTGAAGAATCCTAGGGTTCCTGTATGGATCCCGATAAATCCGATTTGATCCAATTGGTCTATATAGTGATGGATCGCTCTAAGCAGCGTGCCATCTCCTCCTATAGAAATCACGACCGTAGGTTCTTTTTCGTCATAGATCCATCCGATCGCTTCACATTCTTTTCGGATCAGAGAGCTGATCTTGCGAGAATGTTCGTCATCTCGAATAATTGTCGTAAATCGTATCATATTACTACCTGTCTTTTCTGAATCCATTGTACCATTCTTTTAAAGAAGGAGATACTATGGCTGAAGATTTAAAAAATAAAGAACGTGAATTAAAGATCATGCTCACCCAGGATCAATTTGAATCCTTACTCAACTCCTATGATTTTCCGATAACGATCCGACAAACAAATACGTATTACGACACAGTGGATCACCGTGTGAAAAAAATGAATGGCGCTTTACGGCTCCGCAAGATCGAAGATCGTACTATTTTTACTTTAAAAAAGAGGATCGATCCGATCACCTTGATCGAACTGGAAAAAGATGTCGATACAGACGATCTTCGATCGATCGAGGATCCAGAGATCTTGGATTGGCTCAAACAATATGGAATTTCGAAAGAGCATGTTGCTCCAATCGTTCAATTTTCAACGATTCGTCATATCCTCAATACGAAAGATGCGCAAATTTGTTTAGATGAAAACAAATTTGAACATTCGATGGATTATGAATTAGAATATGAATATAAAGTTGATCACGATGGTGTGCATGACCTGAATGTGTTTCTCAATAAAATTGGTATCCAATATACAAAAAATGGCCCTAGCAAACTGCAAAGAGCCATGATCGATCAACAACATTAAATTTTATGAAGCAAACGATAGAAGAAGGATTTTGAATTGTATTCTTCTTCTTTTCTTTTCATTTCTTCATTCGAACGTTTTAAATCGTTCAAAGTTGTGATTTCATCTTTCAATTTCTGATTTTCCGATTCTAATTCAGATATTTTCTGTTCATTGTTTTTATTTTCCAATAAAAATGATTGACGGCTTTTTTCAACTTCCAAGAGAAGACGTTCTTTGTAGAGCTGTTCGATTTGAAGAGCCGCCTTCTCTTTCTCTTCTATGATCGCTTTTAACTTTTCATTTTCATATCGCAATTCCATCTCTACGGTTGAGATTTCTTGCTTCTCTTTTCTAAAATAAGTTGATAAACATTCGACCCCTTCTGCCCGGATCGTGATCCTTCGAGTTTCAGGATTTTTATATTTCCAGTCTTTGTCTGGATGATCTTTGATTAGCTTCGCGACCGCTTTATCTACTGTATTTCGTGATTTATGAAAATGTTCGCAGATCTGCGCGATTTCCATATCATAATAAACATCGATCGGATCTTTCGAATTGGATATATTCATACAGCTCTCCTTTCTCGTTTCACGTGAAAATAGTATAGCACATTGGTCAATTTACTCGTGCTTCATAAGATTGTCATAGGAAACTTTTTTTGATACAAACAATCCATATAAAAACAGAAACGAAGAAAAAAAGCAAGGGATAATCTCATATATTTGAATTTTATTGAAATCGTCCATCATATTCATATATGAATTTTCATATATTATTCACATGATTAGTAAGAAATAGAAGAAATTGAATCGATTTTTATGATTATAAGGGTAGGAATTCATATATTCTTTAAGAAAAATTATGGATACGTTAATATTAAGTGGTGTAATATATCCTATGATCATTCCTAAGAGAATGCGATATCTCTATGATTTTTAGATGAAAGTAAAAAGTGTGGTTTACTTCTACTTTTAACTTTCCATGATTCTTTACGCTTCAAATATTCTAATTCCTATCCAATTCATATTAAATAGAATTTCTAATCAATTGGCTTTATTTTCTAAATTTTCTTTTCCTATGAATAAGTTATTTGGAATTTAATCTATGTAATAAGAAATAGGAAAATCATAAGTGATTCATTTATGTTATATCTCAACGATCATCTTTTTCATACAATTATCCTATTCAATAAAAAATACAGGAATCGTTTCTGCAAATTCCTGTATTTCTCCTATGATTGATCTGAATTCGTTATTTTCTTCCTTCAAACGCACGACTTAATGTTTTTGAATCGGTGTAGTCTAGATGTGCGCCCATCGGAATTCCAGATGCGAGTTTAGAAACTTTCACATGATTTTCTAATAGCTTTTGAAGATAGAGAGCCGTTGTTTCTCCTTCTACGGTTGGATCCAACGCTAATATGACTTCTTCTGTCTCTGGTGTGATTCGTTTCAACAAATTCTCAATATCTAGCTGATCTGGAAGAATCCCTTTTGATGTGTTGATCAAACCATTCAATACATGATAAACACCTTCATATGAATTCATATTTTCTAAAGTTAAAATGTCTTTTGGTTGAGATACAACACAAATCATATTATGATCTCTATTCTGATTTTCACATATTGAGCATATTTCGTGATCGGTTAAGTTCCCACATACTTTACAATGCTTGATATGATCGAGATCTTTGATCGTTTTTGAGAAATGATCTCGATCTTCCTTTGATAAATTTAAGATCGTGAACGCAAAACGTTCCGCTGTCTTCAATCCGACACCTGGTAGCTTTTGCATTTCAAAAATCAAGTCTTCGATTTCTCTTGGATACATATAGATCCTCCATTTCTATCAATCTTCTATAAATTGGATACTTGGAAATACTTTCTTCAATTGTTCTTCTTCTGAATTTCCTTTCTCTTCTTGAACGATACTTTTCAACTCAATGATTGCTGCCTTCGGAAGCGTGTTGTTCGCTCTTCTTTGGCGAAACGTTTCTATTAGATCTTTATGCTGTTCATTCGTGATAGCAAAAATCTTCTTTTCTCTTCCAACCAATTTTAACATAAAATGTTCAAATCCAAAATTTTCTTCCAATTCATTGATCTCATTGGCTTCCAATTCGCTATTGACTTTTATAATACTGTAATTTTCACCCGAAGCGATGAGATCACAATGAAGCAAGGAAGACGCGAATTTTCCATATTCGATATCGACTAAATAATCTTCCATTCCTATCATTTGTTCAGATTCTTTTTGTCTTAATTTTCTATCAGCACCTACTAATAAGGAGAGTAAAAAGTCTGTCGAAAATCTGATTTTTTCGTTTGTAAATTCAGATGATTCTTCTTTCTTATTTGTTTCACGTGAAACATCATATATTTCTTTTACGTCCAAATCTGCGTTATTTTTAGGCATTTTTTTATTTTTTTTAGAAATATCTGCTCGTTCAGGTGTTATATCATAGGATATATCCGATCCGATCTCTTCTTTCTTCACCCCATTTTCCGTCTGATTTATACTTTTATACTCCTTAGAAATATAGGATTTTGAGATACTTTTGAGAAGAGCGGCTTCCAGATAATCCGATATATTGCTGGCGTACGGATATTTCGTATATGTTTCCATCAGAAGATCCATCAGATGTATCCGAAATTCGATCGGAATATTCATAAATTTAGATTGTATGATTTTTTTTGTTGAAGGATCGATCAAAGTCGTTTGATTCGAATAATTAAAAATAACACTATTCTTCAAGATATGGATAAAATCATTTGTGAAACGTTTTAAGTCAAATCCATTCATCCGGATCTTATGAACGAATTGAATCGTGTCATCGACCTTCTCTTCATACAATAAATTCAATAGATCTCCTAGATCATTTTTGGTCACGACGCCATAGATCGTTCGTACATCCTCTAAGGTGATCGCATCTTCACTATAAGCGATGCATTGGTCTAAAATCGATAAAGCGTCCCGCATTCCTCCATCACTCAACTCGGCGATCAATTCTAGCGCCTCCGGATCGATCTTGATCTTTTCTTCTTTACAGACGACATCGAGACGATAGACGATATCTTCTTTCGCGACCCTCGAAAAATCGAAACGCTGACAACGAGAAATAATGGTCGGCAGCACTTTATTGACTTCGGTCGTGGCGAAAATAAAGATCACATGCGCGGGCGGTTCTTCGATCGTTTTTAATAAAGCGTTGAATGCCCCTGTTGACATCATATGAACCTCGTCAATGATATAGACTTTGTATTTTCCTTCCATAGGCGCGTATTTTACTCGCTCGATCAAATTACGTACTTCATCAACTCCATTATTGCTCGCCGCATCGATCTCAATAACGTCAGGATGCGCGTTTTGTTTCGCCAATTCGCAATTATGACAGTTTCCGCAAGGCGCATTCTGTAGGTTTTCGCAATTGAGAGTTTTCGCGAAGATCTTAGCAATTGAAGTCTTTCCTGTTCCTCTTGGACCACAAAACAAATACGCATGCGAGATCCGATTTGTTTTGATCGCGTGCTGCAACGTCTTTATAATTGGCTTCTGCCCAACGACCTCATCAAAAGAGGTCGGCCGATATTTACGATATAACGCTTGATAGGACATGAATAGATCCCCCTTTTTCAATTCGTATTTAAAGTATATCACGCATCTATCTAAAAAAAATGTTCTCCATCGAGGAGAACGATCATAAGCGATTCTTCTTTTTTTCTTTTCGCTTCTGCCTAAAAAAATCTTTGAGAAGCTGAGCGCATTCCTCTTCGAGGATGCCCCCGTGTACTTCAGGATAATGATTAAATCCTTTCACGTGAAAAAGATCAGTGCAAGAACCTGCGCATCCTCCTTTCGGATCATAGGCTCCAAACGTCACTGAACGAATTCTCGATAAAATGATCGCTCCGGCGCACATAGGACAAGGTTCTAGAGTCACATAAAGATCACAATCTTCTAGTCGCCAAGTTTTAAGCTTCTTGCACGCCCTTTCGATCGCGATCAATTCTGCGTGTTTTGTCGCGATCTGCTGACTCTCTCTTAAATTATGAGCGCGAGCGATGATCTTGCCATCCCTTACGATCACACATCCGATCGGTACTTCGTTTTTTTTCATCGCCACTTTTGCTTGCAAGATTGCTTTTTTCATCCAATCTATTTCATTCATGCTCCCATTCTACCATAAAAGAAGATCCTCGCTCTTTCTTGTATTCATTTTGTGCATGCTTACATATAGAAAAGAACGATTACACAGGGAAATAAAGAATCCATATCATAACCGTGTAAGCAGAAAGGAAATTCTTATGAAGCAAAAAAAATCTACCACTTATAATGTTTGTTTTCATTATCATGAATTTCATCATTTCCTTATCAGGAATACTGTTTAACGGCATTCTTGACCAACAACTTTCAAATCTTATTGTTTGCTCGTTTTATGGCTGGATTGTTTGGAACCGCATATGGTGTGATTGCCACAACGACTATCGCATCGCTATCCTCTAATAAGAATGTCGGAAGAAACATCGCTTTGTTGATTTCTGGCGCTTCCGCAGCGCTTATGATCGGTATTCCCCTATGCCGAATCTTGATTGAATACTTTTCATGGCAGATGATCTATCTTGTTTTAGTCATCTTGATGGGAGGAGGTTTGTTGGCTTATACGATCTTATTGCCAGAATCAAAAACAAATACCGTGAAAATCGATCTGAACAAAGAATGGAAGCTGCTCACAACTCCAAAAGTATGGAGTATCATTCTTGCTTCTTTCATCGTCTTTGTTGGATATGGAGCTTTTTATACGTATCTTACACCATATCTCATTGAATTATTCCCACAAATCGAACCATACACAAGTGGAATCCTTGTATTTGTAGGAGCTTGCGCTTTGATTGGAAATTCAATCAGCGGATATATCTGTGATCGGATCGGCTTTGCGCGCGCTTTATTGTATGGAACAGAGTTGCAGATTCTTGTTGGCTTTCTAATCTTCATAACCCAAAACAACATGGTGGTCAATATTTTATACGTATTTTTATGGATGATCACAGGATGGTTTATCGGTCTTCAGCTCAATACAGGAATTAATGTTGTAAGCCAAAAACGCTCCAACTTCATCGTTTCCTTATCTGGATCAATCATTCAGTTTTCGCAAGCCGTTGGCTCCTCGATTTCAGCAATCGTGATCAATCAATTCGGCATGTCAATGATCATCTTCATTTCCATGATCACTTCTCTTCTATGCGTGATCTTTTGTCTTTTACAAACCATTCAAAAACAAGCAGCAATAATAACATCCGAAAATATCTAAAACAAAGAGGAAAGATCCAATCCAGATCCTTCCTCTTAATTGTATAAAAAAACTACTACACATACGGGAGCTTACTTAGGGCTGCTTCATTCCTGACCTGACCCGATTCATAAGATCGTATTGTAGTAGCTTAAATATAATAGCAAAATCGCTCTAAAAAGTCAAACGAGAACTAGCGAACCAGTTTTAGCTCCTCTGTACCTCCCATATAAGGACGAAGCACTTCCGGGATCTTCACCGTACCATCCTCCTGCAAATTGTTTTCTAAGAAGGCGATCAACATACGAGGTGGAGCGACACAGGTGTTGTTTAACGTATGAGCAAAATATTTATTGCCCTTATCATCTTTAACGCGGATCTTCAATCGACGAGCTTGGGCATCCGTTAAATTCGAACAGCTTCCCACTTCAAAGTATTTTTGTTGGCGAGGAGACCAAGCCTCCACATCGACCGACTTACATTTCAAATCTGCCAGATCACCAGAACAGCATTCTAAAGTGCGGACAGGAATATCCATCGAACGGAAAAACTCCACCGTATTCATATACATCTTTTTAAACCAATCCATTGATTCTTCTGGTTTACATACAACGATCATTTCTTGTTTTTCAAATTGATGGATCCGATAGACTCCACGCTCTTCAATGCCATGCGCTCCCTTTTCCTTTCTAAAACAAGGAGAATAGGAAGTATAGGTATAAGGAAGAGCTTTTTCATCTAAGATCGTATCAATAAATTTACCGATCATCGAGTGTTCGCTCGTTCCGATCAAATAGAGATCTTCGCCCTCGATCTTATACATCATTCCTTCCATTTCCGCAAAGGACATGACACCCGTCACGACATTCGAACGAATCATATAAGGAGGAATGACATACGTGAATCCTTTATTGATCATAAAATCTCTTGCGTACGATAAGATCGAAGAATGCAAGCGCGCAATATCACCCATTAAATAATAGAAGCCGTTGCCAGCCACTTTTCTTGCCGCATCCAAATCGATCCCATTAAACCGCTCCATGATTTCTGTATGGTAAGGAATCTCAAAATCAGGAACGACAGGTTCTCCAAAACGTTCCAATTCCACATTCTCTGAATCATCTTTTCCAATCGGCACTGTTACATCGATCATATTCGGGATCTGCATCATTTTTTCTAAAACCGATTGACGAAGCGCGTCTTCTCTTTTAGAAAGCGTCTCAAGATCTTCAGCGATCTTAGCCACTTGAGATTTGACTTCAGCCGCTTCTTCTTTTTTTCCTTGTGACATGAGCTTGCCGATCTCTTTCGAAATCGACTTGCGCTGATTCCGTAAAGAATCCGCCTGCTGCTGTGTCGCGCGCAGTTCTTGATCTTCTTCGATCACTTCGTCAACTAAATGAAGCTTATGATCCTGGAATTTTTTACGAATGTTCTCTTTCACAAGATCTGGGTTTTCTCGTACAAATTTAATATCTAGCATATGACCTCCTAAAAAAAAGACCTTCGTCAAGGGACGAAGATCTTCGCGGTACCACCCTTTTTCGTTTTCATCCTCAATGAAAACCTCTTCCATGATAACGGTTTGGCTCCGGATCCTATTACTGATTTTCATAGGATCGCTCACAGGGGCTGCTTATAACGTTTCGTCGATGCTTCCACCAGCCGCATCGTCTCTATGAATCGAAATGGCGTTATAAAAAACCTGTTCTACGCTTTTTTTTATTTTATGACTCTTCCGATCACAGGCTTGCGATCGACTTCTATCTAACGATAGAGAAGAATAGCCACCTCCCCAATTGATTTGGTTTAATTTTACATCTATTCAAGATAAAAGTTAAGCAAAAATTATACTTACGAATTTGCGATCTCTTCCTCTTCGACATTCATCTGTCCATCTGGATCGGATTCTACAGCGAACTTTTCTTCGATTCCTTGATCATCCACCACATCGATTTCCTCGATCTCTTCTTCATCGTGATTGACCAATGTGATCTTATTCACCTTCGCTCCTTCGTCTAAATTGATGAGCTTGATTCCTTGTGTATTTCGTCCATACACACCAATATCAGCAAGATGGATCCGGATCATGATTCCTGTGCTCGAGACGATCAACGCATCCTCATCCCCATGGACCGACAACAAAGAAACAAGATCACCCGTTTTTTCCGTGATCCGAAGCGCGCGTACACCTTTTTTACCTCGCGCCGTTTTTCTGAAATCCGCAAACGAAGAACGCTTGCCATATCCATTTTCCGAAACGCAAAGAACCGTATCTCCTTCGTGGGACAGCGCGACACCAACAACTTGACCACCATCGGTATTGAATCCAAGAACACCAGCCGCCGTTCTGCCACTCATACGAATTTGCGATTCATCAAAACGCACCGCTTTTCCATTGTTGCCCGCGATAATGATCTCATCCGAGCCTGTTGTCGCTTTGACATATTTCAATTCATCATCATCTTTGAGCGTGATCGCGATCTTGCCATTCCGATTGATCGTATCGAACTCCTTGACACTTGTTCGTTTTACGATCCCATTTTTGGTTACGAACAACAAGCTTTCAAATCCGTCTTTATCTTCTGGGACCGCAAGGAGCGTCTGAACTTTTTCATCCGGTTGCAGCTCGACGATATTCACGATCGGTAGTCCTTTCGCTGTCCTGGAAGCATTCGGGATGTTATAGCCTTTGATTCGATAGACACGCCCTAAATTCGTAAACAAAAGAAGCGGATTATGCGTGTTCATGCTCAACAGCGTATCGACTTGATCTTCCTCGTTGAGTGTCACCGACTTGATTCCTTTGCCCCCACGATTTTGAGCATGATAGGTGTCGACTGGTTGCCTTTTGATATAACCCGATTCTGTCAACGTGATAATGATATCTTCACGAGGAATCAGATCTTCATCTTCCATATCCACATACGATTCCGATATCTCCGTACGACGAGCATCACCATACCTTCGATCCATCTCTTCGAGATCCTCTTTGATGATCTGCAAGACACGATCGTGATTTGCTAAAATATCCTCGAGATCCGCGATCGTTTCTAGAAGCGTCTGGTATTCATTCTCGATCTTTTCGCGTTCCAAACCAGAAAGGCGCCGAAGTTGCATCGCTAAGATCGCCCGAGCCTGGATCTGCGTAAAACCAAAGGCTTCACACAGATCGGCATTCAAACCATTCTCGTCTTTATGCGAACTGCGAATCATATGAATGACTTCATCCAAATGATCGAGCGCGATCCGCAATCCTTCTAAAATATGCGCTCTCTCTTTCGCTTTCTTTAAATCATATTTTGTTTTCCGAACGATCACATCCACTTGATGATCGATATAATCGACAATGATCTCCTTTAAAGAAAGCTGCTTTGGCCGGCCTCTTTCCAAAGCGAGCATATTGATCCCAAAAGAAGACTGCAAAGGCGTCAATCTGAATAGCTGATTCAAAATCACATCCTCTTGAGCGTCCTTTTTAAGCTCCATTACGATCCGCACCCCTTCACGATTGCTTTCGTCGTTCAAATACGTTATGCCTTGGATCGCTTTATCTTTGATCAATGTCGCCATTTTGGCAAGCAAATTCGCTTTATTCACAGAATAAGGAATCTCATAAAAGATGATCCTTTTTCTTCCTTGCGATAATTCCTCTACACGATATTTCGAACGGATCATGATCGAACCACGACCCGTTTCATACGCTTGACGGATCCCTTTTCTTCCTAAGATGATCCCGCCCGTTGGAAAATCCGGACCTTTGATATGTTCCATCAATTCCGGAACCGTGATATCTGGATCCTCCATTACCGCGTCGATCGCCTTGACTGTCTCGCTTAAATTATGCGGAGGAATGTTCGTCGCCATCCCGACGGCGATCCCCATCGCTCCATTCAACAATAAATTCGGGATCCGAGAAGGAAGGACATCCGGCTCTTCTCCATCTGAATCATAGGTCGGCGAAAAGTCGACCGTTTCCTTATTGATATCGGCAACCATTTCCATCGAGATCTTCGACATGCGCGCCTCGGTATATCGCATGGCCGCGGCCCCATCTCCATCCAAGGAACCAAAGTTTCCATGCCCGTCCACGAGCGGATAACGATAGGAAAAATCTTGCGCCATTCGAACCATCGCGTCATAGACAGCCGTATCTCCATGCGGATGATATTTACCAATGACATCGCCGACGATACGCGCGCTTTTTTTATGCGCTGTATTGGCTGTCATATTCAATGTGTTCATCGCATAAAGAATACGACGATGAACAGGCTTGAGGCCATCGCGAACATCGGGAAGAGCCCGCTGCACGATGACAGACATCGAATAATCAAGAAATGATTCTTTCATTTCTTTTGAGATTTCGACATCCTCGATCACATCGTGTCCGCGTTCTCCTTGATTTTCTAATTCTTCTGTATTCTTTTCTGGCATGTTCATTCACTCCTATAGATCCAAATTCGCATACGTCGCATTTTCTTGAATAAACTCTCTACGTGGATCGACATCTTCTCCCATCAGCATATCGAACACCGCATCGGCTTCCATAGCATCCTCGATCGTGACCCGCTTCAAGATCCGATTGGCCGGATCCATCGTCGTTTCCCATAGCTGCTCGGCATCCATTTCACCGAGTCCTTTATAACGCTGCACTTTGTATCCTTCTTTAAATTCATCACGAAGCTGATCCATCTCTTGTTCTTTATACGCATAAGCCACCTTCTTCCCCTTCTGGACTTTATAAAGAGGAGGCTGGGCCAAATACACATATCCGCCCTCGACGACTGGTTTCATGAACCGATATAAGAACGTCAACATCAATGTACTGATATGCGAACCGTCGACATCGGCATCCGTCATTATAATGATCTTATGATAACGAAGCTTAGAAAGATCGACATCATCTTGGATCCCGCAACCAAAAGCTGTGATCATGCTTCGTATTTCCGCATTCTCGAAGATCCGATTCGTTCTCGCTTTTTCAACATTCAAGATCTTTCCTCGAAGCGGCAAGATCGCTTGGGTCTTCGCGTCTCTTCCTTGCTTGGCAGAACCACCCGCCGAGTTCCCCTCGACAATATAGATCTCGCATTCGCTAGCATCTTTGCTGGAACAATCTGTCAATTTTCCTGGCAAAGAAGTGATCCCATCCAAAGCGGACTTTCTTCGCGTCAGCTCACGCGCCTTTTTGGCGGCGATACGGGCTTTAGAAGCGACCATCGCCTTGTCGACGATCGCCTTAGCCACGCTTGGATTTTCCAAAAAGAAACGATGCATTTTATCGCCTACGATATTAGAAACGATCTTGCGGACTTCCGAGTTTCCTAATTTTGTTTTTGTTTGCCCTTCATATTGAGGGTCTGGATGCTTGATCGAAATGATCGCGACCAAACCTTCTTTAACATCCTCTTGGGAAAGACTCTCGTCTTTTTTCAACATATTGTTGTCTTTAGCGTATTTATTGATGATACGTGTCAAAGCCAAACGGAAGCCTTCTTCATGGAAACCGCCTTCATGCGTATTGATATTGTTGCAGAACGAATAAATATTCGCCTGGTATCCATCGTTATACTGCAAAGCGACTTCCGCAAAGATCCCATCCTGCAACCCATCCACATAGATCACAGGCTCTGAAATAAGCTGCTTGCCTTTATTCAAATATTCGACATATTCAATGATCCCGCCTTTATAATGGTATTCATTGACGCGAGGAGTCTCGCCGCGCTCATCCCTTAAAGTCAGACGGATATCCCGATTCAAGAAAGCTAGCTGACGAAGTCTTGTATTCAAAATCTCATAATCATAAGTCGTTGTTTCTTTAAAGATCTGCGGATCGGCTTTAAAGCGGACAAGCGATCCGGTTTCATTCGTTTCGCCAATGACCTTTAATGGCGCCACGGTATGACCGCCATTTTCAAACCGGATCATATAGATTTTTCCATCTTGAAAGATCTTGACTTCCATCCATTCGCTCAAAGCGTTCACAACGCTCGCTCCTACACCATGCAATCCGCCGGAGACTTTATAAGCACCCCCACCAAATTTACCACCCGCATGAAGGACGGTCATGATCGTCTCGACCGCACTCAGTCCTGTCTTTTCGTGGATGCCAACAGGCATACCGCGTCCATTGTCTCGCACACTGATCACATTGTCTTTTTCGATCGTCACATCGATCTGGTTGGCGAAGCCCGCTAGAGCTTCATCGATTCCATTGTCAACGATCTCCCAAACAAGATGATGAAGTCCACGAGAAGAAGTCGAGCCAATATACATACCTGGCCGAAGCCTTACCGCTTCGAGTCCTTCTAATACTTGAATGTCATCAGCTGTATAGGAATGGTCCACAAAAGTGGCTTGGTTTTCCATTTCTTCAAATTTCAGCAATTCATCGTTATTCGTTTCGCTCATGAACTTCCTCCTTTATCGTTCCATTCTCTATCGTATAAAAAAATACTTTTCGTTTGAACCAGTCTGTCTGGATCGGTTCAGCGCTCGTTATGAAGATCTGCATCTGCTCAGGAAGCATTTGGATCAATGTCCGTTTGCGCCCTTCATCAAGCTCGCTGAATACATCGTCCAACAGCAAGATCGGATATTGCCCATCTTTTTCATAGACGATGTGAGCGAGTCCAAGCTTCAAGGAAAGAAGTACGCTTCTTTTTTGACCTTGGCTCGCGCTCTCTATGACAGGGACGCCATTGAGAGAAAAAATAAAATCATCTTTATGGATCCCCAATTGGGTCGTTTTATAAAACAGATCCTTTGAAAGGGAAGTCGCGTAAGCTTCCTTCAAGGACTGCTCTAGATTTTCGTCGATGGGTACGAATGTTTTATAGACCGCATCCATCACTTCTTTTCCATCATCAAAAAAAGGATAAAGCGATTGGGATTTTTCGATCAAGTCTTTCAAAAACGCATGTCGCTGCTTGATAATGATCTTTTCATCCTCGATCATCTGATCGGTATATACTTGAATGAGCGCGCGATCGACCGGCGTGCTCTTCAAAGCCAAGTTTCGATCTTTCAAGAGCTTTTGATAATGCGAAAGGGTTGCTGTATAGGTCTTGGAAAGCTTGATCAATTCTGTGTCGATAAACTTGCGTCGCTGACTTGGAGCGCCAGCAAAAAGCATCAAGTCGTCGGGGCAAAACAAGATCGCGTTGAGCGAGCCAACAAAAGAAGAATACGTAGAGACGGGCTGTCCAAACCGAAAAAGCTGTTTTTTATGCTCTGAAAGAACGACTTTTAGATCTTCCGTTCTTTCTTTCGATTCGATCTGCGCTTCGATCATCATCATTTCTTCATCGTGCTTGATCATGAGATTCGGTTTGCTCGTTCGAAAAGAGCGCAGCAGCGATAAAAAATAGATCGCTTCTACGACATTGGTCTTGCCTTGCGCGTTGTTTCCACGCAAGATATGGATCCCATTTTCTTCAAAAGAAAAAGAAGCCTTGTCATAATTTCGAAAATGATAGAACTT
Organism: Dubosiella newyorkensis; assembly: GCF_001945605.1. Lineage (GTDB taxonomy): Bacteria > Bacillota_I > Bacilli_A > Erysipelotrichales > Erysipelotrichaceae > Dubosiella > Dubosiella newyorkensis. The sequence continues at coordinate 39,207 of NZ_MPKA01000044.1, forward strand.
CAGTTTTCTAATATTCATTCGACTTCGATCCTAATTCCATCGGCTTCGACAACATCCCCTGCATAAATCTTTTTTCCACGTCGATCTTCTTTTTCTCCATTGAGAAAAACAGGACAGTTCGCTAAAAAATATTTCACTTCACCGCCACTTGAAACGACATCACAGGCTTTTAAAAGTTGCCCCAAAGCGATGTAATCATTCGTCAATTTAAATTTCATACAGTCTCCTTTCAATGTAATACATTATAGCACAAAATCAAACATTTTACCATAATCCCTATTTGAATACAAGAAAAAAGGAAGCACATTACGTGGCTTCCTTAATCAATGCTCCGTACCGGAACAACGATCATCAATGTCGAATCATCTTCTGGATCGCTGATCTTGATCGGCTTCAAAACTCCTGTAAAAGAGAGCTCGACTCTAGAAGAACCAAGTGCCTTCAGAGCATCGAGCATATACGATCCATTGCATGTCAAAGTCAGATCTTCGCCACCATAGATCGAGCTCAACAATTCTTCTTTCGAATCGCCGATCTCGCTAGAGCGCGTCTTGATCTCTACGATCTTGGGCGTGCACTCTAATTTGATCAAATGCACTTTGTCCGTCAAGATAAAATTCGTTCGATCGATAGCGTTCGAAAGTTCTCTAGCATCGATCTGCAGTGTAGAAATAAAGTGTTGCGGAATAATTCGTTCTACATCCGGAAACGTTCCATCCAGCAAGCGCGTTTGAAAGGTCGTCCCATCAAAAATAAACTGCGCCTTTTTTTGATCCACAAAGATCTGAATGTCTTCTTCCTCTTGATTGAGCGATTTTACGATCTCGTTGAGCGAACGATTGGAAATCGTGATATTGAATGTATTTTCTTGGGGCAAAGTGATCCTTTTGCGCGCAAGACGATATGTGTCTGTCGCTGAACAATAAAGGTTTTCTCCTTGCATATTAAAATTGATGCCATTCAAAACAGGACGGCTATCAGAATCCGCGCATGCAAATCCAGTTTGACGCACGATTTCTTTCAATTGTTTTTTTGAAAGGATGAATTCATTTTGAGGTTGATAAAAATCGATCGATGGATATTCGCTTCCTTCGATCCCATTCAAATGGAACGTTCCATGATCGCCTTCGATACGGATCAACGTATCGTCAAACAATTCAAAAGAAACGATCTTGCATTCTAGCTTTCGAATGATTTCTAATAGATATTTCGATTCGATGATGATCGATCCTGTAGATTCGATTTTTAATTGATTTTCTTCATTGGGTTCAATGATCGTTTTAATCGAGATCGTCGAATCGCTTCCCATCAAAATCAAATGATCCGCTTCTACTTGAATACAGATCCCAGATAAAGCGGGCAGCGGAGAATAGGGTGAGATCGCCCGAGCGACAATGCTAAGTTGGTCATAAAAGTATTTTCGATCTATGCTGAAATTCATGTAGACTCCTTTAATATATTTATTTTGTATATAGTAACAACAATAAGGGTGGGGATATTGGGGAAAACTCTTGAAAACCGAATATCTATGCGATTTTTTTACGATTTTAGCTGGGTATGGATTGGGGAAGCCTGGGGAAATCACAAAAGCTTCTCTTTGATCTTATGGACGGCGATCTCGAAGGCTTGATCTTTTTGCATTAGATCTTTCGCCCGGTTATAGGAAGACTGGATCGTCTTATGATCGCGTTTTCCAAGCTTCTTGCCAATCGTCATATAAGGAAGGTGTAAAAGCTCTCTAGAAAGATAGACACAAATGTGTCGAGCGTTCATGATCGCTTTGAGTCTCGATTTTCCTTCCAGATCTGAAATGGATAAGCCATAAAATTGCGAGACGGAACGTTTGATCGTCTTCATCGTCAATTCGTTTTTTTGCTCGACGATCGGCTCTTTGCCTAAATGTTCAGTCGCGAATTTTAGATCGATCACGTCGGGATTGAATAAAGTCGACTGAAAGATCAGACGATTGAGCTTTCCTTCCAGATCGCGGACATCCGAAGAATAGGACATCGCCAAATAATCGAGAACTTCATCGGTCACAAGATCTTCTCGTCCATCCAATTTCTTTTTCAAGATCGCTTTACTCGTTTCAAAGCCTGGTTTCGAGATATTGATCGCTAGGCCAGAAGTAAAGCGCGAAATAAGGCGGGATTGCAGATTGCTCAATTCTTTAGGATGGATATCCGAGGTAATGATGATCTGCGAGCCTTTTTCGATCAACTTGTTGTAGACCGTGAAAAAGACCTCCTGGGAAGAGTTGTGCTGCAAATTTTGAATATCGTCGATCAAGAAATAATCACAGTCGAGAAGCTGCTCTTTGACTTTATCGACTGTATTTCCATGAATATTCTTTGTCTTCATCGCTTCGATAAGGATCGAAACAAAGTCGCCGCTATACATATAGATGACTTTCGCTTCCGGGCGTTCGGCATGAAGATAATTGCCGACCGCATGGAGAAGATGGGTCTTCCCTAATCCAGAATTTCCAAAAAGCATCAATGGATTGAACATTGGATGGCTTCCTTGATTGCAGGAGGCAAAACAGGCGGCATACGCTTCTTTGTTGCTGCTGCCTTCGATAAAGTTTTCAAAGGTATAATTCGGATTGAATTTATTTTCCAGAAGTGTGTTGGTCCTTTGTTCGACGACGACTTCTGGCATCATTTGTTCCATTTCTTTTTGTTCGATCAAGATCAATGAAACTGGGTTGCCCCATTCCTCGCTCAAAGTCGCTTCAAATAAGGCCAGCTGCCTTTCCATGATCGCTTTTGTGATCGAGGATCGATACGCGACATAGGCGGAATCATTTTCTATCTTGAACAAGGTCGTTTTTTGGATCCATACTTGAAAATCTTGTTCATCGAAATATTGAGCTTCGTGGATCTTCTTTAAAACGCTGTCCCAAAGCATTTCTAATGTTGTGGCCATCCTTCTGCTCCTTTCGCTCGTATTGCTAGGTTTTCATTATACACAAAACGAAAAGGGGATAAAAGAGTTTTTCCCCAAAGGAATGTGTTTTCCCCATATCTGGATTAGGGAGAGTCTTTTCCCCTTGGGGAAAATGGGGAAAAAGAAGGAAAATAATTGGGGAAAACTCAAACATATCCCCAATTATTTTTAGAAAGATTTTCTTTTAGGTAAGGAATAATTGATGATTTCCCCACTTATCCCCAAAGGGGTGGATAGGGGAAAAGTTTTTGTGGTGAAAAAAGGGGAATTTTATTCAGTTTTCCCCCATTTTGTTGAAATGACCAAAATCAAGCATGATATAATTCCCAAAAGAATGGGGAAAACTTTCGTCATTTATGCTTTTCTTTTTCCCCTATATTAATATATAGACGGAACTTGGGGAAAAATTTATTAGGAACACTTCATTGACGATATGTATCGGATTTGCTATAATGGGCAAGCAATCTTATTTGTAAATAAAATAGTAATAGACTGTGGGGTGTAAAGAATGAAAAGAACATATCAGCCAAGTAAGATCAAACACAAAAGAGTTCATGGTTTCCGTGCACGTATGGCGACAGTTGGTGGGCGTAAAGTTCTAGCTCGCAGAAGAGCAAAAGGTAGAAAGGTATTATCCGCATAGAAATCACCAGCAAGGTGATTTTTTTGTCTGGATAGGGATTTTTTCATGAAAAAACAATTTAGAGTATGTAAAAATTATGAATTTGCTTCCATTATCCAGAATCGTAAATATTTAAAGTCTAGTGCGTTTGTTTTTTATTATAAACCGAAAAAGCATTCGACAGCCCGGGTAGGGATCAGCGTAGGAAAGAAGCTTGGCAACGCGGTATGCCGCAACCAAATCAAGCGTCAAGTTCGAAGCATGGTCGATGCTCTCTATGATTTTAATGAAGCGTACGATACGATCTTGATCGTGCGTCCGGTTTATCAAAAACAAACGTATCAGCAAAATCTAGAAGAACTTAAACGTTCAAAACAAAAAGTCGAAAAACGACAACAAATAGGGAAGGAACAACTATGACGCATTTTTTACATAAAAAAATGAATATTTTCCTACTTTGCTGTTTTGTATTGCTCGGTTTGTCTGGTTGTTCGAACCCAAGAGGTACGGATGGAAAAACGAAAGTGGATCAGATCATTGCGAGCGAAAAAATCGAAGTAGAAAAAGATCGAGTCAATGTATCCGATATCACGGATGAAAAACTAAAAAAAGAATACGAAAAATTAGGAAAGAACGAAATGATCACGATCGAACCAACTTCGTTCAAGCAAGCGATCTCGCAAAGCTGGTTCGATGGCTTGATCGTTTGGCCGATCGCGCAATTGATCAACGTGTTCGCTTCGTGGACCGATGCGGGAATCGGGATCATCTTAGCAACCTTGCTCATTCAGATCATCATTTTCTTCTTCACGCGCAAATCGCAGATCGCCAACCAGCGGATGCAGCAGATCCAACCGGAGATGAATAAGATCCAAAACAAATATAAGGATAAAAACGATGAGCGTTCCAAAATGATGATGGCTCAAGAGATGCAGAAGCTCTACTCCAAATACGATATCAATCCATTCGGAACGCTTCTAGTTACATTCATTCAATTGCCAGTCATGATGGGAATGTATTATGCGACGATGCGGGCAGCCGCTGTCGTATATGGATCTTTTTTAGGAATGCCTCTTTCGGAAACGCCAATGGGCGCGTTTACGACGCTTGGCTCCAGCAATGCGCAATGGGGACCGGTCATCGTGTATGTATTGATGGTCATTTTCCAGCTTGTCTCTTTACAGTTGCCAAAATGGCTCAAAAAGCTGGATGACAAGAAAAATCATGTGAAACAGAAAAAATACATCAAAGACGACAATCCGATGGGCAATACGATGAATACAACGATGTATTTCTCAACAGCGCTGATCGCGTTCATGTATTTGAGCTGGCCGATCGCCATGTCCTTTTACTGGCTCGTTTCTTCCGTGATTCGTACTTGCCAGACATTATTGATCCATTTTGTGATGACTGATAAAGAAAAACACTAGGAGTAAGCGTATGGAATATCAGAAATTTATTGGAAAAACACTTGAAGAGGCGCTACAGAAAGCCGCGAGCGAAAAAGAAGTCAGCGTCGAAGAATTGACCTATACAGTCACCGAAGAAAAAGCAGGTTTCCTTGGTATTGGAAAAACAGTGGAGATCCAAGTCTTCTGCAATAAGGATATCCAAAAATTTATTCATGACTATATCCAGACGTATTTTGATAATACCGATCTAGATGGCGAAACATCTGTGGAAATCGATGATGATGATTTCTATCGTGTTCAAGTGAATACGAGCAACAACGCGATCTTGATTGGAAAAAACGGCAAGACGCTTCAATCGTTCAATCGTCTTGTCAAAGCGGCAGCAAGCGCCGAATTTAAAAAACGGATCCGTTTATTGATCGATGTCAATGGCTACAAAGAAGAAAGATACGACAAGATCTGCCGAATGGCGATCCGCGTCGCCAAAGATGTTCGCCGAACAAAAGTCGATGCCGAACTTGATCCAATGCCAGCTGACGAGCGAAAAGCGATCCATAACGCGCTTTCAAAAATGGAAGATATATCCACGCACTCGCAAGGCGAAGGCGTAAATCGCCATCTGTGTATTTTATATACACCAGGAAAAGAAGTTGAATAAGTGGGAAGAGCTTCCCACTTTTTTTCGTAGGAGGAATAGAGTATGAAAATCATAGTAGGATTAGGAAATCCCGGAACAAAATATGAAAATACACGCCATAACGCCGGATTTATGGCGATCGATCGACTCGCAAAAAAATGGAATCTAGACTGGAACCAAGAAAAATTCAACGCCAAATTTATAAAGACGAAACAAAATGGCGAAGATGTGATCTTGCTCAAACCCTTGACGTATATGAACGAAAGCGGTTTCGCGCTCCGCGAATGCCTTGACTTTTACAAAAGCGGCAGCGAGGATGTCTTGATCCTTTATGATGATGTCGACCTTCCTGTAGGAAAGATCCGTCTAAGACAGAAAGGCAGCGCAGGAGGCCATAATGGCATTAAAAGCATCATCTCTTGCATCTTTACGCAAGAATTCGATCGGATCCGTATCGGCGTAGGAAAAGATCCTAAGATCCCAATGGTCAACTGGGTATTAGGAAAGTTCAAAGCGGATGAAAAAAATGAACTCGATCACGCCTTACAAGAAGCAAGCGAAGCTGCAGCGTATTCGATCGATCATAATTTTGCTCAAACGATGAATCAATTCAATAAAAAATAAAGGATGGCAACTCATGGAACCGCAAATTTTTAAACGACTCGCCCAAAATCCAGTGACCAAAGCGATCTTGGCCCGCCAAAACAATATTGGCAATCTATATTTGATGGAAGAAGCACTCGTTTTAGTCAGCGCCTTTTTAACCGATAAAAAAACGCGCATTATCGTAAAGAAAAATCGATACGAGGCGCAGCAGCTTTATAATCGCCTGCTTCAAATGGAAGAAAACGTGCTTTTATTTACGATGGAAGAAAGCTTGCGTGTCCAGGCGATCGCCTCCTCTCCAGAGGATATGGAAGAACAGCTCAATGCCCTCGTCCAAATCACACTCGATCCTAAGCCACGCTTGATCGTCTGCAATACAGCGAGCTTTCTACGTTTCTTGCCCGACCATACTTTCTTTCAAGAAAATACATTTACCTTAGAAGTCGGCCAAGAATTCAATATGAAAGAACTTAAGAAGAAATTGAATCGGATCGGGTATGGCAAAGTCAATTATGTCGATCGTCCATGTACTTTCGCATCACGGGGAGGAATCGTCGATGTCTTTATCTTAGGCCAAGACCATCCGGCCCGCATTGAATTTTTTGATACCGAAATTGATTCGATCCGTCTGATCGATGAGCATACCCAACGAACGATAAGAACAATCGAGAAGGTCACGATCACGCCTGCGACAGATCTTCTTTTCAAAGATGAGCAGATTGCGGAGATCCAGACGATCGTGAAAGAAAAACTTGAACATGAAAAAAAGAGTTTGAACGAAGAAGAATTTGATTTGCTCCAAGATCATATTGAAGAAGATCTTCTCGCTTTAGAAACCTACGATACTTCGCCTAAGCTCTATCGCTATTTTTCCTATATCCATTCAGATCAGCTTCTTGATTATATTGACGCCGAAGTCATTCTTTCTTCTCAAGAAGAAGTGGAGCGAGCGGCTAAAAAGCTCAACGAAGACAATATCGCCTTTATTCAAGAGCTCGTGCAAGATCGCAAAAGCATCGCCCGCTACATCATGTTTCATGATCTGTATCGTTTAGAAGCGAAGCATTCCTTTTTGATGTTTCATGAATTCCAAGATCTCGAAGATCCTATTTTTTCAAATATCCGGCCACTCGATCCGATCAGTCAAGGATTGCCTTTGTTTTTCGGTACGATCCATCAAAACACTTTGTTCGCCTTAGATGAAGAAGATGCCAAAAAAGTCAAAGCGCTTAGCGAGTATCCTCTTCGGATCATACCGAATGATTTTTACGAAGGATTTTCCTATGAAGGGGAAGAAATTTATACAAATCGGGAATTGTTCCGTCAGCAAGTCAAGCATAAACGGTATCAAAAGACATTTAAAGAAGGTCAAGTGCTGGAAAACGTATTGGAACTGGAAAAACTCGATTATGTTGTCCATGAACAATATGGGATCGGACAATATCTAGGAATCGTGACTCGCGAAAAAGATGGCAGAGCGCAAGATTATCTTCATATTGTCTATCGGGGCGGCGAGTTGTTCGTGCCTCTCGCTCAGTTCCAATTTATCCGCAAATATATCTCCAAAGAAGGAGCGGGTGTCAAACTCTCGCAGCTTGGAAGCAACCAGTGGCAAAAAACGAAAGAGCGAGTGAACGCGAAAATCGAAGAAATCGCCTCGCGCCTTGTTGAATTGTACGCGCATCGAAATGAAGAAATCGGTTTTGCCTACTCGAAAGATGACGCGCTGCAAGAAGAATTCGATCAAGCCTTTGAATATGAAGCGACCGAAGATCAATTGAAAGCGACGGAAGAGATCAAAGCCGAAATGGAAAAAGCCAAGCCGATGGATCATCTATTATGCGGAGATGTTGGCTTTGGTAAAACAGAAGTCGCTATGCGATGCGCTTTTAAAGCGATCACAAACAATAAGCAAGTCGCTTTCCTTTGTCCGACAACGATCTTATCGATGCAGCACTATCAAACCTTGAAAAAGCGTTTCGAATATACGGGTGCCAATATCGCGCTTGTGAATCGTTTCGTGAGCGCGAAAGAAATCAAGCAAATCAAAGAAGGCTTAAAAAATGGAACGATCGATATCGTGATCGGGACCCATAAGCTTCTTAATAAAAGTTTCGAATATAAGGACCTTGGCTTTTTGATCATTGACGAGGAACAGCGTTTCGGTGTCGAACATAAAGAAAAAATCAAAGAATTGAAAGAATCGATCGATGTTCTTTCTTTATCAGCTACTCCCATTCCGCGCACTCTGCAAATGTCATTGATCGGTGTCAGGACGATCTCCCAGCTCACCACCCCTCCGGCTCATCGGCATCCTATACAAACTTATGTGATCGAAAAAAGAGGAAGCGCGATTGAAGAGATCATTCAGCGCGAGCTTTCACGCGATGGACAAGTGTTCTATCTCAACAATCGAGTCTCCAATATTTATGGCGTGGCAAAAAAGATCCAAAAACAATTTCCAGACGTGCAAGTGGGCATCGCTCACGGAAAAATGAGCAAAGAAGAAATCGAACAGACGATGTACGATTTTGCCGAAGGAAAATACAAGATCCTTGTGTGCACGACGATCATTGAAACAGGACTCGATATCGCCAACGCCAATACGATGATCATCGATCAAGCTGACCGATTCGGCTTGTCTCAGCTCTATCAGATCCGAGGACGCGTTGGACGAAGAGATAAGATTGGCTATTGCTATTTGATGGTCGATGGCCAAAAAGAAATCACGGAACAAGCGCATAAGCGTTTGCAGTCGATAAAAGAATTCACCCAGCTCGGCTCTGGGTATAAGATCGCGATGCGCGATTTAACGATCCGCGGAGCGGGCGATATGTTAGGACCTCAGCAAGCGGGATTTATCGATCAAGTGGGACTGGATATGTATTTAGAGCTCCTTTCGAATGCGATTGCCAAAAAACAAGGCAAAGAAATCGAAGAAACGAAAGAAGTCAAACAAGCGAACATTCAATTGGGCGGATATATCCCGCAGCAGTTTACAGAGAACGATGGCGATAAGCTCGATCTTTATCAAGAAATCAAAGCGATCCGTTCCTTGCAGCAATTGTATGAATACCAGCATCGGATCGAAGATCTATTCGGCAAAATCCCAAAAGAAGTTAGTCAGCTCTTTAAAAAGAAGAAGCTTGACTTGTTCGTGAACGAAGACTATGTTGATTCTTTAAAGGAAACGAATATGAATGTTCAGATCCAAATGGCGCCTGCTTATTCGAAAAAAGTCGATGGCGCCGCGCTCTTTCACGATATGAGCGCTTTGTCTAAAACCATTCGATTAAAGATGAATAAAGGAAAATTAGAAATCCTTCTAGATAAGAAAGGACGTTACATCGATTTGTTGATGAAAGTCATCGATCGATTGATGCATGAAAAGGAGATAGAAGATGCGATTGGATAAATATTTAAAAACAGCGCGGATCTTGAAACGAAGAGAGGCGGCCAAAGAATTGGCGCTTCAGCAGCGAGTGGAAGTCAACGGAAGAATCGTCAAGCCTTCCTATGAAGTCGAAGTGGGAGATCGAATCGTGCTTCGCTTTGGAACGCGGATCTTAGAGATCCGTGTCCTTGATATTCAAAAACAAGTATCAAAAGCCAATGCTTCTTTGTTATTTGAAGTCATCAGCGAGAAAAAGATTGAAAACAAAGAATAAGAATCATTCTTATTTTGTGTATTTTAGTGAAAGGAACGAGAATATGAAAATCACAGATCGACTCGAAGAAATCAAAGTGATGCGTGATCCGATCCATAGCTATATTCATATTGAATACGCCCTGTTGTGGAAGATCATCGATACCCCAGAAATGCAGCGGTTGCGCCGCATCCATCAGCTGGGAGGAAATTTTCAAGTATATCATACAGCCGAGCATTCTCGTTTTTCACACTCCCTAGGCGTTTACGAGATCGTAAGAAGGATGCTTTCTGAAATACCAAGCCTTGTTCAAGAAGTCAGCGAACAGGAAAAGATCGTGTTGATGGCGGCAAGCTTGGTCCATGATATTGGCCATGGTCCTTTCTCCCATTTGTTTGAGAGGATCACTCATAAACATCACGAAACGATGGGAAAAGAGATCTTGCTCGATCCCTCTACCGGGATCCACAAGCTTCTTGTTCAATATGATCAAGATCTGCCCGATCAGATCGTTTCTATTTTAGAAAGGCGTCATCCTAAAAAGATCTTATCTCAAGTATTGTGTTCTCAGCTCGATGCGGATCGGATGGATTACTTGCTTCGTGATTCGTACGCGACAGGAACGAGTTATGGAAAATTTGATCTTGAGCGGATCTTACGAACTCTACGTGTCGAAGATGGATTGCTTTGCGTCAAAGAAAGCGGCGTGCATTCGATCGAAGATTACATCATGGCTCGCTATGAAATGTATTGGCAAGTGTATTTACATCCCGATGCGAAAAGCTATGATATTTTAATCTTAAAATTGTTCGAACGCTACGAAGCAATCCGTTCAAAAAGAAGGATCGAAGCGCTCGAGGCATTTTATCGACCGATCGATCCGCGCACTTTTTTTAAGCTCGACGACTATCGTTTTTATACGATCGTGCACGATCTTCAAGAAGATCGAGATCCTTATTTGAGCGATCTAGCCAATCGGATCATGAATCGGCGTTTATTCGATTGGGTGCGAGAGCCAAAACAAGAAATGATCAATTCGATCCAAGAAAAACTGACGCGAAGAAAGATCCCGCTATCTATCTATACGCATGAAGAAAGACTTTTAGAAGATATGTATCTTCCTTATACAGAAAGAAAAAAGGAAGAGGAGATCCATGTACTCGACGTTTGCGGCAAGATCTGGCCACTTTCCGCGAAATCAGAAATCGTCAAGGCGCTTCTAGGAATGGAGACGAAGACGTGCAAGTACTTTTATTGGCAAAAAATTTCTGAAGAATCCTAGGAAAATCGGTTCTTCTTATTGAAAAAAATGTCAATCATGTTAATATACATTCGCTATGACACACGTGATTGTTTTAAAGAATCTTAAGAATGATGAGATCGTGTTTCAGGGGAATGGCGAAATGATCATAGAGGAAAATGGAAATTGGAAGATTTCTTTTCAAGATCGATCCAGGACGTTTCATTATGCATTTGAAGAGCCGCGCTATGTGATGGATCATAAAACCGACATGGCTGTCCACTTGGAATTTGATGAAAACGAAGAAAAAAATGGATGGATCGAAACAGTCTATGGAAGGATCGACGTCCAAGTGAAAACGCGATTTCTCCAAGTCATGAAGGATGCGATCGAATTCGCCTACACATTATCGATCCATGGCGAAGAAGAGACGTTTCACTTTCGATTGGAATACACAAAAAGGAGCGATGAAGTATGCAAACAATAGATGTTCAACTCAAAGAGGCGCTGCAGAAGGCGATCAAAAAAGCGTTTGATCTAGAACTCGACGTAAAAGAGATCCAGATCGAGATCCCTAAAAATAAAGAGCATGGCGATTTTTCAAGCAACGCGGCAATGCAGTTGACAAAGATCTTGCGGAAAAATCCGCGCTTGATCGCCCAAGAAATCGTTCAAAATGTCGATCAAGAAACCTATGGCATTGAAAAAATCGAGATCGCGGGACCTGGTTTTTTAAATCTTTGTTTGGAAAAAAATTCATTCGCCCAAGTCGTGCACGATATTTTAAAACGAGGCGAACAATATGGAAATCAGCCTAAGCAAGATGTTCGTATCAATTTAGAATATGTCAGCGCCAACCCGACAGGTTCGCTTCATTTAGGACACGCTCGCGGGGCAGCCTGGGGAGATGCTTGCGCAAGGATCATGAAAAAAGCGGGCTATGATGTCACTCGGGAATACTATGTCAACGATGCCGGCAACCAGATCGCGAATCTTGCCCAATCCTTATACGCGCGCTATAATCAAGCGCTCGGGATCCCTAAAGAGATCGGGGCCGATGGATATTTAGGCAGCGATATCGAAGAAAAAGGAAAAGAGCTCGCACGCAAGTATGGGGATCGCTATTTGGATGCAAGTGAAGAAAACTTGGCGTTCTTTAGAAAAGTCGGCGTGGATTTCGAACTCGATAAAATCAAGAAAGATCTCGATGAATATCGTGTCCATTTCGATGTCTGGAGCAGCGAACAAAAGCTTAGAGACGATGGAGCGGTCGAGCAGGCGATCTTAAAGCTTGTCGAACAAGGCTACACGTATGAAAAAGAAGGGGCTCTTTGGTTCCGTTCGACCGATTTTGGTGACGATAAAGACCGTGTTCTTCGAAAGAGCGATGGCTCATTGACTTATCTTGTACCCGATATCGCCTATCACAACAATAAATACGAACGGGGCTTTGATGAACTCGTCGATTTCTTTGGCGCCGATCATCATGGCTATATTCCGCGCTTAAAAGCGAGCATGTCCGCTTTAGGCAACGATCCAGAAAAGCTCCATGTCGATATCATTCAAATGGTGCGCCTAGTCAGCAACGGGGAAGAAATGAAAATGTCGAAGCGTTTAGGCAACGCCACGACGATCACAGAATTGTGTCAACGTGTCGGGGTGGACGCGGCTCGTTACTTTTTCGTACAGCGCGCATTGGATTCCCATCTAGATTTTGATGTAGAGCTCGCTACGAAAAAATCCAATGAAAACCCGGTTTACTACGCACAATATGCCCATGCGAGAATGTGTTCGATCTTAAAGCAGGCGCCGGATTGGCAAGAGCCTGAAGTCTATGATCAGCTTGTTCATGAAAAAGAGATCGACTTGATGAAGACTTTGGAAGAATACAACAAGGTGATCCGTGATGTGGCGAAGAGCCGGCAAGTCCATAAAATGACGCATTATATTCAATCGCTTGCATCTAAGTTCCATAGTTTCTATAATGCATGCAAGGTGATCGATCCAAACAACAAAGAATTGAGCGCTCAAAGATTAGCGCTTGTCAAAGCGACGAAAATCGTTTTGGCAAACGCTCTCGATCTGATCGGTGTAGAAGCCGTAGAATCGATGTAATTTTGATTAAAGGAGAAATGACGTTATGAGTAAATCAATGATTGAAACAGCTTATCAAGTTTTGTCAGAACAGAAAGGGGCTATTCCATTTGTTGATTTGTGGAAGCAAGTCAGCGAACGAATGGGTTTCACCCCAAGTCAAGCGGAGGATAATATCGCTCAGCTGTATACAGACCTTTCTATGGATGGGCGTTTTTTGAATATGACGGGGAATCAATGGGATTTACGTTCACGCCATACATATTCTGAAAGTGTAACGGATACATCGACGATCGCGATCGATGATGATCAAGACGACGAGATGGATGAAGAAGCTTCGAGTGCAAATTTAGACGAAGAATAAGAAGAAATCTGCGCACCGCAGATTTTTTTGTGTTTAAAAACAGGTATAATAGAACAGAATAAGGAGTTGTGTATGCTCAAAAGTATTTGGTATGTCCTAAAGGAGAATTTTTCCAATCTCTATCGCATCTACAGCATCTCAAAATATGAGCTGCTCTCGGAAATGCGAGATTCTAAATTTGGGATCGTTTGGAATTTTTTATCTCCTGCAATACAAGTATTTACATATTGGCTGATCTTTGGTGTCGCCTGGAACCGGAAACCGATGAAAGTCAATGGGATCGAAGTGCCCTATTTGATCTGGCTGATCGTGGGGTATGCCGCGTGGTGGTTCATCCAACCAAGTATCACGCAAGGCTGTTCGGCGATCTACTCGAAGATCAACGTCATTACGAAGATGAAATTTCCCGTTTCGATCTTACCGGCGACAGTCGTCTGCAAAGAGTTCTTCAATCATATTTGCATGCTTTTGATCGCTTTCACCGCGCTTTTGATCTTTGGTTATTATCCAAACTGGTATTGGCTGAATTTGATTTATTATGCGTTTTGCGCATTCGTGCTCGTTGAATCGATCGGGTTGATTCTTTCAGTGTTGACGATGCTTTGGCGAGACATCAAAAAGCTTGTCACATCCTTGACGCGGATGCTGTTTTATTTTTCGCCAGTAATCTGGAATTGCCGGTTCGCGAGCAGCGTTCCTTTCCATACGATCTTGAATAAAATGATGAAGCTCAATCCGATCTATTATGTGATCGAAGGCTATCGGGAGTCGATCCTTTATCAAAAACCGTTTTGGGCCCATCCAGCTCTTGGCTTGTACTTTTGGCTCTTTTGTCTTGTCGCGTTTAGTCTAGGATGCTTCTTGATGTTTAAATTCAAGAAAAAATTGATCGATCTGATCTAGGAGAGTGCGTATGAGCAAAGAAAAGCAAACCTCAAAACAATACGCGGTAGAAGCGGATCATATTTCAAAGATCTACGCATTGCGAAACAAAAACAATCAGCATAAAAAGGCCAATAAACGTTTCTATGCTTTGAAGGATGTCTCCTTTAAAGTCGAAAAAGGCGATGTGGTCGGGATCTTGGGAACGAACGGATCAGGAAAGTCGACTCTTTCTTTGTTGTTGTCTGGAATATCCGATATCGATTCAGGCGAGATCAAGATCCATGGCGAACAAGCTTTGATCGCCATCAATACAGGACTCAATATGCAGCTGACCGGTCTAGAAAACATCAAAGTCAAAGGGGCTTTGATGGGTCTGAAGAAAAAACAGATCGAAGCGATCACAGAAGATGTGATCAATTTCTCGGAGCTTGGCGATTTCTTATATCAGCCTGTCAAAAAGTATTCTAGCGGAATGAAATCCCGTCTTGGTTTTTCGATCTCGTTAGCGCTCGATCCCGATATATTCATTGTCGATGAAGCGTTGTCGGTCGGCGATAAAGGCTTCGCGAAAAAGTGCATGGATAGAATGATGCAGTTGAGGAACGATCAAGGAAAGACGATCTTTTTTATCTCTCATTCTTTAGATCAAGTGCGAAATTTCTGCACGAAAGGCATGTGGATCGAAGGTGGCGAACTGAAAGCGTATGGAGATGTCGAGACCGTCGCTTCCGAATATTCTGAATACGTGGATTCTTTGAACGCCCTCAAGGGAAAAGAAAAACAAAAAGTCTTGGACGAAAAATTCGAAAAACGACTTCTTCCAAGCCCGCCAAAGAAGACATTATGGCAAAAAATCAAGGGATGAGATCCCTTTTTTCTTAAAGGTCGGTGAAAGATATGAAAAAAGTAATCACATATGGAACATTTGATTTGTTCCATATCGGCCATTTGAATATATTGAAGCGCGCCAAGGAGCTCGGCGATTATTTGATCGTGGGCGTCAGTTCTGATGAATTCAATAAAATCAAAGGCAAACATTGTCAAATTAGCGATAAGAACCGCATGGAGATCGTGAAAGCGATCCGTTATGTGGACGAAGTGATCCCGGAGACGAGCTGGGATCAAAAAGTGAAAGATATTCAAGAACACGATGTGGATGTTTTTGTGATGGGCGACGATTGGAAAGGAAAGTTCGACGATTTGAAAAGGTATTGTGAAGTCGTCTACCTACCTAGGACTGAAGGAATCTCAACGACACAGATCAAGGATACATTGAAAGAGGCGGACCATGAGTGAATTACGTATATATATCGACCAAGATGAATTAACGATCGAAAAGATCCGCGCCCGCCACAGCCAAGAAGATACGCTGGTTTTTGATTTAAATGATTTTGATGAGGAAACATGCACGATCACGACGAAAATGAGTGTCAATCGGCAAAAGGACACGCATTGTATCTTGTTTCAGCAAATGTGGAATGAAAAGCTCGTCCTTGTGTATTGCGGACAAAAATATATCCATGTCGGATGCGGAAGCGCAGAAATCCTTTATCAAAAAATGGGGCGACCGTATGTGTTCTCGACTTCTCAACGTCTAACTCGAAGAGGTCTAAAGATCAAGATCAAAGGGTATATTTATGATCCGTTCAATTTGCCAAGCACCTCTTGCTCCATCATGGTCGATGAAAACAACAAACAAGAGGTGGAGCTTCAAAAATCATTGAAAAAGATCCCAAAGTACACTTTTTTATGGAAGCCTTCGCAAACGGTGTTTTTTAAGATGGACAAGCTTTTATATCCGAATGCGATCATCAACTGCAACATCATGAGCGATTGGTGTGTAGAGGGCCATGAGCTCTTGCATCCAGTAGGATGCGGATATTTACGCAAGAATGGAGATCGGAGAAACTATGTGCCGTTCCAATCGCTCTATTATAAAGGCTGGGCGCTTCATTTACGTAAGACCCGGGCAGGCAATCTCGCCTTTATCCGTCGGCCGATGGAAGAAATAGAAAAGAAGCTCGATTTTCGAATCAAAGAAAATCCTCTCATCGATTGGGCGATGTATCATCTAGGAAAATGGAAGCGGGCTTGGAGCCAAAAACCGGTGAATTTGTTTTATGAAAAATTCGCCTCGAAATCCGAGGAAGGCGCTTTTGATTTGTTTTTAAAGGCGCGCGACAATACAACTTCAAACAATTATTTTATCATCGATCCTACATCGAGCGATTATGAAAAAATCAAGAATGAAAAAAACGTAGTCAAAAAGTGGAGCTGGAAATACTATTGGCTTTTGTTTGCTTCCGATCATTTTATCGCGACGGAAGCGCCGATTCATATCAATATCGTTCGTTCCAACAATAAATATTTTCGAAAGAGCACATTTGAGAAGAAGTTTATTTTCCTACAGCACGGGGTGACGTATTTAAAACGGCATGGCGTCAATTCGCCATTTGTTTCCGGGAAAGAAGCGACACCAAATTTGATGGTGGTCGGCAGCGAAAAAGAAAAAGATATCGTATCTGATATGCTCGGTTTAAAAGAAGAGCAGCTCCTTGTGACAGGCTTGCCTGTTTTTTCGAATTTGAAATGGGAGAGCATGGATCAAAACAGCGATGATCTTGTGACCGTCATGCTTACATGGAAGCCCTATGAAGAATTTATGACCGATTTCGATCAGACTTCATATTATCAAAATACAAAAGCAATCTATGAAGCTTTGTTAGAAAAATTACCGAAAGAAAAGATCATGATCATCCCGCATCCAAAGATCGCGCATTTAATGCAGAATACGGATTTCGCGCAAAATGTTTGGGATCGAGAAATATCGGAAGCGCTCTCTAAATCGAAGCTCTTGATCACAGATTATTCTTCGGTTTGCTACAACAGCTTTTATCAAGGAGGCGGTGTCGTGTTCTTTCAGCCAGATCTAGCTTTATATGAGGCAGAAAATGGAGATCTGATCCCGGAGGATGATGAATACATCGGCCATCGTGTGTATGATCTTGAAACATTGAAGAAGCTTTTAGATCAAGGGATCCATGATCAAAAGATCGACCTCGCTTTCTATCGGACCCCTGAATATGTAGATCGATATTTAACGATCAACTCTTTTGTGGATGGAAGGAATATCGACCGGATCGATGAACAGCTTAAAGAGCTGAAAATTGTATGAGTTCGCTTTTTACGCGTCGAAAAACGGATCTAGTCAAAGGATTCGCGATCCTCTTTATGTATATTCATCACTTTTATTTAGACCCCTCTCGTTATGAAGGATTTCCTATTTATTTTTTTCTAGGAGAGGAATTTGTCAATAAAGTGGCGGTATTCATGAAGATTTGTGTGGCGATGTTCATGTTTTTATCGGGATATGGGATGTATTTGAGCGCTCAAAAGAAACAAGGAGAACATGCGCTCGCATTGTATTCGATCAAACGCTATATCAAGTTGATCTTCTCTTTTTTCTTTATTTTTTGGCTTGTTCAGCTTATCTTCTATCCAACGATGCGTTGGAGAAAGATCTATGGCACTTCATTAGATAGTCTCGGTTATTTTTTGATCGACATGTTTGGATTGGCGCACCTTTTTCATACCCCCACCTATTTAGGGACTTGGTGGTATATTTCTTTGATTTCGCTTGTGATATTCACATTTCCAATCCTATTTCGCTTGTTTGATCAAAGGGTTTGGCTCTATATGGCGATCATCGTGCTGATCCAATGGATCGAGCCGGTCAAAGATCTTGAATATGTCCGCTATTTGCCTGCGTTTAGCTTCGGAATGCTTTTTGCGCGATATCATTTCGTGGACTATTTCCATAGGAAAATAGAGCAAAGTCCTCATTCCAAGTGGCTCTTTGGAGCGCTGATGGGGTTTGGATGCATTCTTTGTTTTTATTTTCGATCGGTTCCGAATATTCCGATTGGCTTGAAAGATGGTCTGATCGTAAGCTATATCATCAGTTTTATTGTTCTTTTCATTCCCGATTTTAAAATCGGTGTGGAATTAGGAAAGCGTTCGATGAGCATGTTTTTAACACATACCCTTGTAAGAACGACGTTTTTCAAAGAGTTCAGCTATGGATTTTATGATGCGGGCTTGAATTTACTCGTTTTTACACTCGTGACGTATATGATCGCTTTGGCGATCGATGAAATGAAGGTTAAATGCGGCTATGATCGTTTCGTCGATCGATTGACAAAAAGAATATGAGGGAAGAGGATGAAATTACTGCAAAAATTAAAAAGAATCGCTGGCGCATGGATCCGTTTCGCATATCGGTGCACCTACAAATGGATCCCGATCGATCCCAAGCTCGTCATTTTCATTTCATTTCATGGCCGAGGGTATTTGGACAATCCCAAAGCGATCTATGAAGCGATGCGAAACGATCCACGCTTTCAAGGGTATCGATTTATTTGGTACATCAAGCATAAAAAGAAAAAGAACATTGTTATTCCTGGGGCCAAAGTCGTAGAGTATTTCTCGATTCCTTATTTTTACTATTTGTCGAGAGCGAAATTTTGGGTCATCAATTGTAAGATGCCTTCCTATATTTCAAAAAAGCCAGATCAGATTTATTTGCAGACTTGGCATGGAACTCCATTAAAGAAGCTGGGACATGATATTGATGTCGCCGAAAATACGACATTTTATCGTTCGGGCATGAATTTTGAAGAAATGACAGGAAGTTATGATATCGATGTGGCTCGTTATAATTATATGATCTCTCCGAACACGTTTTGTACAGAAGTATTCCAAAGCGCTTTTGGGATCGATCGGCAACGTTTGATCGAAACGGGCTATCCGCGGAATGATTTTTTAAGCAACTATACAGAAGACGATGTTCTAAGGATCAAGAAAAAATACAACTTGCCTTTGGATAAGAAGATCGTTTTATACGCTCCAACATGGAGGGACGATTCCTTCGTGGCAGCGGGCTATACGTTTGAGCTGCAGGCGGATTTTAAAAAGTGGAAAGAAGTGCTAGGAGAAGATACGATCGTCTTGTTCAAGCCGCATTACTTGATCATCAATCGTTTTGATCAAGATCCTTCGTTAAAAGGTTTTTTATATTCGATCCCAGCCGAAGCGGAAATTAGTGAATTATATATCGTGGCGGATCGTCTCGTGACCGATTATTCGAGCGTCTTTTTCGATTATGCGATCTTGAAGCGCCCTATTTATTTTTATATGTATGACAAGGAACAATATGCGAACAATTTAAGAGGCTTTTATTTAGACATTTATAAAGATCTTCCAGGAAAGATCTATGAAAAAGAGCAAGATCTTCTAGAAGCGCTGAAGAAGGAAGAATTCGATCAAGAACGTTTAAGCGCGTTTAATGCCCTCTTCAATAATCGGGAAGATGGAGAAGCTTCGAAGCGTGTGTTGGATGTTTTAGCGAAAGATCGAATGGAGTGATCGATATGGGTTTGAGCAAACTTGTTTTAAAAATCGCCCTTTCGATCGTGAACGCTTGTACATTTTTTCTGCATCCAAAATGGAATCGGATCACATTTGTCTCATTGACGAGCGATGTGCTTTCAGGTGATTTTCTTAGATTGTCAAAAGCGCTCGAGAAGGAGCATCGTTATGATCTTCGTTATAATTTGATCGTATTCAAGCAGAATATATGGGGACAGATCGCTTATTTTTTTAATTGTTTAAAGCAACTTGTTGAATATAAACGTTCTGCTTTAGTCATTCTTAACGACAATAATTTTGTGATTTCAGTGATGAAGCCTAAACAGACGAAGGTGCTTCAGATCTGGCATGCGCCAGGAGCGGTTAAAAAGTTTGGCAATCAGATCAAACGTCAATATAAGATCCGAAACTATGACGCAGTGATTTGCAGCGCCCCCTATTGGAAGGAATGTTTTGCCGAAGCGTTTGGTGTTTTTCCTGAACAAGTCTATCCGACAGGAATGCCGAGGATCGATGATCTTTACGATCAAAGTGTTCGAAAAGCAAATCGAGATGCTTTTTACGAAAAATATCCGCAGACAAAAGGAAAGCGTTTGATTTTATACGCTCCTACATTTCGGGGCAATATCATTGATGGTTTCCAGATCGAATCGTTGAATATGTCCAAGATCGATCCAGCTTTGAAAGAGAATACGCTTCTTTTATATAAGTTTCATCCTTTATTAGGGGATGTGCAGCTCTCTTCCAAGAAAGCGATCGATGTCAATGCGGAAGATTTGTATACGTTAATGGAAGTAAGCGATTGTCTGATTTCCGATTATTCGAGCGTGTTTTTTGATTACTCGCTCTTGAACAAGCCGATGCTTTCTTTCGTGCCCGATCTTGAGATGTATAAAAAGACGATTGGATTGAATATCGCGTATGAGAAAGAATTTCCTGGGCCGATCTGTAAAACTGAAGAGGAGATTTGCGCAGCGATCCAAAATCTTCATACGTATGATCATGAAAAGCTTCAATCGTTTCGGAATCGTTATATTGTCGATTTTGACGGAAAGAATACGGAAAGGATCGTTCATTTGATCAATTCGCTATTAAAAAAAGCTCAGTGATCTGAGCTAATTTTTAAATGTGACTTCGATATCGTATTGGTCTTTGATGCCATCCGCGATCTGAAGAAGCTTCGTGATCGAATTGATCGTGTTCTCTTCAGCGACTTGATAGATTTGTTTTTCTTTGAGTTCTTCATCGACGAGCTTTTTTTGCTGGATGGCGAACTCTTTATAGTCGTTGATGCTGATTTGATTAAAGACATTTTTAGATTCGTTGTAGACTTCTATGCTTTTTTCATCGATCGTATTCGTAAGCACTTCAACAGGTGGTAAAGCGATCTTGATTTTGTTTTGTGTGACTTGAATATCCGCTTGATCGAGATCGACGCCAAGATTGACTTCTCCTTCATAAGTCAAAATAAAATACTTGTTCGTGAGAGGAATCGACCAATTATTGATTTCCAATGAATTTTCATAACGGCCAACTTTGGCGTAATGATATTTCGTGGTGATCAAATCCGAAGCGGATCTTAGTTGTTCTAAAACCGTCGTTTGGCTTACTTGTGGTTCGCTTTGTTTTATATTCCAATTCGCGACCCCAAAAAAGAGAAAAACGCCTACGAGGATCCCGGCTGCCAAGACAAATACATACGATTTCCAATTCTTTAATTTTTTCATAGCTTTATCTTATCATATTTTCCTGTTCCTATGAAAATCATATCCCCAAATATGTGTTATAATAAACGACACGGAGGCAATCATGACACAAGAACAATTTATACAAGCACTCTCAAGCCGCGGGATCTCGCTGTCTGAAAAGCAGATCACGCAGTTTCAAACATATATGCGTCTTCTTCAAGAATGGAATGAAAAGATGAATTTGACTGCGATCGTCAAGGACGAAGAAGTTTGGGAAAAACATTTTTATGATTCGATCTTGCCTTTTATTGGCTTGGATCTTTCGAGTTTTTGCGATGTGGGCAGCGGAGCGGGTTTTCCAGGAATTCCGGTCAAGATCGTCTATCCTGATTGCGAAATGACGCTGATCGAACCACTTCAGAAGCGATGCCGCTTTTTAGAGGAAGTCGTTTCTCAATTGAAGCTGGAAAATATTTCGGTAATGAACGTGCGGGCGGAAGAGTATGCCAAAGAACATCGGGCTCTATTTTCGATCGTCTCGGCTCGAGCGGTCGCCAAGCTTTCGATTTTATTAGAGTTATGCATTCCTTTATTGAAGGTCGATGGGATCTTTGTCGCTTTAAAAGGAAAAAATGGAGATCAAGAGCTGAAGCAGGCTAAAAAAGCGCTCTCGCTCTTGCATGTCAAGCTGATCAAGGAAGAAAAGACGACGATCGAGGAAGATGCGACTCGGATCAATTTTTATTTTCAAAAAGTACAGGCCACGCCAATCAAATATCCTAGAGCGTATGGGCAGATCAAAAAGAAGCCACTGGAGGAACAATAAATGGGGAAGATCATAGCGATATCGAATCAAAAAGGGGGCGTGGGCAAGACGACGACCGCGATCAATGTAGCGACTGGACTCGCTTATGCGAATCGGAAAGTCCTGCTCGTCGACTTTGATATGCAAGGAAACGCTTCGCAAGGATTATCGGCTCTAAAAGGTGAAGGTCAGCCAACTGTGTATTCGGTCTTGATGGAAAAATTTCCGATCGAAAAGGCGCTCATCCATATCGAGGAGAGTGGTGTCGATATTTTGCCAGCCAACATTTCTTTAGCTGGCGCCGATTTGATGATGGATAAGATTGGTCATGGAAAAGAGCGGCTTCTTAAAGAGGCTTTGGATCCTTTGCGGGATCGATATGATTATATTTTGATCGACTGCCCTCCTTCTTTAGGCTTGCTCAACACGAACGCTTTGACCGCGGCCGATAGTGTCCTGATCCCTGTTCAATGTGAATATTACGCCTTAGAGGGAGTTACTCAGCTCTTGATCACGATCCGGATCGTGCAGCAAACAAGCAATCCGGACTTGAAGATCGAGGGAATCTTGATGACGATGTCGGATATTCGCACGCGTTTGAGTGTCGAAGTTTCTCAAGAAGTACGACAAACGTTTGGCAAGCTCGTCTATGAGAACTCGATTCCGCGTAATGTGAAGCTTTCCGAGGCGCCAAGCCGCGGACTTTCGATTTTTGAATACGATAAGCGTTCGAAAGGAGCGGAAGCTTACAAAGAGCTTTGTGAGGAGATCATTCAAAGAAATGGAGGTCGATGATATGGCAAATAAAACAGCACGCTTAGGAAAAGGGATCAATTCGATCTTTGGGGCTGATGTCAGCAAGGTGCTTGACGATATCCAAAATGGCGATGTGGAAACAGAAGCCCAAGAGCAACTACAGATCCGCCTTGAGGAGATCCGGCCCAACCCATATCAGCCTCGAAAGGTCTTTGATCCAATGGCTTTAGAAGAATTGAAAGATTCGATCCAGCAGCATGGGGTCTTTACGCCGATCTTGGTGAAGAAAAGCATCGCCGGCTATGATCTGATTGCTGGAGAAAGGCGGCTTAGAGCAAGCAAGCTAGCGGGATTGGAAACGATCCCGGCAATCGTCGTTCCTTTCAATGATCAAGAAATGATGGAGATCGCTTTATTGGAAAACATCCAGCGGGAAGATCTGAATGTGATCGAAGAAGCAAGAGCGTATGAGCAGCTGATCCAGAAGCTTGGTTATACGCAAGAGCAGCTTGCCAAAAGAGTGGGCAAATCGAGAGAGCATATCACGAATTTGCTGCGTCTTTTAAAGCTTCCGGAAGATGTGCAAGATTATGCGATCAATAAAGAACTTTCGATGGGGCATATTCGGGCGCTTCTTTCTTTGAAGGACGAGATGAAAATGCGTCAGATCGCGAAAATGGCGATCGATCAAGGCCTCTCGGTTCGGAAAGTCGAACAGCTTGTCAAGGATAACGGTCAAAAAAAGGAAAAAACGCCTGTCGAGAAGCCAGAGGCGAATTTATTTTTGATAGAAGCGAAAAAGCAAATGGAGGAGATGTTCCAAACTTCGGTGAAGATCTCCAATCAGACGATTCAGATCCATTTTGAAAACGATCAAGATCTGACGAGGATCTTAGAAATACTGCATTTGATCGAGACAAACGAATGAGATTGTCTCGATTTTTTGTTGACATCTTGAATAGGGTCTAGTTAAATGGAAGAATCATGGAGAGCGAAAACGATAGCGCCAGGACTGAGCGATCAGTTGACGAGGACCAGATTTTTCGAAAGATTCGGCGGGTGATCTGGAGGCTTGATACAGTCTAAGTAGATGGACAAAAACATGTCGTGAGGCGTGAACAGAGCCATCGAGTATCCTCCATGAACATACATCATCAATAATTAAATGGAGGATCAGAACATGTGTGGAATTACAGCATTTACGGGGCAGGAGCCTGCCCTTCCTTTTCTATTGCAAGGTTTAGAGAAATTAGAATATCGCGGGTATGATTCGGCAGGCGTTTCTTTAGTGGATCCAGAGGGGATCATCACGAAAAAAGCGAAAGGAAAACTAGAGGCTCTTAAAGAAGAATTGAATAAAGAGATGTATTTGCAGCAAGCAGGGATCGGACATACTCGGTGGGCGACGCATGGGATCCCATCGCATTTGAATTCGCATCCGCATATCAATGCCGATAATACGATTTCGATCGTTCACAATGGGATCATCGAAAACTATCAATCGATCAAAGAAGGATTGGAAATGCAGGAGTATACGTTCCATTCCCAGACAGATAGCGAGGTGATCGTGCACCTTCTCGATTACTATTATGATGGGGACATGATCAAAGCGCTCAAGAAAGTGACGAGCTATTTAGAGGGAAGCTATGCGTTGTGCGTAACGACGCTCGATGAACCGGATACGATCTATGTCGCAAAAAAAGAAAGTCCCATGATCTTAGGAAAAACGGACACGGCCGCTTTTTGCGCGAGTGATATTCCGGCTTTGATCGCCTACACTAAAGAGATCATCGCTTTAGAAGATCAGCAAATGGCGATCCTAAAGCCAGGAAAGATCCAAGTGCTAGACCAAGAAGGAAATAAAGTGGATGTTCAGCCTGTTTTTGTTCCTTACGATCTAGAAGCGGCTCAAAAGAACGGCTACGAGACGTTCATGGAAAAAGAGATCGCGGAGCAGCCTTTTGTGATCAAAGAAACGCTCCGTTCTCGGATCGAAGATCATATCCTCATGCCAGAACTCGATGATTTGGCGATGGAGGATATTCATGCGATCTATATGATCGCTTGCGGAACGGCGTATCATGCTTCTTTATATGCCCAATATTTAGGAAGAGAATGGCTTTCGATTCCGATCCAATGCGTGCCAGCGAGTGAATTTCGATATGGAAATTATCCTGTCGACGAGCATAGTCTTTGTTTATTCGTTTCTCAATCCGGCGAGACGGCGGATACATTGGCGGCTTTGAAGGCTTGCAAGAAAAAGAATGCGAAAACGATCGCGGTTTGTAATGTGCTCGATTCTTCGATCTCACGTATCGCGGATACGACATTATATACGTGCGCAGGACCTGAGATTGCGGTCGCGAGCACCAAAGCGTATACGACGCAGCTTACCCTTCTTGCGTGTATCATGCTCAAGCTTGCTGAACTGGCAAAAGTTGAAGTGAATGGTTATGATCAGCTGTTGCATGATGTAAAGGCGCTTCCAGAAACGATTGAATCGATGCTAGGCATGGAAGAGCAAATGAAGGAGTATGCTTCATTTTTAAAAGAACAGCACGATGCGTATTTTATTGGACGGCAGCTAGATTATGTTTCTGTGCTCGAGGGCGCGTTGAAGCTGAAAGAAATTTCTTACGTGCACGCGGATGCGTATTATGCAGGAGAATTGAAGCACGGTCCGATCGCGCTGATCGAAGAGGGGACGGTCGTGATCGCTTTGGCGACCCAAAAGGATGTCGCGAGCAAGACGATCTCGAATATTGAAGAGACGATTGCTCGGGGCGCGAATGTGATCTTGATCAAAGCGAAAGGCGTGCATTCGGATAAGATCGCGCACCAGATCGAGATCCCGGATATTCATCCGTATTTGGCGTGCTTGCCAGCGACGATCTTGTTGCAGCAATTCGCTCTTTGGAGCGCTAAAGAAAAAGGCTGCAATGTGGATCAGCCTCGAAATCTAGCGAAAAGTGTGACGGTCGAATGATCATTTAGGCAAGGAACGGATGTATTGGCACGTCTTTTCTAGCCCGTTTTCCGATAAATAACATAATAAATATAAGATCTGACAATCAGTTTCGGGATGGATCAAGATATGGTCTCTTCCATTCATATAATAAGTAAGTGCACTGGAATCAGTGTACTTTTCTTTTTCATAGACCATGCTCGCGGCTACCCGATCGCAAAACATCTCATACACGTAGCGGTTTGGCATCTTGACGGCTTTGACGCCATGTTCTCCATTATCGATCCAATACTCCCAATGATGTGGGTTCCTTCCTTTGTGGTGGAGCCATGACATAGAATAGCTTTCTATTTCTTTTTGGGCATTGATCGGCGAACGATAGCCTTGATAGTATTGAAAGCCTGTTTTTAATTCGATGGGCGTATATTTGCTCAGATCGTGCAGAAGGCCTTGTTTATAGAGTCCGCACTTGAAACAAAGTTCCATGACTTTGATTTTATGGGCGTTGATCGTAGAAAGGTGGCCTTTGATTTTTTGAATTTGATTCATGTTTTTAGTATACACACTTTTGTTAAGAGTGAATATAGGGATGATTGAAAAGCCTTACATGTATTTGAAAAAACGTAAAATATTCTTGAAAAGCTTCTTTCATGTGCTAAAATTTAAACATCAGACTTAGAGTCGTAGAAGTTTATTAGGAGGAGAAAAGAATGAACTCTCGAAAACTATTTGCAGGGTTGACATCGGCTGCGATGTTGTTGAGCCTTGCAGGGTGCAGCAGTTCGAATGGCGGCGGTTCTAACGGCGGCTCAGATTCAAAATCCGAAAGCAAACCGCTGATCGTTGGAACGACGCAAGAATTAGCTGGTGTATTCTCACCGATTTTCTATCAATCCGCTTATGATGGATGGGTAGTCGACATGATCTATGAACCACTTCTTCGTTATACGAAGGATTCGGAATTGAAGCCATATTTGGCGGAAGAAATGCCTGAGATCTCTGAAGATGGAAAAACGATCACGTTCAAGATCAAAGAAGGAATCAAATTCTCGGATGGTTCGGACTTGGATGCCAACGACGTTAAATTCACGTTCACGTTGATCGCCGATCCTTCTTATGATGGACGCTTCACTGGAAACGCCGATTTTATCGAAGGTTATAAAGAATATCATGATGGCGACGCGACGGAATTTAGCGGAATCGAAGTTGTCGATGATCATACCGTGACATTCCACTTGATGGACACACAATACGATTCTGTCAGCACGCTTGGTGGCATGGGTATCATTTCCGATACACAATATGAATATAAAAAAGGCGATCTAGGAGACTACAAATCGAAAAACGATCAGCCTATGGGTTCGGGTCCTTATGTATTGAACAGCTACGATAAAGCGGCTGGTGCTTCGCTTGTGAAAAATGAAAACTATACAGGAGAAGGCGATTATAAGATCTCGCAAGTCGTTGTTAAAACGATCGCGGAAGCGACAGAATTGACTTCGCTGCAAAATGGCGATATCAACTACTTCCCAGACTCGATCGAAGCCGATATCGTCGGACCAGCTTCGTTGGATGAGAATTTGGCTTTTGACCATTACTTCAGAGCGGCTGAAGGATACTTCGGTTATAATTGCGCGGCAGGCGTGACTAAGGATGCCGCAGTTCGTCAAGCTCTTTCTTACGCGACGAACCGTCAAGAATTCATCGACGCTTACTTCAAGTATCCAGAAGCATCGGATGAATTGAAAGAAATCCCTCTTGGTTATAAACCTACGATTTATTGGAACCCAGTATCGGCGAACTTAGGCTCGATCGTTACAGGCGAAGAAAAACTCGATGGATTGGCTGTATATGATTTCGACGTTGAAAAAGCGAAGAAGGTTCTTGAAGACGCTGGATGGAAAGATACAGATGGCGATGGAATCCGTGAAAAAGATGGCGAAAAATTAACGGTTAAATTCTTGTTGAGCGAAGGAAACTCCGTTCTTGAAATGTTGATCCCGATCATCGAAAAATCTTGGAAAGAAATCGGTGTCGATTTGAAACAAAACACGGTTGATTTCAACACATTGATGGATACAGTGACACCAGGCAGCGGCGATAGCGATTGGAACGTATTCTTCATGGCTACATCGTATACAGGTGTTGAAAACGCGGATTCGAACTACAACTTGATGAGCGGCGATCCAAACAACTATTCTGGTTTGCAAGATAAGAAACTGGATGATGAGTTGAAAGCGGGTCGCGGAACAGTAGATGAAGCGAAATCTGTCGAAAACTATAAGAAAGCGATGATCACGGAAAACGATTTGATTCCATATTTGCCAATTTATGGAAATGAATTGTTCAACATCTATGCGAAGAATGTCAAACTTACAGACACTGGTCCAGTACGCTCTTGGGCTCAAGCTTTGGATACAGCAGTAGTTGAATAGAAGTGAACGAATTTAAAGAGCAAGCCATTGTATGACTTGCTCTTATTATAATTTTCAAAAGATTTTATTTTGAAAATTATAATAATCATATTACATTTATTAGTAGGAGGAATATATATGTTAAGATATACGATCAAACGTTTATTGACTATGATTCCCGTCGTATTGGTCATTTCCATCATGATCTTTGGCGTTGTCAAAGCGATGCCAGGAGATGAGGTTACAACGTATCTAGGGCCTGGTTCACGGGCTTCAGAACAAACTCGCATGGAAGTGCGCGAAAAACTCGGATTGGATAAGAGTTTGCCAGAACAATACGTTCGCTGGCTTGGGCGCGTGGCGACAGGTGATTTGGGAACATCCGTCGCATTGCGTAAACCAGTATCGGAAATCATAGGCTCTTATATTTGGAACACATTTTATTTGAATGTGCTTGCGCTGATCATCGCGTTGATCTTCGCGATCCCAGTGGGAATCAAGCAGGCAGTCAAAAAAGGCTCCGCCTTTGATAATTTTTGGACCGTGTTCTCTTTGTTGGGAATCAGTGTCCCTACTTTCTTTTTCGCGTTAGTGTTGATCTTTTATGTGGCGCTCAACTTTGGATTGCCGCTTTCAGGCATGCGTGATACGATGCTTTCGAGCTTCGGATATCAAAGCGCGTGGCAGGAATTTTGCGATGTCGCCGTCCATTCGATCCTTCCAGTGACTGTGCTCGCGTTTGGCTCGTTCGCCACATTCTCGAGATACGTGCGTAACTCGATGGTCGAAGTGATCAATATGGATTATGTGCGCACAGCGAGAGCGAAAGGTTTGAAGGAGAAGACAGTGATCTATAAACACGCCTTCAAGAACGCGCAGATCCCGCTTGTGACGCTTTTAGGAATGTATATTCCTTCACTATTTAGCGGTGCTGTTATTTTGGAGACCGTATTCGTATGGCCAGGAATCGGTAAAGTACTGATCGACGCGGTCAATCAGCGCGATACTTCGCTGATCATGGCTTGTCTTGTCTTTAGCGCGATCTTGATGATCTTAGGAAACTTATTGTCGGATCTATGTTATTCGCTTGTCGATCCGCGTGTGAAAGTTGATGGTTAGGGGGGAATCGAATGGCTAAAAAAGATGCAGTCGTTCTCGATACTGGAGAAAAAATTGAATCGATCGGCCCTTGGGCCATCGCGTGGCGAAAATTTAAAGCGAATAGAGTCGCCATGGCTGGCTTGGTCATTTTCATATTGATCATTTTAAGCGTGATCATCGTTCCGATGGTCATGGGCATCAGCGTGAGCGATTATGATACTTCGATCGCGAACCAAGCGCCGAGCGCTGCTCATCTTCTAGGCACCGATAATCAAGGCCGCGATTGCTTATATCGTTTGTTCTTAGGAGGACGGATCTCGATCATCGTAGGTTTGCTTGCCGCGTTGCTGACAGTCGTTCTCGGATGTCTTGTCGGCGGTATTTCTGGTTATTATGGAGGAATGACGGATAATTTATTGATGCGTTTTTCTGAAATCGTGTATGCTCTTCCATTCACGCCAATGATTATCGCGGTAGCGGCGACGATGGTTTGGGTGCCTCAAAGCCAAAAAATGTATACCGTGGCGCTTTTGATCGGTCTTTTGTCTTGGCCTGGTCTTGCCCGTCTTGTTCGTGGTCAGATCTTGACGCTGCGCGAACAAGAATTCATGCAAGCGTGTACAGCGCTTGGTCTTTCTGATTTTTCAAAGATCTTCAAGCATTTGCTTCCAAACGTGATTTCGCTTGTGATCGTCAACGCGACTTTACAGATGGCCAGTGCGGTCCTTACCGAAGCAGGTCTTTCCTTCTTAGGAATGGGTGTCATGCCGCCTACACCTTCGTGGGGAAATTTGATGAACTTGGCGCGCGATGCTCGAATCTTCCAATACTACCCTTGGCAATGGATGCCAGCAGGTTTAATGTGCCTGTTGACAGTTGTTTCGATCAACTTAGTCGGTGAAGGGCTTCGTGACGCCTTCGACCCGAAAGAGCTGCAGTAGAAAGCGGGGTATTCGATGTCTATTAATAAGAAAATATTGCGCGTAGAAGATCTTCGCGTTTATTTCCATACGAAAAAGGGCGATTCAAAAGCCGTAGATGGCAATCATTTTACGATGTATGAGAATGAGACATTGGCGATCGTCGGAGAATCGGGCTGCGGTAAATCTGTGACTGCAATGTCGATCTTAGGCCTTGTCTCGGAACCTGGCGAAATCATGCCTGGATCCAAGATCATTTATATGGGTAATGTCGATAAGCCAGAAGATGGTTTGAATCTAGCGACAGCCACCGACGAGCAACTTCGGGATGTGCGTGGAAACGAGATCTCGATGATCTTCCAAGAACCGATGACTTCTTTGAATCCCGTATTTACTGTAGGGGATCAAATCATTGAAAATATTACGATCCATGAAAGTGTCAGCAAAGAAGAAGCGCGTAAAAGAGCGATCGATCTTTTGGGCCAAGTCGGTATCTCTAGACCAGAGAGCATCATCGACAACTATCCATTCCAGCTTTCGGGAGGAATGTGTCAGCGGGTCATGATCGCGATGGCGCTCTCTTGTAATCCAAAGCTGCTGATTGCGGATGAACCGACAACAGCGCTCGATGTGACGATCCAAGCGCAGATCTTGACGTTGATGAATCAATTGAAAGAAAAATTCGGCACCAGTATCATGTTGATCACGCACGATCTAGGCGTCGTAGCGCAAGTCGCTGATCATGTCAATGTCATGTACGCTGGAAAAGTGGTCGAGACTGCGCCAGTTGGTGAATTGTTTAAAAATCCAAAGCATCCATATACGGTCGGCTTGATGCACTCGATGCCTTCCCTAGCTACGGAAGGAGAGCGTCTAGCTGTCATCAAAGGAACGGTTCCAAATCCTTTGTATTTACCAAAAGGTTGTCACTTCGCGGATCGATGTCCACATGTGATGCCGATTTGCCGTGAAAAACAACCAAAAGCGACAAAGATCGCTTCACGTCATCGTGTATGGTGTTTTTTATATGAACAAGAAGAAGTTGTTCAAGAAGAAATTGTAGAAGTGGAGGCATAAAAATGGCAGAAGAACGTAAAAAGATCCTTGAAGTCCGCGATGTCAAAAAATACTTTCCACTCACAAAAGGGAAATTGAAAGAAGGAGTTCCGTACGTCAAAGCAGTCGATGGGGTTTCCTTTGACTTGTACGAAGGAGAGACTCTTGGTCTTGTTGGTGAGTCGGGATGCGGTAAATCGACATTAGGCCGCACCATCATCCGGCTGTATGAACCAACAGCGGGCGAAGTCTTGTTCAATGGTGAAGATATTTCTAAAAAATCAAGAAAAGAGATGCGGAAGCTGCGCGAGCAAATGCAGTTCATTTTCCAAGATCCTTATTCTTCGCTCAATCCACGGATGAACGTGTTCAATATTTTGGCGGAGCCTTTATTGGCGCACGGGATTTTCAAACGTGGTCCAGAACTCGAAGAGTATGTAAAAAAACTGATGGATAAATGTGGACTTCCTAGTTATTATTGCTATCGATATCCACACCAATTCTCTGGTGGACAAAGACAAAGAATCGGGATCGCGCGCTCGTTGGCGCTCAATCCTAGCTTTATTATTTGCGATGAACCTGTCAGCGCTCTGGATGTATCGATCCAGTCGCAGATCATCAACTTGATGAAAGATATGCAGGAAGAAAATAATATTTCTTATATCTTTATTTCGCATGATTTATCGGTCGTTAAATATATTTCTGATCGTATTGGTGTAATGTACTTAGGTACGATCGTTGAATTGGCAGATAAAAACCAAATCTATGACAATCCACAGCATCCATATACGCAGGCATTGATTTCGGCGATCCCGATCCCTGATCCAGAAAAGCGGAACGAAATGAAGCTGATCGAGGGCGAGATCCCAAGCAACGTCAATACGCCTTCAGGATGCAAGTTCCATCCACGTTGTCCTTTTGCGAAGGATATTTGTAAAGAAAAAGAGCCTCCATATAAAGAGGTCGCTCCTAAGCATTGGGCTCGTTGCTGGTTTGCTGGAGAGTTTAAATGGTAAATAAGCGTCCAACGATGCAGGAGATGCTCAGTAAGAAAGAAAAGCAGGCGAATAAAGTCGATCTTTTAGAAAAGGATGATTTTAAAGCGCTCAATAAAGCGGCATTTTCTGTATTTGGACCTGTTTTGATTGGTGCCATTGTTGTTTTAGCTCTTGTGATCCTGATCTTCACCCGAATGTTCAGCTCATAAGAGCTTTTTTATAAAAAGAGTATAGGAGAAACCACGATGAAATTTAAAGAATATCCGTATGAACATTTGGATGAAAAATTTGTTGAATCCGAGTATCAAAATGTTGAAAAAGCGCTGAAAGAAGCCAAAAGCTATGACGCGTTCTATAAGGCGTTCCAAGATCTTGACGCATTGAATCGAAAGGTCGAGACGATGTCGAATCTTTCGAGTGTTCGTCATACGATCCAGACAAATGACGCCTATTATACGCAAGAAAACGATTATTTTAACGAACTGATTCCTCATGTTCAAAATTATCGCGATTCCATCACGAAAACGATTTGGAATTCCCCTTATTTTGAAGAGCTCAAAAAGCATGTTCCTCCTGTTTATTTTTTAAAGAAGGAATTTGGAATGAAAGCTTTTGATCCTTCGATCATCGAAGAACTGCAGCAAGAAAACAAGCTGGCGAGCGAATACCAAGCGTTGGTCGCAAGTGCCGATATCGAATTTGATGGCAAGCATTATTCATTAGAAGGTCTACAAGTTAAAATGCAAGACGAAGACCGAGAAACTCGAAAAAGAGCGACAAAGGCTTATTGGCAATGGTTCGAAGAACATGAACAAGAGCTCGGGGCAATCTATGATAAAATGGTCAAGCTTCGTACCCAAATGGCTAAAAAATTAGGGTTCGACAACTACATTCCTCTTGGCTATTTAAGAATGGAACGCTTGGATTATGATCAAAACGATGTAGCGAATTACCGTAAACAAGTGCTTGAGGATGTTGTTCCATTTGATAACATGCTTTACGAAAAACAAAGACAACGTCTAGGTTATGATCAACTACAGGCATGGGATGAAAAAATCGAGTTCTTAGATGGAAATCCTACCCCAAAATACGATCGTGAAGAGATGGTGAAACGGGCTTTGAAAATGTATCGGGAATTGGATCCAGAAACAGGAAAATTCTTTGAATTCATGGTCGAACACGATCTGCTAGATCTAGATTCCTATCCTGGTAAAGCAGCTGGCGGATATTGCACATTCATGCCAGATTTCGAGTCTCCATTCATTTTCGCGAACTTCAATGGAACCTCACATGACGCGGAAGTATTGACGCATGAAGCGGGTCACGCCTTTCAATCATATAGTTCGAAAGAGAATTTTCCATTTGAATGCGTTTGGACGACCATGGAATCGGCGGAGATCCATTCGATGTCGATGGAGTTTTTCACATATCCTTGGATGAAATCGTTCTTTGAAGACGATGTCAATAAATATTATTATTCGCATCTTGGGGGAACATTGAAATTCTTGCCATATGGCGTTTTGGTTGACCATTTTCAGTACGAAGTGTATGCGCACCCAGAAATGAGTCATGAAGAGAGAATGGCTACATGGAGACGGTTGGAAAAACAATATTTGCCACATAAAAATTATGAAGAGATCCCATTTTTAGAGCGTGGTGGCTGGTGGATGCGTCAGCTTCACATCTTTATGGATCCATTCTATTATATCGATTACACGCTTGCCCAAGTGTGCGCTCTGCAATTCTGGACTAGGATGCAAAAAGAAGATCCTAAAGCGTTTGAAGATTATAAAAAGATCTGTAAGCTCGGGGGCAAGCTTCCATTCCGTCAAATCGTAGAGACGGCCAATTTAAAAGTCCCATTTGAAGAAGGCTGTCTAAAAGATACCGTAAAAGAAGTGGAAAAATGGTACGAAAATTTTGATGAATCTACGCTTTGATTGTTGTGTTTTCAAAAAAGAGTGTTATAATGTTTGAGCAACTTACTTTAAACTCGCCTAGAGTTTAAGGCGGAAGGAGGACACGAGTATGAAACAAGGAATTCATCCAAATTACCATACTGTTAAAGTGATCTGCTCTTCTTGCGGCAATGAATTCGAAACTGGAAGCACGATCAAAGGGGATACGATGCGAGTAGATACTTGCTCAAATTGCCATCCATTCTTCACAGGTCGTCAACGTTTCGCGGCTGCACAAGGACGCATCGAGAAGTTTAACAAGAAATATGGTCTAAAAGACGAAAATAAGTAATGATAAAGACAGCGCCTTTGCGCTGTCTTTTTTTCGGAGGAAACAATGATTGAAACGGCTCAACGTATGCGCTCTTTCCATACATCTGTATTTATGGATCTGCATGCACTTAAACAAGAATATGAACAAAAAAGCGGAAAATCTGCGCTCGATTTTTCATTAGGCTCTCCCAATATCGCGCCCGAATCATCGATCATGGATGTCTTGTCCAAAGCGGTGCTCGTACCCAAAAATTATCGGTACGCGATCAATCCGCTTCCAAGCATGATCAAAGCGATCCAAGATTGGTATCAAAAACGCTACGACGTCTTTCTTGAAAGCGATGAGATCGCTTTGCTTCAAGGCTCGCAAGAAGCGTTGATCAACATTCCCTTGATCTTTTGCGATCCACTAGATGGTGTGCTCGTTCCGGATCCTTACTATCCTGCCTATATTGACGCGCCCAAACTCGCCGGAGCGACGATCTTATATATGCCTTTGCGAAAAGAAAATGAGTATTTGATCGACTTTGATCAAATTAGTGAAAATGATCGCAAAAACGCGAAAATCATGATCGTTTGTTATCCTAACAATCCAACAGGCGCGATCGCTCCCGATTCTTTTTACACGCGTCTGATCCAATTCGCGAAAGAAAACGATATTTTAGTTTTATACGATAATGCCTATAGCGAACTCGTCTTTGAAGGAAAACCAGGAAAAAGCTTTTTATCGTTTCCGGGCGCTAAAGAAGTCGGCGTTGAATTGAATTCTTTTTCAAAGACTTATGGAATGGCGGGCGCGCGTTTAGGCGTACTTGTCGGAAATAAAGATGTGATCCATCAATATAAGATCTTAAAATCCAATATGGATTATGGCGTGTTCTTACCAATTCAATACGCGGGCATCCAAGCGCTAAAGCATGGAGGAGCAAGCATCGTCAAAACGAGAGAAGAATATGAACGAAGGCGGGATCTACTCATCCAGCGTTTCGCAAACAGTGGCTGGACGATCCCAAAATCGGCGGCGACGATGTTTTTATGGGCTCCTATCCCGGCTTGTTACGAGAATTCTTTAGAGTTTTCAAAACAACTATTAAAACAATGCGGGATCATCGTCACACCAGGCTTATCCTTTGGAAAAGAAGGAGAACGGTACGTCCGGATCGCTCTAGTTGTCAATGAAGAACAAATCGAAGAAGCCGCAAAACGGATCCAAGAAGCAAGAAGCTCTTTATTTTAAGAAGCTTCTTTTTCTTTGTGGATCTCTTCCACGTACGCTTGGGCGATCTTTTGCGCAAGCGCGCTTTGGATCCTCTCGTTGTCGAGTTTCATCAGTTCTACATCATTGGAAATAAAACCAACTTCCAACAATAAACTAGGAATTGATTGTTCATGGACGACCATCAAAGGAGTCTGGGTAAATAACCCCCGGTCTTGTGAATAAGATAGATCTTCAAAAGAAGAAGCGATCTTTTCATAGACTGAGCTAGAAAAGGAATCTTCCGCTTTGATAAATCCTTCATAACCATACGCATCGGTATTCGTGCTCGAATTCAAATGGATCGAAAGGAAATAATCGGCTTGGGCTTCATTCGCGATTTGAATGCGGGCTTTCAAATCTTCGAGTTCATCCATAGGCCATGAGACTGTATCGTCTAGGCGGGTAAATTCTACTTGGATCGTTGGATCGAGTTTTTTGATCGCTTGTCCAATTTTATAGGCGATCTCCATCGTAATCATTTTTTCTTCTTGACCATGATTTTGATTGATGGCTCCAGTATCGTATCCGCCATGTCCAGCATCGATCACAACGATGGCGCTGACTTCATGGTTTTTAAAACATATAAAATAAACGCCAACGGCGAGCGAAATCAAAAAGATCCAAATCAAAAAAATACGTCTCCAGATTGTCATGCATCTATCATAAACAAAAAAACTAAAAAAAAGATTAAAAAATGGATCCATTTTATTAATTTTTGTCGTATAGAAAAGTATGAAGTGTTTACGATGCCATAACGAAGATCGGCGAATGTTCGCCTATGATCATGGAGTTTACTATTGTCGAAAATGTGTCGCGTTTGGACGTCTCAACGTAGGCGAACAAGATCAAAGACCCACGATCGTTTCTAAAAAGATTTCTGTGGAGCCTCTTCTTCGATTTCGACTTACTCCAGAACAAAAACGAGTTTCTAGACAAGTCCTTGATCATCTTTTAAATCATAAAGATGTATTCGTATACGCGGCTACAGGGGCTGGAAAGACCGAGATTACATTCGAGAGCATTTGTTCCTACTTGGCGCAAGGAAAGAAAGTTGGTTTTGCGATCTCGAGACGGCAAGTCGTCTTAGAGTTGTGGGAAAGACTTTCAAGCGCGTTTCCAACTTTGCGTGTTGTCGCAGTGACTCAAGGCTATACGGACGAATTGGATGGAGATTTAATTGTTTGCACGATTCATCAATTGTATCGTTATCCCTTTACGTTCGATCTTTTGATCTTGGATGAGCTTGATGCTTTCCCATACGCGCAAGATCCTTTGCTTCATCAACTTGTAAAGAACGCGTGCAAAGGAGAAAGGCTTTGCCTTTCGGCAACGATCGATGAGCAGCTTCAAAAGGAGATCGACGCCAAAAAGCTTGAAGTCGTCGAATTATTCAAACGTCCGCATGGCAAGCCTTTGATCGAACCTAAGA
Source organism: Dubosiella newyorkensis (assembly GCF_001945605.1). GTDB lineage: Bacteria > Bacillota_I > Bacilli_A > Erysipelotrichales > Erysipelotrichaceae > Dubosiella > Dubosiella newyorkensis. Next base: position 76,711 of record NZ_MPKA01000044.1, read on the forward strand.
TCATTCAAGCGCCTGTATGGTTCCAGTTTGTTTTGCTTCGTTTATATCTTGAATGTTTTATTCGTGATCGTAAACAAACTTTGGTGTTTGTTCCTACGCGCAAAAAGGCAATTTGGATCAAAAGAATGCTTTGGGGGATTTCTGTGGAATCGATTCATGCGCAAGATCCTCAAAAAGATGAAAAAATGAAGCTTTTTAAAGAAAAAAAGTGGGACGTGCTTGTCAGTACGACTTTATTGGAGCGAGGAATCACGATCGATTCCGTGCAAGTGATCGTTTTTCAAGCGGATGATCCTGTCTTTACGCAAGCTTCCCTCATTCAGATTTTTGGAAGAGTCGGAAGAAAATTCAGCGATCCATATGGAAAGGGGATCTGTTTATGTCAATTCAGAAAAAAATCGATTCTTTCTTGCGTGTCAACGATTCAAAAGATGAACCGCTCTGTTTGATCTGCCTTCAGAAAGAACGTCAGCTTCCTTCTCGATTTTTGTTGGAAGAGGACGTTTGCGTATGTCGAGAATGTCAAAAAAAATTTATTCTCCATAAAAAGTCGTATTTGATCGATCAGGTCTACTACCATGTGCTCTTTGAATACGATGAATGGGCCCAGCGACTGCTTTTTCAATATAAAGACCAACGAGATATTGTCTTAAGACGCGTCTTTTTATCGTCTCAAGAAAAACGGTTTTTCGAAAAAATGAAAAAGTATACGTTGGTTGGATTGTGTTCGAGCGAAAAGAAACGCCAAGAGAGAGGGTTTGAACCTCTTCTTGAAATTTTTTCAGAGTACGCTCTTTTTGTGTTCTCGCCTTTTTATAAGCAAGAAGAGATCAAGCAATCTTCTCTATCAAAGCAAGAACGAGCAAGGATCCAAAAGATCCTTAAAATCAAGGAAGGATATTGGATGCCAAAAAAGAAAAGAATGCTCGTGGATGATGTTTTGACGACTGGAAATTCTGTGCAGGCGGCTCTTTCTCTTATTCCAATGAAGGAAGTGTTCGTTTTGTTCGCGCATCCATTATGGATCGAGTCGCATCAAAAGGATGTCAAGAAGCATGATTCATTTTTCATATAAAAAAACAATAGATCTATAGATCTATTGTTCAAAGATGGAGGTTACAAACTTGCATTGTTCTTCGATCGTTTCATAATCTGGCTCGAATAAAACTTCCAAAGCGTGGATGACTTGTTCGACAACATCGTAATTTCCCATCAACATGCACCATTTGAGCGCATAGCCTAAGCCAAGGTTGCGGCCTGTTAAATACAGATCGGTCGGATCGGTCATATTTCGGATCTGCCGAAGCTTTTGCGCGTTTCGGATCGCATTGATCGTAGAGTCGCGCGCAGGAGAATTGTAGCGCGCGGTGAGCGTATGTTGTCTAAAATTGACAGTCATATATTGACCATAGAGAGCAGGGCCCATCTTTACCGACTTGCGTAAAGTAAAAGTCAATCCGATCACGATCAAACGCCAATAATTCAGTTGAGGTTCAAGCTTGCGTAAAAGCTCATAAAGCTCATCGGCGGTTCCACGATAATGATAACGGAGCAAATCTTCTTTCGATGGGATATATTTATAAAAGGTCGGCTTTGTGATATGGCAGGCTTCGCAAATATCGATCACAGATACGTTGTCATATCCTCTTTCATAAAACAAAGTCAAAGATGTATTGATGATTTCTTCTTTACGTTTTAAATTTTTCATTCCGGTTTCTCGCAATCTTCCAACAGAGCAGGATCTGTTTCATACAATTGGGCCAGTCCATTCACAAAGTGATCTCTCAAAGATACGGTTGGATCATTATAAAAACACCAATAAGCGCCATAGCCAATGCTGAGGTGCGTACCTGTATCATATAGATCTTCTGCTTTTGAATGATTTAATATTTGACCTGTCTCTTGGGCTTTTTGGATCAAATCGATCATCAGCGCTTTGAAAGAAGGAATATCGTTAAAAACTCCAGTATATAAATGAAGATTGGAAATATAAACAGCAGTATAAAGATCGATACCCGTTTTTTCGGCATGATCGACAAAGAAACAATATCCTTGCACGATTTTTTCCCAAAAATTTGTAGAATCATCATATCTATACCAATCATCTGGAATTTTTGATGTGAGTGATTGAAAAAAATAACTCAATAAATCTTCTTTTGAATTGACATACTTATAAAAAGTTGGTTTAGTTATATCACATGCTTTACATATGTCATTCACTGATACTTGATCAAATCCTCTTTCTTCAAAAAGACTATAGGCACAATCTAAAATCAACTGTTCTAAATTCTTTCTTCTCATAAGGTTTACTCCGGTAAAGTTTTATTTGTCTAAATTATATCATATTTTTTTATAAAAAAGATAAAAATAGTAGACATTTTCAAAAAATATAAAAAATTATCGAAATATTATGGGAAAAATTAGATTGTTTTGTATTTAAAATTACCTTTTGCTAATATTAAGAAAGACTAGGGGGAATTCTACATGGCTAAAGATGCGAAAGACGAATTATCTGAACTTCTCGATTCCTTTCAAAACGACGACACGATGGAAAAGAAGATCGAGGATTTTGCGAGAAGGAAAGAAAAGAAGAGTCGACTCGATCGGAAACTAGAAGTCGATGAGGATATTCGGCTCCATATTCCAAATCAAACAGAAACCACAAAGATCAAATACGAAACGACAGAAGAAATAGAGCCTGAACCTAGCGGAAGCAAAACAATGGTCTTCGATAAGGGGCAAATCGATGAAGACATGAATTCAGGCCAGCATACAGTCATTATGGATAATGACGAGATCCAGTCTTTGATCGACGAAAATAAAGGGCCGCAGCTCATTCGTGAGTCGGATGAAGACAACAAGAAAACGGTCACGCTAAAACGAAAACCAAGCGCTAAAAACAAAAAGATCATTGCGATCGTCGTTGCCGGAATCGTTGGACTCTGCTTGATCGGTGGTCTTGTTTATGGAATCATCAACTTTGTTCAAAATTCCATTTTGGATTCCAAAGAACAAACGAGCGAACAGCAGCAAAAGTCATTTGACCAGCTGAAGAAATTTATTGATTCGCTCCAAGAAGATCCTCAAGGCTTGACGGCGTATGAATCCACCTTCAAAAAATTGAGCAACGCTCAAAAAAAGGAGATCAACGAACTTTTGAAAGCGAAGACAGGAAAAACATTTGATGAATTGATCAAACAGATCAAATCGCAAAAAGAAGAAGATTCCAAAAACAACAACACACAAGTGGCTGAGCAAAAAGCGAAATTGAAAGACGAGATCGCGTCGCTGCAAAATCAGCTTCAGGATGCGCAAAACGAACTCGATTCCGTAAAATCGCAGCTTTCGCAAGCACAAAGCACGCTCAATGGAGCAATCTCGCAAAGAGATAGCGCGCAGACGAATTTGACCAACGCGCAAGCTCGTTATGAGCAAAGCAAGCAGCAAAGCCAAGCGCAAAATCAAGCTAAAAAAACTGAATTAGAGAATCAAATTAGTCAACTGAAAGATGAAGCTAACGAACTCGCTAAAAACTATGACAGTCCGGATGATGAGGAACTGCAAGCAGCACTCAATGGGTACAACCAACAGATCGCCAATCTGCAACAGCAGATCAGCGCTTTAGGTAGCGCGGAAGGTGATCCAAACTTGTACAATCAAGTGCTTCAAGCGCAAAACGCGTACGATAGCGCCAATTTAGAGGTGAGCAACGCGCAAAATCAAGTCAATTCCTATGAGCAATCGGTGAATAACGCGCAAGCCACCCTCGATAGCATCAACGATCAGATCGCCCAAAAACAAAGTCAACTCAACGCATTGAAATAATAAGAACGGATATGGCCATGAGCGATATCCGTTTTTTTAGAAAGGACACTATGAATAAAGAATATGTAGAACACACTTTGCCTCCTCAAATCGATTCAGGAAGCAAGATCTTGATCTTAGGAACGATGCCTTCTCCTAAATCAAGAGAAACGGGCTTTTATTATGGACATCCGCAAAATCGGTTTTGGAGACTTCTTTCCGATCTTTTTTCAGAACCAAAGCCAGAAACGATCGAAGAAAAAAAGGCGTTCTTGAGCCGACATCATATCGCATTATGGGATACGTTAAAATCGTGTTCGATCTATAAAGCAAGCGACGCGTCGATCCAAGATCCGATCCCAAACGATATAAAAAGTCTTGTGGAAGGCACGCAGATCCAGCACGTATTCGTAACAGGAAAACAAGCGGAAAAGTTTTATACAAAATATTGCGGAAAACCTCTTCCTTATACGTTGCTTCCTTCCCCTTCAAGTGCCAATCAAACAAAGAAATACGAAGCGATGCTTGATGAATATCGGGCCATTTTGTCCTATTTATGAAATTTAATTGATTCATTGTTCAGAGTTTTGTTAGAATAGGTGAGGAAAGTCAGGTGATGACATGCGCAATGCGATTATATTAGCTGCCGGCAAAGGAACACGAATGAAATCGGAACTCAACAAAGTCATGCATCCGATCATTGACCGCCCTATGTTGGCCTATATTATCGAAGCTTTAAAAGCCATCCATGTGGAAAGGATCATTGTTGTTGTAGGCTATCAAGCCGAAAGCATCATGGAAGCTTTTCCTGATGTTGAATTCGCCATTCAAGCCGAACAGCTTGGAAGCGGCCATGCGGTGATGCAGGCGACGATGCTCGAAGGCGAAGAAGGCGAGACATTGATCATCAATGGTGATGGGCCTTGCATCCAGCCTGAAACGCTGGAAAAGCTCTACGATATGAATAAAGAAGCGTCATTGACATTATTGACTTCTATCCTAGAGGATGGAGCTCATTATGGTCGGATCGTCCGGAATGAAGAGGGCAACGTTTCTATGATCGTGGAAGCAAAAGACTGCACGCCTTCTCAAAAAGAGATCCGCGAGATCAACGCTGGAATGTATTGCTTCAAAAATAAAGATCTTTTTGAAGCGCTCAAGCTTTTGAACAACGATAATGTACAGCACGAATACTATTTGACAGATCTTGCCTCGATCTTATCCAAGCAAGGAAAGAAGGTCCAAGGTCTTGTGATCGAGGATCGAGACGAAGTTATGGGAATCAATGACTGTCTTGAGCTTTATGAAGCGTATCAATGGATGAAAGATCATATCAACATGCGCTGGATGAAAGAAGGAGTCCAGATCGTGGATCCAAAACGAACCGTGATCGGAAAAGATGTGAAGATTGGACATGATGTGATCATTGAACCTGGTGTTTCGATCTTGGGCAGCAGCGTGATCGATGACTATGCGCATATTCCGCCAAATTGTACGATCAGCGATTCGCATATTTCAAAAGAGATGGATCTAAATCCGTCTATGACGATCCAAAACGATACTACAATTGAATAAATTATGAATTCTCAGAAGGGACAACGAAAAGAAATGATCAATAAAACAATTATTTTTGCTTTGAATTCGAGTAAAGAGCTTGCTCAACAAATTTGTGATGAACTTGGTGTCGAACTTGGAAAATGCGAAGTCAAGCATTTTTCAGATGGAGAGATCCTCGTTGAGCTTGGTGAATCGGTTCGTGGAAAAGATGTCTATTTCATTCAAAGCACGAACAAACCCGTCAACGCGAATTTGATGGAACTTTTGATTGGGATCGATGCGTGCAAAAGAGCGAGTGCTGGTTCGATCAACGCGGTGATTCCATATTTTGGATATGCTCGTCAAGATCGTAAGGCAAAGCCTAGACAACCGATCTCTTCGAAGCTTGTCGCCTCTTTATTGGAGCGCGCAGGCGCCAACCGCGTGATCACGATGGACCTTCACGCGACACAGATCCAAGGCTTTTTTGATATTCCCGCTGACGATATCACAACGCTTCCGTTGATTGGCCAGCATTTGAAGGAAGTCACCAAAGGGGAAGATCTCGTTGTCGTTTCTCCAGACCATGGAGGTGTCGTTCGGGCTCGTCGTTTAGCAGAAATGCTGAATGCGCCGATCGCGATCATCGATAAGCGTCGTCCAAAACCAAATGTAGCGGAAGCGATGAATTTAATCGGTGATGTGAGCGGAAAAACAGCGATCATCATCGACGATATGGTGGACACGGCCGGAACGTTGACATCTGGCATCAATATGCTCAAAGAAAAAGGAGCTCTTAAAGTATATGCGGCATGTTCGCACGGTATTTTATCTGGACCGGCTGTAGAACGTCTGCAGAAGGCGAATTTGGAAGAATTTATCTGTACGAATACGATCGATCAAACTTTGAATCAAGAAAAATTCCCTGAAATGAAAGTTATTTCAGTCGCACCGCTTATAGCGGCGACGATTGGAGCGATCGAAACGAATTCTTCTTTATCGAGCGCATTGCAAGGCGCTCTTGAAGAAGACAAATAGATCGTCTTTTATTTAGACCGTTGAGAAATCAATGGTCTTTTTTTTACAAACCAGAAAAAAAGTTCAATCTTGTGTTGAACTTTTTTGATTGGCGGCATACTGTTTGATCGAAAGGATGATCTTAGTTAATTCAGGATCGATGGTTGAATAGCAAGCGATCTCTTCTTGAATGCGGGAGCCTGTTTGACCTAAAAAGAGATAATTAAAATCGATCGGCAAGATCGATGCCAATCGGACCCAGTTCTCTAAAGAAAAAGACTGGTTTCCGCGCTCAACTTCTCCATAATGTTTGGCGGTAATATCCATCATGGCGGCTATCTCTTCTTGGGTATACTTCATTTGTTCACGAATCTCTTTTAAACGACTTCCTATTTTTTTCTTAATGTCATTCATAATTTATTCTCCTCTCTGTACACTATCTTGTTTTTTAGAAACCCTCAACCATGTAATAGGTATGAAAAAAAATAACCTATTAGGTATACTTAAAAAAAAGAAATGATAGGTATATAAGTATGATAGATAATTTATATGAAAAATTCAAAGAAAAATATCCGAAAATTACACAAAACGCGCGTATGCTACGTCCTGTCTTGCTTTTGATCGCAAAAGAGGACGGAAAAGTTTCCATTTGTCCTAAAGATACGGATCAATTTTTAGCGCTGCTTTTCGCTGCGAGCATCAGTGGCTTGACAATATGCGTCGATGCAGAAGGACCCATTATAGAAGAAGGAAATGAAGATGTTGAAATTCCTTTGCTCGTGGACCTGGATCGTCCGCTTTTAGAGATCGAACAACAAACGTATAGACAAAAAGAGCTTCTCGAAATGCCCCTCGAGAAGCTGAAAGCCTTATTCAAATAAGGATAAAAAGTTTTGCTCGATTTGCCGGCAGACGGACTCTAGATCGCTCTCTTTCAATTCAGCGATCTTTTTTTCTACAAATTCGACATAGGCTGGCTGGTTGCGTTTTCCTCGATAAGGAACAGGTGTCAAATAGGGAGAATCGGTTTCAGACAAGATTCGATCGATTGGACACGCTTTGACGCACGCTGGAGCGTGTTTCGCGTTTTTAAAGGTGATCACGCCCGCAAAAGAAATGAGAGAATTCATTTTCAAGCATTCCTTCATCGTCTCTAGGCTCCCTGAAAAACAATGAAAGATGATTTTTGTTTTAGCGTATTGTTTAAGAATGGAAAGACAATCGTTCGTGGCCTCGCGCATATGGATCGAGATCGGCACCTTGTAGCGGTTGGCCAGCTCGATCTGTTTTATAAAGAGCTCCTTTTGAATTTCTTTAAAAGAATCATCCCAATAGTAGTCGAGGCCAATTTCGCCAAGAACATCGATCAAACCTTCTTTTAAATTCATTTCGAGTTGCTCGAGATCTTGATGGCTGACTTCTTTGGCGTCTCCAGGAAAAAAGCCAAACGCGACTTTAAAGCGCGGATCTTGTTTCTTTATAAGCAATGCGCGTTGAAATTCGGTTTCATTCGTACACATGATCATGCAAGAAGAAAGAGAATGCATGTTCGCAAGGACTTCATCGAGCTGATCGTATAATTCATCACACGTTAAATGACAATGGCTATCGGTATACATAGAAATTCCTCCAAAGTTCAGTATACTATGAACAGGAGGAAAGAACATGAAAACAACGATCAAGCTTCACATGAGGGCGCAAGAACTCTTCAAGATCATGAAAGACTCTTTGATCCAAGAAGTCGAAAACGCGAATCTCAAACATTTTGATCCAAAACAGATCGGGAAAGGTTTTTCCTATACAAAAAAGTCAAAAAACCGAAATGTCCAAGTGCGCATCGATGCCTGGAAAGAAAATCAAGAATATAAAGCCACCTTCACGAGCGGAAAGGATGCGATCCAGATCACTTATTTGATTCGCGAAATCGATGCACAAACGATCGAAGTCACCTATATCCACGATGTTTTGAACGCGCCTAAACTCACCCAAAGATGGATGGAAAAAAAAGCGCTCAAGCAAGCCGAGCGCATGTTAAAAGCAGTCGAATCCTCAGCGATCCAGCGCTAGATCGCTGGATGTGTGGTTACGCGCCTCTTGAATCGAAGGCAGTCGAGTATAGGCAAACCATAGCTGGATCGTCATGCACACCCAAATCAGTGGTTCAGACCAGATGACAGCCGTATAGCCAAAGACGGGAATGAGTAGAGATGAAAACAAAAATTTTCCGATCAGCTCGATGATACTTGAAACAAGGGGCACGATCTTTTTGCCTAGTCCCTGCAAGGCGTTGCGTAAAATGAGAAGGACGGACAGGACGATACAGAATGGGGTGTTGATCATTAAATACATTCCCCCATTCGATAGGACGACCGGATTGGTGGATCCGCTGATCCAATAGATGATCGACTGGTTAAGAGGGATCACGAATATCGAGCAGACGATCGCAATCACGGCTCCGATCCGACACGAAATATGAATTCCTTCAACGATCCGTTTATATTGGTTGGCGCCTTTGTTTTGGGCGACAAACGTACTCGAGGCCGCCGAGATCGAGGCGATCGGCATCATGATGATCGAAGCGCATTTTCTTGCGGCTGTATGGGCCGCGATCAAGGTGGTTCCTAGACTATTGATCGCCGCTTGTAAAATGACGGTTCCAAGCGAAACGATCGACATCATAAAGCCCATGGATAGACCTTGGCCGATGAGGTCTTTTAATAAGCTTGGATCATAGGTGAAGGATTGGCGGTTGGGGATCAAAAGCTTTTTCTTTTTAAAGATGTATATGAAACAGATCAAGGTCGATAAAAATTGGGCGATCATGGTCGCGTAAGCCGCGCCAGCAACCCCGAGATGCAGCTTGGTGATAAAGTAAAGATCGAGGCCAACATTGATCAAGCAAGAGATCAATAAAAAACAAAGTGGCGCTAGACTGTCTCCAATGGCTCGAAGCATGCCGGCCGATAAATTATAAAATACGGTGATCGACATGAATAAGACGATGATTTGAATATAGCGCAAGCTTTCTTGAAAGATTTCTGGAGGCGTATTCAACAGATTCAAGAGAAAGGGCATCAAAGTGTATGCGAGAATCGTCAGGCAGACACTCAGGAGCGCGCTCAATAGGAAGGAAGAAGCGATGCTTTTTTTGAGTCCTGGTGTATCGGAGGCTCCATAATAATGGCCGGCAACGATCCCAAAGCCGGCTCCGATTCCTGTGGCGAAACCAACGACTAAATCGAAGATCGCTGTGGTGGCGCCCATGGCCGCTAATGAAGAATCGCCTAAAAAATGCCCGATCAAGATCGTATCGACCATGTTGTAGAGCGTTTGAAACAGATTGGAGAAAAATAGCGGAATCGCGAACCATAAAAGACCTTTTAAAATATTGCCATTCAGCAAAGATTGTTGTTTCATATTCACATTTCCTTTCTTGAATTCAGTATACAAAAAAGAAGTCTAGGCGAACTAGACTTCTTTTGGTTTTGAAACGATGTTTTCAATTTTGATCGATCATAAGGAAACATAGCCAACCATGTTTTCCGTGTAGGGGATCGATACATCGATCTTTCCGTCTTGGATCGGTGCTTCGAGCTGGACTTTGATCGTATTTCCATTTTCTTCGAGCACGATAAAGCTTGCCACGCTTCCTTCTGGATACGAGTATAAAACATTTCCTTTTTTATCCTCGACAGATAGTTTTTGGTCGAGCAGCTTCGTTACGATCGAAATCGAGGAAGCGTCTTTTCCTTCATCAAGATAATAATACATAGATGCCGCTTTTTCGCCCCAATATGGATCGGAGGCGTATTGAACATTGATCCCGCTTCCTTTATCTCCAAACCAGGAGCCGTGATATCGCCAATCGTTGGGGTTGGCGTATCCTTCTTGTAAAAAGTGCTGCGCGTGTTGTTCAACGCAATCGTTCAGGTCGGCATAGAGAGTTGCTTGGTCTGGGTTGGAATCATAGGCTTCGTGACCAAACACATTGTGCTGTTCGATGGCGTATTGGCTTTGTCCATAGCCGCTTTCATTGCAGGCTAGGGCGAACATCATCGTTCCATTCATATAAACTTGATCTTGCACAGCCATGAAAAGAGGTTGTTGATCGTAAAGGACGGATTCATTTTCAAGGCAAGGGTAAGCGCTCGCAAGCTGATCGATTCCTTTTTGTTCCCACAAAAATGTGTTGAAGCGATCGGAAGCTGCATGGCTTTTGCTTCGATGCGGGACATATTGATAAAAATTGAAATAAGGTTCTTGGTTGATCGCGTTGGCGTGCTCGTTATGTTGAACATCTTGGCTCATCGATTTGAAATCCGTATAAAAATAATGGCCATCATACGAATAATAGGTCGTATCGTCTTCTATGAATGGAGGAACCGGTCCGATGCCGTAGGCGATCGCCTCATTTTCTAGAAGATTCAAGCACACTTGATGGACGAGAGTGTCTTTGTTTTTGGTATAGGAAGACAGAGTATAGTTTGGATCGTATAAGAGCAGATCGATCGAATCGACATCGACCCAGCCTTTTACGCCGGCCATCTGAAAGAGGACTTGTTTTCCATCTTGGCTTGTATCAAGATACAAGCCGTCCGAGCCATAGTTTCCATTCAAGTAGCCGTTTTCTCCGTTTTCCATCGTATATTCGGTGTTTTCACTGGCATCTTTTGTGTGAAAGTTGACAAGGCCTTCCTTGATCGCGACGACTTTTCCTTTTTCGTTTTTAATGCATACTTGTTCGTGATCGATCGCCTTCATTTTGCGTTTGGCGAATTCAAAATGCTTATAGGTGGCGACTTCTTGGGGATCTTCTTTGTAGTCGATGACGGTAAAGACGCCATTTTCTGTGATCTTGAAGCCTAGATAAGCCACTAAGATAAGTAGAAGGAAAAGAGCGGGGATCCAGATTTGTTTGCGGATCTTGCGTTTTGGTTTTTTTTGCATAGGCTCATTATACCTTATTGATGAGGATTGAGGTTCTTTTTGTTCTTATTTTGATTTTGAAATTTTGCTCATGAATGATAAAAGAGAAATTTTTTTGAACTCATTTTCAATGTTAGAAAAACGTAGAGAAAAACGTTGAATTCATTTCTGGAGGAAAAAGAGAGCATGCTGAAGAGAAAAATGGAGAGAGTTCTAGAACGATGGAAAGAGAATAACGCTCACCATCCCAAAGCACTATGTTTGTTTGGTGCTAGACAGACTGGAAAATCGACACTAGCACGTGTCTTTGGTGCAAAACGGTACGAACAGGTCATTGAAATCAACCTTATTTTCGATCCAGATGCGAAGCGGATTTTCGAAAATGCAAATGGTGCGAAGGAGATTTTGCGCAATATCACTAGTTATACGCATAAAACTGTAATTCCGGGACAGACACTGATCATTCTTGATGAAATCCAAGAATGTCCGGAAGCTCGCACAATGATCGAAGCGCTTGTTGAAGACAATACGTGTGAATATATTGAAACGGGATCGTTACTAGATGTACGGTTCAAAGAAATTCGATCGTATCCTGTTGGTTTTGAGCAAATCGAATTCATGTATCCGCTGGATTTGGAAGAATTTTTATGAGCGCTGAAAATTTCGGAAGAGACAATTGAATATTTAAAGGATTGTTATGAAAAACGAAAATCGGTCAGCCAAATCATTCATGAAACACTTCTCAAAACATTTTACAATTATATCGTGGTCGGAGGAATGCCAGAAGTCGTGCAGACGTTTGTAGATACGAATGATCTTTCTCGCTGTATTGAATTACAGAATAATATTGTTCATTTGTATCGCAGCGATATCGCAAAATATGCCGAAAAAAAAGACAAGATCAAGATCCGAGATATTCTTGATCAGATTCCATCTCAGCTCGATGCGAAAAATAACCGATTCAAGCTATCGGAAATTTCGAAAAACGCGCGCTATACGTATTTCGAATCCAGTTTTCTTTGGCCTGCCAAAGCGGGTGTCGCTCTGCCATGCTATAACTGTATGGCGCCAATTCTTCCGCTCGATCTCAATCGAAAACGAAACCTCTTCAAATTGTATTTATGCGATACGGGCTTGCCTTGTGCGATGTCGATAAAAAACCTACAGTTTGATCTTCTGCAAGGCAATCTCCATATCAATCATGGATCGATCTTGGAAAATGTATTCGCGCAAGAACTTGCATCAAAAAATATCGACTTGACTTATTATGATCAGAAAAAGCTTGGTGAGCTTGATTTTGTCGTTCAGGATCAGAATCGGATCCATATTTTTGAGATCAAGTCGGGCAATGATTTTCAAAAACATCCAGCGCTTTCGAAAGCAATCGAAAATAAAGAATGGCATCTTGATGACAACTATGTGTTTTCAAAATCAAATCTCTTTTGCGCGGAAAAGATCACCTATCTGCCATTTTATATGATCATGTTTTTTAAGATCCGCGAACAAGAAACATTGGTTGGACTAAACGATCTGAGCATGCTGTTCCCACCGCAGTCCTAACGGAAAGCGAACAAATCGATTGTTTTGGCTCTTACGATAGGAGCTGCTTGCCATTTTATGATATAGTGAAACATGGAAAGGACTGGGCAAACATGGCAAAAATGGACGAAAGGCTCGAATCGATGGTTGAGCGCTATAATGAGATCAATGAATTGATGATGCGCAGCGACATCGTTTCAAACCGAAAAGAAATGGCTAAATTAGGCCGCGAACAAAATGAATTGACACCAATCGTCGACACGTATGGTGAATATAAAAACGCGAAAGCGGAACTGGAAGACGCGCAAAGTCTTCTTCACGAAGACGATAAGGAGATGCGCGAAATGGCTGAAATGGAGGTCGAACGTCTCGAACCGCTCATTCAGCAATATCTCGACAAGCTCGAACTTCTTCTAGTACCGAAAGATCCAAACGATTCGCACAACGCGATCCTCGAGATCCGGGGAGCCGCTGGTGGCGATGAAGGAAATATTTTCGCGGGCGATCTTTATCGGATGTACGCGAAATACGCGGAAGCGAAAGGCTGGAAAGTGGAAGTCATCGATACGGAAGAAAGCGAAGCTGGAGGATATTCTCTCATTTCATTCAAAGTCAATGGAGATGGGGCGTATGGCATCTTGAAGTTTGAATCGGGTTCGCATCGAGTGCAGCGCGTGCCGAAGACAGAAAGTCAAGGACGTATTCATACTTCAACAGCGACGGTTCTTTCGATGCCTGAGATCGATGCAGAAGACTTTGATATCGATATGAACGATCTTGAAATCGAGACGATGCGGGCTTCTGGAGCGGGAGGACAGCACGTCAATAAAACAGACTCGGCCGTCCGCATCATTCATAAGCCGACAGGCATCATCGTCAAATGTCAAGATGGACGCTCTCAGCATGAAAATAGGGCGACGGCGCTCGCGACGATCCGTGCTCGAGTCTATGAAGAGCATCAGCGCAAGATCGATGAAGAAAACGAGGCGGAACGCCGTACAAAAATCGGCTCTGGAGATCGTGCCGAAAAGATCAGAACCTATAACTATCCGCAAAATCGGGTGACAGATCATCGAATTGGCTATACAGTCAATCAGCTCGACCGTATCATGGATGGTCGTTTGGATGACTTGATGGCTGCGTTGCAGTTGGCCGATCAACAAGCGAAATTAGCTGGAGAAAAACAATAATGGTCACGTATCACGATTTGGTCCGTGAAGGAAAAGAAAGGCTGATCCAGGCTGGGCAAGGCGAACAGGCTGCCCAGCTTTTGATGGTTGAGCTTTGTTCCCAGAAAAATATCAATTTATATATGGTGATGGATGAGCCTGCCGATGAAGAGATCGCGACCGATTATTTAGAAGGGATCCATCAAATGGAGCTTGGTTCGCCATTAGGATATGTGCTTGGCTATGAATGGTTTTATGGCTATCCATTTACAGTGAACAAGGATGTTTTGATTCCTAGACCAGAAACGGAAGAATTGGTCGCGCTCGTCCTACAATTATTTGATACGCATTTTGGTGATCGCGATTCTGTAGACGTATTCGATGTGGCGACTGGTTCAGGAGCGATCGGCATCACGCTTTCGCTCGAAGAACCACGCATGAAAGTCGTCGCTTCGGATATTTCCAAGGAAGCTTTAGAAGTGGCGAAAGAAAACAATGAAAAACTACATGGGTCGGTCGAATGGATCGAAGGAAGCATGCTCGAACCATTTATCGAGAGAGGAAAGCGGTGTGATATTCTCGTGTGCAATCCGCCCTATATTCCTGTCCACGAAAAAATGGAGCATAGTGTAGTCGATTATGAGCCTCATGTGGCTTTGTTCGGCGGCGAAGATGGTTTGAAATTTTATCGGGACGTGTTTGAGCATGCAAAGGCGGTATTGAAAGAACATGCGGTGCTCGCCTTTGAAATGGGGTATGATCAAGGCGAACGCTTACGTCGCTTGGCTGCTTCTTATTTTCCAAATGCCAAGATCGAAATCCATAAAGATCTTTCAGGAAAAGATCGAATGCTTAGTATAGAAATAGAATAGAAGGTGGAGTATGAAACTGAGCAAGAATTCACCGTGCTGGTGCGGTTCGGGAAAAAAATATAAACACTGCCACGAAGAATGGGACAATACGATCAATGTATTAAAACTGCAAGAGCAAAAAGTGCCTGACCACTCTTTGATCAAGTCAAAAGAAGATTTGAAATGGATCCGCAAAGCGGCAAAGATCAACAATGAAGTTCTTGATCTCGTACAAGAAAAGATCCATGCAGGCATGTCGACAGGCGAGATCGATCAACTTGTCTATAACTATACGATCGAGCACGGGGCTACGCCCGCCTGTCTAGGGTATGAAGGGTTTCCAAACAGTTGTTGTACGAGTGTCAACGATGAAGTCTGTCATGGAATTCCGGATTTTAACCGCATCTTGAAGGAGGGCGATATTGTCAATGTCGATTGCACGACGATCGTTCATGGTCATTATGCGGACGCGAGTCGGATGTTTTGTATCGGAGAAGTGAGCGAAGCGGCCCAAAAACTCGTCGATGTGACAAAGGAGTGCATGGAGGCAGGGATCGCGGCCATTCGTCCTTGGGGTCATCTTGGAGATATTGGGGCGGCTATTCAAGAGCTGGCGCATAAAAATGGATATAGCGTTGTTGTGGATTATGGAGGACATGGCGTAGGAAACGATTTCCATGAAGAGCCCTTCGTTTATCATGTCGGTGTAAAAGGGCAAGGAATGATCTTAGCGCCTGGAATGGTATTTACGGTCGAGCCTATGATCAATGAAGGAACATATCGACTTTTTATCGATGCCGACAATGGATGGACAAGTTATACGGAAGATGGAAAGCTTTCGGCTCAATGGGAAAATACCGTTCTCGTAACGGAGGATGGCGTCGAAAAACTCGCTTGGTAAAGTGGAAGGATCAACTTCCGCTTTTTTTTGATTTTTGACTTGAGTCTTCCTTAAGGGGAGAGAGTATGATGAGCTTGCTTAAGCAAGAGAGGTAGTTATGATCCCGATCGGAAAATTTTCAAGAATTTGTCAAGTGAGTGTCAAGACCTTGCGTTTATATGATCAAATCGGAATTTTGAAGTCAGCTTATATCGATGCGAATAGTTCGTATCGATATTATGAACCAGACCAGCTGGATACGATGATCTTTATCCAACGATATAAACGATTTGGCTTTTCGCTTGAAGAAATCAAATCAATGCTCGAGGATGTGAATTCAAATCATATTGAGAAGCTGATCGAACGGAAAACAGCTTTGATCCAGCAAAAAACAGATCTAGAAGTAACGATCAGCGAACTTCGCATCTTGATCGAGTGTATAGAAAGGAAAGAAAATATGATCGAAAATATTTTGGGGAACTATGAAATCAATATTGTCGAAAAACAACCGATTTCAATTTATGGATTGCGTCAAGAAATGAGTGTGGCTGATTTTGGAGCCGCTTATTCGCGACTGTTCGAAGACTTATATCAAAAAGGAATCAAAGACTTTGGCTTAACGGGCTCCCGGTATTATGATCAAGAATTTGATCGAAATAAAAGCGATGTGGAAGTGTTCGTCGAAGTGGCGTCTGAAGCAGCCAACGCGAAGATCCAAGAAGGAGTGATGGTCCATACGACCCATAAAGGCGCTTATGCCACACTTCAAGAAGCGTATGCGGCCATCGTGAAGTGGATGGAACAAAATGGTTACGAAGGTGTAGGAGCGCCTTTTGAATTGTACACAAAATGTGGATTCAATCATTACCCAGTCGATGAATGGGAAACCGATATTTATTTTCCGGCCCAAAAGAAAATCTAATGTCAAAAAAAGAGAACTCAAAACCAAAATTGAGTTCTTTTTTATCAGTAATTTCTATTGAACTTGTCCACCATCGACTGGAAGAACAGCGCCAGTGATATAGTTAGCTTCTTCGCTTGCCAAGAATAAGAACGCGTTGGCGATATCTTCCGGTTTTCCGATCCGATGCAGCGGGATCATGTTCACTAATGGTTCGATCATTTCCTTTGGAAGATTTTTGACCATATCGGTTTCCGTGATTCCAGGAGCCACCGCATTCACACGGATATTATATTTACCCAGCTCTCTTGAAAGGGATTTTGTCAAACCATTGATCGCGTATTTGCTCGTAGGATAGGCGACACCGCTTGGTTGACCAAAGAACGAAACCATCGAGCTTGTATTCAAGATCACTCCATGTTTTTGTTCTTTCATAATATCCAAAACAGCCTTGATACATACGAATGGGGCTTTGACGTTCAGATCCATGATACGGTCAAAATTTTCGACTGTATATTTATCCAAAGGAGTCGCGTCTGAAACACCAGCATTATTGATCAAGACATCGACACTGCCATATTTCGCTTTGATCTCTTCAAAATCGGCTTTCATCGCTTCCACTTCCTGCAAGTTCGTCCACCGACCTTCTACAGCCTCTCCTTTTAAAGCTTCCAGCGCTTTATCCACAGTCTCTTGACGAGAACCGTATAGAAAGACTTGATAGCCTGCGTTCAAAAAGGCTTTGACAGTCGCGAAACCAATGCCGCGTGTACCGCCCGTTACCACACATACTTTTTTATTCATGATATCCTCCATATGTTTTTATATAGAATTATTATGACATAAAAAAATGCGGATGCAAACGGAGGTGAAAGACGATATACTAAAGGATATGAAAATTATTTCAGAAAGCGAAAGAAAAAAAGCTCAACAACTCCTTAAACAATTGAGCCTTTCCGAAAAATGTTCTCTATTGACCGGAAAAGATTATTGGCATATTCAAGGCATTCCTCGCCTTCATCTTCCCGATATGATGGTTAGCGATGGACCAAGCGGATTGCGCAAACAAGAAGGCAAAGTCGACTATTTAGGCATGCTCCCAAGCAAACCCACCATCTGCTATCCGTGTCCATCCGCTTGCGCATCGACTTTTGATCCCAATTTGCTAGAACAATTAGGAATAGCGCTTGGAGAAGAGTGTGTTCATGAAGAGATCGGGATCTTGCTTACTCCAGGCATCAACCATAAGCGCTCCAGTTTAGGAGGCAGGAATTTCGAGTATTACAGCGAAGACCCCTATGTGACAGAAACGATGGCCGAAGCGCTCATCAATGGCCTGCAATCTACAGGCGTCGGCTGTTCTTTAAAGCATTTCTGCTGCAACAATCAAGAAACCGCGCGCATGATCAATAATTCGATCGTCGATGATCGAGCGCTCGCTCAAATCTATTTGCGGCCTTTTGAAAAACTGATCCAACGCTGCCAGCCAGCCACGATCATGCTCGCCTACAATCAGCTCAATGGAATCTATTGCGCAGAAAATAAAGACTTGATGGATCTAGGCCGCCAATGGGGCTTTGAAGGATTTTATATAAGCGATTGGGGAGGCGTGAACGATCGATTCTTAAGCATTAAAAATGGACTCTCACTCGAAATGCCAGGCATGAATAAGGAACTATGCCATCAAGTCGAAAAAAAGATCCAAGAAGGCGAATGGGAGGAAGACGAACTCGATCAGCGGATCCTTCCGATCCTTGAGATCTTAGTCCACCATAAAAATATGCAAGCTAAAAAAGAGCAGCCCTATACGATCGAGCGAGAAGCGCTCGCTAAAAAAATCGCTCGAGAATCGATCGTATTGCTCAAAAATGAAGACAACCTATTGCCTCTATCTTCCCACTCATCGATCGCGTTGATCGGAAACATGGCGAAATATCCACGCTATCAAGGAGCCGGCAGCTCCAATGTAAACACGGATACGATCGAAAGCCTATGCGACTTTCTTCCATTCGCCTATTATGCCAAAGGCTATGATGAAAACGGGCATACCAACGATGTGTGGCTGCAAGAGGCTGAACAATTAGCCAAACGAGCCCAAGTGGCGCTTGTCGTCGTTGGACTTCCTCTTTTCTATGAAACAGAAGGATACGATAAAAAAGATCTTTCATTGCCAGCAGGAATGAGAAAACTCATAGAACGAGTCTTGGAAGCGAACGAGAATACGATCGTCGTGGTCGAAAGCGGATCGCCCGTTCTTCTCCCCCATTTAGAAAAGATCAAAGGCCTCGTGTTCGCCTCCTTGTTAGGAAGCTATGGTGGAAGCGCTATCGCCGAGATCTTGATGGGACAAATTTCTCCAAGCGGAAAATTAAATGAAACATTTGTTCGCTCGCTTTCGCAAATACCGATCCTTGAGTATCCGCGTTCGCTAAGAAACACCTACTATATCGAAAGCATCTATACAGGCTATCGCTACTATGACGCCGCCAAGATCGATGTCGCTTTTCCTTTTGGATATGGACTCTCCTATACTTCTTTCTTCTATTCAAATGGCGCAAAAAACGGAAATTCGATCACCTTCGATCTCACCAATACAGGAAAGATGGATGGGAAAGAAGTCGTGCAACTTTATGTAAGCTCTTCAGCTCCTTTTTCCGTTCCGAAGCTTTTGCGTTATAAAAAAATCAGCTTAAAGCCGCAAGAAACGAAACACATCGAACTGTTTTGGGAAAGAGAAGATCTGGAAGAATATTTTGATCCATGGATCCTACGCGAAGGAGACTATACCTTTTATGTAGGTTCTTCTTCCCGAGATAGACAGCTTTCTTTTCAAGAACATATCGATGGAGCCAATATAGAAGTCCCTAATGCTTATCAAAACGCCACCTATGTCAAAGAACTGGATCTTCATGACTTTCATTTTTTGATCGCTTATGAAGAAAAAGAAAACATCCGTCCTAAACGATATGGGATGAATACGACGATCCAAGACCTCATCGATACCAATTGGATCTATCGGCTGCTGATTCGCGGAATCATGAAGAAAATGCTCAAAGACGATCAAGACATCTATAAAAACTTGATTGAAGAAATGCCCTTACGGATCTTACGCATGTATGGAGTCTCGCAAACGACGATGGAAGGCCTCTTTGAAATGTTGAATGGAAAATGGATCCAAGGGTGGAAAAAGATCAACCAAAATGAAATCAAAAAAGTCATACACGATTTGGAGGGATTGCATGAATCAGAAATACAGAAATAAACTCAAACAGAAAAAAAGAATAGTCGTAAAGATCGGTTCTTCATCTTTGGCGCATCCAGAAACCGGTCATCTCGACTTGAATAAAATCGAAGTGCTCGTTCGTGAATTGAGCGATCTTGTCAATCAAAATAAAGAAGTCGTGCTCGTTTCGAGCGGAGCGATCATGGTCGGATCGAAAACACTAGGCTTTTCAAAAAAGCCACAAGAACTCGCCCTTAAACAAGCTTGCGCGAGTATCGGACAGGCACGCTTGATGATGATCTATCAAAAATTATTTTCCGAATATAATCAGATAGCGTCGCAAATCTTGATGACCAACTTTACGATCCAAAATCCAAACTCAAAGAAAAATGCCCGCAATACGCTCAACGCGCTCCTTTCTTTAGGTGTGATCCCGATCGTCAACGAAAACGATACTGTCGCTACCGAAGAAATCGAGGTAGGAGACAACGATACTCTTTCTGCCATGGTGGCCTCTTTGATCGACGCCGAACTATTGATCTTGCTTTCCGATATTGATGGATTATTCACGGATGATCCGCATCAAAATAAAGAAGCCAAACTCATTGAATTTGTCGATTCGATCGACTCGGAAGTATTGAGCATGGCCAAAGAAAGCACGGGATCGAATGTGGGCACAGGTGGAATGGCGACCAAACTATGCGCGGCTAGGATCTGTATGGAAAAAGGCTGCGATATGCTTATCGCCAATGGCTGTGATTTCCATATCCTTCATGACTTGATGGAAGGAAAAAACGCAGGCACTCTATTTACAAAAGGAGAAGAACAATGACATACATAGAAACGTTAGGAATCAAAGCGCAGCAAGCCAAGAAAGGAATGATGAAGCTAGGCACTCAACAAAAAAACGATGCTCTTCTTGCCGTCGCTCAAGGACTCATCCAAGATACAGACGCGATTTTAGAAGCGAACACGATCGATATGGCACGCGGCATTGAAAACGGCATGGATCCAGGACTCTTGGATCGATTGAAACTCGATGCCTCTAGGATCGAAGGAATCGCCCAAGGTCTTGAACAGATCGCCAGCTTGCCCGATCCGATCGGCGAGATCTTACGCATGCAGAAGCGACCTAATGGATTGATGATCGGTCAGAAAAGAGTACCGATCGGAGTCATTGGAATCATCTTTGAAGCGCGTCCGAATGTGAGCGCGGACGCGTTCGGACTTTGTTTCAAAACAAACAATGTAGTCATTTTAAAAGGCGGAAAGGACGCGATCCATTCGATCCAAGCTCTATGCGCTTCGATCCGCCACACACTAGAGGTTCAAGGAATCGATCCGGACTGTTTGCTTTTGGTCGAAGAGACGTCTCGAGAAGCGACGGTCGAATTGATGAAACAGCATCAATATATCGATGTATTGATCCCAAGAGGTGGGGCTGGATTGATCCAAAGCGTCGTGATGAACGCCACGATCCCCGTCATTGAAACGGGAACAGGTAACTGTCATATTTTTGTGGATGAGACAGCCGACCTCGAAAAGGCGATCGAGATCATCTTGAATGCGAAAACTCAGCGCGTAGGGGTATGCAACGCGGCAGAATCGTTAGTGATCCACGAAGAGATCGCCCCAAAACTTCTTCCAAAACTCACGCAAGCACTTATTGAAAAAGAAGTCGAGATCGTTGGCGACAAGAAAGCCCGAGCTTGTTCGAGCTCGATTCAGGAAGCGGAGCCATCGGATTGGGGAAAAGAGTATTTGGCGTTGAAAATCTCGATCAAAGTCGTTTCCGATATCGACGAAGCGATCGAACATATCAATCGATATAATACAGGACATTCGGAAGCGATCTTGACCAAAGACTATGATCATGCTAAGCAGTTTTTAGAGGAAGTGGACGCAGCTTGCGTTTATGTGAACGCCTCGACTCGTTTTACGGATGGATTTGAATTTGGCTTCGGGGCCGAAATAGGGATCAGCACCCAAAAACTACATGCGCGAGGACCAATGGGATTGCTGGCTTTAACGAGCACAAAATACATCATTTTAGGGGATGGACAAGTTAGAAAATAGGCGAAGCGCTTACATTCGACGTTGATTTGCATAAATTTGCCAAACGCTTAAAAAGTATGTATGATAGTCCGGAAAGGGAGGACACAACATGGAAAAGTGGACACAAGAACAATATGCCCAACAGATCCAAGCCTTAAAGCAGGAGGCCCACGATAAGATGTGGTTGTATATCGAATTGAACGCAAAAGATTTTATGAATGAATGTGAGCCAGGCGTTAAAAATTTGAATAGCTGCTGTAAAGCGATGGTCAACGCGATGTTGGAAGGCGACACATATATTGTCGAGCCTAAGATCCGCACGAAAGTTGCGGGAGCACTTACAATTCGTTATTATGTCGATAATTTGAGCCCAGAGCGCAGAACGTACAAAGAAGCGAACCAATAAAATAAGAAAGAGCACACAACTGGATGATGAGGATGTGTGTTTTTTTTGCTCAAAAATGAAAAAACAAGCAAGCTGCCGTATAATGAAAATGGGTGATAGAATGATTGAAATCGGAAAGTACCACATTGATCTTTGGACGCTTCTTGACCACCTTTGGCTACCTGTCATCGAAGTAGGAATCGGAATCTATTTAGGACCAAAGCTCAAAAAAGTGATCATGAAAACAGCAGATAAGTCGTTAGATCGAGGGGCGACGACTTTCTTGGCTTCTTGCGTGAACATTTTAGTCATTGCGCTTGCCGGTATTTTGGCGCTCGAAGAGTTGGGCGTCAATCTCAAAAGCATCGTTTCCTTAGTTTCCGCTCTAGGTCTTGGGATCGCCTTGGCTCTCAAAAGCAATATGGCCAATGTGGCCGGAGGCTTGCAGATCTTGATGACAAAACCTTTTACGGTCGGTGAATTTATTTCCACGCCCGATCATAAAGGGACGGTCACAAGCATTGAATTGATGTTTACGACGATCCGCACCAACAACAACAAGCTTGTGGTGATCCCAAATTCCAACTTGGTGACCGAATCGATCGTGAACCATTCTAAAAACAAGATCGAGCGGATCAAGCTTGTTTTTCCGGTGAACATCCCTTTTGAAATGGATTCGATCAAAAAAGAAGTCGACGCGATCGTTTCGAGAAATCCTAAAGTCGTTCAAGAAGCTGGATGGGAGCTAACGGTAAAAAATATCCAGCAAGGCTATGCGAACTGCTTGTTGCTTGTCAGCTGCAATACAGTCGATTATGAAACACTCATGTATGAATTGAACAAAGAGCTTGTAGAAAAACTTAGCGTGTATCAAGATACAAAAAAGGACAGCTCATCGAGTTAGCAGTCCATAATATTCAAAGGCTTTATATAAACCATCTTTATTTATATCGTCGGTTATGTGATCGGCGATTTTTTTTACGGTTTCATTTCCATTTCCCATCGCCACAGAAATATCCGCCTCTAAAAGCATGCTCACATCGTTTTCTGAATCGCCAAACGCCATCGTTTCATAGTCTTTATAGTGGCTTTTTAAAAAATCGATCGCCGTCCCTTTCGTGTATTCTTTCATCGTGATCTCGCCGATAAAATAGTCTTTTACCGCTTCAATCGTAAAGGGAGTGAATACAAGGCCCAAGGATGAAAGGTTTGAGAAATCGATCGGATCTTTTGAGTGGACCGAAACTTTCATGATCTGCCCAAAATCTTCTTTTTTCATTTTTGAAAAGTCTGGAAAAACACCGACACCTACTCGATTGGCTTCTTGGGCTTTGGCGAAAAATTTCTGATTCGCCTTATTCATGAACGTCCTCTCTTTTCCTTCCAGGGAATAACCGACATCGAGTGGATCTAAAAAGTCTTGGATCGCTTGGATCTGTTCCATGGATAACGGCTTGCATAAACATTCTTTTTGATCGGCTATGATATGCGAGCCAGCCGAAAATACATATCCATCCAATGGGATGGAATATAGTTCTTTGGCGGCTTCGCTTTGTGTTCTCCCGGTATTGGCGAACACTTTGTGGCCGTTGTTTCGGGCTAGCGCGATCGCTTTCTTTGCGCTTTCTGGAATACCATCCAGAGTCCATAACGTTCCATCTAAATCTAAAAAAACGAGCTTCTTTTTCATCTTACCCTCCTTTTTTATCTCTATTATATCGAATGTATCTAACTTTTAGCACAAGCCTTTTTTACGAAAATCTAATATGCTAGTATAAGAAGTATTAAAGGATAAGAGAATATGGATATGAAAATCATTGTTACGATATCCCGCGAATACGGCTCCAATGGAAAAGAAATTGGCCGTCTTCTAGCCCAAAAGCTAGGAATCTCCTATTATGATAAATCCATCTTAGAGAACTTAGCTAAAAATATGGGCGTCAATTCCGATTTTTTCAAAGATGAAAATTTAAATCGGGAAGGGATGTTTTCTTTAGCAGGCTCTTTTCGAACAAATGTAAAGATGCTTACAGAACTCTCGCTCAGCACCCAAGCTTACGATCAAGGACGTGCGATCTTGCAAGATCTTGTTAAGAAAGATAATGCCGTTATCGTAGGAAGATGCTCGAACTTTATCTTAAAAGATCATCCAGGACAAATCTCCGTATATTGCTATGGAGAGCTGGAAGATCGGCTCAAGCGCGTGATCGAGGAATATAACGTCCCTGCCTCGAAGGCGAGGAAGGTCGTCCTCGATACGGATGCCAAACGCGCCAAACATTATGAGTATTACACACATCAAAAATGGGGACAACTCGATGATTTTGACGTGACGATCAACACCTCGAAACAAAGCATGGAGGAAACGATCGATCTGCTTGTTGAACTCTATCATCAAAAGGAGAAAAAGCTCCAAGAACGAGCAAAATAGGACCAGCCAAATAAACGCTGGTCCTTTATCGATTCATGCTTTCTTTTTTGAATCCATCAAAGCGGTGCACAATACATTGTTGGATTGGGTCGTGCTGAGCGCCTTCAAGATCGTTTGCGTCTCTTCGATCGGATTCGAAGAGAGCCATTCCCGACGAATGAGTTCCTGCGTGTCGAGCACTTTTTTATTTAACAATAAATCATCATGTCGGGTGGATGATTTTTGAATATTGATCGCTGGAAAGATGCGGCGTTCAGAAAGCGACTTATCCAAATATAATTCCATATTGCCGGTTCCTTTGAATTCTTCAAAGATCATATCGTCCATTCGGCTGCCTGTATCGATCAAAGCGCTCGCGATCACAGTCAAAGATCCGCCTTCTCTAAGGTTGCGGGCCGCCCCAAACAAACGTTTAGGCCCGTATAAAGCATTCGGATCAAGGCCCCCGGATAATACTTTGCCAGTCGAGGGAACGATCAAATTATACGCTCTAGAAAGACGAGTGATCGAATCCAAAAGAATGACGACGTTCTCGCCAAACTCGACAAGCGATTTCGCGCGACTTAACGCCATTTCAGCAACACGCTTATGATGAGATGGCTGCTCATCGAAGGTGGAATACACGACCTCGACATGATCTTTGTTTTCTCCTGCCGCTTCGATGACCATTTCTTTAAAAGCGGTCACTTCTTCTGGACGCTCATCGATCAAAAGAACGATCAAATAAATGTCTTTATGATTTTTTAAAATCGATTGCGCAAAGGTCTCAAGCAAAGTCGTTTTTCCGACTTTAGGAGGCGCGACGATCATACCACGCTGCCCATAGCCGATCGGAGAAAATAGATCGATGATCCTGCCTGCGTAGTTTGTTTTGGTCGTTTCCATCTTGATCTTCTTATCAGGAAAGATCGGAGTCAGCTGGTCGAAGCGTTTGCGGCCAAGACTTTCTTTGACCGTATGATTGTTGATCGTATGGACCGTCTCTAGCGCTCTTGAATTGTTGGAATGCTTAGGCGAAGCGACACCTTCGATATAATCGCCCGTTTTAAGCTTGAGCGCTTTGATTTTCGACTCTGAAACATAGACATCATCTTCTCCAGATAAGTAGTTTTCTTGCCGTAGAAAACCAAACCCTTTTTCCATGACCTCTAATACGCCTCGAGCTTGTTTACGTTCGCGGTCTCTTTTTTCCATCAATTCTTTTTGGACTTTGGAAATATCGATCTCTTCGACATGGATTCGATTGACCGATTCGATCTTTTTTAAAATATATTGGGAGCGGCCTTCTTTATCGGTTTCCGCCTCACCGATGATAAAATCATTGTTTTTAAGTTGATAGGCCGCGATAAACGCGCTATCGACAAATACATCTCCATCACTTTCTGTTCGGATGAATCCAAAACCTTGATGAAAAGTTTCTAATATCCCTTCGATTGGTTTCAAGGAAAGTCCTCCTTTTTTATGCTTTTATACTAGCACAAGTGAGGACAACGAACAAAAAAAGAGCCAGTGAAATATTCACTAGCTCTTTTGCTTACATCATATATGGAGTCGCGAAGTAGATCACAAAGATCACAAGCAAGATCCAAACCGTCATATGGATTTCTTTTGTTTTCTTGGCCGCGATCATCGAAATCGCATAAGCGATAAATCCAAACGCGATCCCGTTGGAGATCGAATACGTCAAGATCATAGAAATCACAGTCACGAATGTAGAAATCGCGAAAATGATATTGTTCCATTCAATACCGCGAAGCTGTTGCGCCATCAAGACACCAACAATGATCAAAGCAGGCGCTGTCACAG
Source organism: Dubosiella newyorkensis (assembly GCF_001945605.1). GTDB lineage: Bacteria > Bacillota_I > Bacilli_A > Erysipelotrichales > Erysipelotrichaceae > Dubosiella > Dubosiella newyorkensis. The sequence goes on from NZ_MPKA01000044.1 coordinate 103,234, forward strand.
AGTTTGTGATGGCGCTCAAGATCACTGGCGCGATGAAGATCGACAAAGCGAAGAGGACACCTGTCGTTACAGCCGTCAAACCAGTACGTCCGCCAACTTCAACACCAGAAGTCGATTCAACGAAGCTCGTAACTGTCGAAGTACCAACAGCCGCACCAAATACGGTCGCGATCGAATCGGCAAGAAGCGCTTGTTCAGCACCTTCCAATTCACCTTGCTTGTTGACAAGACCAATCTCGTTACCGATCGCAACGAGCGTACCAGCTGTATCGAAGAAATCGACGAACAAGAACGAGAAGATGATCACGATCGCGTTCATCGGATTCGCGAACAATTCCGAGAATCCATTCATGAAAGCGCCAGCCGCATCCATTTCGAATGTAAGCGACATTGAAGTAGGAAGTGCAGGCATGCCATCGATGCCTAACGCGCCACAGATGATCCCGATGATCGCCGTAACGACCATTCCAACGAACACGGCCGCTGGAACTTTTTTAACGACCAAGAAAATCGTGATCAAGATCCCGACGATCGCTAAAAGAACCGTTGGATCTGTGAAGTTTCCTAAACCAACTAAAGTTGCTGGGTTAGCGACGATGATCCCCGCATTTTTGAAACCTACAAAAGCGATAAAGAAACCGATACCAGCGCCGATGGCGAGTTTGAGCTGAACTGGGATCGCGTCGATGATCATTTTACGAACACCAGTTACCGAAATGATCACGAAGATGATCCCGCTCAAGAAGACAGCAGTCAGAGCCGCCGCCCAGCTATATCCCATTTGACCACAAATCGTATATGCGAACAAAGCGTTTACACCCATACCTGAAGCTAGACCTACAGGATAGTTGGCAAGAAGACCCATCAAGATCGAACCAACAGCTGCTGACAAGGCCGTAGCCATAAATACGGAAGGAACACTCATTCCCGCATCACTCAATACAGAAGGATTGACACCTAAAATATAAGCCATTGCTAAAAAAGTCGTTAAACCAGCAAGAAGCTCTGTTTTGACATTCGTGCCCTTTTCCTCGAGTTTGAAGAATTTGTTTAAGCTATTCATTATTATCTCCTTTTCATGACGCGCTAATTGTAATACATGAAAAAAGATATTTCAAACAAATTCCCATATTTTTGACACATTTAGCAAGCAATTTGAATGAGCTTTTTCAAGTAGAACGAATAAATATACGTGACGATCGTTCGGTTTGGCTCGATGAGCTCCATCGCCTCTTTATAGATCATCAATTGTTTTTGATACATCGAAACGAGCTCTTTTTCATCGTTCACATAATCGCTCTTGAAATCGAGAATGATCGTCCGTTTATCCTCAAAAACGACAAGATCCATAAAACCATGAATGAGTTCGTTGCCCTTTTTCACCGTATAAGGACACTCGAAAATATGCTTTCTCTCCATCCAACCAACATATTCAGGATTCGCATTCAGCGCTAAGATCTGCTGAATATCTTCTTGATTCGTCAGCTTCGTTTCTAAAACATCTTTTTGATAAGGGAAAGGAAGAGTGGCCACCAGCTCATGAAGCATGGTCCCGCGCTTGAGACGATCATTGATACGCATACGGACAGGCGACCACTGTGGCTGTTTTTTAGATCCAGAAGCCGTCATCGATTCGACTGAACGCACCTTTTGATCAAAAATCTGGAACGGAATATTTTTCATGAATTTGCGTTGCACGATTTTTCGCTCATACAGCTCTTCGACCTCTTCAAGCTCGAAAAGAGAAGATGGCTCCGTCAAAAACGTGTGCAGGAGCCATCCCGTATAGTTTTGGTTTTGAAGCAACGCCCGCGTATTTAATGGATACCGATAGTCGTCCAAACTCTTGATCGCATCAACGATGACAAGCTCCTCCTCCGCTCGAGTCGTCGCTACATATAAGATTCGCATCTCTTCCTCGATCTCTTTATGAAATTTTTTAGTCTTGAAAGCGATCGAAGAAAGACTTGGCCGATAGACATTGCCCTTATCATTCAGGCTGCGCAACGACACACCAAGATGATCATCCAGCAAGATCGGACTCGAAGCCTCCATATCGCGCCGCTCATGATCCGACAATAAATAAACGATCGGAAATTGCAGCCCTTTTGAATGGTGCATCGTCTTGATCTTGACGACATCTTCTTCTTTGCCATACGGAAACGCTTCCGCGGTCTTATCGAGATCGGCCTCCTGTAGGATCAGCTCGATAAATCCATTTAAATCATAAGGGTTTGCATATTGGCTCGCCCTCTCCAACAAAAGATCGAGATTCGTTTTATCTTGACCATTCGTGAATAAATAATAATAATTGTGAAAATTATAAAGCTTTCGCACGATCGTGGCGACAGGCTCTTTTTTCCACTGAAAGATCGCATTGAGCTCTTTCATGAACGATTCATTCCGCACTTTCGAAAATAAAGAGACAGGAGCGTCGTTTTCGATCATGATCTTAGAAAGCGTCGCTTGATCGACTTGACCGATCGGCGAGCATAAAGCGGCCATGAGCGGAATATCTTGATTTGGATCTTGAATGATCTGCAGACACGAAAGAATGATCTGGACCGCCTGATTTGTATAAAAGCCATGATCGATCTCTGCAAGAACAGGGATCCCATAGGCTTCCAAGCCATCCTTGAGCGCTTGGTGAGTGCCATGCGTACGCGTTAAGATACACATCGACCGATATGGGACTCCCGCTTGATGATGTTTTAAAATATCGTTGGCGATCAAATCGACCCGATGGGCCCGATGCAATTTTTTCGCTTCTCTTTTCTGGTTTTCATGTTCGATCGCCCATGGCTCATATTGGCTGAAAAGAAAGCGGACAGGATATTGAGGAGAACTTTCTTGTTTTGAAGTTCCCGGCATCGCCCGATCCGAAGGCAGAAAGCGCGAATCTAAAAACGACAAATTCATGATCTTCTCATAAAATGTGTTGTTGAAGTCGATGAGCGTCTTGGTGGAACGATAGTTTTCCGACATGACGAGCGTCTCGTTGTTTTCGTCTTCCTTTTCCATATGATGGATCATGATCGAAGGATCCGCTTGGCGGAATCCATAGATTGATTGCTTGATGTCCCCGACCCGGAACACATTGTTTTTGGAAGCGATCTGCTGGATGATGCTTTCCTGCAATTCATTAGTGTCCTGGAATTCGTCGATCAAGATCGTCTTGAATTGATTTTTCACTTGTTCTTGGATCGTCGGAATACAAAGCAGCCGATAGGCAAAATGCTCCATATCCGAAAAATCGAGGATCTGCAGACGCTCTTTTTCTTCTTGGAAATAGTCCATCAATAAGATCGAAAGATCGCACCATGTCTCTAAGATCGGCTGCGTCCTTTCTTGATCGGCCTGAAATTGGCGTAGATCAAATAAGTTTTCTGTGATCGCGCTTTCCATGCTTTGGAACTCTTTTTTGATATTCGCAAAACTTTTTTTATTGACCGTGCTTGGAAAACGCTTTGTCGTATCAATATAGGCGATAAAATCACGAGCGAAACGATCATACTCCTCTTGCGCAAGATCATCTTGGCAGCGTTTTAAATACAACGCCTTTTGTTCGAAAAGCTCTTTGTTCGATTCATACGTCTTGATTTTCGAAAACTCCATTTCATCAAGTTCATCGAGCATCTCTTGAACGATCGAGATCATCGTCTCGACTCGCTCCTGGAAAAAAGTCAAAAACCACTTTTTGACATCTGCATGCTCTTGCTTGCACGACTCGATCCAGCCTTTTGGATCCGCTTTGGCGTTGGCCATCTCTAAAAAACGGTTGATCGCTTTAAACAAGGTTTCCGAAGACACATTAAACGCGGCAAAGTAACGATTCATCGCCGCGATGCGTTCGCCCTCCAAAGAAATGAGCGCTCTCTCATAAGCCAGCTCGAAAGCTTGCGAGCGAAGCGATCCGTTGTCTACATGCAAAGCCATCGCGTAAGGAATCGGAATCTGGTAATAGTATCGCTGCACGATCTTATAGCAAAAGCTGTCGATCGTGGAAATATCGGCTGTCTCCAACAAAGCGAGCTGATCGAGAATATAGGGCGTAGGCTCTAAGCTTGAAAGACGATGCTTCAGACGAGCTTTCATTTCGTTGGCCGCATCGTCCGTGAATGTCATCGCCAAGATCTCGTTGATCGGGATCTGATCATCGATCACGAGTCGGCATAGCCTCTCGACCAAAACGGAAGTTTTTCCCGAACCAGCACTAGCGGAAACGACGACATTCTTGTTTCTGGAATCAATCGTTTTTTGTTGTTGGGAAGAATAATGGATCATGCAGGCTCCGCTCCTTTCTCTTTTCGGATCGCTCCATTGCGGCAGATCGCTTTATATGGACAGCGCGTACACGCCCCTTCTTCGTGGACTGGCAAGATCTCGCCGGCTTTCAAACTCGTGAGGACCTGCTCGAGTTTTTCCTGAATCCCTTGTTCTTTTTCTTGGAATGTCGGAACTTTCTTTTTGACTTCAAGAAGAAGCTCGTCTTGGATGCCGCCAGGAAGATCTTGGACTTTCCAGCCTTTGATAAAGCGCTCATCGAGCACTTTGGCTTCGAATTGCTTATTCAAGATCGGCGAGGCGCTTGGCTGACTTGTCCGATAATTGACCGCATACGCGTTTTGTTTTTCGGCTTTTGGCTGTAAAGATAGATCATAGACCCCTAGTCCGCCTTCGTGGTCGCCAATACCCGCTTCGATCAAATTTGGATCTTGCACGATCAAAGAAAGCGATTTGGAATCAAAACCATCGATCGCGCCTTTCATTTCAACATTCACATTGTCCCAAGAAAAGTTTTGATGCACTTCATATTCCTTATTCAATAAAGAAAGATGCAATTTGTCCTCGAATAAATCGAGTACTTGGATCAAGGAGAGCATTTCCATGCTGAATTCATCGATCAGTGTTTCGAAGCGCTTTTTCTTCGTCCAGAATACTTTCATCGCGAAAGAAAACTCTTCTTGAATGATTTGACGGATCGCTTCATGATCGATCGTTTGGAACCGCTCACTTTTATAGAGGCGAGCTTTTTGCAAGATCCTTGAAACGAGATCGCGATCAAGCTGGATCCCATCTTTTTTGTACGCTTTTTTGATTTGCAGTCCATAACGTAAATAATGACGCAAAGGACACCGGTTAAAAGTCTGGATCTTTGAATAATTCGACGAGAAGCTGTTGTTTTTAAAAAAGAGCGAAGCGGCTTGCCCTTGCGCAAGAGCGAAGCGCGGCAGCGAGCCTCCATAAGGATCTAAGATCGCCTGGAAAGTCGGTCTTTTTTTCATCCACGCATCGAGTTCGCTCGAAGACTCCAGCGATTTGCCATGATAATCCGATTGAGGGATCAAGACGATCAAAGAATCGAGAGAATCCAGCGTGCCAAAGATGTTCTTTCGCTGCATCTGCAGCCGATCTTTCAAAGAAGGAAAGCCCGTGTTCTGCAAGTAGCTCTCGTCAAAGATCCCTCCATACACTTGAAGGGATGGAAAAAGCAAGGCGTGAGCACCTACGAGGATCGTTGTCTTACTCAAACCGCTCATCTCTTTCCTTCCGCCGACCAAGACGCCTTTGAGCGTATCGGCATTTTTATTGAATGTCTTTTTCTCCAGATATTGAATGAAGAGCGATAGGTCTTCTTGATCTTTAAGGTCCTCAAGAACAGAGGCGAGATCCTGCACGATCGCATCGAACATCGCTAGATCATCTTCGCTAGGATCTGGATGGAGCGACTGGATCAAAGTGCAGATCGATTCCATATCCTCTAAAGACCATGTATCGATGAATTGGTGGGCGCGCTGAAATTTTTTAGCTTCAAGCTCGAGCTGCTGCCAGCGGATAAACTCTTCTTGCGAGATCAATGCGTTATCCTCGTATTCGATCAAAAGCAAGTCGACATCCGGAAACTGGCGCTCGTAGTCAACGAGTGCTTTGGAAGCATCCGGAAACAAAGTCTGGATCAAAGCGAGAAACGTTTCGTTGTTCTTGGTATGCAAATATTTTAAAACGGCGATAAACTCGTTTTTGATCGTAGAAAGCAAAGGACGCTTGAGTGGCGTATACGGAATGTGATGCGCATCAAAGATCTGCGAGAACACTTCAAGATCGCTTTCTTGAGCGAGGGCGATTAGACTATTTTCGATATCCACCTTTTTGCTCAAAAAAAGTTCCGCCAGCACTTCGATCTCTTTGCGCGTGTTGGCGCAGCTGAAATATTGAGGAGCCTCTTTTTGCTCGCCTTTGAGCAAGTGGGCGCCTTTCGACAGAAAATGATCCGTCCAAAACAAGGATCCGATATCTTTTTCGCCTTCTAAAATATAGAGGTTCGAAAAATCGAGATCGAGCGCTTTTGCTTGTTTGAGAGTCGGAGAAAAAAGAGGGATCTTCTTTAATAAAGAAAGGATCGTATACAAGTCTTTTTCTTTCTGGCTCTGGTTTGGAAAATCGCTAACGTCCAATAAGGAAGCCAATGATAAAAATTGAAGGCAAGCGTTCAAAAAGTCAAAATCATTTCGGGAATGATAAAACGTGTTTTTAGGATCTAAAGAAGAGAGCGCTCTTTGATATTTCATCAAGATAGAGAGCTTGTTCTCTTTGTCTTGCTCAAAGAGCGTCTGCAAGTAGGTCTCTAAGGAATAGATCCGAATATTTAAACAATTTCCTTTTTGAGCAGCGATTTGCTCATATAAAGGAAGATGCAAAGATGTTGGGGCCAAGATTGTCGAATGATCAGGAATTCGAATCATAGATTGCTCCTTTCATGTAGGTATTCTAGCATAATTTGTGACTTTATTTATGTCATAAATCAAGAGAAGTTTTACTTTGTTCTCTTTCTAAAGGACTTATCCATTCCGGATATATGCCCGTATAAAGGCAAGCCGCTTTCGTTTCTAGCAGGCTATTAGCCGTTTTGCTTCGTTGTGTAAAGTCATGCTAGGTCCTTTCTTTTTTACTCATTTTATCACGCTCTAAGTTGGATGATTTCATAAAAAGAGAAGCAGTGTTATAATTTCAAAAGATAAGGATAGCTTTATGGAAACAAAAAAAGATCTCTTCAAACAAATCATATTCATTCTTTTAGGAAATTGTATATTGGCGGCAGCTGTTTCGTTTTTGATCTTGCCCAACAACATTTTGACAGGCGGGGTCGCCGGCGTAGCGGTCGCTTTAGAACCTTTGATCCATATCAAACCCGTATATGTCATTGATTTCTTGACGATTGGCCTTTTTATTGTGGGCGCCATTTTTTTAGGGAAGCGCTTCGCGATGCGAACGATCGTATCGACGATCATCTATCCAATGCTCGTCACGACTTTTTCATGGATCGCCACCGCTTTTTTTCCGGAAGGAACGTTTTTGATGGAGCCCCTTCTTGCTTCGCTCTATTCTGGCTTATTCATGGGGATCGGCGTCGGATTGGTGTTTAAAGTGGACGCTAGCACAGGAGGCATGGATATTCCCGCTTTGATCATGCATAAATATATCCGCATCAAAGAAGGAGACGCGGTGATGATCATCGATACCCTCACCGTTCTTTTAGGATTGTATACGTATGGTTTGCAGCCCGCTTTGATCGGGATCGTCTCGGTTGTCGTCTCTGGAGTGGCGATCAATCGCATGATCATGCTCGGGACCCAAGCGGCCATGAACGTGATGATCATCTCCGAAAAGTGGGATACGATCCGTTCCGCTTTGATGGACCATGTCGGAAGAGGGGTCACGCTTTTGGACGCGAAAGGTGGCTATCATGACAAAAAAAGACCAGTGGTCATGTGTGTCATTACCCAACATCAATATCCGCAGCTTGAACAGATCGTCAACGCGATCGATCCGCAAGCGTTTTTTATCGTCAACAACGTCCATTCCGTTCATGGAGAAGGATTCTCGCAAGGAGAGCGTCTATGAAACGCAAGATCAAAGAAATCATTGTCGTGGAAGGAAAACACGATACCCAGCGCCTCCAGCAATATTTTGAATGCGATACGATCGAGACGCATGGAAAATCGCTGGACCCTGAGATCTTAGAGCGGATCGAGGCAGCCCAAAAGACAAGAGGGATCATCGTCTTTACCGATCCAGACTCGCCAGGAGAATATATTCGGCGTACCATACAACAGCGTGTACCACAAGCCAAACACGCGTTTATTGAAAAAGAGAAAGCGAAGACAAGCAAAAAAGTCGGCATCGAGCACGCCAGCATGAGTGATTTGTGGAACTCTTTAGAACGTTGCGTCAGCTTCACAAATACCGATCCGTCTTTGAGCTGGGAAGAATTTATCGATTTTGGACTTGTCGGAAATAAAGAAAAAAGAAATAAAGTGTGCCAAGAAGTTGGGATCGGGATTTGCAATGCCAAAACGTGTTTTAAACGCTTGCGGGCGATGAATATCGATCCAGCCAAACTCGCCCAGATCTTGAAGGAGGAGCAATCATGAAGGATGCTATCGCGACAGTCCGCAAAACAAGAGAGATTCAAGAAAAATATGGAGTCTATACGAAAAAATCATTTGGACAGAACTTCATCATCGAACCGAAAATTGTCGAGAAGATCGCCGATGCAGCCATCCAAGATCCAAGCGACCTCGTGATCGAAGTAGGTCCTGGAATTGGAGCGCTCACCCAGTTTTTATGCGAGAAAAGCGACCATGTGATCGCTTTTGAAATCGATGAAAGACTTCCGCGCGTGCTTGAACAGGAAATCGGCTTCGAGCACCTTGAACTCATCATGCAAGATTTTCTAGAGGCCGATATCGATTCGATCATCGAAGAACGTCGCCAAGAAGGGCAGCGTGTCGATTTTGTTTCCAATTTGCCTTACTACATCACCACCCCGATCTTATTCAAGCTTTTTGAAGCGAAAGTGCACATCGATTCGATCACCGTGATGATGCAAAAAGAAGTGGGAGAACGCTTTCTTGCCAAAGACAATGAGAAAGCCTACAACGCGTTAAGCGTGATCAGCCAATATCGCTGTTCGATCAAAAAAGTCATGGACGTGTCCCGCCACGTCTTTTGGCCAAAGCCGAATGTCGATTCGATGGTGCTGCAATTCCGGTTTCATTCGACCTATCAAGTCCAAGACGAGCCGCTCTTTTTTCAAATGGTCAAAGCTTGCTTCGTCCAACGTCGCAAGACGCTATATAATAACTTGCAAGCGTGGCTTCCAGACAAAGAACAAGTTAAACAAATGCTTGAAAAAGCGAACATCGATCCTTCTATACGGGCCCAGCAGCTCAAATTAGAAGATTTTATACGATTATATGAGGAAAATTATGAAACGATACGCGCCAGCCAAAATCAACATCGCGCTGAACATTAAAGGCGTTCTTGAAAATGGATATCATGATCTCGATATGATCATGGCTCCTATCTCGCTCTATGACGAGATCGAGATCGAACCAAGCGATCAAGGACAAGATGAGATCGTTTTTGTCGGAATGGAAATTCCAAAGCACAACACCGTCCAAAAAGCGGTCGAACTCATGCGCCAAGCGGCTGGATTTTCGACACATTATTCGATCCGGATCCATAAAAACATCCCCTCGCAAGCCGGTCTTGGAGGGGGAAGCGCGGATGCGGCATGTGTCATGCACGCGATCAACGAGATGGAAATGCTCTGTCTTGATACCGAACAGCTGATCGAGATTGGCAAAAAAGTGGGAGCGGACGTTCCGTTTTGCCTTTTTAGTCGCTGGGCGAGGGTACAAGGCTTTGGGGAAGTGATCCAGCCGATCCAAAGCGATTGGAAGTTTTCGATCTTGCTCGTAAAGCCCAAAGAAGGTGTCTCAACGCCAGAAGCCTTCAAAATGTGGGATCGATCAAATCGAGTGCAATACGATGTCGATCTTGTCCAAAGAGCGCTCGAAAAAGAAAACGCGGAGCTTTTGTTCACGACGATGGCCAACGCCTTAGAAAGTCCAAGCCAAGAGCTTCTGCCGGTTTTAGAACAAATCAAGGACGACATGTATGGAGAAGGGATCGTGCAAGCGATGATGTCGGGTTCGGGTTCGACGATCATGGGCTTCAGCGTCGATGAAGAAGTGCTCGAATATGCGAAAAAGCAGCTGGAGCCCTATTATGAATTCGTAGAAATCGTACAAGTCGGATCGTAGAAAGGGGGCTATTATGTCATATGCCATCATTAAATTGATCGTATTTTTCGTTTGTTTCGGGATCAGTTTCTACGCGTGTTCCGCGATCCAGTTTGAAAAGATCATGAAAGTCAGACAGCCAGGCAAAGTGATCGTGATGCTATTTTTGTTGTCGCTGATCATGGGCTATTTGAGCGCGCAGGCGATCTTAGAGCTTACGATCATGAATGGATTGGGAATGTGATATGTTCGAGAGATGGTATGTATTAGAAGCAGGCGCTTCCATGCTCCGCCTCTACGATCCCAAAGAAGATCTGCTGATCCGATTTCCAACATGTTATTTAGAAGAAGATGGACGAGTGATCGCCTATGGAAACGAGGCGCTCCAGTCTATCCTTCATCCTAATATTCATCGGCGCATCACCTATCCTCTTGAGGATGGACGGATCTTGCATGAAGTCAGCGGACTTCTTCAGAACGCCTTTCAAAAAGCCAATGTACATGAGCATCTACTCAAGCCAAGCTTGATCGTTTACGCTCCTTTTTCTTTAGGGGAAAAAGAAAAAGAGAAATGGACGGAGATCTTATTGAATCTAGGAATCAAAAAAGTGCGGTTCGTGAATTTGATCGAGCTTTACGAAAAAAGAGGAGGCACTCATTTTTTGATCCATGCTGGCCATTCGTTATGCGAAATGGCGATCTTCATTCATGGAAAATGTCAAATCTATAAATCGATCCCTTTTGCGGGCAAACAAGTGGATGAAAATATCCAGCAAGCGATCGCCCACAAAAAGAATTGCTTGATCTCGCAAGAAGAAGCAAAACGCCTCAAGGAAGAAGCGAATATTTCGTTCCAAAGAAAGCTTCCAAGTCCGCTACACGGAATCGGTATGGACCGCTATCAGCGATTCGTCTCGTTTTCGATCCTTTCTTCGGATCTATGGCCAAGCGTTGATGAGGTCGAAAAACAAATCATCCTATGGGCTAAATCGCTTTTTGATACGCTTTCTTTACCGGCGAAAGCGCAAATCGCGCAAAAAGGAATCGAATTGACGGGCGGATCCGCCAATTTATACTCATTGTCCTCTCGGCTGCAAGAACAGCTGCAATGTCCGATCTTTTGTTCAAACGATCCCGAATATGATATGCTCAAGCTCATAAAGGAGAATTTTTTGTGATTGAATCCGCTTATTTATTGGTGCCTTTTTTGATCTCTCTTGTTTTGACGCCTTTAGTCAAACAATACTCGATCCCGGCTCAAACATACGCAAAAGAAAATCATCGGACCGTTCACCATGGTAAGATTTCTAGGATCGGTGGGGTCGCGATCTATTTATCGTTTATGATCAGCATGGCGATCTATATGAAGGCGGACCGCGCGATCACAGGCATCATTCTAGGTGGATCGATCATGTTCTTTACCGGCTTGGTCGACGATCTGATCGACATCAAACCTCCTGTCAAGCTATTCTTTGAAGTGGTCGCGGCGCTTGTCTTGATTTATTACGGAGTGCAGGTGGACCGGATCCGTCTGCCCTTTGGTTTGACAATCGATTTTGGATTGATCTCGTTTTTGTTTACGATCATCTGGATCGCGGGGATCACCAACGCGGTCAATTTGATCGATGGGCTCGATGGGCTTTCTGGAGGCATGAGCGTGATCATATTAGTCGTGATCGGGTGCATCGCCTTGATCGAAAGAAGACCGGATATCGTCTCGCTCGCCTTTATCCTAGCCGGAAGCACGTTTGGCTTTTTGATCTATAATTCACATCCTGCCAGTATCTTCATGGGAGATTGCGGCTCTTTGTTTCTAGGGTCGATGATTTCGGCGATCTCGATCGTCGGATTTAAATCGAGCACGATCTTGACGCTCGCTTTGCCGATCTTGTTGCTGATCATCCCGATCATCGATACGCTTTCCGCGATCTTGAGACGGACCCTCAAAGGAATGAAGTTTTCGCAAGCGGATAAAAGCCACCTGCACCATTTATTGATGAAGCAGTTTGGCCATCGCAATACAGTGATCATCATGTGCGGATTTACGGCGCTGTTTGGCTTGAGCGCCTATGTTTATATGATCAATCGAAACCTTGGCTTTTTTACGATGCTCGCTCTTCTGTTCTTTGTCGAGCTGTTCATTGAAAAGTCGGCGATGATCTCGGAGAAATTTCATCCGCTTCTTGGCTTATGGCATCGGATCAAACGAGTATGGACAAAAAAAATCAAAAATAAAGGAGAAGACAAGTGATGTTTTCTCTTTTATTTTTGATTGGAGCGAACTTATCGCTCGAATGTATGGACAAGCTCTCGGACAAGACTTACTGTAATGATATATATTTTTTTCATATCTAAAATGAAGCGCTGTTTTCTCTTATTATGAACCATTTTGTTTCAGCTTCCTTTCTACGAGGACGAAAGTCACGATCAAAGGAACGAGCTGCAAGACCATCAATGCGAACGTTCCATAAATGATCACGAGCGCGTTATGGGTGAGCGTGAGCAAAAATTGGACGATCAAACAGATCACTAAATCGATCCATCCCATTTTCCACCAAAGAGTTCCAGCAAGCTTTTGTGCCATTTCCCAATTCTTTTTGTTCTGCATCGAACGGATCGAACGATAGCCAAAGAGCTGGTTTCGATAGGCGGGAGGATGATTTTTTAAGATGGATCCAAATACCGTGATCATGATCGGGATCAGTAAGGAAATCAATACATAAGGAAGACTACTCATACCCTCACTATACCGATTCCAAGAGCGCTTTGCACGATTGTTGCCTTACGACTATACTATATACATGAGTGAAAAAATCGTAGTGGCTTGTTCTGGCGGCCCCGATTCCATGGCTCTTCTGGATCGGATGCGAAAAGAGGGATTTCAAATCGTCGTCGCCCATGTCAATTATCAAAAAAGGAAGAGCGCCAATCGGGATGAAGAAATCGTAAAAGCGTATTGCGCTCGCTACCAAATTCCGTGTTTTGTCCATGTTCCAACTTCTCAGCCGACTAAAAATTTTCAAGCGTGGGCAAGAGAAGAGAGGTATGCGTTTTTTGAATCGATCTTGAAACAAGAGCATATCCACGCCCTATACGTGGCGCACCATCTCGATGATTTATTGGAGACGTACTTGTTTCAAGTCCAAAGAAACATGCTTTGCGACACGTATGGCCTTGCCGATCGTGTCGAACGAAAGACATATACGATATTTCGTCCTTTGTTGGGTTTTGAGAAAAAAGAGCTGGAAGCGTATTGTATTCGTCACGCTATAGCGTATGGGATCGACGAAAGCAATCTGAGCGATCACTATACTCGCAATAAGATCCGGCATCATCAAATCGAAAGAATGAGTTCAAACGAAAAGCGGGCGCTCAAAAAAGAGATCGATCAAAAAAACAAAAACTGGAAAGCTTGGCAAAGAAAACTTCGCGATCAAATCGAACAAAACGGAATCGTTTCTATGCTTTCTAAAGAGGATGGCTGGCTCGCCCTCGATCTCTATTTATCCCCTTGGCTCCATCGTCATCTTTCAAAGGCGCATTTACGCTCGCTTTCTCAACAGTTCATGCATCCTTGCGTGATCGATCTAGAGAGCCACGAAGTCGAGAGATGGAACGATCGATTGATCGTCCGAAAAAAAAGCGAGCCCGTTTGTATTGTATGGAACGATCTTGCGGCTTTTAAAAAATTTGAATCATTAGAGTTGGGAAATTTCCGATATCTCGCTCATAATAAAGGAGCCACGATCGAAGGCGTGGATTTGAAGAGCCAGGACTTTCCGCTCCGCTTTCGCCCGGGCAAAACGAAGGATCGCATAGAAATGCGTTTCGGTACGAAAACGCTGCAGCGCTTTTGGATCGACCATAAGATCTCGCGCTTGTTGCGCAAAGATTGGTACGTTCTTGAAAACGCTTCCGGACGCGTGATCTTCGTGCCAGGCTTAGGTTGTGATGTTTCACATTTTTCTATCCAACCAAATACCTTTATGTTACAATTACGGATATAGTTTAAGAGGAGAACACAATTCAACATGATCAGTCAAGATATCGAAACTGTTTTACTTACAGAAGAACAAATCGAAAAGCGATGCGTAGAGCTCGCCAAACAAATAGAAGATGACTACAACAAAGAAGGGGAAGTGCCGATCGTCGTAGGCCTTTTGCGCGGCAGCGTTCCATTTATGGCCGAATTGATCAAGCGCTTCACATTCCCTTGCGAGATCGATTTTATGTCTGTCAGCAGTTATGATGGGACCGAGTCGATCGGGGATGTCAAGATCGATAAAGATATGGATCTTTCCAGTAAAGAAAGAGCGATCTTGCTTGTCGAAGATATCGTCGATACGGGGCGTACTCTTTCTGAAGTCAAGAAGATGTTCATCAATAAAGGAGCGACCAATGTCAAGATCGTCGCTTTGCTCGATAAACCATCGCGCCGAGTGGTCGATATCCATGCGGATTATATTGGATTTGAAGTACCCAATGAATTTGTGGTCGGCTATGGGCTCGACTACAACCAAAAATATAGAAATTTGCCATATATTGGAATTCTTAAACGAGAAATTTACGAATAGGGGGGGAATGAATGAAGAAGTGGCTTAACTATCTTCCTACGATTTTCATCATCAGCATCATCGTTTCCTTGATCGCCTACAGCTCTCAAGGTTCTTTGCGTCATATGAATTATTCTGAATTCCAAAATCTAGCCAAAACAGCGGAATTTGGAAACTCGTCGCTCACGATCTCTTCGAATGTGATCGATGTCGAAGGGGTCTATACCGATCCAAGTCAATCCAGCAAAAATTCAACAGCTTTTAGCGTATTGGTTCCTAACACGGAAGAAAACTTAACGTGGCTCACGAAAACGCTAGAAGCAAATGGAGGACAGATCAGCATTGAAGATCCCAATCAAGGGAGCGTTTGGCTCAATGTTTTAGGACAATTGATCCCATTCCTTTTGATTGGCGTTTTCTTCTATTTCATGTTCACGAAAATGGGAGGCGGAGGCAGCAACAAAGCGTTCGAATTCTCCAAAAACAAAGCCCGCATGGAAACGGATGTCAAAGTCCGCTTCAAAGATGTCGCGGGGTGCGATGAAGAAAAAGAAGAAGTCAAAGAAATCATCGACTACTTGCGTTCGCCAAAGAAATTTACCGATATGGGCGCCCACATCCCGAAGGGGATCTTGATGGTCGGCCCTCCAGGAACCGGGAAGACGCTTTTAGCCAAAGCGGTCGCTGGAGAAGCGAATGTTCCTTTTTTCTCCGTGTCTGGTTCGGATTTCGTGGAAATGTTTGTCGGAACTGGCGCAAGCCGTGTCCGCGATATGTTTAAAACGGCTCAAAAAGCGGCTCCATGCATCATCTTTATCGACGAGATCGACGCGGTCGGCCGTCAAAGGGGCGCTGGTATGGGTGGCGGAAACGATGAACGGGAACAAACGCTCAACCAGCTGCTCGTAGAAATGGATGGTATGGTCGATAACAACGGGATCGTGATCATCGCGGCCACGAACCGTCCCGATGTCCTTGACCCTGCGTTGCTAAGAAGCGGACGTTTTGATCGTCAAGTCACGGTCAATTTGCCAGATATCCGCGGCCGTCAGCAGATCCTTGAAGTTCATGCCCGCAACAAGCATTTGGCAAGCGATGTCGAGCTTGATAATCTTGCCAAGCGCACGCCTGGTTTTTCGGGAGCCGATCTTGCCAACGTCTTGAATGAGGGCGCGATCTTAGCGGTCCGCAACAAGGAAAAGGTCATCACGATGGCCGACCTTGATGAGGCGATCGACCGCGTGATGATGGGTCCTGCGAAAAAAAGCAAAAAATACACCGAAAAAGACAAATGGCTCGTTTCTTATCATGAAGCAGGCCATGCGGTGATCGGTCTTCGCTTAGAAGATGCCGATATGGTCCAAAAAGTCACGATCATCCCTCGCGGAGAAGCGGGCGGATATAACTTGATGACCCCGCGCGAAGAAAAGTATTTCCATCGTAAATCGGAATATTTAGCACAGATCACAGGACTTCTTGGAGGCCGTACAGCGGAGGAGATCGTCTTTGGCGAGATCAGCGCCGGCGCTGTCAACGATATTGAAAAACTCACGGATATCGCGAAAAACATGGTCCGCGTCTTTGGAATGTCCTCTTTAGGCCCGATCCAATACGCTAATCCGCAAGGCAATGTCTTCTTAGGAAGAGATTACACGCAAGGCGGTAACTATTCGGTAGGTGTGGCGGAAGAGATCGACAAAGAAGTTCGTAAGATCGTCGACCAATGCCACACGGAATGTCATCGGATCTTGACGGAAAATCGCGCCCTTCTCGATCTGATCGCGCATAGCTTGTTTGAATATGAGACTTTGACCAATGAAGAAATCACCAATTTAATGAAATTTGGCCAAATCACGGATCCGAACGCGCCAGCGATCGAAACAAAGGAAGTCGAAGCGGAACTGGAAGAAAACACGCCACCAAAGCTTCCTTCGAAAGCCAGCGAAGAAGAGCTTGACGCCGCGAAGAATGAATTGACAAAAAAGAAGGAAGACTAGATAAAAGGCGCCCATCAGCGCCTTTTTAAATGCAAAGCATGTGTAAAAAACATAGGAAACGCCCATAATGAAAGAAAAAGAGGATATAAGGAGGAACCTATGAAAGATGAATTAGTGAAGGCACTCGCCTTAGATGGTCATGTGCGTATTTATATCGATCGCACGACTCATATGGTCCAAGAAGCAAAAGAAAGATTTGATATGAACCCGACCGCCACCGCGGCTTTAGGAAGAACTTTATCCATCGCTTCGATGATGGGAAGCATGCTCAAAAGCGACCAAGAAATGCTCACGATCAATATCAATGGCCATGGGCCGATCGGCAGCATTGTGGTCGACGCTTACGCGAACGGAAACGTGCGCGGATTTGTTTCGGATCCGCAAGTCAAGGACGCTTTTAAAAATGGAAAGCTCGATGTAGGCGCCGTGGTAGGAAAAGACGGATATCTTTCTGTCACAAAAGATTTGAACATGGAACAAAATTTCAAGGGGACCGTTGAGCTTCAATCAGGAGAGATCGGCGACGATTTCGCCTATTACTTTACTGTTTCAGAACAAACACCGACCGCTGTTTCTGTCGGTGTATTGATCGGAACCGACGGAAATGTGTTGAGCGCAGGTGGATTGATCATTCAAATGATGCCTGATGCGAGCGATACCGACATTAGCATCTGCGAACACGTCTTGGAAGGTTTGAAGCCTATGTCGACGATCATCCAAGAATATGACGATGTCGAGCTCTCTCAATTGGCCAAGGATCTATTCGAGGATGTCAAGATCGTCGAGACAAGAGAGATCTGCTTCTCTTGTTCTTGTTCGAAGGAAAGGTCGCAAGAAATCTTGATGACACTGCCAAAAGAAGACATCCAGAAGATGATCGACGAAGATGGCGGATGCGAGATCACGTGTAATTTTTGCAATGAGAAATATCAATTCAGCAAAGAAGAACTCGAAGCGATCCTCGAAAGAATGAATGCTTAAGATCGGAAACGTCACCTTAAAAAATCCGATCATCACCGCGCCACTAGCGGGCGTGAGCAATCTTGCGTTTCGGAAGATCGCTCACGATTTTGGTGCGGGCATGACCTGCAATGAGATGGTCTCGGATAAAGCGCTTTATTACGATTCAAAAAAGACGTTGGCGATGCTTCAAACCGATCCATCCGATCATCCTGTCAGCTTTCAGATTTTTGGGCATGATGAAGATACACTTGTTCTAGCGGCTCGGTTTTTAGATACGCAAACGGATTGCGATATCATCGACTTCAATATGGGCTGTCCAGTCACGAAGGTGATCAAGGCGAAAGCCGGCAGCTTTATGATGAAAGATGTCGAGTACGCGAAAAAAATCGTTTCCGCCATTGTACGGGCCGTCCATAAACCAGTCACCGTAAAAATGCGGATCGGATTCGATGTCGATCATATCAACTGTGTCGAAATGGCGAAAGCCATGGAAGAAGCGGGTGTAAGTGCGATCTGTGTGCATGGACGTACACGCTCACAAATGTATGAAGGAAAAGCAGACTGGTCATGGATCAAGAAAGTCAAAGAAGCGGTCTCGATTCCTGTGATCGGAAACGGGGATGTGAAAACGGTCGAAGACTATTATCGAATGTTAGAAGAAACAGGCTGCGATGCGGTGATGATCGGAAGAGGAATCATCGGGAATCCGTTCTTGATTCAAGAGATCACGGCATCTTTTGAAGGGAAAAAGAAAGAACCATCGCTCCAAGAACGGTTAGAGATCTGTTTTCGGCATGCTACAGATCTTTGCGCGCTAAAAGGAGAAAAAGTAGGGATCCAGGAAATGCGGGGGATCGCGACATGGTATTTCAAAGGGCTTCCAAATTCTCACGCGTACAAAGAGCATTTATCGAAGGTGACCTCTTTAGAGGAATTGAAAATGATTTTAGAGGATTTCAAGAAAGCCAACGAAGACTGAACAGTGTTCAATTTTTTTTGGTTGCACTTTTTATTTTACCTGTTTAAGTATAAAATATGTTTATAAAAGACAAATGAGAAAACAATGGAAAGGAGTACCGCTTGATTTTGAGCGGCAAATATTGGAATGGACAAAAAGAAGACACAAGCCTTTTTTGAGGGACGCGAAATTAAAGCCTATACGATCTTTGGCGCGCATCCGGTAAAAAAAGGAGTGGAGTTTACATTATGGGCTCCTCATGCGCAAAAGATATCAGTCATTGGCTCATTCAACGATTGGGATCCTGAAGCGGATCCAATGAAGAAAGATGACGAAACGGGAATCTGGACAGCGACAGTCAAAGAGGCGGCACCTGGAGATTCTTATAAATATCGTGTGACCCAAGTTACGGGAGATATTGTCGATAAGATCGACCCTTATGCGTTCTACTCGGAAAAACGCCCTCAAACGGCTTCGATCATCGCGGATCTGAGCTTTGATGGCTGGACCGATCAAAAATGGATGGATCAAAGAACGGTCGGATTCGACGATCCGATCAGCATTTATGAGATCCATGTAGGCTCTTGGAAACGGGATCCTGAAATGGGTCCGAACGATTTTGTAAATTATCTTGATATCGTAGATGACTTGATCGAGGAATGCCATAAAAATCATTTTTCGCATGTCGAAGTCATGCCTTTGTGCGAATATCCATTCGATGGATCTTGGGGCTATCAATGCACGGGTTATTTTTCGACGACTTCTCGTTATGGCACGAACCAAGATCTTATGGAATTTGTCAATCGGCTGCACAACGCGGGAATCGGGATCATCATGGACTTTGTCCCTGTCCATTTCGTGAAGGACAACTTCGCGCTTGCTCGCTTTGATGGAACTCCTTTGTACGAATATCCAAATCCTGACGACGCCAATTCAGAATGGGGAACGGCGAACTTTGACTTATGGAAAGAAGAGGTGCGCTCGTTCTTGATGTCGGCTGCCAACTATTGGCTGGATGTCTATCATTTTGACGGCCTTCGAGCGGACGCGATCTCGAATGCGATCTATTGGAAAGGCAATAAGGAGCGCGGAATGAACGAGGGCGCCTGCAATTTCATGAAGCGGATGAATTTCACCCTCAAGCAAGAATACAAAGGAAAGATCATGCTGATTGCGGAAGATTCGACCGACTTCCCGAATGTGACCAAATCGACATTGGATGGCGGCTTAGGTTTCGATTACAAGTGGGATCTAGGCTGGATGAACGACACACTCAAGTATTTGAAGATGGATCCGATCTATCGCCAATACCATCATAACGATATCACGTTCTCGATGGCGTATTTCTATTCAGAAAAATTTATCTTGCCATTCTCGCACGATGAAGTCGTTCATGGAAAAGCGACGATCGTCGACAAGATGTGGGGAAGCTACGAAGATAAATTCGCCCAGGCCCGCGCCCTATATACATACATGTTTACGCATCCAGGTAAAAAATTGAACTTCATGGGCAACGAGATCGGTATGTTTCGCGAATGGGATGAGCAAAAAGGAACGGATTGGTTCTTGCTTGAATATCCGATGCATGCGGCTTTCGAAAAATTCTTTGAAGACCTGACGGGTATTTATGCGGATAACGACGCGTACTATTTTGGCTATGATCCAACAAATTTCCAATGGATCAACGCGGATGACGCTTCGAGAAACTTATTCTCGTTCATGCGCAAAAGCAAAGACAAAACGTTTATCACGATCTTGAACTTCTCGACTAACCCATATAAAGCGCAATTTGGTGTACCGCATAAAGGGATCTATCGCGAGATCCTCAACAGCCAATGGAGCAAATACAATGGAACGCTGATCGACGAAACGCCTCAAGCCGTAAAGGCGCTTCGATTATCGCGCAATAATTTCCCATACATGATCGAAATCAATGTTCCAGCCTTAGGCGGACAGATCTTTGTGGTCGATAATCCGGTAGAAAAAAGCAAAAAATAAAAACAGACCGACAATTGTCGGTCTTTCTTGTCTTTTGGAATAGTGGTACACTAAAGGCGTATAACGAATGAAGGAGAAATATATGCAAAATTCAGAACTAGAAAGGCATGCCAATCAAGTCCGCAAGGATATTATTCTCGAAACACATGCTGCGCAAAGCGGCCATCCTGGTGGAAGCTTAGGAGCCGCAGATCTGTTGACAAGCCTCTATTTCGAAGAAATGGATATAAATGAAGAAAATGTCGGCACATTGGATCGTGACCGTTTTGTCCTCAGCAAAGGGCATGCCAGTCCAGCTCTATATGGTGTATTAGCAGAAAAAGGACTTTTAGATCCTGAACTTTTGATTACTTTTCGTAAAATGGGTTCTCCCCTTCAAGGACACCCAAGCATGCGTTATCTAAAGGGGGTCGACATGTCGACTGGATCTTTAGGTCAAGGTGTCTCGGCAGCCGTGGGTATGGCGCTCGCCAATAAACTTGACGGAAACACGCATCGGATCTATACGCTTTTAGGCGATGGAGAATGCCAGGAAGGTGAAGTGTGGGAAGCGATCATGTCCGCTGCCCATTATGGACTCGACAATCTTTGCATTCTTGTCGACAACAACGACCTACAGATCGATGGACACGTCAAAGATGTCATGAGCATTTACCCGCTGACCGATAAATTCAAAGCATTCAATTGCTATACGATTGATATCGACGGTCATGATTTCGACGCGATCCGTTCAGCGTTTGCCAAAGCGAGAGAAAACAAAGGCAAACCAACGGTCATCATCGCGAAAACGATCAAAGGAAAAGGTGTCTCCTTCATGGAAAACAAAGTCAATTGGCATGGAGTCGCACCAAAAGATCAAGATAAAGAGCAAGCACTCAAAGAATTGGAGGCAAACTAATATGGCAAAGATCGCGACCCGCGTCGCTTATGGAGACGCTTTAAAAGAGCTGATGAAGGACGATATCAATATTGTTGCCTTAGACGCCGATCTAGCCGGCAGCACAAAAGGGGCGGAAGCCGACAAGGTCGCTCCAGAACGCCACTTTGATATGGGAATCGCCGAAGGAAATATGATGGCTGTCGCGGCGGGTCTTGCGGCAAGTGGCAAGATCGCTTTCGCGAGCACGTTTGCGATGTTTGCGACAGGAAGAGCCTATGAACAGATCCGCAACTCGATCTGCTACCCGGCGCTGAATGTCAAGATCTGCGCTTCCCATGCGGGCGTGAGCGTCGGGGAAGATGGAGCGAGCCATCAATGTATCGAGGATATTTCTTTGATGCGTTCCATACCGAATATGCGGGTGATCGTTCCTTGCGATTATCAAGAAGCCAAACAAGCCATTAAACAGATCGCGTATCTAGATGGGCCTTATTATGTTCGTTTAGGAAGAAGCGGCGTTGAAGAAGTCAACGATGAAAATTATACATTCGAGCTAGGCAAAGGGGTCGTTTTAAAAGAGGGCGAAGACAACAAGATCGCCTTAATCGGAAGCGGCAGCACCGTGCAGGAATGCTTGAAAGCGTATGAAGCGATGGCAAAGAAGCCAACAGTTGTCAATATTCATACGATCGCTCCGATCGATCGGGATTTGATCCAAAACTTAGCAAACACATACGATAGGATCATTACGGTCGAGGATCACCTTGTGACAGGTGGCCTAGGTTCAGCGGTGGCGGAAGTTATGGCTGAAAGTGGCGGAAAGGCAAAACTCACGCGCTTAGGTATTCCGGACGTGTTTGGCGAAAGCGGAAAGCCAGACGAGCTTTATCATAAGTTCGGTATCGATGCCGCTTCGATCCAGAAAGAAGCAGAACGGGCATAATGGCGCATTATTTTACGGACCAATCCGAGGTGGAAGATCGTCCTTTCGAGATCCACTTTGACCTAATGGATCGATCCTTTTCTCTGCACTCGAATTTGGGGGTCTTTTCGAAAGACAAGCTCGATGAAGGGACCCGCCTTCTTTTAGAGAACGTATTGAAGGAGCAGGAGCCGCCAAAAAATTGTTTGGATCTCGGGTGCGGGATCGGTGTCGTTTCAATCGTTCTAAAATCATTTTGGGATACAAAAATGACGTTGATTGATGTCAACGACAGAGCGCTTTCTTTAGCGAAAGAAAATATGGGATCGCATCATTTTGAGGGCGAATTTTTCTTGAAAGATCGAGTCGATACCGGAGAATACGCATGTATCGTATGCAATCCGCCGATCCGAATCGGAAAAAAGCCGATGTATGCGCTCTTGGATTCTGCCCTTTCGCATCTAGAGCAAGGCGGACATCTTTGGATCGTGATCCGCAAAAGTCATGGGGCGCAAAGTGCGATCAAGCATTTTGAAGAACAAGGCTGCGAAGTAGAGAAGGTCGATAGTAAAAAGGGCTATTGGGTCTTGAAGATCACGCCAGGCGTGTGAGCATATTTGTATTTTTTCCCCTATAACAATTCTATAATGGAAATAGAAATTGGAGGAATAAACAATGGCTGAAGAAAAGAAATGCTTACGCGACAAAGTGCCAGCCGATAGCTTAACTGGCTTGTTTATGCAAATCTCGCATAAAATTTGTAATGGAAGCGAAGAAGAGATCGTCAATGACCGCCTTTTCTACAATATGGAAAAGCACGATAAAGAAGAATTGAAGAAATTATTGACCAAAGCTCTTCGTTCCATGGAAGAATAATGAAATTAAAAGAAGCAAACAAATGAGCGTTTGCTTCTTTTTTTGTGGTCAATTGATGTGAAATTATAAAATCGATCTTTTTTAAGACCATTTTTCTAAAAAAATTCGTATTGAAAGAAGGTGAAACGAGAGGAGAAGAAGATGATCAAAAAAATATTCGGGGTCTTCTTTGCGAGCTGGCTTTGTATTTCGCCTAGCTTTCTCTACGCAAAAGAGGAACAAGTAAAACTTCATGTTGAAGTCGATGGACCAGGTACGATCTGGATCGATGATCAGCGAGTCCAAAAAGAAGCCCCACTAGAACAAAGGCTCGATCGCGGCGCTATCCTTTCCATTTTGGTAAGCGGCCAGATCGAATCAATGCTGATCAATGGACAAACACAGAGCGCCTTCGAAGAAAAAGAAATCGTGCTCGAAGACGATACAACGATCAAGATCGCGTTTCAAGAAGCGGAAAATGAGCTAGAAAAAAAGGGGATCTTTCTTGATATAGAGAATATGGGGATGATTCCAGCCCATCAAGAAGCGATATTAGAATCTTATCAAAGAGGAGAAGAAGCGCACTATGTCCAGGAAAGATTCAAGGCGGCTAAAAAAACGGGACTGATCGATTATGTCGATGATCATGGCTTTTTGACTCCCCAATTTGGCAAGATGTTTTCCTGGATCTCTCTTGATGTGCCAGACGCGATCCTTTTAAAGAAGATCGAAACACCAGAGACGATTTTAGAGCCTATGGAACTTATTCCCGAGACAAAAGGCTATTCTGTGATCGATTCAGCGCATTTTACGGCCCACGTTTCTCCGGGCTACATTTCAAATGGCTTATGGAGACTCTCGAATGGAAAGCTCGCCTATTGTGCTCAAGCGATGATGGCAGAACCTATGATCAACGACGCGACAAGCGATCCATTTCTTGTCGATAATGCTGCGCTAAGAAAGGCGCTCTATTATGGACACGATGGACCAGGAAATATCCTTCCTTCGAAAGGGTGGGATGTGGCTAAGCAAATCGTTGCCACCAATGATTTTTGTTCGATGGCCTATACAGGTGTTTCGCTTGGAAACCAAGCCGCGAATGGTTGGCATTGGAACAATTGGATCAGGAGCGCCTATGAGGAGATCATGGCTAAACCCGATCCGATCCAATACGGCTATGTAGCCTACATGGTCAAGACGCCTGGAAGCGGCATCAACTGGGCGGGACAGCATGCGTCTAAACAAAATCTAGCGTTCGGGGATTATGAACCGACAGGAAGCTTACAAATCAAAAAAAGTTCATCGAATCCAAGCATTTCGCAACACAATCCAAATTATAGTTTTCATCGCGCCAAATATGGCCTCTATAGCGATCCAAAAGCGACGCAGCTCGTTGGAGAGTTTATTTTTGATGCCAATGGCGTATCCAACACGATTTCCAATTTAAAATATAAAACATTTTATTTAAAAGAGCTGAGCGCGCCGCAAGGCTTCGCGCTCGATCCAACGATCTATTCGATAACGATTTCCAAATCTACGACACAATTTGAAGTCAAAGATCTTCCAAAGATCAATCCTGTTTCGCTTTTGCTCAAAAAAGTCGATCAACAGACGGGACTCTCGAAACCGCAAGGATCGGGAAGCCTGCAAGGCGCGGAGTATCGAGTGGACTACTATGCCGACGCCAAAAAGGCACCTATACGTTCCTGGGTGCTAAGAAGCGATGCGAATGGTGAAATTTATTTAAAAGACGCTTACAAAGTTTCTGGCGATCCCTTTTATACGAATTCGCTCGGACAGCCTGGTTTTCCGATCGGCACGATCAAGATCCAGGAGATCAAAGCCCCTTCTGGATATTTATTGGACCCTGAAATTAGAGAAATACAGATCAGGGATGCGGGTAATGTGGAAACGCTTCTTTCCTTCAAAGCGATCGAATGGAAGGAAGCTCCCATTTCTTTGACTATTTTCAAGCATCAAAAAGGGATGGACGTGCCAATCGCGGGCACTCGCTTTATTCATACGCTGCCAGATGGGTCGCAAAACGAGCTCGTCAGCGATGAGAATGGAAGGATCGATCTTGCGGGGCTGGCGTTTGGAGAACATCGTATTGAGGAAGCCGAAGCGAAAAATGGATATGTGTTAGATCCATCGCCTTTTGTGTTTGTTGCCAAGGAGTCGGGAATCGAAGTGAAAGAGTGTCCTCCTTGTATGGAATGGGATGGGAGAGTATTGAAAGTCGAAAACGCACCAACTTCGTTTTCGATCAAAGTCCATAAACAGAATCGGGCCAAGACGGCATTAGAGGGCGCAGAGTTTACTCTTTATAAAGCGGAGGATTCAAGTGAAGCGTTCCAGATCAAGACAAGCGATGAAAATGGCGATCTTGCCTTCTCCAATTTAGAAGAGGGCAAGGAGTATATCTTGAAAGAAACAAAGGCGCCGCCAGGGTATCGGCTCCCGCTCGATGAGGCGCATTCGATCAAGGTGGAGACGATTCCAACCCAAAATAAGGTGAATGTTTGGATCGATGGCATCCTTCAAGAGGGTCCACACTTTGATTGGGAACAAAAACAATTGAATATGCTCGTCTACAACCAAGAGCAGATGGTCTTGCCGAATACGGCTTTGTTTGTCGCCAGCTCATGGGGAAGTTTGCTTGTTTTGGCGAGTATAGGAATGATTTATAAAAAGAGAAAGGATATTGGTCATGAATAAATCTATTTTTAAACTATTTGGAATGTCGGCGCTCGTGTTGAGCGCGATCTTGGGAGGTCTTTCGATCGCGGATCGTCCGCTTGTGCTAGAAGCCCATGCGCTTTCTCGTGAACAAGAAAAAGGGGTCCATCTTCTAGGAGATGGTCCTGCTTCGATCTTGATCAAAGGGAATGCAGAGCAGTCTTTATTGAACAAGTCGTTTAGGGTCTATCAGCTGTTTCACGCGGAAAATTCACAGAATCAAGATTCGATCAATTATTCATGGAATCTAGATACGAAAGCGGCGATTCAAAAGCTAGTTGGTCAAGCCTTGAACAAAGCGGCCGACCAAGTCCATGAATACGAGGCGATCGACTATATTCAATCGCTCAACAATGAAGGGCATTATGCGGATTTTCGATATTTTATGGAAACGCTGCGCACAGAATTGAATGCGACTTCCAAATCGGTGCGCAACGTTACGATCGAGAGCGTGGATGAGAACAACCAAGCGCGCTTGGAAGGATTACCTTTTGGGTATTATTTGCTGGATGAGACATCGTCTTCTGGAACGCATTCGGCTAACTCCTTATGTATGGTAAGCACAGCCAATCCGACAAGCGAGATCCATATCAAATCGGATTATCCAGAATTGATCAAAAAGATCTTTGAGGACGATCAAAACGTTGGCTGGAATGATATAGGAGATCATGAGATCGGACAAAGCATTCCATATAAATTTGAGTCGCGGATCCCCGATCTGAATGGGTATACGACATATACGGTCCAGTTTCAAGATCGGATGGACGAAGCCTTAGATTTTGATCCATCGTCTATAGAGGTCAAGATTGGCGATTATACGCTTCAAAAGGGAGAATGGGTCTTAGAGCAAAATGTGGATGGCGATTCGTTCCGGATCACGATCCCGGATTTGAAGGCGATCGTGGATCGGGAATTTGCTTCGGGTCTAGATGGTGAAAATGGTCATAACGAATATGGACAAAAGCTGCAGCTCTTTTATCGGGCTTCTTTGAACGCAAAAGCGATCGATCGTGGTCTTGAGGGGATCGAGAATCATGTTCGTCTCGTATATACGAATGATCCAGATTCGAATAATGCGCAAGGATGGGGAAGCACGCCATGGGATAGTGTCGTTTCCTATACTTATCACATTCAAGGAAAAAAGGTCAATGAAAAGGATCGTCCTTTAGAGGGGGCTTCGTTCTTGTTGTTTGAGGATGCGGCCTGCACGCGGCAAGTCTATGTCGAGAAGGATGGCGAGCGTTTCATCGTTTCCCAAGAGGCCAATGATCAAAGCATCCAGAGCGGAGCGAATGGTGATTTTTTGATCGGGGGACTGGACCAAGGCACGTATTATTTGAAGGAGATCAAGGCACCAGAAGGGTATCGTCAGCTTCTTGATCCGATCGAGATCGAGATCAAGCCAACATTTGTAGCGGATCGAAATAAGTATACTGCGCAAGGAGAGGGATTGTTGGATCTAAGCGCGGGCGCTAAGATCAAGACGTTTTATAGCGGACTCTTGAATGAGGAGGCTCAAGATCTCTTGGTCGATGTATCTCAGACGAAAATTGGACTTTCCATCGTCAATAAAGCGGGAATCTTGCTTCCGTATACGGGCTCGTATTTGACATTAGGAATGATCGTTTTTGGATGTGGCTTGTCTCTTCTAGCCTACAAAACGATCAAGAAGCATGAAAAAGAATAATGTGTTTTGGCGTTTTGTGTTCGGAGCGGGTGTTGTTTGTGCATTTTTGCCGCTCATGGGGGCTTGGGAAGAGGGGATACGCGCAAACGAGTCGATTCAAGGCTACGAGAAGGCGGTAGAGAGTTTGAATGAGGCCTCGATCGATGAAAATTGGCAGTTGTTGGAGGCGTATAATGAATCGTTGCGTTCGAATCTTTCTTGGATGGAGTATGAAAAAGTCAAAGAGCATTTTTTGCCCTCCGATATTATTGGGTATTTGTCGATTCCTTCGATCGAAGTACGGTTGCCGATTTTTTTAGGGAGCGAAGAAGAGCATTTAAAAGAGGGCGTAGGTCATGTGGCGAGAAGTTCGCTTCCTGTTGGGGGCGTTTCGAGTCGAGCGCTGTTGACAGGGCATAGCGGTCTAGCGAATGGGCGTTTATTTTCGCGCTTGGACGAACTGGAAAGAGGAGATTTCTTTTTGATCAATGTGCTTGGTCGAGAGCTGGCTTATCAAGTGGAGAGGACCGAGATGATCTTGCCGCAAGAAGTGGAGCGCTTAAACATCGAAGAGGGGCGTGATCTTGTGTCGTTGATCACGTGCGCGCCTTTTGGGATCAATACGCATCGTTTGATCGTGACAGGAGAGCGGGTAGAAGAAGAGAATCGGGCGATCTTGCTGGAGAGAGAGGTCGTTAAAGTTCCTTCTTGGAGAGCGTTGGTCTTGTCGTATGGGCCTATTGGTTTGAGCATCGTCTTTGGATGGATGTGGATGAAAGGAAGAAAAAAGGGATGAAAGGATTAAAGATTTTGTTGGTGTTTTTGGGCTTGTTTGGTTTGAGTGGTTGTTTGGCGACCAAGAGTCTTTCTGTGATCACCGAGAATGGGGAAAAGGTCTGGTTTACGATGGATGTGAGCGAGAAGGATTATTCTTTACGCTATCAAGAGGATGTTTTGCAGATCGAATCGGATCGGGGCGTAGAGCTGCAGGGCGTGTTGCTGTCGATGGAGGGGTTTAAAGAGATCGTGCATCGCTTTGAAGAGGAATTCGAGCTGGAAGAGAAGATGGAGCCGTTCGTGCATCGTTTTTATCAAGATGGCAATACGAGTTTATTCTTTTTTGAGCTTGTTCCTGATTCGTTGGGAATGGTCATGAGCGGCGAGCAAGGTCTTTTGGAGACGCAGGAAGTGTTTTCGCGCTTGAAGATCGGCGAAGAGTAAAAGCTAAGTCTTGCGGTGGAATAAGAAGTTTGCTATAATGAACGAGCAAATTCATGCAGTCGTATCGAAGAGGCCATAACGAGCTCGACTCGAAATCGAGTTGCCCTAACAGGCACGTGGGTTCGAATCCCACCGACTGCGCCATCGTACAGATTAAACTCCTGAAAGGGAGTTTTTTTTATGGATCAAGAAAAACTGAAAGAAGAAACAAAGGAAATAAAAAGGCAAACCCGCGCGCACAAGCTCTTAAGTAGAGTATACTCAAAGTATGGTTGGATTCTTGATTCGAAAATTTGTTAAAAATTATACAGATTATGCTTCTTCGAAAGTAAGGAGCGGTGTCGGGAAATTGCTCGGTTATGTCGGGATTTTCTTTAATTTGTTTTTGTTTATCACAAAATATATCGTGGGTGTTCTTGTCAACTCCATTTCTATTCGCGCGGATGCGATCAACAACTTGACGGATGCGGGGAGCAATATCATTTCGATCGTGTCGTTTTATATTGCTGAAAAACCAGCGGATGAAGGACATCCGTATGGGCATGAGAGAACGGAGCAGATCACTTCGATTTTTGTTGGGATCGCGATCGCTTTTTTAGGATTCGAGACAGCGAAAGAAAGTATTGTGCATATCATTCATCCTGAGCCGATCGATTTTAAATGGAGCGCGGTCTTTGTGCTCGTCATTTCGATCGTAGTCAAGTTGTACATGTATTTTTATAATGCCCGGTATGGAAAAAGATACAATTCGACGTTGCTGATCGCGAACGCGACCGACTCAAGGAGCGATACGATCGGGACATTGGGCGTTCTTGTGGCGACGATCCTTTCTCCGATCCTTCATTTTCAGCTTGATGGCTATATGGGGCTGATCGTTTCGGGGATCATTTTATATAGCGCTTACGGATTGTTGCGAGAGGTCACGAGCAGCTTGCTGGGCGAAGCGCCGGACGCTTCGATGATCCATGATATTGCTAACGAGATCTTAAAATGCGCTCAAGTCATTTCTGTGCATGATGTGCTTGTCCACAGCTATGGGCCGAATAAGATCTATGCGACCGCACACGCGCAAGTCGATGGTCGAAAAAACATCATGGAAGTGCATGGGGATATTGATAAGATCGAGCGGAAAGTCAAAGAAGACATGGATATCAATTTAACGATCCATGTCGATCCGATCTTGTTAGACGATACGCAAACGGAAATGTATCAAACTCTTTTTGATGAAGCGATCGAGGAGGCGGGCAAAGGAGCCTGGACGATGCATGATTTTTGGATCCGTCCCCGCAAACATCGGGTGGATGTGTATTTTGATCTTGTGGTGCCTTATGAAGAAAGACGCAACGAAGAGGAGCTTTCGAATGCGATCCTTTCAGAGGTCACGATCGAAGAACCGATTTCGCTTTTTATTGAGATCGATCATCCGATCGGACTCAAATAGGCAGCTCGCATTCTATAATGGTAGGGATCGACTCTACCATTTTTCTTTGTCTACGATTCAATGTGGAAGTGACAAGGACATCGATTTCATGAAAACGGCACCAAGAATAAGGGGCTCGTGCTTCAAATTTTGTATGATCGCACACGAGAACGATTTTTTTCGCTTTGTTGAGGATATGTCGTTTTAGACTCATTTCATGGGCGTTCACGGTCGTAAAACCGTTACTGTCTTTAAAGCCATCAGTTCCTACAAAGGCGATATCGATTTGGATGTTGTCGATCATTTCGGTGGCGAACAATCCATAGGTGCTGATTCCGTTTGGGTTGATAAAACCGCCGACAAAGAGAGTGTTGAGATTAAGGGCGACGCATTCATTGGCGGCCAACAAAGAGTTCGTGACGATCGTGAGGTCTTCTTTCTTTTTTAGGATGGAAAGGCCTGGCGAAAGCGTGGAGGCCGAATCGATGAAGACGACTTCTCCGTTTTTGATCAATTTAAAGGCGTTGAAGGCGAGTTTTTGTTTTTCTTCTTGGTTTTCCAGGTTTCTTAAGGTGACGGGAGGTTCGACGTAGCCGCGGAAGACGCGGGCAGATCCGTGTTCTCTTACGATGAGTTTATTTTTTTCTAGCTCTTCGAGGTCGGTTCTTAAAGTTTCGGTGCTGACTTTCATGATCTTGGCGAGTTCGCTCGTTTTCATTTTGTCGTGTTCGGTCAATAGTTGATAGATTTCTTGTTGGCGTCTCTCTTTTTTTGTGGGCATGATTTCTCCTTTTTTTGATTTCCAAAATAATTCGGCTTTATTATATTTTAAAATCCAAAGTTTTTCTTTGTTTTTTGGGGGAAAGCTAAATTTTTTGTTGTGGTTCGACCTAAAGTCTTAGATACTAAGGGCACGAAAGAGGAGGAAAAGATATGTGTGTTGTTCATTTAGAGCCTGAAGAATTCGTACAGCTTATTTTTAGAAAAAAGGTACCGATCGAAGCGCGTGTCTATCCTTTGTTTGGTATAGCGGCGCTCATCCATTTATGTCATGTAGGGAAGACCTTGTATTATATGGATCGGGTAGAAACGAATAAAGAAAATGAGACAGAATTAAAAAGCATGGACTGCTATGAGATCCATGCTCAGTTATATCGTATGATTTGTTTAGATGAAAGATTGCGTCTTCAAGCGTAAATATAGCCGAAGGTAAAGTGCTCTCCACATTGTTTGTCGTTTCGATAAGAAAAACAATCGGTGAGCTCTTTTTTTGTATCCAGGTTGGAAAGGTGGATGTTTTCTGGCTGGAATCCGTTGTTTATGAGCATTTGGGCATTCAAGCCTTGATTGTCGATCAGAGCTTTTTGAGTTGAGATCAGCTGGATAAAGGGAGTTGTATCGAGGCCGATCCTTTTTCCCATGGCATTGATCTGTTCGACAACTTCCATGCCCACTTCTAAAGAATCTTTTAAGATCGATGGCGAAAAGAACGCTTTGGCGCGTGCAGGGTTGATCTTTTTTTCTTTGATCAGCAAAGAGACGCTCTTGTGGGTGATCGCTTGGGCCGTTCCTTTCCAGCCGGAGTGGATCGCGCAAAGGGCGGGCTTTGATTCATCGACGATCAAAATTCCTACGCAGTCGGCTGTGAAGACGCCAATAAGAACACCTGGAAGGTCGGTATAGATCGCGTCGGCATTCATGATGCTAGTGTTTTTGTCGGTGGCTCCTGCGCCGATATCTTGTTTTGTGATCATAACAAGGTGATCGGTGTGCTTTTGCCAAGGAAGCGTGAAGGAAGAAAGAGGAATTTGGAGCTCTTTGCTTAATTGATTTCTATTTTTCATGACTTGGTCTGGATCGATGCAGACGTGAAGGGCCATATTGTTTTGCTCGGGAGCGTGCAGGTCTTTGAGCGTGACGGCGCCATAGATATTGGTGTCGATCCATTCGATGCGTTTGACTTGGTTTGTTTTCTCTTCCATATTATCCCTCGTTGGCTTCTTTTAAGTACGCAAAGATGTGGGCGATCTCTTCAGGATCTGTAATGGCTTTTCCATTTTCTTTAAAAAGGATTTCTTTGTTTTTGGAGAGCCATAGCTCGATCGGTCTGTTTTTGTAAGTGATCATGCCTGTTTTGCGGAAAATATCTTTTGGTTTTTTCATGGTCCTATTTTATCAAATTCTTAATTGATCTGCCTATGGTTTTGAGTGCTAAATTATTGAAGCATATCAATCGTAAAAAGGGGTAGGTTGTGCGAATATTAGATTGCTAGAAGATAGCACACAGCTATTGACACTGCTAATGTCTGTGCTATGATATTAGCAGACATCGGTACTGAGTGCTAGAGAGGAGCTGACAATATGGAATTGACCCAACGTCAACGGATCATTTTCAAAAAGGTCGTGGAACGATTCACATATTGCGCAGAACCGGTTGGCTCAAAAGTCTTAATGGAGCTTCTTGATTTTCCGGTATCCTCGGCGACGATCCGAAACGAAATGGCTACGCTTGAAAAGCTTGGCTTATTAGAGAAGACGCATACTTCGAGCGGGCGGATCCCGAGTAAATTTGGGTATCGCTATTATGTGGAGAATTTGATGGAGACTTCTTTAGAGGCTCCGATCAAAGCTTCGTTGCAGAGTGTGTTTTCTCAACGCCACTATTCTCTTGATGAAATCGTGGAAAAGAGCTGCAGCATATTGAGCGAGATGACGAATTTAACAAGCATCGTTCTTGGGCCCGATTCGACGCACCAAGTTCTTGTGAACATTCAATTGATCCCGATCAATGCAAAGAGCGCGGTAGCGATCTTCGTGACGGATTCAGGTCATACGGAAAGCAAGACTTTTCACTTCGATGAAGCTGTGTCTCTCGAAGATTTGAGAAACTGTACGTCTTTGATGAATGATCATCTAGTGGGGGTCCCGATCAGCGACATCCTTGATAAGATGCAGGAAATCAAGTCGTTGATGGCAGCTAAACTCGTTCGTCATGAAGTGCTTTTCGAGGCGTTTACGGAAGCGTTTATGAAATTCGCAAGCGAAAAGGTCGTTGTTTCTGGTCAAAGCAATATGCTTTATCAGCCAGAATTCAGCGATATCGATAAACTGAAGCGGTTGATGCGGATCTTGGAAAATAGTCATCTTTTTAAAGAATGGGCTCAACAAGGAAGCAATCAAGCGATTCCGATCGGAACGCGGAACGAATTGATCCAGATTGGTGATTGTTCGGTCATAACCGCGAAATTTCATTACAACGATTTAGAGGAGGGGCAGCTCATGGTGGTTGGTCCGAATCGAATGCAGTACTCCAAGGTCATCGCTTTAATGGATTACATGTCGGATGTGATCGAAGGCGTATTTGGAGTGCATGAAGAAGGAGATGCGAGTGATGAGCAAAAAGAATGAGAAAAGAGATCCTACTGAAAATGAAGAAATCATGGAAGTAGAAGACGAGTTGCCGATCCCGGAAGATGAAGTCGAAAACGATTTGATCGAAAAGGATCCTTTGGAAGTCAAAGAGGAAGAAATCGCTTCTTTGCAAGATGAATTGAGTAAAGCGAAAACGGATATTGCTCGTGCTTATGCGGATACGGACAACATGAGAAAACGTCTGCAGAAAGAAACGGATATGGCGAAGAAATATCGGTTCCAATCGGCCGCTTTAGAATTGTTGCCAATTTTAGATTCTATGAACCTAGCTTTGGCAAACGCCCCTGAAAATGACGAAACTAAAAACTTCGTCAAGGGTTTTGAAATGATCCGAACACAGCTCGAAAACGCGATGAGCAACGAGGGTGTGAAGGAAATAGATGCCTTAAACAAACCTTTTGATCACAATACGATGCAAGCGCTCATGCAAGAAAAAGTAGATGGCGTAGAGCCTGGTATCGTGGTGGAAGTGCTTCAAAAAGGATATATGTTGAAAGATCGCATTTTGCGCCCGGCCTTAGTGAAGGTCAGCGAATAAGGAGGATGAATCTATGAGTAAAATTATTGGTATTGACTTAGGTACAACAAATAGTTGTGTAGCCGTCATGGAAGGTGGAGAGGCGAAAGTCATTCCGAATCCAGAAGGAAATCGTACGACTCCAAGTGTTGTTGCCTTCAAGGGAGACGAGAGAATCATTGGTGACGCGGCAAAACGTCAAGCTGTAACAAATCCTAACACGATCTCTTCGATCAAACGTAAAATGGGAACGAGCGAAAAAGTGGATATTGATGGAAAACAATATACTCCACAAGAAATCTCGGCAATGATCCTTTCTTACTTAAGAACGTATGCGGAAGAATATTTAGGCGAGCCTGTAACCGAAGCGGTTATTACAGTTCCTGCTTACTTCAACGATGCGCAACGTCAAGCAACTAAGGATGCTGGTACGATCGCTGGATTGAAAGTCGCTCGTATCATTAACGAGCCTACAGCAGCCGCTCTTGCTTATGGTATCGATAAGACAGATAAAGAACAAAAAGTACTCGTTTACGACCTTGGTGGTGGAACATTCGATGTAAGTATCTTGGATCTTGCGGATGGTACTTTTGAAGTATTGTCTACAAATGGTGATACGCACCTTGGTGGTGATGATTTCGATAACAAAGTCGTTGATTGGATCGTTGCTCAATTCCAGAAGGAAAATGGAATCGATTTGAAAAACGATAAGATGGCTATGCAGCGGATCAAGGAAGCTGCGGAGAAAGCGAAGAAAGATCTTAGCGCTACGATGCAGACTCAAATCTCGCTTCCATTCATTTCAGCAGGCCCTAATGGACCACTTCACTTTGATGCGACTTTGACACGTGCAAAATTCAATGAAATGACGAAGGATCTTGTAGAGCGTACGATCGTTCCGATCGAAAAAGCTTTGCGTGATGCGGGTTTGACTGTAAATGATATCGATCAAGTCCTTCTTGTTGGTGGATCGACTCGTATCCCTGCTGTTCAAGAGGCGGTTAAAAAAGCGACTGGCAAAGAGCCAAATAAATCGGTCAACCCAGATGAGGCGGTTGCTCTTGGTGCAGCCATCCAAGGTGGTGTCCTTGCCGGTGATGTAAAAGATGTATTGTTGTTGGATGTTACTCCATTGACTTTAGGTATCGAGACTATGGGTGGCGTTATGACTCCACTGATCGAACGGAACACAACGATTCCTACTAAGAAATCGCAAATCTTCTCGACAGCTGCCGATAACCAACCTGCTGTAGATATTCGTGTCCTTCAAGGTGAGCGCCCTATGGCCAACGACAACAAAGAGCTCGGTAACTTCCAATTGACAGGTATTGCTCCAGCTCGTCGTGGACAACCTCAGATCGAAGTTACATTTGATATCGACGCCAACGGTATCGTTAACGTATCCGCAAAAGATAAAGCTACAGGTAAAGAACAATCGATCACGATCCAAAACACAAATGGATTGAGCGAGGACGAAATCAACCGTATGGTTGCTGAGGCTGAAGCCAACAAGGCGGAAGACCAAAAGCGTAAAGAGGCGGTTGAAGAACGGAATAAAGCGGAAAGCTTCATCGCTCAAATCGATGCGATGCTCGAAGACAACGGCGATAAGATCGGTGAAAACGAGAAGGCTGAAGTTCAAAAATTGCGTGATGACTTGCAGAAAGCTCTTGATGAAAACAACATGGATGAAGTCAAGTCTAAGATGGATGCTTTGGAAAAAGCAGCGCAAGCCGCTAGCCAAGCAATGTATACGGGCGCTTCTCAGCAACCAAATCAAGATGCCAACAATACATCCAACAATAACGATGATGTAGTTGACGCTGAATTCACTGAAAAGTAAAATAGATTCGTTACATGCAAATCAATAAGATAAGAAGTTCTTCGGGACTTCTTTATCTTGTATTAGAGAGGGAGGGATAGCATGGCAGAAAACAAAAGGGATTATTATGAGGTTTTAGGTGTCGATCGAACTTCGAGCACTGAACAAATCAAGAAAGCATATAGAAAGCTGGCCATGAAGTATCATCCTGATGTGAACAAGGAACCTGGGGCGGAAGATCGTTTTAAGGAGATCAATGAGGCCTATGAAGTGCTGAGCGATGAGACGAAACGGAAAAACTACGATATGTATGGTTTTGCGGGTGTGGATTCGAGCTTTGGCGGCGCTGGCGGATTCAACGCTGGCGGTTTTGGTGGCTTCGATGATCTAGGCGATATTTTCAGTTCGTTCTTTGGAGGTGGCTTCGCCTCTTCTTCAAGAGGATATCGTCAAGCGAACCAGCCTCGTCAAGGCTCGGATCGTTATATGGAAATGCGCATCAACTTTATGGATGCTGTCTTTGGAAAGACCGAATCGATTTCTTTGGATGTGGATGAACCGTGCAAACATTGTCATGGGACTGGCGCCGAATCGAAAGAGGATATCGAGGTATGTTCTGAATGTCATGGAACAGGAACGGTCATGGAACAGATCAATACGCCTTTTGGTCGGATCCAGCAACAAAAAGTTTGTGGCAAATGTCATGGTACGGGAGAAACGATCAAAGAAAAATGCCATGTCTGTCACGGAAAGGGCTACGAACATAAAAAGGTCAAGCTCGATATCAAGATTCCAGAAGGAATTTTGACAGGACAGCAGATCCGTATTCCGGGAAAAGGCAATGTTGGAGAAAATGGAGGGCCAAACGGCGACCTTTATATTGAGATCATCGTAAATCCTGATCCAGTCTTCACTCGTCAAGGAAATGATATTCATGTGACGGTTCCGATCAGCGCGATTGACGCGACGATTGGCGCGACATTAGAAGTTCCTACGGTTCATGGAAAAGTTGAATTGAAGATTCCAGAAGGAACCCAGCCAGATCAAGTGTTCCGCTTAAAGGGAAAAGGGGTCAAGAGCAATCGCGGACAAGGAGATGAGCTTGTCAAAGTGAAAGTTCAGATTCCAAAGAAAGTCTCGAAAAAAGAGCGCGAGCTTTATGAACAGATCCGTAGCGGAAAACACGCGAGCGTATTCGATAAGATCAAAGACGCTTTTGATGGTAACTAAAACAAGACTATAAAACGTCTTGTTTTTTTTATTCGAGAGAAATCGTTAATTCTTGAAAAATCGTTGATAAATTCGAGAAAAATCGTTAATTCTTCATAAAATCGTTGATAAATTCGAGAAAATCTTTATCTTTAAGAGTAAGGAGATATAAAATGTTGAAAGAAGAATTGCGAGAACTTGTTAAGCAAATTCAAATCGATCGTTGTGAAACGAATCGTATTGAACTTAAAAGCGCTCAGCAAGGATGTCCTAAGAAGCTCTATGGCACATTATCCTCGTTTTCGAATCAAGATGAAGGAGGTGTGATTATTTTTGGAATTGATGAATCAAATTTTAATATTTGTGGGGTCTATGATGCGAATGATCTTCAGAAAAAAATCAATGCAAAATGCAAAGAAATGATTCCAGCAGTTCGGGCTCACATGAGCGTATGTACTATCGATGATCAGCAAGTAGTATCCGCTGAAATTCCAGGAGTCGATTATACGCAAAGACCAGTGTATTATTCTGGAAAAGGAATCGTTAAAGGTTCTTATGTTCGAGTTGGTGATAGCGATGAGCCAATGAGCGAATATGAAGTGTATAAATATCAAGCTTATAAAAAAGGGATCCATGAAGAGCAAAGGATCGTTAAAGATGGATGGGTTTTGCAAGATCAAGACCGAATAAAGAAATATTTAGATGCGGTCAA
The DNA here is from genome assembly GCF_001945605.1 of Dubosiella newyorkensis. GTDB lineage: Bacteria > Bacillota_I > Bacilli_A > Erysipelotrichales > Erysipelotrichaceae > Dubosiella > Dubosiella newyorkensis. Next base: position 141,186 of record NZ_MPKA01000044.1, read on the forward strand.
AAAAGATCGGCCCAATTTATTTTCAACTTTGAGTGATCAAGATATTTTGAAAATGATGAAAGTAGAAAAAGAACAGCTACCAACTATAGCGGGGCTCTTTGTTTTTTCCAAATTTCCTCAAAGCGCGTTTCCAGATCTATGCGTGACAGCTGTTGTGATTCCTGGACTGAATCGAGGAGATGAGATAGACGGAAGTGTCCGCTTTCTAGACAATCGTCGAATAACGGGTTCGATTCCCGATATGCTTGAAGAAACGATAGAATTTATTTCTAAAAATAGTCGACATCGAACGATCATCGACCACACAGGAAAAAGAGTAGATGAACCTGAATATCCAATCCGAGCCATAAGGGAATTGGTGTTAAATGCTCTAATTCATAGAGATTATAGTATGCATACAGAAAATTCTCCCATTCGTGTGGAAATGTATAATGACCGTCTTGAAATCACGAATAGTGGAGGAATCTATGGAAGAATGCCTGTCGAAAAACTTGGCTTAGAAAGTCCAGAAACAAGAAATAGTGTGTTAACGAATCTTTTAGAAATTCTAGGATATAGTGAAAATAGATTTTCGGGGATCCCTGTTGTACGCAATGAAATGAAGAGTAGAGGCTTGCCGGAACCTGAATTTATCGATACACATCGTGAATTTAAAGTGATTCTTCGATCCGATTTATTAGAAAACAAAGACAAACAATCAAATTCTTTGTTGATCGAAGAGCAGAGACAGCTTTTGGAATATTGTAGACAACCACGATCTCGCAAAGAAATTTCTGAATATGTTGGAAAAACTCAAAATTATGTGATGCAGCAAATCATTCAGCCTCTGCTTCAACAAAACGTATTGAGGATGACTATGCCTGAAAAGCCGAAAAGTCGTTATCAAAAGTTTGTAACGAATACAGAAACGACATCATAACACGAATATTAAAAAGGAAGCCAGAATTCTAGATCCTAGTTTCCTTTTTTTTAGATTCGAGAAGAAAGAGTTCGAGCTTCCCGAAGAGTGGTGGCCATTCCTTCATAATGCATGCCATATAGAGCTCCAAAACGAGAAATCGTATATTCTCCGCTTTCCAGCATAGCCTTGGTAGGAGCAGCTCCTTGATAGACTAAAAATAATTTTTTACCATGCATAGACCCTTCTGGAACTTGACCGTAAAAACGGTCAAGAAGGACTCGAAGACCACCTGACAAGTTGTGCCAATAGACAGGAGAGCCAAGAACGACGACATCCGCTTTTTTGATCTTTTCGAGAATTTCATCAAATTGATCGCCAGGAAGTCTCGAACCATACGAATTGATTCGATAATCTGCTAACGTGATCATCTCATAAGAATGTCCTTCCAGAAGAGCGGCCGCAAGCCGAGCTGTATTTCCGTTCTTTTCAGGGCTTGAATTGATAAATAAAATTCTTTCCATATCCTTCTCCTTTTTATTCAAGACGATTATTGATCCTCCAAGATAGAGACAATTGTGTCAGACTTAGCGTCTGTGCATCGAGAAATTTGATAAAGCTTGGAAAAAGCTTCGGCTTATCGTACGATTTTAATGAAGCTTGAACAAAGATTCGATGATCGCAGGATCATAGTGATCAAAGAAGCTGCTTGTTTTCTCGTCGAGGGAAGCGATTTTTTTCATATCCTCTTTTGTTAATTCAAAATCAAAGATATCGATATTTTGTTCCATTCTTTCTTTTTTTACCGATTTGGAAAGGGGGACGATATTCCTTTGAACAAGCCAGCGCAAAATAACTTGCGCGACACTTTTCTGATGTTCTTCGGCAATTTCGCTTAATATTGGATTCGTGAACATATTGTTTCGACCTTCCGCAAACGGCGCCCAAGCCTCCATTTGAATGCCATATTTTTCATTCCATTTTTGGGCTTCGATCTGCTGCATGAACGGATTGACCTCGACTTGATTGACGGAGGGAATGATTTCAACATTCAAACAAAGATCGACAAGACGATCTGGAAAGAAGTTGCTTACACCAATAGCGCGGATCTTACCTTCTTTATACAAATCTTCTAACGCTCGATAAGCCCCATAATAGTCCGCATACGCTTGATGAAGCAAAACAAGGTCAATATAATCGACTCCCAATTTTTTTAAAGACTCTTCCACCGACGCTTTACATTTGTCGTAGCCATAATTTGTGATCCAAACCTTTGTGGTGATAAACAATTCTTCGCGAGGAACCGATGTTTGAGCAATCGCTTTTCCGACAGCTTCTTCATTGCCATACGATTGGGCGGTATCGATCAAACGATAGCCCGTTTCGATCGCTTCTAAAACGGCCTTTGTGCATTCTTCTGGATCTTGAACTTGAAACACTCCAAAACCAGCTGCAGGCATTTGAATACCATTGTTCAATCGCTTTTCTTTCATATTTTCTCCTTTAATTTATTCGTGGATCTTGATCGCGGTCAGTCGTTTTTCGACAGCAGGATCTTCAGGATCGTGCGTTCCTTTTCCCGTATCGAGTGTTCGGATCGCGTCCATATCCTCTTGACTCAATTCAAAATTTTGAATATCTAGATTGGTAGCCATATGTTCTGGATTTAACGATTTTGGCAAAGAGACGATTCCTTCTTGATAAAGCCAGCGAAGAATGACCTGGACTGTTGATTTATTATGTTTCTTTGCGATTTCCTGCAAGAGTGGATTGGATAGAAGCTCTTTATTTCCATGACCGAGCGGATACCAAGCCTCTACTACTATCCCATAAGGTTCCATGATCTTTCGCAGCTCTTTTTGCTGGAAGGTCGGATTGCATTCGACTTGATTGACGCCAGGAAGGATCCGGCAATCCTTGATAAAAGATTCAAAGATCTTAGGTGTTTGGTTTGAGATCCCGATCGCTTTGAGCTTTCCTGCATCTACCGCTTCTTCCATCGCCTTCCAGGCATCTTTTAAGTCTCCATAAGGCTGATGGATCAAATAAAGATCGATATAATCCGTATCTAAATTTTTTAAGGATTGCTCAATTCCATATTTAGCACCTTCATAACTGTTGTCCTGTACCCACAATTTAGAGGTAATAAAAACATCTTCTCGTTTTAATCCAGAATCTTTGATCGCTTTTGCGACATCCGTTTCGTTGCCATATCCTGCTGCCGTATCGATATGACGATATCCGCATTTCAGCGCGTTCAATACAGCCTCATAACAAGGACCATCGTTAGAGATCAAAAATGTGCCAAACCCTTCGGAAGGAATTTGCGTTCCCGAATTTAATGAGATCATCAATGGTTTCATCGTGCTTTCTCCTTTTTTTTCTTCTTACAATATTTATTTTATTTGGATTGTGGCGAGCGTCCACTATCGCTTGGACATCATGCTATAATTAAAAAGTATAGTAGGAGAACACATATGGAATTTGATCAATTGGAGTATTTGATTGCTTTTGGAAAATATAGAACTTTATCGAAAGCTGCTGAAAAATTAAATATTTCGCAGCCCGCCTTGACGCGAGCGATGCAAAAGCTTGAGTTCGATTTTAAAGTTCCGTTGTTTGCGAGAACCAAAAATCGGATCGTCTTCAATGAAAATGGAGAGTTTGCCTTGAAATTGGCGCAAGATATGATCCGACAAAAAGAAGCGATGTATCGGAAAATTCTCGCGTTCGATCAAGCCAACCAGCATATCGTGATCGACTCATGTGCCCCAATGCCTTTAGCGGGCTTTCGGCATTTGCTTTTGAAAAAAAAAACCAGCCAACAGATCACAAGTGAACTTGAAGAGGATGAGGAGATGATCATTGAAGCGGTATTAGAAGGACAAGTCACGATTGGAATCTTAAGTCGTCCTATATCGATCAAAGGGTTTCGGTGCTTACATCTCTGTTCAGAACGATTGTATTTATCGTTGCGAAAAGACCATGAATTTGCTCATGAGAAAAGTTTAAGTTTTCAACAAATCGACGGAATGAGCATTCTAGTGAAAAAGGAAATTGGTGTTTGGGCCGCTCTTTGTCGAAAGGCGCTTCCCAAAAGTAAATTGCTGTTTCAAGAGAATCGAGAAGTCTACGATGAAATCATGCGAATGTCGATCTTGCCTGTATTTCGTACCGATCTTTCTTCCAAAAAAGATGATGACAGCCGCGTCTTGATCCCGATCAAGGATCGATTTGCCCAACTTGATTTTTATGTTTTCTATTCTTCAGAACTCGATACCCGTTTCCGAAAGATCATCGAAAACTTTGACGAAGTAGATTGGAGAGCGGTTTGATCTTCTAATCTTATGAATATCCTATTTTTGAATGTGAAATATAGGAAAAAAGATCAAAACAGCCGATGGAAAAAAGCTTTGACAGACAAATCAAAAAGAACAAGATAGGATGAAGCCACAAGGAGGAAAGCATGAACCAAGAAGAACAAGAAAAGAAATGCTTGTATCTAGGAAGCCGTCTTCAAAGACTGCGCGCCCAATACAACTGGTCGCAGCAAGAACTCGCTGATCAAGTTTATGTGACTCGTCAGACAATTTCCAATTGGGAGACGGGTAAGAATTATCCGGACCTGCAGAGCTTGTTGTTGTTGAGCAAGATCTTTGCGATAAGCCTAGATGACCTTGTAAAAGGAGACTTAGAAATTATGCGTGAAACGATCAAACGTTCCGACATCCATTCTATGTATGTTTATACATACTTGATGATCGGTTTAATTATGGCCGCGATCATCGCCTTTGGATTGGCGATCCATCGATTTGGATGGCCAGGGTATCTTTTAGCCATCGTTCTTTACTTCCTTTCTTTAGTGGTGGCGATTCGAATCGAAAAAATCAAAAAACAATACGATGTCCAGACGTATCGAGAGATCTCGGCATTTATGGAAGGAAAAAGATTGAACGAGATCGAAACGATCCGTGAATCGGGCAAAAGAGGATATCAAAACATCTTTAAAGTTGTGGCAGGCGCGCTGATCGGAATCTTGATTTGTCTCGTGTTGTTCCACTAAAAAAGCCGCTTAGGCGGATTTTTTCGCTTTATAAAGAAAATAAACATCGATGCTTAAGCATACAGCGGCGATCAGCGTCACATAGTGCCCGATCAGACGAGAAAGAAAAGCGCCGATCGTAACGCTTACTAAAAAGACGAAGACCAAGATCACACTCAATATAAAACGGTACAGATCATCGTTGTCTTTTAAATGAATATATTTAACGAGTCTTTCTACGGCTTCTCTTAAATTTCCATTGAGATAGACGGTCGCTAAAGGAATATGGTGGATCCTGCGAAAGGCGATCGCCTGCATGCCGCATACTAATCCAAAAAGCGGATTGGCCAATGCGTTCCAAGAAAGGGGAAGCAAACTCGCTATAATGATCAAAACGATTTCACAAAGAGCGGGCGCGATCCGCCATCCCTTTCTTTTATCATGCATTTGAAAGTGTGTTCCAAGCACGACGCCAATCACAAATAAAAGCACTGGAAACGTGTATTTTAAGATTTGTGAAAAATCACCATTCGAAATATCGATCCCAAGATACAGCAAGTTTCCTGTCTGGCTGGATGCGAAGACTTTTCCTCGCGTGACATAGCATCCAGAATCTAAGATGCCTACGCAAGCCGATGCCAAAACGCCAACGAGCAAAGAATCCTCGCCATAATGTTCATCTTCAATGATTTGTTTTACGGGTTCGATCATAGAAATAAAGCTCCTTTTCTTAATTCTAAAAGGAAAGATGGAGTTTGAGAAAAGTTATGCTTTTTTTAGAAAGAACATCGTAAACGTGGCGCGGCACAACAAGTCGTCGTGATCGTTGAAAATAAACACTTCATAGACACCAATCGTTTTTCCGGCACTGATCTGGTTAGCGATCCCGATCAGTTTTCCACCTGTTCCAGGCTTGATATAGTTGATCGTTCCACTCAGCGTGACACTATCTCTTCCTGTCGCAAAACTCGCCGATCCCGCGACCGTATCGGCTAGAGAAAACAAAGCCCCGCCATGAACAAACCCGTGAATATTGAGGATCTGTTCATCGATGACCATTTCCACTTTCGCGTAGCCTTCATCCAGCTCGACGACTTTCATATCGTTGCTTTGAAGATATTGACTGCCCGAATTTAAGCGGGCCATAAGCGATTCCAATTCTTTTTTTGTATGTTTCATACAGGTATTTTACAAAAAACCATAAAAAAAAGAAAATGCATTTGAATTGTGTGTAAATATTCGTTATGTTAAGATATTCGTGAAATGTAAGAGCTTTTATTATTTTATACGCAAACCCAATATTGGTTTCAGTTTTAGAAATATGTGAACAATCACATAAAAACAAGGAGGAAAAATATGGTCGGTATCGTAATAGCCAGCCATGGTGAGTTCGCAAGTGGTATTTTTCAATCCGGACAAATGATTTTTGGAGAACAACCAAATGTCAAAGCCTGTACCTTGATGCCACATGAAGGACCGGATGACATTCGCAAAAAAATGGAAGACGCGATCGCCTCTTTTGAAGATCCAGAACAAGTGCTGTTCTTGATCGATCTTTGGGGAGGAACACCGTTCAACCAAGCCAATGCGCTCTTTGACGGTCATGAAAAAACATGGGCGATCGTGACAGGCTTGAATCTACCAATGCTTATTGAATCGTACGCATCGAGAATGAGCATGGACAATGCCCAAGAGATCGCTGCGCACGTGATGCAATCCGCAAAAGAAGGTATCATGATCAAGCCAGAAGATCTAGCGCCAAAAGAAGAAAAAAAGGAAGAAGTCAAATCCAATCAGCCAACGGGCGCGATCCCAGAAGGAACCGTGCTTGGCGATGGACACATTAAATATGTGCTAGCGCGGATCGATTCTCGTCTACTGCATGGACAAGTCGCTACATCATGGACAAAATCAACACAACCAGACAGGATCATCGTCGTCTCAGATGGTGTCGCGCACGATCGTCTCCGCAAAAATATGATCATTCAAGCGGCGCCTCCAGGAGTCAAAGTCAATGTCGTCCCGATCAAAAAGATGATCGAGGTGGCCAAGGATCCGCGATTCGGCGCTACAAAAGCGATGGTTTTGTTCGAAACGCCACAAGACGCTTTAAAAGCGATCGAAGGAGGCGTAGATATCAAGACCCTCAATGTAGGAAGCATGGCGCATTCTGAAGGAAAAGTCGCCGTCAATAAAGTGTTATCGTTCAATCAAAACGATGTGGATACGTATGAGAAGCTGAAAAAACTTGGCGTAAAATTCGATGTTCGAAAGGTGCCAAACGATTCAGGTGAAAACATGGACGCGATTCTGCAAAAAGCAAAAGCAGAAATCGCTAAGAAATAGGAGAAAGATCGATGTCAATATTCACGATTATCATGATAATCTTAATTGCCTTTCTTGCAGGGATGGGCGGTATTCTCGATGAATTCCAATTCCATCAACCTCTTGTAGCCTGCACATTGATCGGCATGGTTTCTGGTCAGCTAGAAGCTGGCGTCATACTTGGTGGAAGCTTGCAGATGATCGCGCTTGGCTGGGCCAACATTGGAGCAGCCGTCGCGCCCGATGCAGCCCTTGCCTCTGTGGCCAGCGCCATCATTCTTGTTCAAAGTGGAATGGGCGTGGAAGGAATCGGTTCTTCGATCGCTGTTGCGATCCCACTCGCTGTTGCTGGTTTGTTCTTGACGATGCTTGCCCGTACATTAGCCGTACCGATGGTACATATGATGGATAAAGCAGCTGAAAATGCAGAATTTGGAAAGATCCAATTGTGGCAAGTGTTAGCCATTTGCATGCAAGGACTTCGTATCGCGATCCCGGCAGCCGCTTTGTTGTTCATTCCAGCAGAAATCGTTCAAAACTTCTTGCAAAGCATGCCGGCTTGGTTGACGGACGGTATGTCGATTGGTGGAGGCATGGTCGTAGCGGTTGGTTACGCGATGGTCATCAATATGATGGCGACTCGCGAAGTTTGGCCATTCTTTGCGATCGGTTTCTGTATTGCTGCGATCAGCGAATTGACTTTGATGGCTATTGGTGCGATCGGTGTCGCTTTCGCGCTGATCTACCTTCAACTCTACGATCGTGGAGCAGCCGCAAACGCAGGCGGAGTTGGAAACGGCAACTCTGGCGATCCTCTAGGCGATATCCTAGACGATTATGAATAAAAAAGGAGAGTATCATGGCAGAAAAAGTAAGGCTCGATAAAAAAGAGAGAATGCAGGTCGCTTGGCGCTCCACCTTTTTACAAGGTTCATGGAACTATGAACGAATGCAAAACGGGGGATTTTGTTATGCGATGATCCCAGCCATCAAGGCGTTATACAAAAATAAAGAAGATCAAGTCGCCGCTTTGAAGCGACACTTAGAATTCTTCAACACCCATCCATATATGGCGTCTCCGATCATTGGTGTCACGCTTGCGCTCGAAGAAGATCGCGCGCATGGTTCGAATGTAGACGATCAAACGATCAACGGTGTCAAAGTCGGTATGATGGGTCCTTTAGCAGGCGTTGGTGATCCAGTCTTCTGGTTTACGCTTCGTCCTATGCTTGGCGCATTAGGCGCTTCCTTGGCTATGTCCGGAAACGTTTTAGGACCGATCATCTTCTTCTTGGCATGGAATATCATTCGTTGGGCGTTCATGTGGTATACCCAAGAATTTGGCTATAAAGCCGGAATGAAGATCACAGACGACTTGTCTGGAGGACTTCTTCAAAAAGTGACGAAGGGAGCCTCGATCTTAGGTATGTTCGTGCTCGGCTCGCTTGTAGAGCGTTGGGTCACGATCAACTTCAAGCCAGTCGTATCGACTGTACAGCTTCAAGATGGCGCCTTTATCGATTGGGACGCTTTGATCCAAGACAAATATGGAATTCGCGAAGCGCTCATTCAACAAGGACAAGGTTTGTCTTTGACTCCAGAAAAAGTGACGACGCTCCAAGACAACTTGAACTCGTTGATTCCTGGACTCGTACCATTGTTGTTGACACTCTTCTGCATGTGGTTGCTGAAGAAGAATGTTTCACCGATCGTGATCATCATTGGCTTGTTTATCGTCGGTATTTTAGGTCACTTGATCGGACTTCTATAATATAGAAAGAATAGAGGTGGCGCATGCTAGAGGAAATGGTTGCATCAAAAAACACATCAGTCGATCTTGTCGCGAAGGGAACTTCCTTTTTAGGGTTGAGCTCTTATGGACAAATCATGGTCGGCAACAACGCTTTTGAATTTTACAACGATCGAAATGTAGCCGATTATATCCAAATTCCTTGGGAAGAAGTCGATTATGTTTGTGCATCTGTGTACTTTAAAGGCAAATGGATTCCTCGGTATGCGATCGCCACGCTTCATAATGGAACATACACATTTGCTTCGAAAGAACCATTAAAAGTGTTGAAAGCGATCAAAAAATATGTTCCAGCTGATCATATCGTTAAGTCTTTGACCTTTTTTCAAGTCGTCAAGCGTGGCTTGAAGCGAAAAGAGAAAGACCCAGCAAAAAGCGCCAATTGACGGCGCTTTTTTTTAGGAGGTTTGCTATAATGGTTGGAAAAGGAAGAAAGAAGGAAAATGTATGTTTGAAATGAATACAGGCTTACAATGGATCATTTCGATCGGATTGATCGCTTATGTGGGCTATTCCTTGTTCAAAACAGGAAAAGAATTTAGAGAATACCGCAAGAATTCGAAAGAATATCTCGCCAAACACAAGGACGCGAAAGAAGAGCATTATGGGATATGGCAATGCACGCTGCTTGTGATCATGACGATCGCTTGTTTAGGGATGGCGCTTTTTGCTCAACTATTTTCAGTGGACGAAAGCCAATTGCTGCTCTATCGAGTCGCTTATTTATGTATTGGGATCTTGTTTGTCGGATTGACAATGGAGATGTGGATCCATCGCTCGATCATTTTTACAGAAGATGGTTTTTTTATCGGAACGAGAGCATATCGTTATCGTATGATCACAACCTTGGAAAAAAGCAAGGGGATCATCAAAACGATCCGTGTTCTTTTTCAAAATGGCGATGTGATCCAAGTCTCGCTGAAGATCGGAGAACTGATACGCGTCCGCTATAATGAATTTAAGGCGATCAAAAAAGAAAAGAAAGAAAAAAGGAGACGTCGATGAAGCTCTTCCTGAGCGATGTGGATGGAACTCTTTTGAGCTATGACCATCATGTGCGCAAAGAAGATATCGAAGCGATCAAAGTCTGGCAAGCCAAAGGGGATCTTTTTGGACTCGTTAGCGGAAGAGGCTATGCGTTTTGCACCGATCTGCTCAGGGAGCATGGAATAAAAAGCGATGTTTTGATCACCAACAATGGTGCTTGCGCCTATATAAAAGATGAATGCGTCTTTTCAGATCCGATCGAGAAACAATCCGTGTTCACTGTCTTTGAAGACCTTAAAACGATGAAAGAAGCCCTTATTCCGTTTATCACGATGGACGATGGGTATCATTATGCGCGAAAAGAAGAGCTCGCTCTTCTCAAACAAAAACAAGCGCATTTGAAAAATTTTGGTGAAGGGGATGTTTTAGAAGAAGTGAAGGCGGGAAAAAAAGTATACAAGATCAGTCTTTATGTCTTTGATCCGAAAATGACCGATCGGCTCCTCGCTCTGTTTCAAGCAAAATGGCCTGCTTTGAATGTATCCAAAACGTCGATCGACTATATTGAGATCACCAATCAAGGGGTAGATAAAAGAAAAGCTTTTGACGCTTTAGAACAAAATATGGCGATCGATCGGGAACGCGTCGCTTTTATTGGAGATGGAAGCAACGATCTTCCTTTGTTTGACGCGCTCCCCCATACGTATGGCATGCCTCATACACCAGGCGAAGTAAAAAAACATGTGAATAAAATCGTCACTTCTATAGAAGAGGCGATCAAGATAGAAGAAGGAAGAATTTGATTATGTCAAGAAAACGAAAAGCAGGACCTCGGGCGACCGCCGCTTCGATGGTCTTGGAAACTTTAAAAAAAAGAAAGGCGTTTGATTCCAAGAGCGCGATTCCAGTTTCCGCCTTTAAAGATCTGCCTTTAGCGACAAAGACATTGGCGTATACGATCGCTAATTTGGTCGAGGAGGGAGTCGTTGTCCAAACAGATGGCGATCTCTATTATTATGATGAGCTTGGCTTCAAAGCGCTGGAAGTGAAGTTCGTGAAAGGATATTCGATGTTTATCGTGATTCCGATCGTTCTTTTAGTGATCGTTTTGCTCGTTCAGCATTTTTTTCATATTTAGATTGATGATGTGGCATTCCACATCATTTTTTTGTGTTCGTGTGCTACATTGAAAGAAAAAGGAGAGACGTTTATGTCAATTGAAGCGGCCGACGCGTATGCAGAAGCAAGAAAAGCGGGAAAAAAAGAAGAAGCAGAAGGGAAAGGGCTGCCCGTCCTCGATCAAATCTTACAAGATCCAAGCGAGTATGCTAAGGAAAGGATCGGAATTCGAGAAATTCCTTTAGAGCAAATCGTAGGAACGAAGACAGAAGGACGAAAGGGCGCCATGACAGGGCAGTTTTTACCTCTTTTAAAGGAAGATAGCGAATTTGCCAATAAGTGGATGCGCTTATATGACGCGCAAATCGAAGAAGGCTTGCGCGACCCGATCAAAGTATACGAATATTATCATCAATATTATGTGGAAGAGGGAAATAAACGCGTTTCTGTCATGAAGTTTTTAGGCGGCAATTCGATCATGGCGGATGTCACTCGAATCTTGCCAAAAAAAGAAAAGACCCAAAAAAGCCAGGCGTACTACGCGTATCTCGATTTTATTCGCGAACACCATCTTAATTTTATCGACTTGCCAAAAAAAGAAGAGTATAGCCAGCTTGAAAAGCTCTTGTCGCTTGGTAAAGAGGAGCGGATGAACCGAGAAAAAGAGCGCCAGATCAAAGCAGAATATGAATTGTTCAAAAAAGCGTTTGCTCAAATCAAAGACGAAGGAATGCATTTGAGCGTTGGAGAAGCGTTTCTCTTGTATTTAGAAACATATGGACTCGAGGGCTTTACTGAAAAAAGCCGGCTCGAGCTTGAAAAAGAATTGCTGCGCATCCAAGCGGATCTGCGCGCTTTTCCAAAAAAACTAGAAGCGAAGATCGAAACCCAGCCCCTCGATAAGGAACTGAAAAAAAGGATCCTGCTCAAACCAAAAGTCAATGTTGGCTTTATTTATGTGAAAGATGAAATGCGCTCGGCTTGGACAAAGCTTCATCTCGAGGGCCAAGAGTATGTCAAGCACCTCATGCCAGAAGAAGTGTATACGAAATCGTATTTTGACGCGAACACGTTGGAAGAACAAATCAGCCAGATCGAGAAGGCGATCGAAGACGGGGCGCAAGTCGTCTTTACAACGTCTCCGATCATGCTGCGGGCAAGCATCATGATGGCGGCCAAATATCCAAAAGTGCAGATCTTGAATTGTTCGCTCAATACACGAACGGGGCATTTACGGACTTATTTTGCCCGGAATTTTGAAGTTCAGTTTCTTAACGGGATGATCGCAGGGATCCTCTCGGAATCGGATGAGTTAGGCTATATCGCGGATTATCCATTTTATGGGATGATCTCTAATATCAACGCGTTCGCACTAGGAGCTAAGATGGTCAACCCTCGAGCAAGAGTATTTTTGGATTGGTCCACTGCCAAACAGACGCTGCAGACAGGCCACGAAATCAAGAACGTAGATATCACTTATATTGCAGGAGAAGAGTTCAACACGGAACTCAATTCGCCAAAAATGTTTGGCTTATACGATCTAAGCAAACAAAGATTCATGAATTTAGCAACTCGCAAATATTATTGGGGAGAATTTTATAAGCAACTTTTGACGAGTATATTGAACGGATCGTTCCGTTTGATCGAGCGTCATGGTAACGAGTCGATTAATTACTGGTGGGGATTGAGCAATGGAATGCTGGATCTCTATTTAAAAGATAGTTTGCCTAAGCAGACAAGACGTTTGATCGAAGTGATGAAGGAACACATGTCTGAGGGAGGATTCAATCTTTTTTCCACAGAAATGAAGGATCAAAAGGGCCGCATTCGCAACCATGAAAACGAATCGATGTCTTTGCAGGAAATCGCCGACATGGATTGGCTTCTAGAAAATGTGGTCGGAAAGATCCCTAAGCTTTCTGATTTTACAGAAGAGGCGCAAGAATTGATTGCCCAATATGGAATCTATTCTCTTCAGGAAGGAAGTGTGGATCATGGAATTGAAGATCCTAGCGATCAGCGATGAAGTTTCTAAAGCGCTTTATGAGTATTTTGATCCAAAAAAGCTAGAGGGAATCGATATGATCGTTTCTTGTGGGGATCTTCCAGCGTATTATTTGACCTTTTTGGCGACAGTCTTTCGAGGACCTGTCTTATATATCCATGGCAACCATGATGTCAAGTACGCGTATAAGCCTCCTGAAGGATGCATCTGCATCGAAGATACGATCTATGAATATAAAGGCGTCCGTTTTTTGGGGTTGGGAGGCTCTTATCAGTACAACAGCACAGAATGGCAGTTTACTGAAAAACAAATGGAGAAAAGAGTGCGCAAGCTCTGGTGGATGATCCGTAAATACAAAGGATTTGATGTGCTTGTCACTCATGCTCCGGCTTATCGTTTGAGCGATGGAAAGGATCTTTGCCACCGGGGATTCCGTGCTTTTCGAATTTTAATGGACAAATACGCGCCAAAATTATACTTATACGGACATGTCCATATGTCATATGGGGATTTTCCGCGTAAATTCTATTACAAGCATACGTTGTGCGTGAATGCGTACGGGTATAATGAAGTGGATTTGAGGGCTTAGGTCCTCTTTTTTTTGAATCTGTGACAATTTTCACTATGTTTATACGTCGAATCCTGAAATACTATATATAAAAGAGATTGTGGTAAGGACTGCATGTTGTTTGTGGCAAAAAGAAATGATGTTGCGAATTTTAAAGAAATTATCGAAAAGTCAACAAAAAAAGAGCAGAAATTATTCAGTAAACCTGTTAAAATTATGGATAAATATGGGAATTTTGCTCGAAAACGCTTGCATATCAAATAACATATAGATATACTTACCTTAGTAAATCACATAGTTGAGATGGAGGAGAAATATGAAATATGTAGTTATGGTAAGCCATGGCGAATTTGCTCCAGGTCTTCATTCCGCTGTTAAAATGATGACTGGAAATCGTGACGATGTATTATCCACTAGCTTGAAAGAGGATATGAGCGCGGATGAATTCGCGGCGAACTTCAAGGAACTTGTGAAAGATCTAAAACCAGGGGAAGATCAAGTGATCTTGCTTGCGGATATTTTGAGCGGATCTCCATTCACGAACGCTTTAAGCGTTTTGGATGAAAAAGGAATGCTTCAAGACTCGCTTGTGATCGCTGGAATGAACATGCCTCTTGCGATCACGGCTGTGCTCATGAAAGATAACTTTGACGATATGAACGCTTTGAAAGAAACGCTGCTTAGTGAAGGAAAAGCGGGATTGACTGAATTCGTCGTTGCTGCTAACGATGACGAAGACGATCTTTAAAATTGGGTTTAAGCGTTAGGAAGCGCTGAATCATACGATCAAAATTAGAGGAGGAAAGAAAAATGATTACTTTTATGCGTGTGGATGACCGTATCATTCACGGTCAAATCATCACTCGTTGGTCAAAAGAGTACCCTTGTGATGGAATCATCGCGGTCAACGACAAAGCGGCTACGACACCAGTTCTTGCTCAATCTTTTAAAGCAAGCACGGATAAGAAGGTGTTCGTATGGACGAAGGAACACTTCAAGGAAGTTCAAGACAAAGTTCTGAATTCTCCAAAGCGCTATTTCTTGATCACAAAGAATCCTGTGGATATGAAAGAGATCCTCGTAGATATGGATTTCAAGCCTAGCGATGTAAAAAAATTGATCATCGGACCTTGCAATGACCGTCCAGGAGCTACAAAACTTGGTCAAAACCAAAGTATCACGCAAGAAGAAGCAGACGCTCTTGAAGCGATCTACAAAAAAGGCTATGATGTTGAATTCGCGCTTTTGAAGGAAACATCGATCGGTGAATGGCCAAAATTCAGATCTAAATTCGGTTATTGATTGGGAAGAACGATAATCGGTTAGATAAATTTAAGTAAAAGGAGAAGAGTTTTATGAGTTTATTTCAAGCTATCTTGATTGGTTTGGTTTCTTGTACAGCTGCTTCCACGATTGCTTGCTTAGGTACGACAGTCGGTAACTATACGTTGAACCGTCCGCTCGTTGCATCCATGATCGTTGGTATCATTCTTGGCGATGTTTCTGGATGTATCTTAATTGGTATCCCTATGCAGGTTATGTGGATCGCGCTCGTTACACCTGGTGGAACTGTTGCATCAGACTTACGTGCCGTTTCTTATATCGGTATTCCTCTTGCCTATGTTGGCGTTAAGGCCGCTGGTATCGATCCTGCGTCCGACGAAGCGTTCCAATTGGCAAGTTCTATTTCGGCCATGACTGGTACGATCGGTATCACGTTGTTCTATGGTACAGCGATGATGAACCTGATCTGGCAGCATATTGGATGGGCAAAACTTGATAAAGGCGATTTCGAGATCGTTGGAAAAGTAGACGCTTTGATGCCTTTGATCTCTCACTTCTGCTTGTCTTTCTTGCCTGTTACTTTGCTTTGCTATTTTGGATCCGGAGCCGTTGAAGAAGTATTCAAGACGTTGGATGTATCTGTTTGGTATGTCAAGGCCCTTCTTTGCGTAGGTTCTGTTCTTCCAGCTGTTGGTATCGCGATCTTGTTGAAATCTGTGGTGAACAAAACATCTGACTTAGTATTCTTCCTTCTTGGTTTCGTTCTTGCAGCTGCAATGGGATTGACTCTTCTTGCTGCTACAGTTGTTGGTGGTGTATTCGCTTTGATCAACTACCAGATGACAATGATCAAGATCGAGGCAAACAAAGGCGGCGGAGCTGCTGTTGTCGTTGAAGAAGAGGAGGATATTTAATTATGAAAAAGATTTCTAAAAAGACATTAAATTCATCCTTCTGGCGTTGGTGGTATGGAAACTTGACTTGTTTCTCTCACGAACACATGCAGACTTTTGGTTACATGTGGGCGATGATCCCTATTTTGAAGGAATTGTACCCTACTCATGAAGAACAAGCTGAAAAGCTTCAAACATACTATGCATTCTTCAATACAGAACCTCAAATTGGATGTATCGTAGTCGGTGTTACAGCTGGTTTGGAAGAAGCTCGTGCAAATGGCGCTGAAGGAATCGATGATGAAATGATCAATGGTATCCGTGCTGGTTTGATGGGTCCATTGGCTGGTATCGGTGACTCTTTGATCGTTGGTACGTATATTCCGATCTTGTTAGGTATCGCGGTAGGTCTTGCTGAAGGCGGATCTGTGATCGGTCCTATCTTCTACATCGTAGTTTGGAATATCACATCGACTTGGTTCCAAAAATTCGTATTCGATAAAGGATATTCTCTTGGTGGTTCTGCCGTAGAACTTCTCGTTGGTGAAAAGGCGACAGCGTTCCGTGAATCCGTTATCGTTATGGGTCAAGTTATCGTTGGTGCCATGGCCGCTTCTTGGGTCAACATCACTACTCCACTTCAAATCGCTACGAACTCTGAGGGTGAACCTGTAATGTTGCAGGCGAACTTAGATGGAGCGTTCCCTAAGATCTTGACAATGTTGTTTGTCGTATTCTGCTGGTGGCTCCAAGCGAAAAAAGGTTTAACACCAATCAAAGTCCTTCTTTTGATGGCAGTGATCGCTTTCGTTGGATCTGTTTTGGGTATTCTTGGATAGAATTAAAATCAGATGGAAGTGAAGATCAACACGTGTCTTCACTTCTTTTTTATACTTTTTAGAAAGGGGGTCAAGTATGAAACTATCAAAAAGGGAACGAGAGGCGCTTGCTTTATCCATTCAACAAGAAAATGAAATGCTGAAGCGCGTAGGAAAGATCATTCGAAATTCATTTGTGGCTTTGGCGGTTTTTCTCTTGTTGTTTTACTGGGGATATTCTGAAATCCATGATGTATTTTTTCCTAATCTTTCCGCAAGCGGCCATCAAGTGATCAAATGGATCGGGATCATAGGCTCGATCGCATCGCTAGCGATGTTGATCTTCTCATTGACAGCTCGCCATTATGGAAAGAAGAACGTCTTGAAAAAGATCGATAAGTATCAAGGAAGAACATCTTCGTAGATTTACTTTGGTCACTGTTCTTCACATATTTTTACATATTGTTGACATATTGAGTAGGTAGGATTTGAGTATTCTATAACCGAGCAAAGAAATGCTCACTTCATAATCAAATTCCCTTTCTTAAAACTTTCTTGGAAAGAACCAGCGCGAGCTGGTTTTTTCTTTTATACCGTTATTTCACATAAGTCTCCCATTCGATTGCGAAGATGAATTGTTATGATATAAAAGAACAGAAAGTAATCTGTTCACTTCATAATCAAATTTCCTTTCTTAAAAAAGTCGGTGTTTGCCGATTTTTTTCTTTTTTATGCTTTAGTGCTTTCACATCAAATCACAAATTATATACATATTAAAAAAGTAGGTTTTAGGTATTCTATAACCGAGCAAAGAAATGCTCACTTCATAATCAAATTCCCTTTCTTAAAACTTTCTTGGAAAAAAACCAGCTCTAGCTGGTTTTTTTCATATTTACCTAAAAATCATGTAAGGTTTCTTTATGATAGGAATCTGATATAATGAGCCCGAAAGGATGAAGAATGCTATGAATCAAAGAAAATTAGAGATTACTATGTTCTCGAGTGCAGACAAGGTTGCTGGACAAGGCGTAGGGTCGGCCTATTTGGAACAAGTCAATCTATTGAAATCGCAAGCAAGCGAGCTATTCGATATTAAGATAAATGACTGGTTCGCGAAAGCGGATATCAAGCATTTTCATACGATCGATCCTGCGTTTCTCGTTCCTATGCTCGATAAAAAAGCAGTAAAGGTGGCGTATTGTCACTTTTTACCGGATACAGTTATCGATGGAAGTTTGAAGATCCCTTCTGCTTTTCAACCTTTAACTTCTCACTATATCATTCATTTTTATAATATGGCGGATCATTTAGTCGTTGTAAATCCAAGCTTTATACCCGACTTAGTCCGTTATGGGATCCCTCGCGAAAAGATAACGTATATTCCAAATTATGTTTCAAAAGAAAAATTCCACTCTTTAGGACAAGCCAAGAAGGAAGAAACACGCCAAAAATATAATATTCCAGAAGACGCGTTCATCGCTTTAGGCGTTGGACAAGTTCAGACCCGGAAGGGAGTGCTTGATTTTTGCGAAGTCGCTCAGCTTTGTCCTGAAATCACATTCGTATGGGCGGGCGGTTTTTCATTTGGCGCCATGACAGACGGCTATGAAGAACTAAAAGCGCTTATGGAAAATCCACCCGCAAATGTGCGGTTTATTGGAATCATCGATCGAAGCGAAATGGTTTCCATTTATAATATGGCTGATGTTCTTTTTGTGCCAAGCTATAATGAACTATTTCCTATGACGATCTTGGAAGCAAGCAATCTTGGAATTCCGCTGTTGCTTCGAGACCTGGATCTTTACCGAGATATCTTATTTGGCCATTATCTTATGGCCCAAAACAACGAGCAGTTTGCCAAAGATCTCATGGTCTTAAAAAAAGATCCGGCACTCTATCAAAAATATCAAAAAGAAAGCGAAGCGATCAGCGCCTATTACTCGAAAGAACACGTGGTCGAAATGTGGAAATCGTTTTATTTGGATGTTTATCATCAAAAACAAAGAGAGCTAGGAAACGAATAGAAAGATTTGGGAAATGAAAAAGACAAACTATTTTTGGAATTTTGTCCTAATTGCGCTCATTACGGTTGTCGCGTTATGGTTTGCCCTCAAAGATAATTATCATGAAGTGATCAATGCGATCTCAAAATTGAATGGTTTTGCCCTCGCTCTCATATTAGCGTGGGGCATCGTCTATACGTGTGTATGGGGTATTGTATACCGCGTCCTTGGAAAAAAGTTCGTAAAAAATTATTCATTGTTAGATGGGATCATCGTCGCCTTTACCGGTACCTTCTTTTCAGGCATCACGCCTTCGGCGACAGGCGGACAATTTGGACAAGCCTATGTTTTGAAAAAACAAGGAATCAGCTATGCCGACGGAGCTTCTCTGTTATGGGCTGATTTTATTATTTATCAAACAACAATGATGTTGTATGTAACTCTTTTATTTTTAAGTAAATTTTCCACCTATTCAGGCCATTCTGTTTGGTTTACACTTGTCTGGGCGGGATATGCGGTCAATGTCGTCGTTATTTTAGGCTTATATACGATGGCGATTTTTCCAAATGTATATATCCGACTCTCTCAATGGGCGGTAAAGATCCTTTCAAAGATCAAAGTCGTCAAAGATCCAGAAAAGACGCTCGAATCTTGGACGATGCAGATGACATCCTTTACCGGAGAAATCAAAAAACTATCAAAAGATAAATTGATCATTTTAAAATGTATGCTGATCAATTTTGTCCGCTTGACTTTGCTGTATGCTTTGCCTTATGTGATCGCCGTGCTTTTAGGGATCCATTTGCCTTTGAGCAAACTCCTCGACGTGATCGCGCTTAGCTCCTTTGTGACGATGGCCAATAGCTTTATCCCTATTCCTGGAGCGAGCGGAGGAACGGAAATGATGTTTTCGATCGTCTTTTCTCCATTGTTTCACTCTCTAACAAGCGCCGTCTTGATTTTATGGAGAGTTTCCACGTATCATATTATATTGGTGCTAGGAGGGATCATCTTCATGGTTGCCAAAGCGTACTACGAAAGAAGAAAAGACGCTCCTCATCCAGAAAGCGAGGCATAATACATGAATGTAGGTATTTTTACAGATTCCTATTTACCCGATATCAATGGTGTGGTCACCAGCATCGTGACGCTCAAAAAGGCGCTCGAGCAACTCGGTCACACCGTCTTTATTGTGTCCAATCATATCGGTACTCGAATTCTTTATGATCCAGAAGAAAGGATCTTACGCCTGCCTGGTGTCGAACTTAAACATTTATATGGGTATACGATGTCGAGCCCCCTAAATTTCGCAAGAGAATATCTTGAAGAAATGGATCTAGACATTATTCATACCCAACACGAATTTGGCGTATCGCTCTATGGAAGAATGATGGGCAAAGAACTCAATATTCCTGTTGTCTACACCTATCATACAATGTATGAAGATTATACCCACTACATCAATCCATTCGACTTGAATCATATCGAAAAAGCCGGAAAATGGGTCGTCAAAAGCGCGTCCAGAAAGCTAGGCAATACAGTCCAGGCCGTGATCGCTCCTTCCGAAAAAACCAAAGAAACTTTATATGAATACGGCGTCCGTGCTCCAATCTATGTTGTTCCTACCGGACTGGACCTGGATCGTTTCAAACTTGAAAACCTCGAACTAGAAAAGATCCAAAACATCCGTGAACAGCTCGGATTTCACGAAGACACAAAAACACTCGTCTTTGTAGGACGGATCGCCAAAGAAAAATCAATCGAAATACCGATCGAAGCGCTCTCCCTCCTGAACGATCAAGACATCCATTTGATCATTGTTGGAGCAGGAACCGATGAAGAGTATTATCAAGAGCTTACTTGGAAAAAAGAGCTGGATCACCGCGTTCACTTTATCGGTAAGATCCCATCCGAACAAATTCCGTATTATTACGCCGCATTTGATGGATTCGTTTCTGCTTCTTTGACAGAAACACAAGGCTTGACTTATATTGAAGCGCTCGCGAGCGGATTGAATATATTTGGTCGCCGCGACGAAGTGCTCTACGATTTGATCGATGAAGGAAATACAGGCTATTATTTTGACGATGCGCAAGAACTCAGTCAAAAAATCGAACACTTTTTTTCTTTGTCGCGCGAAGAACGACAAAAAAAAGCCGACCTATGTAGAGAAAAGACCATTCCTTACGCGAAAGAGCTTTTTGGACAAAAAGTCATCGCCGTCTATGAACAAGTGATCGATGATTATCGTTTGACGTTTACCGTAGAAAAGATCCGGATCCAAGATGACTTTGTGAAACTCTATTTAGAGCGCGAAAGCGATGAAGACACGATCAAGATCTTGATCCCGTTGGATGATTTTTTTGAATTGAAGATCGGACTGCATACGAAAGTCGATGCCTATCTTGTGTCTGGTTATTTAACGATGCAAGAATATTATCAAGCGTATTCGATACTCAAACGACGAGTCTTCACGAAAGAACAGTCCGTATTTGAATTGAAACAATATGCCCATCATCATTTTGAATTGGATGAAGCCAAACTCAATCAGCTTATCCAAGAATTCCAAGAAAAAAACTGGCTCAACGATCAAAAATATGCCTATGAAAAAGCAGAATATTGGCATGATATGGGCAACTCAAGACGAAATATCGCAGCCAAGCTTTCAAAAGCCGGGATCGCACGCGATTTGATTGACGAAGTTCTTCAAAATCTAAATACAAAAAAAGAGCTCGCGAACGCCCAAGCGCTCGCTCAGCGCTTGATCCAGACGGTAAAATTGCAGTCATCGAACATGAAACGGAAAAATATCATCCATAAATTGATCCAAAAAGGATACTCAAGCGATATCGCCCAAGAAGTTGGAGAAGCTCTAGAACTCGATGACAACGATGAAGAAGCGCTTCAGCTAACCTTTAAAAAGGCTGTGCGCCTCTATTCTTCCTTGCCAGAAGAAAAACGGCGCCAAAAAATTCGTCAATATTGCTTGCGGAACGGTTTTTCAGGACAAGAAATCGATGAAAAATTAGAAATGAGTGAAGAATTTAATGATTAAAGATATTCATGAAGAAGGAAAGATCCATATCAAAGCGCTGATCACAAAATGCGATCGCGGACGGACCGCCAAAAACACCCCCTACCTTTCGCTGATCTTAGAAGATAAGTCTGGTATCCTCGATGCCAAATTTTGGAATTTGACCGAAGAACAAATTGGCCAATATCGCGTCGGGATGGTCGTGGAAGCCTATGGAGAAATCCTTTTTCATAAAAACGCGACGCAGCTGCGCGTCAGAAAATTGATCGTAGACGAAGAAGCCAACCTTCTCGATTACGTGCGCGAAGCGCCGATGGAAAAAGAAGCGATGGAACAAGAGATCGACACGATCATCGCCAATATGAAAGATTCAGTGATCCAGGAAGTCGTAAAAAAAGTATTAGAAAGCGTCAAGGAACGCTTTTACCTCTATCCTGCTGCGACTCGAAATCATCACAATTTCGTAGGCGGACTCGCTTACCATACGATTTGCATGGCAAGAATGGCAAAACCTGTCGTAGAACAATATCCATTTTTAGATGAAGATCTCGTTCTCGCAGGAATCCTGCTCCACGATGTTGGAAAAGTCGATGAATTATCGGCCCCGATGTTGCCAGAATATACGAATGTAGGCAATCTGCTCGGTCATATTTCCATTATGTCGAATCGAATCGATCGGATCGCCACTTCCTTAGGCTATGAAGACGATGAGCGAGTGATCTTGTTGAAGCACTTAGTGCTTTCCCATCATGGAAAGCTCGAATATGGATCTCCTGTATTGCCAATGATCCCGGAAGCGGAAGTATTGACGATCCTCGACAATCTCGATTCAAGAATGTATATGATGAAACAAAGCATCGACGCAAGCCAGCCAGGCACTTTTGGACCTCGCATTTACGCGCTTGACAATCGGATGATCTACCATAGAAAGAAGGAGGAACAAGAATGAAGATCGGATTCGTTTCTTTAGGGTGTTGTAAAAATTTAGTGGATTCCGAAAACATCATGGGAGTCCTTCAAGAAAATGGGCACCAAATCGTTGGCGATCCCAAACAAGCAGACGCGATCGTCGTCAATACGTGCGGATTTATCGAGTCCGCAAAAGAAGAAAGCATCCAGACGATCTTTAAAATGAGTCAATACACCGACAAGCTGATCGTTACGGGCTGTCTAGCTCAACGGTATGAACAAGAGCTCAAAGAACAGATCCCGGAAATCAAAGCGGTCATTCCGATCAAGGATTATGGAAATCTAGCCGCCCGCTTGCAAGAGGTGCTCCACGATGAAGGAAAGGGCGCTTTTTTGAAAAGCGAAAGACCTCTATCCGGAAATCCATGGAGCGGTTATGTAAAGATCAGCGATGGCTGCTCGAACCACTGTACTTATTGCGCCATCCCATTGATCCGGGGCGATCAAGTCAGCAAACCAATCGAAGATGTGGTCGAGGAAGTCGAGCATCTTTCCAAACTTGGGGTAAAGGAAGTGACTTTGATCGCGCAAGACACGACAAAATACGGACTTGACCTCTATGGAAAACTCATGCTTCCAGAGCTTTTAAAAAAAGTGGACGCGATCGAAGGGATCCACTGGATCCGGATCCTTTACATGTATCCAGATGAGATCGAGCCAGCCGTATTGGATGTGATGGAGAACTCGAACAAGATCTTGCCTTACTTTGATATACCGATGCAGCACGCCAATAACGCTCTGTTAAAAAAGATGAATCGAAGAGGAACGAAGGAAGACGTGATCGATCTTGTCAAAGAGATCCGCTCCCGCTTTCCGGAAGCGACGCTTCGAACGACGGCGATCGTTGGATTTCCCCAAGAAAGCGATGCCGACTTTGAAGAGCTCATCGATTTTATTCAAGAGATCAAATGGGATCGATTTGGCGCTTTCACCTATTCAAAAGAAGAAGACACGCCAGCCTACTCTCTAGAAGGCGAGATCGAGCCAGAAGTTGCGAAAGCTCGATTGGATCGTTTGATGGCTGTCCAAAAGGAAATTTCTTTGAAAAAAAACAAAGCCAAGATCGGAAAGCGGATCGAAGTTCTTGTCGAAGAAAAAGAAGCGCTGAAGAAACAGTATCGCGGACGCTCGAAAGCGGACGCACCCGATGAAGTCGATGGACAAGTGATCTTCACGAGTCCAAAAGAAATTGCGCTCGGAGAATTCGTCACAGTTTTGATTACGGACGCAGCGGCGTATGATTTATTTGGAGAACAAGTCATAGAATAAATAGAATAGGAGTCAATAGAATATGGTAAAAGAAGAATTGATGGCGCGATTAAGCGCTGGGGTTGGCGCAAGCGAAGAAGGCGCCAAGATCTTAAAAGATGTTGAAAAGGATGGGTCTCTCGTTTCTAAGGAAGACTTTGAAACACAGTTGAAGAGCCTTGAAGAACTCAGCAAAAAATATGCCGAATATGGAGATGAAGATATGCTCGCCTTCACAAAGAAAAAGATCGAGATCTTTGAGCGCGCGATCAATATTTTAGAAGGAGAGGACTAGCTGTGTACGATCGTCCAGGATTGCAGTTGTACAAAGCCCTTCCTCCGCTCGTATTTGAAAATAGTCGGTATTTGTTTTTGGTGACGATGCCTAGTGTGAAAGCAGAAGAAGCGAAGTTGTATTTTGGCGATCCATCCAATCATTTTTGGGATGTGCTTTCCGCTATTTACGATCTTCCTGTAAACACCAAAGAAGAAAAACTCGCTTTATGCCAACAAGAAAAGATCGCGATCACTTCAATCGTTGCTTCTTGTTTGAGGCATATGTCCGAAGCCGATACGATGGAAGAGATCCAACTTAATGATATCCAAGGCTTCTTAGAAGCCCATCCTACGATCGATACGATCATCTGCGTTTCCCATCGTGCCAAAGAGTTGCTGGAACGTTCCAATTATCAAGGTGGATGCGCGATCGAATACGTTCCATCCCCTTCAGGTGCCGACTTGGATTATGAAAGTGTCGACAAACTTCTTCCGAAGTATAAAGAGGCGCTAGGAGTTTAAGTATGAAACTCTATTTTGCGAAAGTGAAGGTGGACGCTATCATTCCCTCCAAACGGGATGAAGATGCAGGCTACGACCTTTATCCTTGCTTTGAGGAAGGATTCATGCAGATCGAGCCAATGCATACCAAACTCGTTCCTCTTGGGATCGCGAGCGCCTTTGATTCAAATTATGTGATGCTCTTAAAGGAAAGAGGCTCGACAGGTTCGATCGGGCTTGCTCAAAGAGCCGGAGTGATCGATAGCGGATATCGTGGCGAATATTTGGCGCCGATCACGAATTTAAATGAAAAGCCATTGCGGATCGTGAAAAAGGATGTTCTTTCTCAAATGGAGGAAGAAGAAAAAAAACAATTTGTTCTCTATCCTTATGAAAAGGCGATCGCGCAAGGGATTTTATTGGAGATCCCGAAAGTCGAAAAAGAAGAGATCCCCTATGAGCAGCTGAAACAGATCGCTTCTTTACGCCGAGAAGGACGGCTCGGCAGCTCTGGAAAATAAGAAGATCTAAAAAAGACCGGTTATATCGATCGGTCTTTTCGCATGGATATTAAAATGGAATGGATCTTTTTCAAGTGAGAAAGCATCATTTGCTCCGCTTCCTCTTCGTTCTGGTTTTGGATCGCTTCATTGATCTTTTGATGATCGAACCGAACTTGTTCACGAACGATTTCCGGTTCAAGTTTCATGACATGCGAGATCGAATAGGAAACGATCGGCAAGATCGAGCGAATCAAGGAATTGGGGGAGCATTCTATGATCTTTTGATGAAAGTAAAAATCACGATAATAGGCATCCGACTCGTGCTCTTGATCCGCTAGATCAAAGCCCTCTTGGATGCTTTCACGCATTGGCTGGGGCGATCTTGTGGCACAAGCCGCACAGGAAGGTTCGATCAAGCATCTCAACTCCATGGCTTCGATCAAACGGTCCAGTTGCGCGATGTGGTAGGCGGCCCTAAAGGTCGGATCTTGAAATTTAGAATGATCCGTTAAGAAAGTTCCTTTTCCACGCCGGATCTCTAAAATACTTTCGTCGACTAAAAGACTGACGGCTTGGCGGATCGCTTTTCTAGATACTTGGAAGATGTCGGCAAGCTCGTATTCATTGGGAAGCTTGTCGCCTTCTTTCAGTTTATGATCAATGATATAGTGCATTAATTGATCGGAAACTTCATAACTTTTCATGACTCCTATTATATCAAAAATTTCGGGGGGGGGGGAGGGGGTGAACAAAAAATTTCTAAAAAACCTAGATCCAAATCCATGGATCTAGGTTCAATACATCAATCAATAAAGGTTTGCTTTTCAACATCGTACAAACCCGTATCCATCAGGCGGATACTTGGGATTACTGGCAAGGAAAGAAAAGCGAGCGCGTTAAATGGATCGATCGTCTCACTCACACCCATTTCGTGGGCTTCGTGCTCGAGCGAACTTGCTAAAGCCGCGACTTGGCTCGCTTTATCCATGCTCATGAGCCCTCCGATCGGAAGCGGCAAAATATGTTTCACTTCATGGTCTTTGACAAGGACATAGCCTCCATGGATGTCGGCTAAGGTTTTTGCCGCCAAGAGAATGTCTTTATCGTTGTCGCCAACGATGATCATATTGTGAGAATCGTGACTGATCGTGGAGGCGAGCGCTCCATTTTTTAGACCATAGCCTTTAAGGATGCCGGCGCTGATGTTTCCATTTTTCCCGTGGCGTTCGACAACGACGAGCTTATTGTAGAGACCATCAGGTTCAAAATAAATCATGCCAGGTACTTCTTCTTGAAGGTGTTTTGTCAACAAGGAGTTTGGTACGAGCTCGATCACATCGTTTTTCTCTTTTTTCTTGATTTCGATCGACTCGCTCGTGATGGCTGGAATCGTGACAGTATCGAGCAGAGTGGATGGATCGATCGGCTTTAAGTGCTTTAAGGAAGCACGATGTCCATTTTTGATGACAGAATCGATCTCGACTGTTTCTGGATCGTTCAAGATCACTAGATCGGCTTGGTAGCCGGCCGCGATCGCGCCTTTCCGTTTCAGCTTATACATTTGGGCAGGATTGATCGTCGCCATTTTATAAGCGTCAAAAAGATTCACGCCACACTGGATCGCTTTTTTGATGCAGGCCGAAATATGGCCTTCTCTTAAAATATCGGCGATATGCTTATCATCGGTACAATACGCGCAGCGATCAAAAGGAATATGGTTCTTGACAAAGCCTTGGACGATCGGCTCAAGATCGTGGGCTTGGCTTCCATCTCTCAACAAGACAAAGAAACCGGCTCTTAGCTTAGCGAGAGCTTCTTCATACGCTGCGCTTTCATGGTCAGTGAGAACATCCGCGAAACGATAGGCTTCTAGCTTTTTTCCAGCGCAGCCTGGGGCATGGCCATCGATTGGCTTGTCTTTGAACAATTCAAATTTTGCCATCATGCCAGGCTCTTCATAGATCACATCTTCAAGACGCATCGCTTCCCCTAGACCGAGCACATCCGGGTGCTTCGAATACGCTTCCATATCTTGCAGCATGAAAGTGCCTGCCCCATTCGTGTCAAGCTCTGTGGCAGGAACCGAAGAGGGAAGCATCGTATAAATATCTAAGATCGTGTTGGCGTTGGCTTTGAGCATATATTCGAGCGCTTCTTTTCCCTTGACGTTGACGATCTCGTGCGGATCAGCCAAAATCGTCGTCGTTCCTTCTTGAAGGAGCGCTTTGGAGAGCTCTTCTGGAGCAAGCATCGAGGATTCGATGTGCATATGGGCGTCAATGAAGCCAGGCACGATATACTTTCCACTCAGATCGATCTCGATCTCACCTTCGTATTGGCCGACGCCAACGATCGTTCCATACTGGATCGCGATGTCTTGCTCGAGCCACTCGTTGCTGAAGACATTCATGATTTTGGCGTTTTTTAACACGATCTGCGAACGGATCGTGCCTAAAGAATATTCAAACATAGTTGATCCCCCTTATGTGTTCTTTTTGATTTTTAAATGATTCAATACATCTATATAGAATGATACACCAGATGTCAATAAACTTTCATCAAAATTAAACGTATCGCTGTGGAGCGCTTCCTCCATGCCGCTTCCAATAAAACAGAAAAAACTAGGCGCATATTTCCCGTAGAAGGCAAAGTCTTCCGCGATCAGGACAGGCGCTTCTAGATTCGCGAACGGGATCTCTTTTTGGATATTTTCAAAGAGATTTTGATCGTTGTAGAGAGGCGGATAATGCTGGTCGATCGAGAAGGCATAATGAATACCCATCCTTTCTTGAAGAATAGAGAGTTCTTTTTTGAGCAGGTCGACGATTTGATCAAAAACATAAGGATCAAAATAGCGAATCGTCCCTTTTATGCTTGCGTGATTCGCCACGACGTTGAAGGCGGAGCCACTCTCTATGAGGCCATAATGCAACAGATGATACACATCTTTTTCAAAAAGCTGTTCTTCTTGGGCTAATGTTTTGGTGATGAATTGGGCAGCCGCCTTTAAGGCGTTGATTCCTCTTTCTGGTTGAGCGGCGTGAGAAGCTTTTCCATAGATCTCGATATTGAGATCGCAGGCGCCCGCCATCATGACCCCTTTTTTCGAGACGATCTGTCCAGAAGGAAGATGGGGATAAATATGCAAGCCAAAGATCGCGTCGATCGAATATCGTTCGAATAATCCAGCATCGATCAGGAGCTGGGCGCCGCCGGGATCTTCTTCGCCTGGCTGAAAGATCAGCAAGATGTTGTAGGGCGCTTGTTCGAGCTGGTCGATGTGATCAGCGAAACCTAATAAAATGCTCATATGTCCATCATGACCGCACGCGTGCATATTCGAGTTTTTAGATCGATAGGCGATTTCGTTTTGTTCAAGGATCGGAAGCGCGTCCATGTCAGAACGGAATGCGAGTGTCTGTTCTTGTCCGAAATCAAAATACGCGCAAATAGAATTGGGAATCAAAGATGTTAATTCGCATTTCATAGGCTCCAAGTGGTTTTTGATATAGGTGGCTGTTTGTGTTGTATCCAGTTTAAGCTCTGGAATCTGATGCAAGGCTCTTCGATAGCTTGAAAGCATTTGGACTACCTCTCTTTCGCAGTTCCATTGTATACTGTAAAAAGACAATATGTGAGGAAAAGATATGGAAGTTGAACAGCTTTTAAATACAGTGATGCGAGTAGGCACGATGCTGATGTCTAGCGGGGCGGAAGTGTATCGGGTAGAGGATACGATGAACCGGATCGCAAAGAGTTTTCAAGAAGTGGAATCTGTGCAAAGCTATGTGACAGCAACAGGAATCATGCTTTCGATCAACGTCGAAGGCAAGACACGCACCCACATTGCCAGGGTGCGGAATCGAAACGTGAATGTCGATACGATCGATCAGATCAATCAGCTTTCGAGAACGTGTGTCCACCAGCATTTGAGCACGGCGCGCATCGAAGAAGAGCTCGATCGGATCGCTAATCAAAAACGATATTCCTTTTTAACGACCACGCTTTTTGGGGCGCTTGGCGCTTTTGGGTTCGCGATCTTTTTTAAAGGGAATTGGCAGGAGATGCTCGCCTCTTTTGGTATCGGGATCATGATCCGATGCGCAGGCTGGTGTTTGACAAGCTTAAAAGTGAATGATTTCTTAAACAATTTGGTGTGCGCGATGGTGGCGGCCTGGATGTCGGTCGAGATCCACTCTTTCGTGCCGGAAGCGAATATCAATGTGATGGTGATCTCGAGCATCATGCTTCTTGTTCCAGGACTTGCGATCACCAACGCGATCCGGGATACGATGTCGACCGATTATTTATCTGGACTTGCGCGGGGAGCGGAAGCTTTTTTATGCGCGACCGCGATCGCCATCGGGGCAGGCGTGATCTTGTATATCTGGAGGTAGGCGATGCATCAAATTTTAACAGCGGCACTCGGCTCTTTTTTAGCCAGTCTAGGGTTTGGCGTGTTATTCAATATTCGGCAAAAGAGCAAGCTGTTCGTGGCTGGCTTGATTGGAGGGGTTGGAGGATTTGTCTATGAGCTGCTTTTGGTGCTTCATGCTTCGGATCTGGCGGCGAATTTTATGGCGGCGATCGTTTTTACGGTTTTTGCGGAAATAAGCGCGCGGAAGATGAAAACACCCGTCACTTCCTTTATCGTGTGCGCTTTGATTCCTCTTGTTCCTGGGGGGACGATGTACGATATGATGATCGAGATCATTACGAACGACCCTTATGAGGCGCTTGTTTTGTTTTTGAAGACATTGACGGTGGCGGGCGTCTTAGCGCTAGGGATCTTGATCGTTGAAACGATCACATCGTTATATTATAGATTGAAAAGAAAGTGGAGGCGGGGATGAAAAAGATCACACGAGCGGAATTGATCGAAAGAAGCAATAAGTCGCATCCATATCCAGTAGGGGACGAGGCGCTTCAATCGTATTATCACTTTTTTGAACAGTATTCTTCTATTCACGAGGTGCGGGTTTTAGTGACGTTGATGAAACTCAATGAAGTAGATTTTGAGGGGCATCGCCTCGTGATTTTTGATACATCAAAACTTCAAAGAGCGTATCAGGAAATGGGGGAAGTGATTCCGGAAGAGTTTGCCAAATTTTTGTTTGAGCAATAAATTTGGCTTGGTTTGTCCTTTTTCCGTCTTGTTTAGACAAACTATTGCATGTCCTCTTGATTTAGAACATTATGATGGTGAGTAGAGAGAATTAGATAAGAAGGTGTATATATGGAATCTACAAATCTGTCTTCGGAAGGAAGATTGCAGCTTGCTAAAATGATGCTCGAAATCGAACACAACGAATTGCCACGTTCGTATGACGTGAATAGCGCGGTTGGCTATTATTTTGATCATCTTCGTCCACTCGTGAAAATGTTGGGAAAAGAGAGCGAGATCGATCTCGATGTGGCGATGGATCAACTTCGAAACGGTAAAATCGAAAGCGACGCATTGCTTCGTTCTCAAACGCTGCTTCAAAAAGCGATGGAGCTTAGTGCTTAAAAAAGAGGGCTTTCCACCCTCTTTTTATTGGTCAAATTTTTTTCGCCGGTCCGTTGACTGGATAAATTCCTTCTTCATTCCATCAATGTCTTCGTTTTGAAGCAAAGTTCGAAAGTTTTGGATCGAAGCCATAAATTGATCGATCTCATCAAGCAAGATCTCTTTATTCAAAACAAAGAGTTCGCTCCACATATCTTCGTTGATCTTAGCGATCCGCGTCAAATCGCGGAAACTATCTCCTGTATATTCCACAAGGTGCGCGTTTTCATGCGTGTTCATGAGCGATACAGCGATCACGTGAGTCAGCTGGGATAAAAATCCGATCATCCGATCATGTTCCTCTACGCTGAGGACACCGATGTTTTTACATCCAAGCTCTTTCGCGAACGCGCTGATCGCCACGACCGCTTTTGTGGAATTGTTTTCTAGCGGAATGATAATAAAGTTGGCGTTTTCGAAGATCTTAGGATCCGCGAAACGGATCCCTCTCGATTCTCGGCCACACATGGGATGGATCGATAAAAGCTCGAGATCAGGACGAAGAATATTTTGGAGCTCTTTCGAGATGTTTGACTTGACGCCGCTGATCTCCAACAATAAAGTTCCGGGTTTCAATTCCTTCTGGTTTTGTTCGATCCAGCTTTTGAGCTGCTTTGGATAGAGTGCAAGAAGAACCATATCGCATTTCCACAACGATCCATCCCCCTTTGTATCTCCTTCATCGATCATGTCGTGATCCAATGCGTATTCGATCGTTTCATGGTCGATATCGATCCCATAGACAATGTAGCCAAGCTGTTTGCAGCGCATCGCAAAACTAGCGCCCATGACACCTAGGCCGACGATCCCGATCGTCTTCATACAAGTTCCACCTTTCCTTTCAGTCGCTTGATATCTTCAAAAAATGTTGGGTATGATTTTTCGATCGCTTCAGCTCCCGAGATACAGGAAGGCGATAAAGCCAACAAGCCAAAGATCGTGCAAGCCATCACGATTCGATGATCATTATGACCTTCCATAGTTATGATTTCTTCTTTTTTATAGTTTCTTTTCCCGTTGATCGTGATCGTATCCTCATCGCTTTGGATATCGACACCCCATTTTTTTAATTCATCTTCCATCGCCTGGATCCGGTCGGATTCTTTGATACGGAGCCGTCCGGCATGGATTATCTTGGTCTGCCCAGGACAATAAGCGGCCAATACACATAAGATAGGGCCTAAATCAGGACAATCGGCTAGATCGATCACTTGTTCATGAAGCTGGCTAGGCTTGATCGTTAATGTTCGTTCCTTCCACTCGATCGAGGCGCCCGCTTTTTCTAGGATCTTTAAGATCGTTTTATCGCCTTGCTTGGAATCGGGATCGAGTTCGATAAAGGATAATGGCGCCTTCAAAGCGGCATAGACCGCAAAAAACGCGAGCTGCGAGTAATCTTTTTCTACGTGATACGTTGTTGGCGCATATGTTTGATGGCCTTCAATCGCATAGCCATTCTCGATCGGTGTGATTTTTATGTTCGCCTTTTCAAGAGTATCGAGCGTCAAATCGATATAGCTCTTGGATTCTAGCTTTCCTTGAATATGAAGCGTGCTCTCTTTTTCCATCAAAGGAAGAGCGAACAAGAGCCCCGAAATAAATTGGCTGGATACGTTTCCAGGAAGCGTAAAGTTTCCTGACTGGAGGGGGCCTTGCGCTTTGATCGCTTCGTTTGTTTGGCTATACCACAATCCTTGGGCTTCGAACAAGTCTTGATAAATCTTCATCGGACGTTCCATCAAACGACCTTTTCCATAGAAGGTGATCGTCTCCTTGCTCAAACAAGCGACAGGTAAAAGAAAACGCAAGGTGGAGCCAGATTCATTGCAATGTAATTGGGCAGGTCGATTCAAGCTTCTAGGATCGCATCCAACCACATGCCATGTCTCTTTTTCTTTTTTAAAGGAAGCGCCCAGCGCTTCTAAGCACTGGATCGTCGCTTCCATATCTTTGGAATGGCCAAGGCCTAAAATCGTGCTGCTTCCTTGCGTGAGCCCGGCGCAGATCAAAGCTCTATGCCCCATCGATTTCGAAGGAGGAACACAAAGCGCGCCTTCTAATCGGCTAGGTTGGATATGGATCTTCATAGGGTTTCCTCTTCAAATTCTTCTTTGGCCGCCTTTGACATCCAAGCATCCAAAAGCGTGAAGGCGATCATAGAATCGACAACGATCCGCGCGCGATGGGCGATACATGGGTCGTGACGTCCCTCGATCGTGAGTTCGATGTTTTCTTTCGTGTCGTATTCGACAGATTTTTGCGCTTTGAAGATCGAAGCTGTCGGCTTGATCACGGTATGGATCAAGATCGGCATTCCATTCGAAATGCCGCCATTGATGCCCGCATTGTTGTTGGAAGTCGTCTCGATCCTTCCATCGTGCGCATACAAGGCGTCATTGGCTTCGCTTCCTTTTTTGGCGGCAAAATCAAAGCCTAGGCCAAAGCTGACGCCTTTGACTGCCGGAATGGAAAAGAGCGCGTGCGCGAGCAAGCTTTCTAAGCTGTCAAAGAAAGGTTCTCCGATTCCTGCTGGAAAGTGAGTGATCGCGCTTTCTAAGATACCGCCTACGGAATCTTTTTCGAGGGCGGCTTGCTCGATCGCGGTTTTCATTTCTTCGCCTTTTTTTTCATTGAGTGTTGGAAATTGCTTTTCGTTGAGAAGATCGATTTGTTGATCGAGTTCTTCTGCTTTTGTTGAAAAAGCATCGTCCTCAAGAGTATAAAGGGCTTCAAGATGGGTCGCGATCTTGACGCCTTTTTGATTCAGGATCTGTTTGCAGATCGAACCAGCCGCGACGATGGGCGCGGTGAGCCGGCCAGAAAAATGACCGCCTCCTCGATAGTCTTGGTAGCCATGGTATTTTTCAAAGGCGCTCCAATCGGCATGGGAAGGACGTAGACGATATTTCAAAGGCGCGTAGTCTTTTGAGCGCTGCGCCTTGTTTTCGATAAGGATCGTCAAAGGAGAACCGGTCGTATAGCCGTTGAAGAAGCCAGAGACGATATGGATCGTGTCTTCTTCATGGCGTTGGGTGCCGGTTTTTCCTTTAGGCTTTCTAAGTTCCATGTCGTGTTCGATTTGCTTTTCGTCGATTGAAAAGCCGGCTGGCAATCCATCGAGCACGATCCCGATACAAGGTCCGTGGCTTTCGCCGAATACAGTGATTTGCAAGTTCGTTCCAAAGCTATTTTTCATGAATGCCTCCTTGAAGGATCTGTCTGATTTCTGGATAGGTGATCGTTTTCATTTGCCATGAGCCTGCTTTAGGGACCTCGATGATGTTGATCGTTTCGCTTTTTCCTTTTTTATCGTGCTTGACGTAGCTTAGGATCTCTTCGGGATCGTAGTCGGGAATGGATGGGATATTCAGCTTTTCCAAGATCGCTTCCACCCGATGCTTAAGGGCGGGGTCGTTCAGAAAAAAGAGCATGCCCATGCCAATGCACTCGCCATGATAATAAGGAACATCGAAATATCGGCTTTCGAGGGCGTGGCCGATCGTATGTCCGAAATTCAAGATCGCTCTTTTTCCTTGTTCTTTTTCATCGTCTTGTACGATTTGACGTTTGAGGTCGATCGAAGCAGCGATGATCGTATCTAGATCGAGCGTGTCTTTTTCAAATTCTTGCACGAGTCTTTCATCAAGGATCAAGCCCATTTTTAAGGCTTCGACTAGACCATTGGAAATTTGACGTGGATCGAGCGTTGTCAGTGTTTCAGGGTCGATGATCACAGCTTTTGGCTGGTAAAAGGCGCCGATAATATTTTTATAGGTGTCGAAATCGACCGCGACTTTGCCGCCAACGCTAGAATCCACTTGGGATAGAACGGTCGTAGGGATGTTGTAGAAATCAATGCCTCGCATATAGGTGCTGGCGACAAATCCGCCAAGATCGCCGACGACTCCGCCCCCTAAAGCGATCAAAGCATCGCTTCTTGACATATGGTGTTCGATGAGTTTTTTCATGACTGTTTGATACGTTTCGAGATTTTTGTTGGCTTCACCATGGGGAAAGCAGATCACAAAAGCGTTAGGAAGCTGCGCCTGCAGCTTGTCGACCCATTTTTTTGGGAGGCCATCGTCGGTGACGATCGCGTATTTTCGGTTTGGATCGAGGTAGTTTTTGATTCGATCGAGAGCGTGATGCTCTATATATATAGGGTAGCTGTGTTCTTCCAGCTGGACTTGAAGTTGCATATTTTCACCTCAATTTCCATGATACCATAAGAATGAAACACATTTCAGAAAATTGGTGAAAAGAATCAAGAGAATTGTTTTCTCTTTTTTTTTTTATTTATTTAATAAAAAAGCATGACAAAAAGTGTTATGATAACTCAGAGGTGGATTATGAATCAATTGGAGAAGGCGCGAGCCAAAATCGATTCGATCGATCGAGAACTCGCTCGTCTATACGAGGAGCGAATGAAGACGCTTCAAGATGTGGCTGCCTATAAGCAAGCCCATGGTCTAGCTGTCGTGGATACCTCGAGAGAAGAGGCGATCGTCCAAAAAAATCGGAAATTTATCACGGATCCCGCTTTTATGGACTCGTATGAGCGTGTGCTGCGCTTTATGATCTCGGAATCTTGTGATTATCAGCGGGCGCTTTTAGCCAAAGGAAAAGTTGGCTATGCGGGGATCGAAGGCGCTTTTTCGCATATGGTGGCCAAGCGTTTGTTCCATGACCATACACTTGTGGCGTATTCCAATTTCGAGGATGTGTTTCAAGCCTTGGTCGATAAAAAGATCGAATTTGGCGTCATTCCTTTTGAAAATACAAATTCTGGTCTTGTGGGCGAAGTGCTCGATGCGCTGTTGAAGTATCCGGTTTTTATTGAGCAAGTTTGGGATCAAAAGATCGAGCAGTGCTTGCTTGGGATCGAAGGTGCGACTTTAAAAGATATTGAATGGGTTTATTCGAAGGATCAAGCGCTCAACCAGTCTAGGGAATTTATTCAAAGCTTGAATGCGCAGCCAGTCGCCTATCCGAATACCGCTTTGGCCGCTCAATATGTTGCGATGCAAAGAGATAAGACGAAAGCGGCGATCGGGGCGAAAGAAAATGCGGCTTTGTATAATTTGAATATTTTGGCGAGCCGTATCGAGGAAAATAGTGAAAATACGACACGCTTTCTTGTGATTTCTAGAGAGCGGAATCAAGAGGGCGACCGCTTTGCGATGTGTGTTACTTTTAAAAACGAAGTGGGCGCTTTAGGTAAGGTCATTGAGGAGATCTCCCGACAACATTTGAATATGTGTTCGATCCAATCAAGACCGCTCAAAGGGCATCCGTTTGAATATTTTTTCTTTATTGAGATCGAGGGCAATGTAGATCAGAGGGCGCTGGATGCGATCCGTTCCGTGTGTGATCAAACAAAAGTGCTTGGATCGTATACGATGCGAAAGGAGAATAACGAATAATGAATTTCGTAAAAGATAGCGTAAATCAAGAGCCGATCGTGGATACAGTATTCGTGATCGTCGATGCAGCAAAAAAAGCAAAAGAGAAATTTGGAGAAGACGCCGTGGTCGACGCGACGATCGGTTCTCTCTATGATGAAGAGGGCCGATTGGTGGCCTTGCCTTCTGTATTCGAGTCATTGAAAAACTTAGATAACCGTGTATTGGCCAAATACGCGGCAAGCTTTACCGGAAATCCTGATTTTAAGGATCACGTGAAAAAATGGGTGCTTCAAGATCGTTCTTCGCTCTATACGGATGTGATCGCGACGCCTGGAGGAACTGGAGCGGTCGGCATGGTCGTCAACGAGTGTCTCGATCCAGGACAGACCTTGATCATTCCTGAGATCGCTTGGGGATCGTACGCGCTCATGGCTCAAATGAATAATGTGGATGTGGCGCGCTATCATCTTTTTGATGGAGACCGGTTTGATCTGGATTCGTTTAAAAAGACGTGCGAAGAAGTGATGAAAAAACAAGATCGGCTCGTGATCATCATCAATGATCCTTGTCATAATCCGACAGGATATTCCTTGAGCCGGAAGGAATGGAGCGATGTGATCGAGTTCTTGAATGTTTGTTCTCAAACGCATTCGGTCGTTTTGCTCAACGATATCGCCTATATCGATTATTCGTATCGTCAAGAAAAGGCAAAGGAATATTTTGAGGTTTTTGATCAAATCAGCGACAATATCGTGGTCGTGATCGCTTTCTCTTTATCGAAATCGATGACTTCGTATGGATTGCGTTGCGGAGCGGCTCTTCTTCTAGCGAAAAAAGAAGAAGCGATCGATCAAGTCAAGACGGTATTTGAAAAGGATGCCAGGGCGACATGGTCGAATATCAACAATGGAGCGATGGCGATGTTCGTCGATGTGATGGATCATCGCCTCGAAGATTATGAAAAAGAAAAGGCGTATTATGTAGATCTTCTTAAAAAAAGGAGCGATTTGTTCTTGAAGGAGGCTAACGAGGTCGGCTTGGCGCATTATCCTTATAAGGAAGGCTTTTTCGTAACGCTTTCGATGGACAATGATTTGCGTGATCGTTTCCATCAGGCGCTCATGGATGAACATATTTATACGGTGAAGGTCAATCAAGGCATCCGTGTCGCGATCTGTTCGCTTTCTTTAGAAAAAACAAAGGGCTTAGCTAAAAGGATGAAAGAGATCTTAAATACGATCTAAAAATTATGAAAAAATATAAACATGTGTATGATTACTATCGAAACGCGATTCTCGATGGGTATTTAAAAAAAGAAGACACGCTGCCAAGCATTCGAAAGTCGTGTGAGATCTTTCAATGTTCGCAAACGACGATCGAACACGCGTATGAACAGCTCGTTTTAGATGGATATATTGAATCGATCGAAAAGGTGGGCTATCGCGTGCGCTTAGAGCCAGCGCAGATCAAAATGCATAAGGAGATCGAGAGCACGCCAGCGAAAGAATATGAAGAGGAATATGATCTTGATCTTCGGCCTCGTTCCGTTTCGCTTCAATCTTCCGAGATTCAAACGTGGAAGCGGTATTTGAAGCAAGCGTTCAAAGCGGAGCAAATGAGTTCTTATGGAGATCCGCAAGGGGAATTTCCACTGCGGCAGGCGCTTTCTTTATATGCCTATAAAAACCGTGGCGTGATGTGTTTGACTGAACAGATCTTAGTGGGTCCGAATTATCAGACGTTGCTGTTTGTCCTTTGCGGCATGTTCGATGTGCCTGGGATCGTGGGAATGGAGCATCCGTTTCATCCACAGGCGAAAAGGGTCTTCGAGTCCTATGGCTGGGAAATCAAGGAAGTGGATCTCGAACATTTGAACGATATCGATATTTTATATATCAATTCTTCTTCTTCGGGGAAAAAACGGGAACCGATCTCAAACGAGGTGCGAGATCGTGTCCTAGAGCAGGCGGAAGAGCATGATTTTTTGATCATCGAAGATGATTATAATGGTGAGTTGACGTATCGTTCTAAAAACCGGCGGGCGATGTATAGCGCGGATACGAATGATCGTGTCATTTATTGTGGGTCGTTTTCTCGACTGCTTCTTCCTTCGGTGCGAATCAGTTATTTGGTGCTGAATGAGACGTGGGATCAATATTATCGTTCGCATAAGATGGAATATGGTCCTATGGCTAGCAAGCTAGAACAAATGGCTTTTGCGAACTATATTGCGGATGGTC
This sequence comes from Dubosiella newyorkensis, assembly GCF_001945605.1. Classification (GTDB taxonomy): domain Bacteria; phylum Bacillota_I; class Bacilli_A; order Erysipelotrichales; family Erysipelotrichaceae; genus Dubosiella; species Dubosiella newyorkensis. The sequence continues at coordinate 179,662 of NZ_MPKA01000044.1, forward strand.
ATTTGGAACGGCATGTTCGAAAGCTGAAGCGGGAATATCGGGATAAGTCGCTTTTAATGGAAGAAGAGCTTCAAAAGAAAGGGTTTGAATTCTTTTTGAATGAAGCGTATTTATCGTATTTGGTTCATTTACCGAATGTGGATCAAAAGAAGTTCAAGGAACTAGCAGAGCAGCGTGGGATCGGACTTCCTGAATTTGATGAGGGCTGGATGGAGATTTCTTTCGCGTCTTTGGATGAGGATTCGATCGCGGATTCGATCGAGCAGTTCGATCAATTAGTTAAAGAGAGCACGCTTTCTTAATATCATGTCCCATTGTATGAAATGGGACTTTTTTTTATGGTGAAAGCGCGTCTTATGTGTTAATATAAGGAAAATGAAAGGGTTTTCAGGTGAGAGTATGACTGTTAGACGCGCTGGATTGTTGCTTCCTTTATTTTCAGTTCCAGGGAATCAAGGGATTGGTGATCTTGGACAAAAAACGCTCAGAATGATTGATCATATTACGGAAGCTGGTTATTCGATATGGCAGATCTTGCCCATCCAAGCGATGGGCCCTTCGCACTCTCCTTATGAGAGCGTGTCGTGTTTTGCGGGCGATCCCATTTATATCAATATTGATCGATTGAGTGAAATGTCGCTTTTGACACAGAGCTCGATCGTCAATTGTAATAAATTTAAAGACTTTGTGAATTACGATGAAGTGCGTGCTTTTAAGGAAGTATACTTTAGGAAGGCATTTCGGAATTTCAAAAAGTTTTATGGGGATTATCAAGCGGAATTCAAGAAGTTTAAAGAAGAAGCGTTTTGGTTAGAGGATTGGACGCGTTTTGCTTTGTTCAGATCTTTGTATGAAAACGAGCCGTGGAACAAATGGGAAGAAGAGTATCGTGATTTTCCTCTTGATCATTCGAATGTGGATCTGAAAGAGCATGCCGACGAACTTCTTTATTTGGAGTTTTTACAATTTATATTTTATAAACAATTGGATGAGGTTGTCGCGTATGCCAAAGAGAAAGGGGTCCGGCTCATGGGCGACGCTCCTTTCTATCTTTTGCACGATAGTGCGGAGGTTTGGTCGGATCGAAGTCAATTTTTGTTGGATCAAGAAGGAAAGTTGTCTTATGTGGGTGGATGCATGCCTGAGAAGTTCCGTGATCAAGAAGCAGAGAAATTTGTATTATACGATTTTAAAAAACAAAAAGCGGAAGAGTATTCTTTTTGGCAAAAGCGGATGCGCTGGTTGGCGCGATATTATGAGATCATTCGGATCGAGCCGTTCAGCGCCATGGATACGTATTGGAGGATCCCGGCCGAAGCAACAACCGTCCGCGATGGAAAGTGGATCATTGGTCCTCGGGGCGCTTTGATCGAGATGATCGAAAAGGCGCTCCCTTCTGTTGAGCTTGTGGCCCAAGATCTTGACGCTTTGCGTCCGGAAGTGAAAGAGCTGGAAGACCAATATGGGATTCCGGGAATGGATGTTTTATTGTCACGTCTAGATACAAAGGGTTTGAAGCGCGATGTGAAAATAAATTCAGTCGTCTATACGACAACGCACGATATGCCAACGATCGAAGAAGAGTATGCGACTTTTGATGGCAATAAGCGGATCGCCTTGCGTCGCTTCTTTAAGAAACGAGGGTATGGATATCGAAGCTTTCATGATATGGTTTGCGCGTTCGCTCTAGAGAGCGAGGCGGATACGGTTATCTTGCCTTTGCAGGATGTTTGCGGGTATAAGGGCAATACGAGGATCGATGCGCCTGAAGTAGAGGGTGCTTCAAATTGGACGTGGAAGCTGAAGGATTTTAAGACATTTCCAGATGATTTGATGAAGTCGAGGGAGTGGATCGAGGCTTCTGGGCGGCTTAAGCAAAATGGTTGAATTTTATCTTGATTTATGGCCCGATATTCGATAAAATATCTCATTCACATCAACTGATTTTTTGAAATGACTTCCTTATAATGGAACTATATTTGAGGAGGTCAGATTTATGACTGGTTTAGGAACTGGCACAAAAATTTTGTATATTGTTTTGGGAATCATCTCTTGCATCGCTGGAGTATGGTTGTTTATGTACCCTGGACTTACGGAGGGAACTCTTGGTCTAGTGATGGGTTGCATGATGATCGGCTATGGTGTCGCAGCGATCTTATCGTATTTTGCGGAAGGTGATTTTAAACAATTTTTCCGTTTCAACTTGATCTTAGGAATCGTTTTGATCGTATTTGGGATCGTTTTGTTGATGAACATCCATGGAATGATGAATTTCTTAGGAATGTTGGTCGGCGCGTTCTTGGTGATCGATGCGGCTTTAAGGATCTGGTTGTCATTCTCTGTAAAATCTGCGGGAATCAGCAGTTGGTGGCTTATGCTTGTTTTGGGGATTTTGATGGCGATCGTTGGTTGCTACTTCTTGTTCAATCCTGGAATGAGCGGCTATTTGTTGACCGTGCTGATCGGCGCTATGTTTATTAGCCAAGGTGCTATGGATATTAGTGTTGGTTTATTTGCAATGTAGTGTATAGAAAAGAGCTTCAGCTCTTTTTTTTTTGATTGCGATCTGTCATTTAAAAATATTGAAAAATAATCAAAATAACAGTTGACAGATAGTTAAAAAAGAAGTATGATAAGCAAGCGTTGAGAAAGACGCAGGACATACGAACTTCATAGATCCATCCACAAGAAAAAACAAATTTCTTCTTGACGGAAAGGGATCAGGAGGAGTAGTATAAACAAGCTGTTGAGGTTTCTCCTCAATCTGTCCTCTAAAAATATTCAAAAAATATTGAAAAAAGTGTTGACAGAACAGTTCATTCATGGTAATATGAGTGAGCGTTGAGGCAGAGAGCTTCAAGGCAGGGACGATCTTTGAAAACTTGACAGGAAAGAAAAAAACAATCGTACAAGTACGAGAGAAACAGAAATCACGTCGATTTCTTGAGACACCTGAAAAACAATCAAGACAGATAACAGAGAAAAGAAAAAAAGAGTCAATATCAAATGGAGAGTTTGATCCTGGCTCAGGATGAACGCTGGCGGCATGCCTAATACATGCAAGTCGAACGGATATCTTCGGATATGAGTGGCGAACGGGTGAGTAACACGTAGGGAACCTGCCTGCATGAGCGGGAGAACTTCTGGAAACGGAAGCTGATACCGGATGAGCAAAGAGGAGGCATCTTCTTTTTGGAAAAGGGGACAAGAGTCCCGCATGCAGATGGACCTGCGGTGCATTAGCTGGTTGGAGAGGTAACGGCTCACCAAGGCGACGATGCATAGCCGGCCTGAGAGGGCGGACGGCCACACTGGGACTGAGACACGGCCCAGACTCCTGCGGGAGGCAGCAGTAGGGAATTTTCGTCAATGGGGGGAACCCTGAACGAGCAATGCCGCGTGAGCGAGGAAGGTCTTCGGATCGTAAAGCTCTGTTGCCGGGGACAAAAGGCAGAAAGAGTGGAAAGCTTTCTGAGTGATGGTACCCGGCGAGGAAGTCACGGCTAACTACGTGCCAGCAGCCGCGGTAATACGTAGGTGGCGAGCGTTATCCGGAATGATTGGGCGTAAAGGGTGCGCAGGCGGCCGGGCAAGTCCGCAGTAAAAACTGGAGGCTCAACCTTCAGGGGCTGCGGAAACTGTCCGGCTGGAGAGCAGGAGAGGACGGTGGAACTCCATGTGTAGCGGTAAAATGCGTAGATATATGGAAGAACACCGGTGGCGAAGGCGGCCGTCTGGCCTGCATCTGACGCTGAGGCACGAAAGCGTGGGGAGCAAATAGGATTAGATACCCTAGTAGTCCACGCTGTAAACGATGAGGACCAAGTGTTGGAGGTAAAACTTCAGTGCTGCAGTCAACGCAGTGAGTCCTCCGCCTGGGGAGTATGCACGCAAGTGTGAAACTCAAAGGAATTGACGGGGGCCCGCACAAGCGGTGGAGTATGTGGTTTAATTCGAAGCAACGCGAAGAACCTTACCAGGCCTTGACATAGGATGCGAAGGGATAGAGATATGCCGGAGGGTATCATCCATACAGGTGGTGCATGGTTGTCGTCAGCTCGTGTCGTGAGATGTTCAGTTAAGTCTGGCAACGAGCGCAACCCTCGTGATATGTTACCAGCAGAAGATGGGGACTCATATCAGACTGCCGGTGAGAAACCGGAGGAAGGCGGGGATGACGTCAAATCATCATGCCCCTTATGGCCTGGGCTACACACGTACTACAATGGCGGCCACAGAGGGCAGCGACTCTGCAAGGAGGAGCGAATCCCAAAAAAGCCGTCCCAGTTCGGATCGGAGTCTGCAACCCGACTCCGTGAAGATGGAATCGCTAGTAATCGCGGATCAGCATGCCGCGGTGAATACGTTCTCGGGCCTTGTACACACCGCCCGTCAAACCATGGGAGTGGGCAATGCCCGAAGCCGGTGGCGCAACCCGAAAGGGAGCGAGCCGTCGAAGGCAGGGCCGATGACTGGGGTTAAGTCGTAACAAGGTATCCCTACGGGAACGTGGGGATGGATCACCTCCTTTCTAAGGAGAAAGCGAAGAAGGAAAAGGTGGAGACGTGAGGAAAGAGCCTGTCAAGTTTCCAGGGATCGTCCTGAGGATCGATCTTTGAAAACCGGAAAAAGAGAAAAAGACACAACAGAAAAGGTCTAAAGTAAAGTTGTGGAAAAAGATGACACTGAAAACAGAAGAACAGTTCATAAAAAGAAGAAATCTCGAAAACAAGC
>NZ_MPKA01000145.1 GCF_001945605.1 Dubosiella newyorkensis
CAGCTCGCCAAAATCGAAGGACTTCTGATGAACCGCCCATCCGAAAAATTCGAACTCATCTATGAAATTGCTCAGGATCCGGAAAACACGTTCTCTATCAAGCAGCTGTGCGAACTGAATCATGTCAGCCGTTCCGGCTATTACAGCTGGATCCATTCCTTGGAAGCAAAAGCGGCCAAAGAAGCACAGGATCGAGCTGACTTCGATCTTATTCTCCAGGCCTTCCTTGAGCACGGACGCAAAAAGGGAGCAAGGCAGATCTATATGGTTCTTCAGCATATGGAGCCTCCCGTAACTTTCAATTTGAAAAAGATAAGAAGGCTATGCAGGAAATATGGCTTGGAATGCCCGATAAGAAAAGCCAATCCATATAGAAGAATGGCAAAGGCCATGAGAACAGATTCTGTATCCGATAATTTGGTCGAGCGCAGGTTTGAAGAGTTCGGTCCGCGAAAAATACTTCTGACAGATATTACTTACATTCCTTACGATGGAAAATTCGCCTATTTGTCAACGATCATGGATGCT
>NZ_MPKA01000133.1 GCF_001945605.1 Dubosiella newyorkensis
CCCTCTTCCCGTTATTCCGCATTCTTTTGCGAGCGCGGAAGCGATCGCTCATGTAGCCAACGAGCGTTTTGTCAAAAGCGTACCCTACAACCGGCAGGAGAAGGAGTGGAAATGGCTGGGTCTCTCCGTCAGCCGGAGAACGATGTCCAACTGGATCATGGCGGTCTCCGAACTCTATCTTGAACCTGTCGTTCTCAAGATGAGAGAACATCTTCTGAAAGAAGAACTGTGCCACTGCGACGAGACCCCGATCCAGGTGCTCCGCGAAGAAGGGAGAAAGAACACTTCCAAATCGTGGATGTGGGTCTACAGCTCAGCGGCTGTTTCTCGAAAGCCGATCCGGATCTTTCAATACGCTCCCGGAAGAGGAAGCTGGATTTAGTATTAATGGTGCATCCCTTAAACCTCTGAAAATTCAAGTGGTAGAATGTCATAAGAAGAACAATTTGAATTCCAGAATGAGGAGGAATGAAAAATGGCAAAACATTATGACAGAGAATTTAAAGAACAGGTGATTCAATACG
>NZ_MPKA01000034.1 GCF_001945605.1 Dubosiella newyorkensis
CCGCTAAATATATGCTTCCGATCAACAATTTCGTTCTGAAGAAGAAGCAAATTAAAACGATCTTGGAGAAAAATCTCTAAGATCGTTTTTTGAGTACTATAATTTCCTTTTAACTTGTAAAGTCAGGTTTTAGTTATCATAAAATGAATAGGTCCATAAATCACTTTCTTTGACTTTCTGTTTTAGTTTCGGATACTCGAAAAGTTCTTGCAAGGAATCAAACGAGAAGGATGGATCGCTTCCGATCAAATCCAAGCGATATTCATTTTCTCTAACCACATAAATGTTCTCTAGATCCGGTTGATGGATAGGAAGATCGGCTTTCATGGCTTCTTGCAAAGCAGAACGATCTGATCAAGAAGCATTTCTTCTTCTTTTTCGCTTAAAGTATGGTATTTCTTGAATTCCTTTAAAGAGAGTTCATTAGGATACAAAAGCTCGATCCGCCATCCAATCTCCTGCTGATTTTTCAAGACTTCATATTCTTCAAATTTTAACAAATGCGAATTTTCTGTTTGGATCAGCAACCGATCGATCTTTTTTTGTAAGTTTTTTAAAGAAGACAAGCTCTCTTCCTCGATCGTATTCAAGTCTTTTCCGAGTCTTAAAGCATCGAAAACATCCAATTGTTCTTTCGGAAAGGAAATGGTCTTGCGCTTTTTGATCGTCTCGTTCACCAAAACAAGACTTTCTTGCGGATCTAGATCGACCAATTTTGTATACTTCATCATTTTTTATTCTCCTTTATACATTGAGCATGAACTGAATACCCTTCTTGTTCAAGATGCTCGAGCGAGTCACGGACAAACTTTTTATTCTTGGTGTTCATTGATTTTACAGAAGAACAATCTGGACTATGGATCTTTTTGGTTTTTGTATTCAAAACAAACGTTTGTTCTTTAGAACGATCGGATCGTGTTGGATTGCTTCCATCTTCCCAACTATCTCCATTGGCATAATCGATCTGGATCCCAGGCTGCACATTAAAACAATAGACATGAAAGGAAATCCCTTCCCCTTGATCTTCGACAGACAAGGCTTCCATTTCAACTCCTTTTGCGACTAGATTTGAGTCATCATAAATCGGGATCACTCGATACATGACGTGATTGCCTGTTTCTTTAATATAATCTCGAACCATGTTTTCAAAAGGAAGCATCCCTTTTGTATTCAAATACCGAGTTCCGGTGATCAAGTTGTTTGGATTTGCATCTTCGCCCGAAAGTGACCATGCGATCAAATGGCAGCGATTGTATAAACTGCCTCCCTCGACTTGATCATATCGTACCGATTGCCATCCGCTTGGCTTTACTTGATGAATATCGCCTCTCTCTTTTGTAGGAAGGAGATCTTTTCCTAAGCTTGCGAAAGCGCCCGTCGACCTTCCTAAGGAATCGAGCGGATAATAGGTTTCAAAGGATGTCGTAGTAATCTCATCTTCGTTGAAGGACGGGATATTGTCATCGATCGCAATATATGGGACATTGGAATAATCAGGAAGCGTATCAAGGGATACACTTGGCTTGATCTGGGCCTGACAAGCCGTGAATCCAAAGACGAGCCAAAAAGAAAGAAAGAGCTGTAGCCATTTTTTCATCGAACGTACTCCTCTTTATCGATTCGCGGATGCGAATACCCTTCCAATGTCGTAACGTTTTTTAGAACCATCTTTTTAAGATCGAAAGTCAGCTTGATATCACTTGGATAAAGCTCGTCAAAACGATAGAGTATCAACTCGTCGATCACCCAATCTTTCGGAATATCTTCTTCTAGAAACACAATAGGTTTATCGTCAAGATCCTCGCTTATTTTCGCTCCTTCATCATTTTCAAACATCTTTTTTGAATAAGAGCTCATCCAGATCTCTTCATTTTCTGCTTCGATTTGTTCGATCACGCGTCGATCTCGAGAAACACGACGATGATTGAACAAGATCCCGTTGTCTTGATCTACACAAATGATTACTTTCATATTCCTCCAAAAAAAGCCAGTTTACCTGGCTTTAAAATGCTTTCTTTCCTTTTACATACGTCATTTTGACATCATAATTGTCTTCCAAAACAACAAGATCCGCGTCCTTGCCGGCTTGGATGCTTCCTTTATGGTCTTCGATGCCTAACATTCTTGCAGGATTGAGCGTACAGCTATTGATCGCTGAACGCCAAGGAACTCCCGCTTCTTCTACGACGATCTTCAATCCTTTGTTGACGTTGAGCGTCGAGCCTGCCAAGTTTCCAGCTCCCACTAAGTGAGCCGAACCATCTGGGAACAGTTCGATCTCGTTGCCTCCAAACAAAACGCGCGTTCCTACTGGAAGCGATTTGACCATCAAAGAATCTGTGATCAGCAATACGTGATCTTCGCCTTTTTCTTTATAGAAATTATTGATCGCCGCCAAATGGGAATGGTTTCCATCCGTGATCAATTCTCCATAGACTTCTCTGAAACGATAAGCAGCGCCGACTAGACCAGGTTCACGATGCTGAAACTTACTCATGCCATTATAAACGTGCGTCATGCTCATGGCTCCATTTGCGATCGCTTCGGCCGCTTGTTCATAGGTTGCGCCCGAATGTCCTTGCGATACAACGATTCCTTGCGAAACAAGGTAATGGAGCAGCTTATAGTCTTCATCGTGTTCGCAAGCCATCGTCACGATCTTGATCAAGTTGTCGCTCGCCTTTTGATACCGTTTGAATTGTTCTACATTTGGTTTTACGCAATATTGTTCTGGCTGTGCGCCTTTGAACACTTGATCCAAATAAGGACCTTCAAAGTGGATGCCTAAGATTTCTGCGCCATCATACCCTTCTTTCACGACATTGGCGACATTCTTGACCGCGGCGGTCAAGACTTCTTCGCTTTGCGTGATCGTTGTTGGAAGCAAAGCGGTGACACCTTCCTTAACGATATTCTTGACCCAGTTTCTTAGTCCTTCAGGTGTGGCATCATTCGTATCCCATCCATAAGCGCCATGAGTATGACCGTCAATGAATCCAGGGACGATCCGCAGATCGCCATAATCTTCATCCACTGGTTTTTTTCCATAAGGATGGATCGACTTGATCTTGCCATCTTCTATTTCGATTTGAGCGGCCATCCAGATATCCAACACCCAAACTCTTTTACTTTGTATGATCATTTCTTTACCTCCAAAGATCATCTTTTTCTCTTTCCTTCAGTATAACATATTCAATTATATTCGCTTTTCAAAATTACCTAGAATAGGACTAGCATCTGACAGGATCACAAATGCATGAGGATCGACTTTATGAATGATCTTTTTCAAATGTCTAACTTCATACTTATTTAGCATGCAAACGAGGATGTCTTGCCGAGAATTTGTATAGGCGCCATATCCTTCCCAATATGTAATTCCTCGTCCTGTCTGTTTCATGATCTCCTCCTTCAATGTGGGTTCGTGCGAGAAGATCAAAGCTTGAATGCTGATGTTCTGATAATGGACACGGTCCGCGACCGCATAAGCGATAATGATAAAGATGATCGAATACAAGGCAACTTGAACATCAAATAAATACGCGCTGATCCCAAGAACGACGGCGTTGAAGGCATACGATAGTTTTCCAACTGAAAAATCCGGTTTCGTCTTTGAAAAATAGACACCGAGAATATCTAGACCCCCTGCGCTTCCGCTCGACTGCAAGCAAAGTCCGATTCCTGCTCCATAAATCACACCGCCAATGATCGCATTGGCGATCACATCATACATCACAGGTTTGCTCAAAACAGGAATGAGCGAGAATCCCATCGTTTGAATGACCAAAGATAAAAGCGTCTTCACGCAGAAACCTTTAGAAATCGTTCGAAAAGCGAGGATGAATAGAGGAATATTAAAACAAAAGTTAATGATTCCTGTCACATCCGTTTTGATCGGGAGCAAATAGCTAATGATTTGGGCAAGACCTACTAGACCACCCGCATTAAGTTTGACTGGCATGATAAATAAATTGACAGCCAATGGACATAAAATACTTCCAATGATCAGCTTCACATACTTGATACTATTTGAATCCATAATGCCTCCTATATCGAAAGGTGCGATTTAGGCAAAAAGCGCAGTCCTTTTGGCAATTTATTCGTTATGCGATTGCCATCGCTTTTTCCAAAGCCAAAGGGCGTTTGCTTGAAACAAAGAGCGACATACCCTTTGGCAGCGTTCTTCATCAAGACTTCGCCATGCATAAATCGATCCATTTCTTCTTCATCGATTTCCACTTTCGAAATTAAACCTTCTTTTTGGTCGGCTGCTAAAAAAAACGCGTGCTCTGGTTCGATCCTTCCTTTTTTTTGTTCTCCCATCAAAACACCTTGACGAAGTGTTTTGATCTTTCCAAAATCGATAAACGGATGATCCATCCCAAAAATCTTTTCGTCTTTTTTTAAAATATAAGGATACGTTTTTCGAGTCAGCTCGTGAAAAAACGCCGCCTCCTTCTTATTCAGCTTTTGATTCTTTAAAAAAAGCGGTTCTCCAAAGTCAGATCCTTTTTTTCGAAACTTCGCGACAAACTGTCCTTCTCCTCCTTCAATGGGGGTGATCCGCACAACTTTACTCGGATCCATTCCTAAAACAGAAACGCCTTTTCTTCCAAATCCAGCGTGGATCTCGACTTGCTCCATTTCAGGAAAATGTTCCAAGATCCAAGCTACGATCGCTTCATTTTCTTCGATTGCGTATGCACATGTTGAATAAACGAGTTCTCCACCACTTTTAAGCGCCTTGATTGCCCAAGGAAGGATCTCCTTTTGTCGAGAGGCGCAATGGTCGATATTTTCTAGCGACCAATCCTCTTTCACTTCTTCATGTTTTTTGATCATTCCTTCTCCAGAACAAGGAGCATCAACAAGCACTTTGTCAAAACAGGCGGGAAACCAAGAACCGATTGTTTTCGGATCGCTGTTTGTTACCGCGAAATTCACCGCTCCCATTCTTTCCATATTCGAAAGCAAGACTTGTGCCCTCTTAGGATGGATTTCATTGCTCACCAAAAATCCAGTTTCTAAAAAGTCCAAGATTTGTGTCGATTTGCTGCCTGGCGCCGCGCAAAGATCCAAAACAAGATCATTAGGCTGGATTCCTAAAAGCGGAACGACAGACGACGCGCTTGGCTCCTGCAAGTAGAGGGAGCCTGTACAATGAAAAGGGTTCAGCCCTGTGATCGAATCGTTATAGTATTCGTATCGATAAAAAGGGGTTGGCTGAGTCAAGCGAAGCATTTCGACAAGCGCTTCTGGCTCGCATTTTTTAGGATTCAACCGGACGCCTTTATAAAAAGGTCGTTCAAGAGAATCTAAGAATTGAGGATAGTCGTCGGCTAATATAGATTTCATTCTTTCAAGAAATTGATCGTTCATTCTTTTATCCTTTCAAAATATCGTTTCTGGCTGGATCCGACACGCGTATTCTGAACACGTATTGGCTTCGTCCCAACCATTCATCAAAGAAAAATCTGCTGTATCTTTAAAATAGGATATCACTTCTTCTATATCTTTGCTGAGAGAAAACACTTCAATATGTGTATGTGGTCCTGTGGAGTTGCCACTATTTCCAGAAAGCGCCAAAAGATCGCCTTGGTTTACGCTTTGTCCTGCCCGGACATAGATCGTATTGGATAAATGCGCAAAACTCATCAAATAGCCTTTTCCATCCACAATTCCGATCATACAGATCGTATTTCCTCCTCCTGCTGGCCAACCGCAATAATTTCCTAGATATCCATTGTCAGAAGGCACAGGTGCGTTTGCGTATAGTATAAGGCCTGCAAAAGGCGCTTGGAGAGGAGAATACAGATCGACCGCAAAATCCATCCCTAAATGGAGTCCTCCTTGCGGATAGCTCCAAGTTCCTGCTGATACAATCGCATTTTCATATGGAGCCAAAAAAGAAGAAGAGGATGGGATCGTATTGAAGGAATCGAAGCCAACACAAGCGAGATCCACTTCGTCTTCATACATTCCGCCAATAGAAGGAAGATCTTGCATTCCGCTCAAGAGCGCTTCTTTGGAATAAGATCCATCGCTTCGAAAACCAGAAAGGGCCGGATTGGTTTCGAAGAGCTCTTTTTGTTTTTGTTGAAATACTTCTTTTTGACGACAGGCCTCTTCGTATTCGTTTTGGATCTTGGCGGATACTTTTTCAATTTTTTGATTGTGCTTGTCGTTTTTGTTTCGAATATAAAACGCGGATTTGATCGTTTTTTCGTTCGTATACTGGGTTGACTTTCCTTGTTGTTGGCAAATAAGGTCGATTTTTCCTAATTCGATCGTTTGATTGGCTTCTTGAATGCTTCTGAGATTGGCTTCTTTTTTTTGTGCAAGATACTTCATCGCAGACCATGAAGACTTTTCCTTCTGGGTGTATTGCTGGACCTGTTGCGCATAGAATCGAGATTGTTCAGCGACCGTTTGCGGGTTCGGAAAAAGCGCAAAAAAAAGACAGGCGCATTGAAAAAAAGGTTTCATATTTCTCCAATCTACTGTCTGTCTTGTTCAATGATTATAATCGATTTTTTTCGTTTTGAATAGAGGAAATTGAGCGGAGGCATTTAGGATCATCAAAAACAAACACCCTGTGGGCAAGAAATTCAAGGTCACATCCAATAAGCCGTGAATTAGCGCGATACAATAAAAACTTACGATTAGCGCGAATAAAGGATAATTCTTTTCGCGTTTATACATGTTGATCTGCTCATGGAGCAGCAATCCTACATATCCGATCAAAAGAAGGGTACCTAGGATCCCATAGGATAAGATACAATCGATCAAGATATTGTGAGCGTGCGGGGCTTTATGGGCGTGAAGCCGTCGATACACTAACGAATACGTTTGAGGACCTTGCCCGAACCAAGGATGTTCTTGGATGCCGATCCAGGATGCTTTCCAAATTTTGAGGCGCGATGAAAAAGTCGACATTTGATCAAAGCGCGGTATAAGCTGCGGCTTCCAGCTGATCAAAGCGGCCACGATCCCTTCTAAGAGCAAGGAGACGTAGAACCAGACTTTTTCTTTCGAAAGCAAGAAAAAGAGAGGGATGATGATCACGAAAGGCAATATAGCCGTCCTACAGCCAGTTAAATACAGCATAAACAAATTGAGGAAGCCAGTTCCAATATAAAAGGCTCGATGGATCGCTTTTTTATGAACGATAAAGCTATAGATACAAAAACAAAGGACAAATTCGATCATCGTCGCATAAAAATTCGCGTTATAAAAAGTAGCGGCGATTCGATCCTTCGGTTTATTCATGACCACAAAATCAAAAAAAGGATTCCCTAGACGTTTTGATATCCCATAAAATTCAACGAGTCCATAGATCGCGCATAGCCAAGATAGAAGCAAGACTTCGAGGATGATCATTTGAAAAAGTCTCATCGACAAAGCGCTTCGATAATAGGCGATAAATAAACCGATCAACAAAAAGCCAAAAACATTCAGCAAGCCGATCCAATTTTGATTGACGATCGATACGATGCATTCGAGGCCCACAAAGCTATAAAGCCATAATGCGCCTGGCTGATCCTTGATCCAAGCAAAGGAGCCCGTTTTGATCCATTCGTAAGCCAGGATCACTACGAGAAAAGCGCCACCGATCTGAAAGGGTAAAAACAAACAAAAAGTCGCGAACAAGATCGATCGTTCTTGTTTGTTCAATTCATTCCAAGTTTTCTGAAAAGTGTGTAAAATGTTTCCCATGTCTTTTATTATTATCAATTTATAGTAAGAATGCAACTTACGAAAAAAAGCCTTCCTCACGGAAGACTTTAACGACTTGATGGTGCCGACGATAGGACTTGAACCTACGACCTACGCGTTACGAGTGCGTTGCACTACCAACTGTGCTACGTCGGCATCTGTTAGATATTCTAGCAGATGCCGAGTATATTTTCAATGCTTAAAACAAATTTATTGAATGGTGTTCAATTCATTTTGATACGCTTCAATTTGCTGCTGCAAATAAGAGATCGTTTGATTGTTCGTGTCGATCGCTGCCTGCACATCTTCTCCGGCCGCTTGATCTGCGAGCAAGGATGCGTTATAGGCTTGAGCGTCATTTAATTGCGAAGTCAGTGATTCGATTTGGGCTTCTAAATTTGCCTTGCGTTCTTCTTTAGCTGCTTGTGCTGCTTGATTGGCCGCCTCTTGATTGGCTGCGTCTTGAGTAGCGAGAAGTGTCGCGAAACTTTGTTGCGACTGTTCGATCGCGATTTGGTCGATCTTTTGTTTGAGGGCGTCCGAGAGCGCGTTATACCGATCACGATAGTTGACGATATTTGCTTTATCCGCGTCATCTTTTGTCGACCAGTTCGAAATATAGGCTACGAGCTCTTGATATTCTGGCTTCGTTTCATCCTCTTGCTGTGTCTTCAATTCTTTCATACTAGCAAGCTGACTCGTAAATGGCTGCGTCGTTTGTTCGATAAAATACTCGTTGATCTTTTTCTTTTGTTTTTCGAGCATCTCGTCATAGCTGGATTCTAGATCGATGATTTCCATTTTCTCCGCTTCTGAAAGCATGTCCCATTCATCCGCGTATTCCACAAGTTTTTTGTAGGTCGCTTCTTGTTGCGCGTTGGTGATGTTGTTTGGATCATAAACAGCGACTTTATAGGTATAGCCTCCTAGCAACAGTACGAATACGATCACGAACGCGAAGATCTGCTTGCGGTAAGGTTTGAGGTTCTTGATCCATTCAGGGGGTTGTTTCGCTTTTTTTGGAGCTCCCTTTTCTTCTGCTTTCTTTTGTTCTTCTTTATTTTTTTCCGTTCTAGAGCGGATCGGCTGATCCAAGGCTTTATTTCTTTCTTTTTTGGTTTTTTCCTTTTTCTTTTTAACAGGTTTGAGATGAGTTGGCTTTTTCGATTCCTCTTTGTTTTTTTGTTCATGATGTTCTATAGAAGTATAGATCGAATTGAGCGCTTCATTGTTTTGGAGAGGATCTTTTCGGATCGAAGAAGAGGTGAATTCATCGATATCCTTCTCTTCATCAAAATCGGTTTCATTAGCATATTGTTTCTCTTCCTCTTCGATAGGAAGTTGTCCTCTTTCTTGGCGAAGCAGGTCAAGAGCACTCGAAAGCGTTTTTTCCACTTGTTTTTTTTGGGTCGACGAAAGTGGGCTGCTGTTTTTATTTTCGTTCTTTTCTTCTGGATATAGAGCCATTTCTGTCTTTTTATGAAGAAGAGCTTTTGCGAAGTCGTCGATCTGCTCTTGATTGTTTTTATTTTCTGGATTAGTGTTTTTATTCATCTGCATTCCTCCGTTTTCTATTCTACCATACTCTCAAAACCAGAATAGAAATAAAAAAACCTGAAATCGATAGACTTCAGGTTAAACTTCAAATGGTGCGGGCGAAGGGACTCGAACCCCCACGCCGAAGGCGCCAGATCCTAAGTCTGGTGCGTCTGCCAATTTCGCCACGCCCGCGTTACTCAAATATAATACCAACTGTTTTCTAAAAAATCAAGTATTAATGTAGAATTGTTGGATGCATCATATTCTCGATCTCGCATTGCAAATATTCTTCGATCTGCTTGATGTCTTCTGCGCTGATCTCGATATCCCCAACGATCATATCGTTCATTTTTGGATCGACGACCAAATGCAGCTTCGGGACTTCCATCATCATCTCATCCGATTGTTCTTCCATTTTCCTCAATATTTCTAAGATCGGCTCGGCGATCGCTCTCAATTCGTCATCTGTAAGCATGTTCATATTATATCAGGTTTTTTCCCTTCTGTAACGTCTTTGAAGCATCCTTAAAGAAAAAGAAAGAAAGAACCGTTATACTTTCTTCAAAGAAAGGAAATCTTCCATGAATCCAATTATTCAACAGTGCTTATATGCCTATTTTTACTTTATCCTCTATTCGTTTGGAGGATGGGTGGTCCAAGGATTGTATGTAGGCTATAAACAACATAAATTCTTGAACACAGGTTTTTTCCACGGTCCTTACGTCCCTATTTTTGGGGTAGGCTGTCTTTTGATCATCTACATCGTCGATCCTTTGAGCCGAAATCCATTTTTAGTATTTATCAATACATTTTGGATCACGAGCGTGATCGAATACTGGACGAGCTGGTATTTACAGAAAAAATACCATCGTCTTTGGTGGGATTATTCCAACAAGCCATTCAATATCCATGGGCGTGTTTGTCTTTTGAATTCAACATTGTATGGGATCGCCGGTCTTGTGATCACGTTTTTTGTCCAACCCTATGTTCAAAGAATGACGATCGATATGCCGATCCATGTTTTGATGAGCATAGAATTGATCTGGTCTTCTGTGTTCTGGACCGATGTGATCATAACCAATCTCGAGATGCATCATCATGTGCAAGCACTCGAAGAGCTACATGAGCATGTGAAACAAGCTTTGGCGGAAAAGAACGAAAAGCTCAAGACCGAATATGTGGAAATGGCAAAACTCAACCTGGAAAAGATGAAGAAGAATTCTCGCCATCTCAAAGCGTTTGTCCATCAGCGGCTTGAAAATCAATATGAAGAAAGCATCCAGCATTTAGAAAAGCTTCGATCTGAACTTCGTCCAAATCAAAAATAAATCATTGTAAAAAGCTGTCAACAATTCGATTCCGACAGCTTTTTTTTGATTCATTCATTACTTTGTTCTACAAAATACGAGTACACGATTTCATTCATATCGCCTATGACAACTTCTCCATAATCCCCTAAGACCGTGTCGATCACGATCGCATACGGATGGGTGTTGAAATTGATTCCTGCCGCATTATACGAATAATCGTATGAGCCATACTTTTGAGGAAAATAAACATTCAAATTTCGATCTAGAAATTCTCCTGGTTTTGATTTTTTTAAATCTTTGAGCAGCTTTTCAAATTCGTCCTTGTGTGAATAAAAATATTTCAAAATATTTCCCATATTCTTTGGGGTAAATTCATTATCGTATGATATATACTTTTCATCGATTTTTTGAGTTGGATCGAATTTTTTTAACTCTTTTTTGAAAGCAGGCCATCCCCCTAAGTTCTCGTATAATATATGTGCGGCTGAATTGTCGGATTCAATGATCATCGCCTCTAAAAGCTCTTGGATCGATATACTAGAGCCATACTCATAATCGGTTCCTATATGGCCTCCTTCTTCGTAGGTGTCTTCAAGAAAAACGAGCTCTTCATCGAGCTTGGCTTCTTGATCATTGATTTTTTCGTACCAAACCATCGCTAATGGCAGTTTATAAGTGCTGGCAGCGTAAAAATAGGTATCCTCATTCGCGCCGATGGAATCGCCTGACAATAAATCGATCACGACATAGCCTACCTCTTGGGCATCGATCTCATTTTCTTTCAAATAATCATCAAGCTTCTTTTTTAATGGTTGCAGATCTAGGGCTATTTCTTCCTCGCCTATTTTTTGATCTTCTATTTTGGACTCGTGTTCTTGTAAAGCGACCTTTTCACGGATAACGACTTCCTGTTTTTGGTCTTTTTTGTCTTTTACGAAAAAAAGGGTCAAGAAGGAAAAAAGAACGAGTATCATTAAAACAATGATTCTATTTTTTTTATTCATTTTCATCCCCCTTCTCTTCTTGTAATGATATGATAGTAGTACAAAATTCGTGAAAAAGGAACATTTATCTACAAATTTCTTTCTCTTTTTCTATGGTATAATGAAACAATGAAAGAGGTGAGAATATGAGTTCACAGCCGGATTGGAAAGATATAGGAAGAAGCTTTTCGCACGCGATGAAAAACGCGATGAATACTTTGGATTTCAGCGAACTGAATCAATCGATCGAAAAGACGGTAAAAGCCACCTCTTCCCTGATCAACGATAAGATCCAGTCGTATTCCAAGGCAAAGCCCAGTTCAATCAAAGCCAAATACAATGTCCAAATCATAAGCGATTTAGAAAAATCGAGCAGCCGAAAATTAAAGATCAATCAGTGGATCAAAAATTTCGGGATCTTTCTAGTCGCCTTTTCCCTGCTGCTCGTTTTATTATTGCTGGTTTCTTTAGGCCGCTATGCCCTTCCTGGTATTTTAGGCGCGATGTTCATCTTTATTCCAGGTTTGATCGCTTTGATCGGTGGTACAGGCGGAATGAGCAGCGCGCGGAAAATGATCGCGTATTTAAAAAAATTCCACTTGTATTCTTCTGTGATCGGAGATCGCTCGATGGCTTCTCTAGATTCCTTATCGGCGATCGTCCCTGAAACAAAAAAAGAAACGATCGCTACACTTAAAGAGATGATCGCGGATCGTTTTTTTCTGCAAGGTCATATCAATGAAAAAAAGGAAACGTTTTACGTAACGAATGAAGCGTATGAAGCGAGTCTTCTGCCAAATGTGCCGAATCAAAAAAGCGCAAAAGAACTTTTTGATGAAGATCCTGAGACGATCCTGCCTCCTGAAGTACGGGAAGTTATCCGACAAGGCGAAGAATCGCTTGTGAAGATCAAATACTACAACGAAAAAATTCCTGATCCGATCATCACGCAAAAGCTTTCTGATCTAGAAAACAACATTCGACATATTCTTGGGTATCTTGAAGAGCATCCTGAAAATGTGGATGATACCAAAAATATGACAAAATATTATCTTCCGACTATCGATAAGCTCTTGGATACGTATATCGAACTGAATGCCTATCCAAATCCGGGGGAAAATATTCGAAAGTCGAAGAAAGAGATCGAAGATACTCTTGATACGTTGAATTACGCTTTCGCCAAGCTCTACGACGATCTATTCCAAATGACTTCGATAGAAGTCGCTTCGGATATTTCGGTTTTAGAAACATTGCTTGCGAAGGAAGGATTGACAAAAGAAAAAATAAAAGTTCGATAACGAACAGAAAGGATCCTCTTATGAGTGAAGAAAACAAAGAAACGATCACATTGACACTTGATCCAGAAAGCGAAGCCACTACAACCGTTTTGACAGAGCCCATTTTAACGTCTCCAAAACAAGAAATCGAAAAACCATCGGAGCCTCTTGCGGACATCAAGATCGATCCAGGCCTTTTCAATGAACAAGAAATGAAGGCGATCGACGATTTTGCGCAAAAGATCAACATCAAAGACACGAATCAAATCATTCAATATGGAAGCGCTCCGCAAAAAAAGCTGGCGGATTTCTCAGAAAAAACGTTAGAAAGCGTAAAAACGAAAGACCTTGGCGAGGTTGGCGAGCTTTTGAGTTCTGTCGTCATCGAGCTAAAAGAAACCGATATCGATGATGAAGAGAAAAAAGGCATTTTCGGCTTGTTCAATAAAGGAAAAAACAAGTTGGAAGTCATGAAGACCCGTTACGCGAAAGCGGAAACGAATGTAGAAAAAGTGGCTGAAAACTTGGAAAACCAGCAAGTCGTGCTGATCAAGGACAATGCGATGCTCGATCAAATGTACAACTTGAACGCCCAATATTTTAAAGAGCTTTCGATGTATATTTTAGCAGGAAAGAAAAAGCTCCAGGAAGTCGAAGCCAAAGATCTTCCAGAAGCAAAAGCCAAGGCGGAAAGGACCCAATTGCCAGAAGACGCCCAAGCCTATCAAGATCTTGTTTCCTTTGTCGATCGATTTGAGAAAAAACTATACGACCTTGAGCTTTCCAGAATGATCGCGATCCAGACAGCTCCACAATTAAGGATGCTTCAAAGTTCAAATTCTGTCATGATCGACAAGATCCAAACCACTCTTGTGAATACGATTCCGCTATGGAAAAATCAGCTTGTGCTCGCTTTTGGCTTGAATCACGCTAAGCAAGCTGCCAAAGCTCAACGCGAAGTTACAAATATGACCAACGAGTTGTTGAAGAAAAACGCCGATACTCTCCATCTTGCCGCCACCGAAACCGCAAAAGAAACGAATCGGGGCATCGTGGATATCGAGACGCTTCAGCATACCAATGAAAAGCTCATCCAAACCTTTGATGAAGTTCTCCAGATCCAGGCGGAAGGCAGAAAAAAACGCCAAGAAGCCGAATCTCAAATGTTGGCGATGGAACAACAGCTCAAACAAAAAATGTTGGAAATTCGTCGATAACACGCTACCGCAAAACCTTAGGTTTTGCGGTTTTATTTTAATAAAAAAAGAGATGTCCATTGAACATCTCTAAATCAAAACAGCTCGATCATCACTGAATTCCGCTCCAGAAGCTTCTTGGAACTTTTGATGGAGCATTTCAACTGTTAATTTTTTCTTCTCTTCATCACGAACGTCGAAAATGATCTTTCCGTTATACATCATGATCAAACGATTTCCGATCTGGATCGCATCCTTCATATTATGGGTGATCATGATCGTCGTTAAATTTTGTTCTTCTACGATCTCTTTTGTCAAATCAAGAACTTTCTTTGCCGTCAATGGATCGAGGGCCGCTGTGTGCTCATCCAAAAGCAGCAGTTTTGGACGCTGTAAAGTCGCCAT
Source organism: Dubosiella newyorkensis (assembly GCF_001945605.1). GTDB lineage: Bacteria > Bacillota_I > Bacilli_A > Erysipelotrichales > Erysipelotrichaceae > Dubosiella > Dubosiella newyorkensis. The sequence continues at coordinate 14,424 of NZ_MPKA01000034.1, forward strand.
CAGTAGCGTCAGCGCTTGACGCTGACCTCCAGAAAGAAGACCGACCTTCGTGCTCATTCGATTCTCTAAGCCCAGTCCTAAGCGCTGCAATTCCTTTTGATAATCTACGCTTTCTTCTTTTTTACATCCCCAGCGAAGCGTTCTTGGTTTTCCTCTACGCTTTGCGAGCGCAAGATTCTCTGTGATCATCATATCCGCTGCTGTTCCCATCAAAGGATCTTGGAAAACACGACCAATTTGTTTGGCACGTTTGAATTCTGGTTGTTGCGAAAGTTCTTCGCCATCCAATAGGATATGTCCAGAATCGATCGGATAGACCCCGGCAATCATATTCAGCAAAGTCGATTTACCCGCGCCATTTCCTCCGATTACTGTCACAAAGTCGCCATCTTCCAATTTCAAAGAAAGACGATCCAAGGCCTTCTTTTCATTGACTGTTCCTATATTGAACGTTTTCGATACATTTTTAATCTCTAGCATGAAATGGCTCCTCTATCGCATCGACTTCCGCCGTTAATTTTTTATACATCTTTTTTTGTTTGGAACTTTCCATCATGATCGGAATAGATAGCGCCACCCCAACCAAGATCGCAGTGAACAATTTCAAGTTATCTGCGTTTAAACCAAGCTGCAGCACGACGGCTACAATGATCCGGTAGCAGATCGACCCGATCACAATCGAGATCAAACGCCTAGCGAATCCGCCTTTTCTTCCAAAGAGCACTTCACCTAACACGATGGACGCTAGCGCCATGACGATCGCGCCGATCCCCATCTTGACATCCGAATACCCTTGTTGTTGAGCGACCAAAGCCCCCGAAAAGGCGTTGAGCGCATTTGAGAGCATCAAAGCAAGAATGATCGTGACATTCGTTGAGATCCCGTTGGCTCGAACCATATTCGCATTGTTTCCCGTCGCGCGGATAGCTGAACCGATCTCCGTTCCAAAAAACCAATAGAGAACTCCGATCACCAGCGCCGCGATCAAGATCCCGATCAGAAGAACGACTAAATTGTTTGTTGAGATCCATACGCTCACGCTCCGTGGCAGATCGATCACATCGGCGACCTTTGAAAATATCGTTTCCGTATTCAGCAAAGGCAAATTACTCTTTTGCATGATCATCAAGTTGATGGAATACAAACCAATCTGGGTCAATATTCCTGCTAAAATTGCTGGGATCTTGCAAATCGTATTCAAGATTCCCGTCACAGCTCCCGCTAAGGCGCCCGCGATCAATGCAAACAGCAAAGAAAGCCATGGATCCATCCCATTGACGATCAAGATCGCGCTCACTGCGCCTCCTGTCGCAAAGCTCCCGTCGACCGTTAAATCCGCAAAATCGAGGAGACGAAAGGTGATATAGACACCTAACGCCATGATCCCCCATAAGATCCCTTGACCGATCGCGCCCTCTATTGATAATAAAATTGACATACTATTCGATGATTTCCGCTTCTTCTTTCAAATCACTTGGAATTTCAATACCGATTTCTTCGACTGTTTTGCCGTTGATCGTAAGTTTACATTTTTCATTTGGCAAATATTCGATAGCCATCGTCTTTGGATCGCTTTCGCCCTTTAAAATTTCTGCGGCTTGCTTGCCCGCCATTTTTCCAAGCTCATAGTAATCCAGCCCATAAGTCGCAAGCCCTCCATTGGCAACCATTCCCTCTTCGCCAACGATCGTGGGGATCTTGTTCGCATTCGTCACTTGTGTAAGCGAAGCCATTCCTTCAGCGAGCAGGTTGTCTGTAGGAACATAGATCGCGTCGACTTTTCCAACGAGCGATTCAGTCACTTGCTGAATCTGATTGGAATCAGTAACAGTTGCTTCAACGACTTCTAGATCAAGATCTTCTGCTTTCTTCTTCGCTAGATCTGCCTGAAAGCGGGAATTATCTTCCGCGTTGCAATACATGATCGCGATCTTCTTGGCATTTGGAACCATCTGCTTGAGCAGATCGATCTGCGCGTCGATCGGATTCAAATCCGAAGTTCCTGTCACGTTCGTATCTGGCTTGTCATTTGATTTTACAAGACCGGATGTTTGAGGATCCGTCACAGCGGATACGACGATTGGAATATCTTTCGTCTCGTTGGCAGCTGCTTGGGCCGAAGGTGTCGCGATCGCATAGATCAGATCTACATTATCATTGACAAATGTGTTCGCGATCGTTTTATTGTTAGATTGATCGCCTTGTGCGTTTTTATAATCGATCTCGACCGCATCCGTGTCGTATCCATTTTCTTTCAAGCCCTCCACAAAACCTTCATACGCTTGGTCTAAAGCAGGGTGTTCGGCATATTGAATGATCCCGATATTCGCTTTTTCGCCTTCTCCTTCCGTTTGGCCTTGAGAACAGCCGACCATAGCGAGCGCCATCGTGGCGGCTGCACACGATTTTAAAAATTTGTTCATTGTATTTCTCCTTTCGATTTTCTCTCTATTGCCTCATTTTACACTAAATATAACAGAATGAAAAGAATGAAAAAAAATGAAACTCAGCGAGTTTCATCCTAATACATTTTCAATCACGACTTTCATTACGTATAAAACAGTGGAAATCGTTAACAAACGAACAGCCCCATTGTACATCGCTTGCTTATAGTCGAGCTCTTTTCGAAAAGAATCGATGACAAGACATAGATCGTCGATCATTTTTTGGGCCACTTCACTTGCAGGAAGTTTGTAAAGAGAAGGGATATTGAAACGAGTCGCATCGAGTTCATGTTCTCTTTTGGTCACTGAGATCTTGAGCGCGATAAAGGTTGTCAAAAGCATCCCAAGAAGCGAGGCGAGCGACAAGATTTGATACAACCCTGTGTGAATAAAAGCGATAAGAGAGCTTAGATCCCAACCTCGAAACATTTCCTTCCATTTCATATCATTGACGACCACGATCAATAAAGCCGCCATGAACGCGATCAAGATCGATACTTTCGTATAAATATCATCTTCGATCTTGATCAAGCGCTTATATTGAGTATCGCATAAAAATGCGACCATCAAATAAGAAGGTTCTACTGTTGACTGGAGAAGGTCTTCCGAATACTTATTCATAATCTCTCCTTCATGGCTTCATTTCGATCCCATTGATCTCAACGGAATCATCCAGCTCGATCACTAAGCACTTTCTGCCATTTACGATTTCAGTCTTCACTTTTGTATCTCCGCCATTTTTGACATTTACTGTAATATCCGGCACCTTGATCGCCATCTTCTGCACATTCGTCATGTTCACGGCCTTCAACTCTTGATCATCCAAGATGCTTTTATAGACGGCATCAAAATGTTCCATCGATACAGGATCGGCTCCTGAATATTCAAGAAGCTTTTTTACATCGCTTTTTGAATAGACGATCGAGCTTGGCTCTTCTTCGCTTTCTGCGATCGAATCATAAATGTTTTCATGGATATTCGTGAGGACTTCCATCGACAAGCGGTCCTCGAACATTCCGATGAGCACTTGAGCAAAACGGCTCTCTTCATCAAGTGGAGACAGCGAATAGTCTACATCTAATACATTTTCAATAAAAAAAGGATTGATCGATTTTGTATTCTTGGCATGATAGAGCACATGATTGACATCGCTTGCTCTTTCTGAAAAACACGGATATAAAAACGCATCCACTGGATCGGCTTTGATTTCCATATCAATATTGACTTTACGTTCTACTTGATTGTTTTCTCGATTATAATACAATCCGATCTTTGTTTGATCGACCGGACAGATCGAAACCAGCATGAAGCGATAGGTATATCCATCTTCATAGCTCGCTTCTAGATTTTTTGATTTAAGAGGAACGGAATATTCACCGAAAGCCATCGTGATGAACACAGTATTGGAGTAATGCCCTTCCTCTATGATTTTTTGGACTAAGCTTCGAAAGGAGTCTTCATCCTCTAATTGGTTTTTTACGATCTCGTACAGTTGTTCTTGCATTGGATTTGGCTTTCCATCCACTCTAGGAAAACCAAATTCCAGCAAATTCTTGCCTAAGGTTCCGGCCAAGGATTTTTTGAAAATCTCAATATATAGATCGCCTTCCTCTTGCGATAAAAGACTAAAATCTTTCATATCATAGCTCAAGATTTTTTTTTGTTCCGAATTGATCAAGGCATACGCGCTAGCGACTTTTGAAATATAGAGCAGTTCGTTTTCCCAAGTGATTTGTCGCTTTAGTTCTGCAAGTTCTTTTTTATTCATCTCTATCCTCCATTGATCTCATTGCCTATTATACATTTTTTCTAGAAAGTTTGAGATCTAGAAAGCAGAAGCACATAACGCGTTTTCAATATAGAAGCGTGATAGGGTGAAGTTATGACGATCAGTAAACAAGAATTCTTAAGACAGTGCACCGAATTCGAGAATTTGATGCGCCATAAGTACAAGCTTCAGGAAAACGAGTCTCCTTATTATGAATTTGCGCATCTGCCTGAATTCAAAGAATATATTGACGATATTAATGTGATCCGGATCTTGCGCAACACTTATGTCCACAATAATACTTTGATCAATGGAGAAGAAGCGTTCGAGATCAAGCCTGTGATCGAAAACGCATTGAACGAGATCATGGAAAAGCTAAAAAATCCTCCGATCGTTCAAAGCATATATACTTCGAAGGTGATCAGCGCCAAACCAAATGATCGAGTCTGGACTACGATGTATACGATGAAAGAAAAAGGCATTTCTTATGTACCCGTCTTGGAAAACAAACATGTTATTGGTGTCTTCAGCAAAACAACGATCTTCGACGCCTTGATCGACCACACCGTCATCAAAAAGAACGAAACGATTGGCGACTTGCTCAGATTCTTGCCCAACGATTCTGATTCCTATCAAGAATATGATTTTATAGGGATCCACGATTCGATCGAACATGCGCGGCAAATGTTTATGAAACTGAGAAAAAAGCCGCTCGAATTGTTGTTTGTCACCCAGAATGGTTCGAAAAACGAGCCACTGATAGGGGTTCTTAGTCCGTATGATCTTTTGAAGGATCGTAGCGAAGATCAAATATAGAAGCCTCTTCATTCAAGATCCGAGTTTTATAGAGCAGAAAGCCGTTATGGAGATATTTCTGCTTTTTATGTTCTTCATCCGTTTCAATGATGCAAAGGCATCCTCTTTCCTTCGCCATTTCTTTGGCGTCTTTGAGCAAGCGGCTCATATATCCGTGATTCCACGCCTCTTGTTTGACGGCGAGCAATTCGATATGGATAAAAGACTTCCCTTCTTTCCTCAATTGGATTTCTTGCGAACTGCCTCCTCTTGAGCCAAACTCCATATTTTTATAAAGATCCTTCCATCCTAGGATCTTGATCATGCCAATCAGTAGTCGAAAATACGCGAAAATAGGCGTTACACTTTTCTCATCGGAGATCAGCATGACTGCTTGATCATCCAACGAATAAATTGCACAATATTCAAGCATAACCGATATATTCAATAAAATATATCGTTCGATCTTTTCTTTGTTTTTGAAATGATAAAAAGAGGCGCTTGGATACGGGTAGAAGGCAAATGCTTTTGCGATCCAAGCTCTCTCTTGCGTACCTAACGTTAACTTTCTTATAGCCATGCTTTAAGAATAACGAAAAATCAGCAAAAAATGTAGCACAAATGAAGCATTTGTAGACGAAAGAAAATATAATGAAACTATGAAACGATATTCCTTAAGAAAAGCAAGCGTCCTATTGATGGCGGCTATGATCGGACTAGCGCCTCAATATCTCTATGCTGCTGAAAAAGAAAAAAGTGAGCCGACCAACACAAATGCGGCTCTATTTAAAACACTGGATGAGCAAAAAGAAGCTCTGAAAGAATACCCGATCCTTTTTTCAGCTGGATTTAACGCGTTCAAAAACCAAACCGATGATGGAACCTATATCATTCCTGGGCTACTACATACCCAAAGTCTCAGCAAAGAAGGTAAAGTGAGCGAATGCGATGAAATGACACCACAAGGTGTGGCTGTCGTGGATGATTATATTATGATCAGCGCGTATTGTTATGAGCATGAACACAACAGCGTCATTTATGTTTTGGATCGAAAAAATCACAACTATTTAAAAACGCTCGTTTTAAATGGTATGCCGCATGCCGGAAGTATCGCCTACGATCCTTTGAACCGTAATCTTTGGATCGCCACAAAAAATGAAAAAAGAGATCGTGGTGCATTGTCCTACATCAGTCTTGCGAAAATCGATACGTATGATTTTGCTCATGATAAGCGTGCGATCCTATACGACTATACCCTCGAGATCCCGACTTTAAAAGATGTCTCTTTCATGACTTACTATAAAAATCAAGTTTTTTGTGGATATTTTTCAAACGATGATAAGAATTTGAAAGTTTATACCTATGATATTGATCCGATGACAGGCAATCTTGTCACCAACAAGCATCATACGGCGATCGCGAAAGGCATCGATCATATCGGTAATTATTGCCAAGGGATCGCGATCAATGATGAATACATCGTTCTTGCTGCTTCCGACGGCCCTGATTTGCAATCAAAACTCAGTTTTTATAGTCGAAAAGAAAATTATTTGCTCCCAAATACAGCAGAAGAAGTCATCGATCTGCCTCCTCGTCTTGAACAGATCTACTTCAATGGCGGCAATACGCTAATCTTGAATTTCGAATCGGCGGCAAAACACTATCGAGATGAAGGGATCTATCATATCGATCGTCTATTGAGTTTAAATGTGGATGATTTAATGAAATAGATTTTTTGGTTCCTCTTTCCGTGTTATGATTAAGTCTAAACGGAAAGGGGAATTTTTTATATGGAACGAGAGAAACTCAGCTCCCGTTTAGGTTTTATTTTGATTTCTGCTGGTTGTGCGATCGGGATCGGAAATGTTTGGAAATTTCCATATGTGGCTGGCCAAAATGGTGGGGCTATCTTTATTTTGATCTATTTATTGTTTTTGATCCTTTTAGGAATTCCCATCATGACGATGGAATTTTCTATGGGGCGGGCTTCTAGACGATCTCCTGCACGGATCTACGAACAATTAGAGCGCCCAGGAACCCATTGGCATTATCATGGAAAGATTGCAGTCGCAGGTAATTATTTATTAATGATGTTTTATACGACTGTAGCTGGCTGGATGTTGAAATATTTTTTAGATTTTACGTTTGGGTGGATCGATATGTCTTCGCCTGAATCCGTCGCAATGCATTTTGAAGCGATGAACAAAGATCCTTTCACTCTTGTATCGATGATGGCGATCGTCGTTGTTTTAGGTTTTGGGATCTGCGCTCTAGGTCTGCAGTCAGGCTTGGAGAAATTCAGCAAATGGATGATGTCTTCTTTATTGCTGATCATGCTCGTCTTAGCGATCAATTCGATTTTTCTAGAAGGCGCGCAAGAAGGATTGCGGTTTTATTTGCTGCCTAACTTGGATCGTTTTCTTGCAGCGGGTCCTTTTCAAGTGATCGTATCTGCTATGAATCAAGCGTTCTTCACTCTCTCTTTAGGAATTGGCGCCATGGCAATCTTTGGCTCCTATATTGACAAAAAGCATACTCTGTTGAGTGAATCGATCAATGTCGCTTTTCTTGATACATTTGTTGCGATCACGGCTGGCTTGATCATCATTCCCGCTTGTTTTGCTTTCAATATAGAGGTGGGAGCAGGTCCATCCTTGATCTTTATCACTTTGCCAAATTTATTCCACAACATGCCGTTTGGTCGGCTATGGGGCGCTTTGTTTTTTGTTTTTATGTCTTTCGCTGCTTTTTCTACCGTTTTAGCTGTCTTTGAAAATATCATCTCAAGCACGATGGACCTATTTTCGGTTTCTAGAAAAAAAGCGTGTTTATATAATGTATTCATTGTTTTTCTTTTATCGCTTCCATGCGCTCTAGGATTCAATCTTTTAGAACAGATCGCCCCTCTAGGCACTGGAACGACGATATTGGATCTCGAGGATTTTATCGTATCCAATCTGATTCTTCCGTTAGGCAGTTTTGTTTTTGTGCTTTTCTGTACATGGAAGCTTGGCTGGGGATGGAACTCGTTTGTGCAAGAAGCCAACCAAGGAAAAGGGATCAAAGTTCAGCCATGGATGAAAAACTACTGTAAGTTCGTTTTGCCTCTTGCGATCCTCTTTATCTTTCTTGCTGGTTTTTTCGCTTGATCTTTTACTCCCGGTCTGGGAGTTTTTTTTATAAAAAAATACCGGAGCCCCGGTATTAATATTGATCCTTTTTATATGCTTTAGCGAGTTCAGCATATTCTGCGGCGCTTAAAGCGTTTGCCTCGATTTCTTCTGGCGTGAGTTTACGGATAGCTTTGGCTGGCGAGCCTAAAATAAGCATTCCTTCCTCGTATTCTTTATTTTGTGGAACGAGAGAGCCAGCTGCGACGATCGAATTTTTTTTGATTTTCGCTCCATTCAATACGATCGCTCCCATTCCGATCAGCGTGTTTTTTTCGATCGTACAGCCATGCAAGATCGCGCCATGTCCGACCGTGCATCCTTCAGAGACGATCGTATCATACCCTTCGTCGCAGTGGATGACGCAGTGATCTTGAATATTGCTTTCTTTCTTGATCAAGATCTTTGCGTGTTCAGCTCGAAGCACGCTCTGAAACCAAATGCTTGCGTTGGCTTCGATTTCTACATTTCCTTTAATTGTCGCATTGGGTGCGATCCATGCGTTGTCATTAATTTTCATCCTATTCTCATTCTCCTATATTGGCATGAGCCAAACTTGTTCGGCTTCCGTTTGGGAAAGATACCCATTTTCGACCATCGCCTCCAGAACGAGACGCTGTCTATTTTTTGCTTTATCAAAATGGGTGACTAGATCATAATTGGCGGGCGATTGAGGGATCCCGGCTAAAATCGCGCATTGCCCTTCATTCATCTGTTGTGGATATAATCCAAAATATCCACTCGACGCTTCATAGATCCCAGTGTACCCATTTCCGTAATTGATAATATTGACATAGAGGGCAAAGATCTCTTCTTTGCTGCAAGTGTTTTCTAGATCGTTGGCTAGAAAGATTTCCGCGACCTTTCTTTGAAGAGAAAAATCGAATAATCCATACATGTTTTTTACAGTTTGTTGACTGATCGTGCTTCCTCCGCTCTCTAGCATCCCTGGAACGAATTGGGAAGCCACTGCTCGAACGATCCCGATATAGTCAACGCCATGATGATAGAAAAACCTTCGATCCTCGATCGCGACTGTCGCGTCCACGAGAGTTTTGGGAAGCTGTTCATACGGAATAAAATCAGGGGACGCTTCGATCGTTTCGACGATTTGTGCCACGTTTTTATTCGATGTCAGATCTTTGTATTGCTTGTAGCCTGAATAGCCAAAAAAAGCACCAGCGCAAAGAAAAAACAAAAGAACACATTTTACGATGAATTTTATGAATCTTTTCATACTTTCCTCCTGGCACTTTCACAATAGCATGAATCATGATTTCTTTCCTTTCATTCCCGTAATCTACTAGACGAGCTTTGCTTCGAAAAGAAAGCGGATTTGGTCGTTGTCACAGTGTACTCGCAAATTCAAATCGTTTCGTCTGCTGATCTCTTTTGCGATCGCTAGACCTAAACCATAGCTTTCAGAATTCGTGCGCGAAGAATCTACTTTATAAAACCGTTCAAAGATCTTTTCTTGTTCCTCTTTAGACAGAGTTCCAGGATTTGCGATCGAAAAAAGCGCGTTTGAATCCGCTTTTTGCACATTGAATTCGATCCTTCCCTCTTTAGGTGTATATTTTTGAGCGTTGTCCATTAAGATCAAGACTAGATCTTCTAGATCATGCTGATTGGCTTTGATAAAGAGATGGTCTTGGATCTTCGCTTCAAGTTCGATCCCTTGCTCATACAAACCTTCTTCTTTTTCTAAAATGATTTTTTGACATAATGAAGAAAAATCAAATCGTTCTTTCTCTTCTTTCGGATTGGATTCCAATCGAGCGAGCTCTAGCAAGCGAAAGATCAAGCGTTGCATTCGATTGGTTTCTTCATAGAGCGATAAGAAGATTTCATTGTTTGGTTCTTGTTCTAGTAGAGATTGCGTATCCGCTTTTAAGATCGTTAATGGCGTTTTGAGTTCATGAGACGCGTCGGATACAAATTGTTTTTGTTTTTCCCACGCGATCCAAACGGGTTTCAAGATCCAGCGGCTCGCGAACCATGAAGCGGTCCCAAATAACAATAAAATAAAAATAAAAGATTGAACGCATTGAAAGATGAGTGTATGGAGCTGTTCGCTCAGCATTTCCGTTTCGACAAAGCCTGTGATATATCCACGTCTTGTTTCGTGCTTCTCATAGATGAGATCATCTTTTTTTTCTCGTTGATCGATTTTGGCTTGTTCTGCTAGCTCGATCAATTGGACTTTATCGATCAAAACGTTGCGTTCATCACCAAACAAGGTGTAGCTTTCATCCCAAGCATCATAAATTAACGTATATGTTGGTACGCCCGGTGATTTATGATTTCTTAAAGGGGTAAGCTCCAAGGCCCATTCTAAACTTTGTTCGATTTCTTGTTCATTGGATCGATAGGAAGCAAAGCAGATCGAGAAAAAAATCGCGAGCATGAGAAGAGCTACAAAACCGAGTGTAAATCCAAAAAGCTTCCACCGCAATGTTTTGATGACGTTATTGTTCAAGGCGATACCCTCGCTTGCGAAGTGTCTGGATCTTGACGTTCGAGTCTAAAAACGCGAGTTTTTTTCGAAGAAATGATATATACACTTCGACATTATTATCAAGGGCTTCGCTGTCCATTCCCCAAACAAAATGGAGCAGATCCTCTTTTGAGAAGATGCGTAAGGGCTCTTTAAGAAAGCGTTTCATGATTTCAAATTCTTTATACCCTAAATGAACGTTTTTTTCCTTGGTTTTCAGATTTCCGTTTTGTAGATCTAAGCTTAAATCTCCATAGCATAATTCTTGGAGCACGACTTCCCCTTTTCTTCGAGTCAAAACTTTGATGCGGGCAAGTAGCTCGGCTGGAGCGAATGGTTTGGTCATATAATCATCCGCGCCTAGATCTAAGCCTTTAACTTTATCTTCAACTTCATCTTTGGCCGAAAGCATCAAAACAGGGGTCTCATCTTTTCTTTGCCGGATTTCTTGAAGCACTTCATAGCCGGACCGTTTTGGGAGCATCAAATCAAGGATCACGAGATCAAATCGGCTTAATTCTAAATAGTCGAGCGCTTCTTGTCCATCATAGACGATCGTAGTCTGATAGGAGTGCTTTTTAAGGATCCTTGATATCGAGGCCGCTAAATTTTTTTCGTCTTCAACGATCAAGATCTGCATAATATTTTTGATATTCAGCAATATAGGAAAGGATTTCTTCGATCGAATCCGAAATAAAATACATCCGCAAAACATCTTCCTTCATAAAACCATTCTCGACGCCTTCGATCAGCAGCGTGTTGAGAGGATCGAGGGAGTGGTCGATGTTATAAAGACAAATCGGCTTATCGAGCTGTTCGAGCTGCTTCAAAGTCAAGATCTCGAAAAACTCTTCGAAGGTTCCTATCCCTCCTGGCGTGACGATAAAACCGTCTGCCAATTGTTCCATTTTTTCTTTTCGCTCGCGCATCGTATTTGTATAAATAAATTCAGTGCAAGAGTCGGATAGCGCTTCCCATTTTTTGAAAAACGTAGGAGCGACTCCAATGCTTTTTCCATTCTTTTTATTAACGCCTTGAATAAAAGCGCCCATCATGCCTGTCGAACCGCCTCCAAAAACGAGTGTCCAGCCTTTTTCAGCTAGCGCTTCGCCTAATTGGACTCCTTTCTTGATATAGAGCGGCTTAATTTCATTGCTGCTTGCTCCGTAAATACAAACTTTCATAAATTATCCTCCTTATATGTCCATAGATTCCATAGATAAAGTGCGATGATGATCGCCCAAAATGAGCGACCAAACAATACAAATGTCAAAAACAATTGAGTCCAAGCGATCTCGTTTCGAGCGCCTGAAAAAAAGTAGATAAACAAACCTCCGATAAGCAAGCTTCCGCAGCCGGCTAGAAAAGAATCAAGGATCAAAAACAAGGAAACGATCCATATCGTCTGTACAAGACAGATCAGCCCTTGGTCTTTGAAGCTTTTTATTTGAAATGGAGGAATGTGAAAGGGCCAGATTGTTTGATAAACAATAGATATCCCTAGTCCATACGCTAGACAGATCGAAACTTCCATCGCTTCGGGTGCTATGCTTGCGATCATCAAAAGCATTCCTATTCCAAACAAGGAATAGGAGCGCAAGACCTTTTCTCCGATCAACATTCCTGAACTACAATATAGAAGGATTTGTCTTAGGTCAGGAACTTTGAGGAGATGAGGCGCGTGATTTACGAAAACGACAAAGCCCAAAATACAAAAAAGAAAAGAAAGAAACCACTGTCGGGTTCTTTGAGTTTGCATACCAATTTCCCCTTATTGAACGGAGTTATTTTATCATGAACTCAGAGAAAAAGAGGGTTTAATCCCTCTTTTCTCGCTTTTTTAATATAAACCATAAAATCAGCGCACTTGCGAACAAGAGCAACGAAATGATTTGCGATGTGGAAAAGCTTCCAATTTCCCCCCGAACAAGATCGCCTCGAAAATATTCGATGATAAATCGTCCTATACTATACGCAAACAAATACCATAGGCCAACTTCTCCATGGAACGTATTCTTTTTCTCTTTGACTAGCCAGATCAATACGAAGAAAAGCAAGAAGTCAAAAGCTGAAGAAATCAACTGCGTCGGAAATAAAGGGATTCCCGCTGGAGCGAGGGAGCCTTCTGGAAAGACAAGTCCAATCGGAAGATGGGTCTCTACTCCATAACAGCATCCTGCAAAGAAACAGCCTAATCGGCCAAACCCTTGGGCTAAAGCGACGGAAGGGATGATCAAATCGACTTGTTCTAAAAAATTAAGATGATACTTTTTACAATAAAGATAGCCTCCAAGCAATCCTCCAAGGATTCCTCCATATACGACCCAACCACTCACTAGATCGAACAAGATCGCTGGATCCTGCAAAACTTCTTGAAATCGTGTGATACAATAAAGCAGTTTGGCTCCGATAAACCCTGTGATCACGAAAAAGATCGCCATAGGTTCTAGATGAGATATGTCGATACCGAGTTTTTTTCCTCTTTTTTCGGTAACAAAGAATGCGGATATTATACCGATCACATAAAACAGTCCATATGTATGGGCCGTGAATGGTCCTATCGTAAATAAATCATTATACATTGATTCACCTCTTTTCGATGATTCAAATTTTACAGAATTGAATTTATAAAGCAAGCAGTTTTTATTTCCTCTTCGATTTACGTATCATTATTAGAAAGGGAGTCTATTATGCATTCAAACAATCGATCGTCTATTTTATATGCTGGTATCTTTTTGTTTCTTTATTCGCTGTTCGCTTTGATCTTGATGCTTCGATCCTCGCTGTTTCCTGGTCTTACCATTTTACAAGTTTCTATCGTAGTCGTTTTAAGTGATTTTACGATCCTTCTTTTCGCCAAGAATCATAAGATCGCATGGATTTTTTATGGATTGATCCTGATCTTGATCAGTGTGTTCATTTCACGTCTTTACATTGTAGACCAAGAACTGAAAGTTTTGCAACCAAGTATAGCAAACCAATTTGAAATTCGTACGCTTTACGCAAAAACCCAAGATCCTGTATTAAATACGATTGGCTTTCTTAGCCAAGATGAGAAGGAATTAGAGGAACGTTCTGCTCTGTTTTCAAATATTGAACGTATTTCTTTCTCTTCAAAGAAAGAGTTATTCGATGCGCTTGATCAAAATAAGATCCAGGGTGTTGTGATCGATCCTTCTCAAAGCGAAAAAGGACTTGTTGCTTTGGAGAGCTTCGCCTATTCGATCCCTGAATTTGGGCCCGTGAAAAATGTGGACCTTCTCAAGAATATATCCACGATCTTGATCAAAGATAAAAATGGATTCAGCTTGTTGCAGATCGATCCGAGTCATCATTCACTTCTAGTGAGAAAGCACTTAAGCTCTTTTGATCAAAAGAGCTGTCAAAATAGCTTAGGCTCGATGCAGGCTTGCAGCGAAGAAGAACTTGCTCTTCCGATCAATTATGCGATCGATCTTAAGATCGAAGAGCTTGATTTTTTCCAGTGGCAAAGGATCCCGTTATTTTGGAATCCTAATCTTGATCAGGAAAACGTATTAACGAATATGAGCGCTTCTTCTATGAAAGATCTGTTTTTATTGCCGCTCGATACGTACTCTAATATCACACGGTAAATGAATCGGCGCGAAATTCGACAATTTCATAGGAACGATCTCGATGGAAGCTTGCTGTTGTTTCATTTTTAAAATTTATTTCAACAAAGAAAGTGGATGTGAACCACTTTTTTTATATTCATAATTTGAAACAATGGATTTTAGGGATGTTTTTCTTTTATCTATAAGTTAAAGAATACATTATTATAAGATTTTATAATTGGATGCAACAGTTTAATGATATAATCGTGGAGAAGGATGGTGGTTTAATGATCGATATTCCAAAAGATGAAAAAGTACAGGTTGGAAAAGCCATCGATTTTTTACGAAAGAAAGAGTTTAAGAAAAATCCTTCTTTTAAAATCGAATGCTTTATCGAAACCATTTGTTCTAAAGCCACCTATGTCAAGCTTAGAAAAATCCCATTAAAGGAAAGTGAGATTTATGATTCTCTTTTAGCAAAATTGAATCTTATTTATCCTTATGATCCTCGAGAGCAGACGAAGCTTTTTCATACTGAGAAACTCATGGAAGATGCATTCATCCATAGAGACCCCGACGAAAAAAAAGCTTCTAGATTCATTGATCAACTATTATTCTACTTCCCATTCGGTCTATGACCGGCTAAAGTATATTGCTTTTAAGGATTCCGCTATGTCTGTTCCTGAATTACTGGCGATTTACGAAATTGTCCAATCGCCGATCAGAGAAGTGATCATGAACAGGATCATTGACGTTCTTGAAAGCATGCCTCCTTCTGCAATGTCTGACTATATTCAAAGCCGTCTTCATTTCCATACGATTCGCAATCAGATCGATTACCTGTTTCTGATTATTCGAAACAAGCATTATTATCAAGCTGTCGCTTTGTGCGAATCTTTATTACGTTCTGCTACTCTCCCGATCGATCGAGCAAAGATCCGGATTGCCAAACTAATTTTGCTTCACCAAATTGACCCTCGCCATTTTGATTTGGAAGCTCAAGCTCTTTCTAACGATCCTTCCTTCCCTTTGGTCAGAGAGGATTGGATCCATATTTGCGCTTTTCATGCCTACAATCAAAACGATTATGATCGAGCCCAGCTGCTTTTTGAAGAAGAGATCAAAAACCAAAAAACTTTTTTTCCTGCTATTTTGTTTCTTGCCCATATGCATGATCCCAAAATAGAATTTAGTCAAGAAGTTTTTTGTCGTTACAACATCCAAGATTATCCAGTCGCATATCAACACTTATACACATATTTCAAAATGAAATTTTCGCACAGTTCTTTCTCTATCCTCGAAAGTTACTTATGGAACATTTGCCGAAAAGAAATCAAAGAGTTTTATCCAGAAAATATCATCATCCGATTGATTCACGATGAACTGGAATGGATCAGCGAAAATACAGGAAACAGGACAAAACTATATATGTTCCATCAACAGTTTGATTAAACTTTTTTTATAAAATCATATAATTTATATGTTTTATTTTTTTCCGTTCAATTTTTTTCCTATTCATTTTTTTCTTTTAGAATCAAATTGTAAGGAGGAAAGAAAAATGGAATTAGTTTTTATCGGCGATAGTTTAAAGACAAATATTGTTAATGTTGCTTGTCAGTATATATTTAGTAAGAAATGCCCCTTATTATATATAAAAAATCCAAACTATCGATGTAATAGAAAGAAAATGATTGATGATTTCAGTGAAATAGTGTTTGCGTTGTTTGATTCGGAGAATTAAACATGAAAGTGCTTAATATTCGGAGAATACAAATATTCACCTTGTTTTTTTCTATTCTAGATTTGCTGTGTTTATACGGATTCATCCAGGCGATCCAGATCTTTATGGATCGTTTGATCGCAGGCCATCGAATTGACCAAAAAGACCTACTAATTTTTTTAAGTTTACTGAGCGGAATGATACTTTGTGGTTTGTGCTCTCAATATGGATTTAATTTGCTACCCGTACTAGGCAAGAAAAAGCTGATCATTCAATATGAAACTCAGCTTATGAAAGAGGATCATTCTTTCTTCGACCAGCACTCTACAGCCTTTCTAATGTCACTATTTCAAAATGAAATCAGTCTTCTAGGTCAACAAAAAGCGATATTTCCGGTCGTTTTTCTCTATCAAAGCATTGCGCTGACGGTTGGTACTGCTTTTTTGCTGATTAACGAATGGAGACTAGCCCTTGTCCTATTCGCCATTATTGGATTTTGTTTTGTGCTCACTCGTATATTGTCAAAAAAAATCGCAGACAATACCCAGAAAGTTTATAAAGAAAAGAACAATCTCTTTCAGGTTCTCCACGAAGATATCACAATGCATCGGCTAATCCGTTTTTTAAATAAAGAAGATTATTTCTCTTTGCGTTTTAGAAAGGTACTAAATGATCGACTGATCCCGATTGAAAAGAAACAAGCAAATCTTTCTACACAGTATATCACGATCTATTCTGTCCTTTCTCGAGCTCTTCCTCTTTTAGGCGCTGGAATCGGATTGATCTTCATGTCGTTAGAGGGGATGGAGCCCGGAAAAATTCTTTCCACTTACGCGCTGATTTCTTTGATTCAGGAACCGATCATGCAGCTGGCAGAAACAAGGACCCAAAAAAATACGATCAATACTCTTCAAGAAGCGATCAAACAAGTTTTTATACAACATCAAAAAGACAGGAGAGTTGTTGATTCGTTCGGATCTATCCAAAAAACCGATATCCAGATCGAACAGTTTCAATATCCTGATTCTTCAGTGATTCTGACTGGTCTTTGTTTTTCGATCCTGCGTGGTCAACATACAAAAATTGCCGGACCTAGCGGGGTAGGAAAAAGTACATTGATGGAGTTGTTGATGGGAGTCCAAGGTGGAAGAAATACCCATATCTTGTTCAATGAAACAGAAAACTCAATGTTTTCCCGAAAATGGTATTCACAACACATTTTGATGGTTGACCAAAAACCGAAGATTTTCAAAATGTCTATTCTTGAAAATATCACATTGGGAGATACGTTTTCCAAAATCGATCTTGATGAGATCTTGTATACTTGTATCCTTCAGAACATTATTGATGAACATCAAGATCAGATTGTCGATGATGAAAATGGATTAAGTCTTGGGCAGGCTCAACGAGTATCGATCGCCCGAATGCTTATTCGTAAGCCTGATGTTCTGATACTTGACGAACCGGTAAGCGCCCTCGATGAAGTCACGACATCTTTGATGATTGATCGTCTCAAACAATTTATTGAACGTTATCATATCACTTTGATCATCTCATCCCATAATCCAGCTATAAACACTCTATGTCTACAAACGATCGACTTGAAGAAAAACAACTGATAGCGAACTATGCCTATACTAAGCAGAGAATTTCTCTGCTTTTTTAAATAATATCTGCGCATGATCGCTTAAAAATATGATTATCTTAGGTATCTATAGATTAGACCTTAAAACTCGAAACAAAAAAAGAAGTGTTTCCACTTCTAAAGCTGATTGTTTTATCGTTTCGAATTTGCATTCACGGATTTCATGATCTGACGAATCTGCGCCTCGCTTGGTTTACGTCCCATCTGCAGGAACATAGCGCGAATCATCTTTTCATTGATCGGAGGGTTTTCCTTTAATTCTTTTTCGAATTTTTTACGAGTGAAATAGAATGTAAGGATCCCACCAATAAGTGCTCCCACGAGCGTGAATCCTACTGAAGACCAGAAATTCATATAGTTACCCCATTTCTTCACTCGATATTTTACTCTTTTTTAAAGGGTTTGACAACCGCAAACCTTTCGCTTCCACAAGAAGAATCGATACGAAAATCAAGCCTCCGCCAAGATACATCGTCCACGTTTTAACCTCATGGAAGACTAAGATCGCAAAAAAATTCGCGAAAAGACATTCTGTCGACAACAATAAGCTCGCACTCGAGGCGTCCGTATACTTTTGCGCCCACGTCTGCAAGAAATAAGCCACACCCGTCGCAAAAAGAATGCTGTAGGCCATGCTTAAAACCGCCTTGATCGAAACGATTTCCGGCCATGAATCCACCATCAAAGCGCATGGGATCGAAAGAAGCGCGGCTACACTCATTTGACAAGCATTCACAGCGATCGGATCCGCCTCTTTGGAAGCTTTATCGTTCGCGATGATTTGAAACGCGAAGAAAAAAGCACATCCTAACGAAAACCAATCGCCATTTCGAAAACGAAGGCCTTGTTCGGAACAAGACATCAATAAAATCCCAGCTAGACAAAGGAAGCTGGCAAGACATTGAATCCCTCTTGGCTTTTTATGAAAGAGCATCCACATTAAATACGGAACCAATACGACATTGACAGACGTTAGAAACGCATTGGTTCCTGCATCAGAATTTTTAAGTCCGATCGTCTGCAATGTGAATGCCATAAAAAGAAAGAAGCCAGAAATCACGCTATAACACAATCCCTTTTTAGAGATCGATGGCTTAAAGAACCAAAAGATCATCCAATACAAAAGAGAAGCTCCCGAAAAGCGGAGCGCTAAAGTCGTGAAAAAAGGAAAGGTTTCTAAGGCGCTTGCCGTTGCGATAAAACCAAATCCCCAAATCATCGCTGTCAACAAACAGGCAATATTTGCCCACTCTTTCTTATTCATCTTTAAAAAGTAACTCCTGAATATATGGATCTTTCTTTTCCCATAACCCTTCTTTGATTTTCGGCATTTCCTTGATCCATTGTTCTCCTTGAAGAGGACCATATGGCAAAGAATACGTTTGACTCGCGTTCATGATCGGAACTTCGTGACTTTTGATCACTTTCTTCTCATCTTCTTCATAAAGAATATGGTCCTTTTCGCAGTCAAGAAGCGTCAAAATATGGCCAGGATTGGATTTGATCGCTTTATAAAGTCGATTCCCTTTTGCTGGTCTTGAAGCTTTCGCAAATTCATCCACATGCATTCGCTTCATTTTTCCCTCTTTCAAAAAGACGATCCATTGCTGGGCAATAGGAGAAAGCGCAAAAGCGGCTAATTGATCTTGGCTTGCAAAATTTATTCCCTTGACCCCTTTTGTCTTCAATCCTGTTTCTGGAATATCTAAGATCGAATACTGCAAGCCAAAGCCTTGAAGACTAGCAAGATACACTTGATCGACATCCGAATACGAGATCTCAGCTTGGATGAGAGCATCTTCGCTTCCTACTTTCATGCATACCATTTCCTTATTCATCCGATTGACTTCGAAAGAAGATAAGCAAGAGCGCTTGATAAATCCAGAACGAGTCGCCATCACGATCTGTACATCCTCTCTAAAGACATCCACAATATAGGCGGATATGATCTTTTCATTGGCTTCTATACGAAGATAGTTCGAAAGATGGGTTCCGATATCTTTCCATTTTTTCTCCTCGATTTGATGGATCGGAATATATCCATAGGTCCCTCGGTCGGTGAAAAACAACAACGTTTCCCGTGTATTCGCTTCCCCCTGGCTGACGATGATATCTTCTTCTTTATGTCCAGAAAGCGGTTCTGTGCTTGCGTTGTAGGAACGCATCGAACTTCGCTTCACATACCCATCTTGGCTGATCGAGACCATCACTTGTTCGCTTGGAATCATCGCAAGCGGATCGATCACGATCTCTTCCACTTCTTTTTCAATGATCGAACGGCGCTTCGTTGGAAAAAGAGTGTTGATCTCTTTAAATTCTGCGATCAAAACTTGATCTCTGACCTTTTTATCGGTAATGATCATATGGAGCCGATCCACTTCTTTTTTTAGCTCTTTGAGTTCATTTTTTAATTCCAGGACATCTGTGTTCGTTAAACGATACAAACGCATCGATACGATGGCTTCTGCTTGCGCCTCGCTAAACGCAAAACGATCGATCAAATTTTGTTTCGCGTCTTTTTTATCTTTACTCTTTCGAATGATGTGGATCACTTCATCAAGCACAGATAAAGCTTTGATCAAACCCTCTAAAATATGTTGCCGGTCGCTTTTCTTTTTCCAGTCATATTTACTTCTTCGAAGAACGACTTCTTCGCGATGATCTAAGAAGGCATCCAACGCTTGGATCAATGACAATTGAACAGGTGATTTATGAACGATCGCGATCATATTGTAGTTGAAGGAAATCTGCAGATCCGTATTTTTCAATAAATAATTCAAGACGAGTTGTTCATTTTGATCATTTTTGAGATCGATCACGATTTTAAGACCATTTCGATCGCTTTCATCCCGAACATCTAAGATCCCATCGATGCTTTTGTTGATCCGGATCTCGTCGATTTTTTTTACAAGCGACGATTTAATCACATCATATGGGATCTCGGTGACAACGATTTGCTTGATCGTTTTCGTCTTCGCAAAATGCGTCTTAGAACGAATGATCACCTTTCCTTTCCCACTTGAAAAAGCTTGATGGATCCCATCGATCCCCATCACGATCCCGCCTGTAGGAAAATCCGGACCTTTAACGATTTTCATCAAAGAATCCAGATCGCAATCTGGATGCTGTAAACGATAGATACAGGCTTCAACGATTTCATTGAGGTTATGTGGTGGGATATTCGTCGCATATCCTGCCGCAATTCCTGCGATCCCATTGATCAAAAGATTAGGAAAGCGGGCTGGCAAGACGGTCGGTTCCATTTTCTCATCCGAAAAATTGGGCGTCCATTCTACCGTGTCCTTATCGATATCTTCCAATAAAAAATTGGCTAGATGCGACAAACGAGCTTCTGTATATCGCATAGCCGCTGCTGGATCATCGTCGATCGAACCATTGTTTCCTTGCATATCGACAAGAGGGATCGTCGTCTTCCAATTTTGCGAAAGCCTCACCATCGCATCGTATACCGAACCATCCCCATGCGGATGATAGTTACCAATAACGTTTCCGACCGTCTTAGCAGACTTATGATACGAACGATCGTACGTATTTTTGCTTTCGTTCATGGCGAATAAAATACGCCGTTGAACCGGTTTTAGACCATCTCGAGCATCCGGAAGCGCCCGCTCTTGAATGATATATTTAGAATATCGCGCGAATCGCTCCGCCATGATGTCTTCTAGCGTATTTTGACGGATTCCTTTGATTTCTTGAGAAAATGCTTCATCTTTCGTTTTGCTCACGCTTGACTGACCTCCTTGCTGTAGTCATCTTCAAGAGTAAAAGTGACGTTTTCTTCGATCCAAGTCCTTCTTAGATCCGCTCGATCCCCCATGAGCTCGCTTACTCGTTTTTCGGCGGTTCGCGCGTTATCGATCGTCACTTGGATCAATGTTCTTGTTTGTGGATTCATCGTCGTCTCCCACAATTGATTGGCATTCATTTCGCCAAGTCCCTTGTATCGAGTCAGAGTATATCCATTTTCATATTCTTTCTTTTTCTCTTCCAATTCTTCGTTGGTATACAAATATTCTTCCTGTTTACCTTTTGCGATCCGATAAAGAGGAGGAAGCGCAATATACAGCATTCCTTCTTCGATCAAAGGACGCATATAGCGATAAAAGAATGTCAGCAGCAAGTTCTGGATATGAGCGCCATCGTCATCGGCATCCGTCATGATGATTACTTTATAATAGCTTGAATCTTGTGGCGAGAAAGCAGAGCCGACTCCCGCCCCTAAAGCGTGGATGATCGTATTGAGCTCTTCATTTTTCTCGACCGCATCCAATTTCGCTTTTTCCGTGTTAAGAACTTTCCCACGAAGAGGAAGGATCGCCTGGTATTTTGAATCCCGTCCTTGCTTGGCGCTTCCTCCCGCCGAGTCCCCTTCCACTAAATACAATTCTTTTTTTCGTGCGTCTTTTGATTGAGCACTCGCGAGCTTGCCGCTCAATATTTTCTCGCTTCTTCCTTTCCCTTTCCCTTTTCGCGCTTCATCGCGCGCTTTCCTTGCCGCTAATCTTGCTTGAGAAGCGCGTTGGATTTTTGCGCAAAGCACATTGGCTAATTCACGATTTTCTTCAAGAAAGTAGCGAAGATATTCAGTCACGACCGCTTCGGTGGCGTTTTTCGCTTCAGGACTTCCTAATTTTTCTTTTGTCTGCCCCTCAAATTGGAGCAGTTCTTCTGGTATGGTCAAATTCAATACTAGAGTGAGCCCCTCTCGAACATCGCTGCCATCAAAACCTTTTTCTTTCTCTTTCAAAAAACCATTTTTACGGGCATATTCGTTAAAGGCTTTTGTAAAGGCAAGCTTAGCTCCCGTTTCATGAGAACCCCCATCTTTGGTCCGAACCATATTCGCAAACGAAAAAATGTTTTCTTGATAATGGTCTGTATATTGAAAGGCGCCCTCGACTTTGATCTTGTTGTAGATCTTGCTGAAGGATACGGTCGGATGCATCCCTTCCATATCTTTATCTACTTCCTCAACAAAAGCTTTCAATCCGTCTTCGTATTGGTAAACATGTTCGCGCAGCTCGCTGCCTCGTTCGTCTTTAACGACCATTTTGAGCCCTTTTAATAAAAAAGCATCTTCTTGGGCTCGTTCCGCAATTTTTGAAAAGGAAAAGTGCGTCTGCTTGAAAATTTTGGGATCGGGTTTGAAACGAACTGTGCTTCCTGTTTTTTTTCTCGTGCCGATTTTTTCTAGAGGACCGATCACTTTGCCTCCGTCCTCGAATCGCATTTGCCAAATCGAGGATCCATCATGAACAGTCACGATACACCATTCACAAAGCGCGTTGACGACACTGGCGCCGACCCCATGCAGCCCTCCCGCATTGTGATAGCCACCTTGAGAACTGAATTTTCCACCAGCATGGAGCACCGTAAAAATAACAGCGAGCGTGCTGATCCCTGTTTTATGCATTCCAACAGGCATTCCACGACCATGATCTTCGACTTCAACGCTCCCGTCGTTTTTTAATGTGATCGAGATTTCATGTCCATACCCATTGAGCGCTTCATCGATCGCATTATCGACGATTTCCCACACCAAATGATGAAGACCTTTGGAATCCGTAGATCCGATATACATTCCTGGTCTTTTACGGACCGCATCCAGTCCTTCCAAGACAACGATGCTTTCTTCGTTATATTGATTTTGTGCCATATCTTTTCCTTCCTAAACTTCGCCCATTATAGAATAGACATTCTGAAAAATTCAAATATTTCCAGTGAATATTCCAATTATACACTATTTTTTATCTTATAAAGAATAGAATTACAGAATTTTTGGTTTTTTCAATTTATCTAGCGCTTCTTACTTTTCTCTAAAGCGAATATGCTAAAATAAATGCGAGGTGAATTTAATGTTGATTTTATATACGATCTTATGTTTATTATTGGGATACCTTCTAGGATCGATCCCATTTGCCTTGATTATCGGCAAAATTTTCTACCATACAGATATTCGCAATCATGGTTCTGGCAATCTTGGGGGAACCAATGCTGGACGGGTTTTAGGAAAAAAAGCGGGGATCGCCGTGATCGTATGCGATGTTTTAAAAGTCGTGCTCGCTGTTGGTATTGCGAGCTTGATTTCGCCAGCTGCCGCGACATGGACAGGATTCATGTGCTGTATTGGCCATTGTTATCCGATCTTTGCACACTTCCATGGCGGAAAAGCGGTCAGTACCGTTTTTGGTTTCTTGTTGGGAACAAGTATTTTTGTCTTCAAAGACACATTTTATTTTTTAGTTCCATTTTTGATGTTTTTTATCGTTCTTTATTTATTCAAATTCGTTTCGCTCGCCAGTATTTGCGGTATAGTCTGTGGTACCCTTTTTATTACCGCCACATTGTGGTCAATGAATGTTCAGAACATTTTAGTCATTATCGCCTGCTGGCTCATGGCGATCTTAGTGATCTATCGGCATTTAAAAAATATCCGAGCGATCCAAAATGGAGAAGAAAGAAAGATCACCTGGATGTAAACAATGATCAGCACCCTGTCAAGTAGACACGGGAAATAATTTACTGGAGATCCGCCTCTTTAATAGCACTTGCTATTAAAGAGGCCTTTTTTTTATCTATACCTTCCCAGTATTTTTTGATTCGTTTATTCTCTTTGATTGGATACAGTACCGGTTCATCGGTTGCTTTTGCAGCTTCTCTTACTTCAGATGCAGTAAGTCCGTGAAAACGTTCCTGTGGA
>NZ_MPKA01000147.1 GCF_001945605.1 Dubosiella newyorkensis
ATCTATACCTTCCCAGTATTTTTTGATTCGTTTATTCTCTTTGATTGGATACAGTACCGGTTCATCGGTTGCTTTTGCAGCTTCTCTTACTTCAGATGCAGTAAGTCCGTGAAAACGTTCCTGTGGATATTCATTCATATAATAGTTTATGGTTTCTTTAACCGATTTTCTGACCTGTGCTATTGTTTCAATATTTGGATACAGTATTTTGAGCATGTCTTTTAAGATCCCCTGGATACTTTCCATGGGGCCGTTGTCGATGCAGTGTCCCACTCTGGACATGGACTGCTGAATGCCAAGATATTCCAGCCTTTTCTGAAAGACGGGACGGGTATTCTGGAAACCTCTGTCGGAATGGAACATGCCAACATGCCCCGGATTATTTTTTAAAGCCAGTTTTAAAGTTTCATCCACCAGCCGGCTGTCATTTCTTAAAGACAGTTTATAGCTGACGATGCTTCTGTCATACAGATCTACGATGGAGCTTAAATAAAGTTTTGGCAGACCGGGAATA
>NZ_MPKA01000053.1 GCF_001945605.1 Dubosiella newyorkensis
AGAGCTTCTTGGACTTTTTTTTACGGGATCGAAAAAAGAATTATAGATCTGGAGATAGATTCCTCTGGAGCGGGAGCTTTTTCTAAGATAGTAAGCCATGAGAAGCCTCCTTTTTGAACACTATTAGGTACTATTATTATATCATAAACAAAAAAGAATTTAAAGAAACAAAAAATAAAAAAGCCCTTAAAATAAAGGGAATTTAATGATATAACTAGGGACAAACAAGTGAAAATGTCTTCAACTTATAAACAAGTTAGTACTCAACTTGAAAAGACGGGTTTCTTGAATCAAGAGTACTTGCGAGATGATCTACCAAAAGATGCATCTCCTCAATCAATCTCTCTTCCCATAATTCCATTGTATAACTCCTATAATATATTTTTACAATATCATACAATTCGGAAAAATGTAAACGTTTTCCAATATTATTTATAAAGCGACCAAGAAAGACATCGAACTTTCCGGTTGCGCCTATAAAAAGGAGTTTGTTATAATATGAAACGTAGATTTAGAACAAACGACTATCGATAGGTAGCCGTTTTTCTGTTTTAAGAAAAGAAGGAAAAGAAATTATGGAAGATATGAATGGGATCCTGATTCCACATTGGTTCGATCGTCTAAGCATGATCGCTTACCAAATTGCCGAAGAGCTCTCTAAGATCACAGAACAGCTCGAAGACTCTCAACACGAGATCGATGTATTATATGAAAAACTTGAAGAAAGCGGAGAACAGCTCGAACAAGCCTTATTCGCCTATCGAAAAGCAATAAATACCAAAGAGCTGCTCGATAAAAAGTGCCAGAAAGCATGTAAAGACTTTCACCATGGTCAAGCGATCCAACAAGCGCTCTATACCCGTGATCCACAAAAGATCCAAGCCGCGCTCTCTTATATTTATACGGACCGAGAAGGGGCACGCTATGAGCTTGCGCGAGCCGCGTTAGGCGCCGACCATGAAATCAAACAAAACATTTTTGACTATTACGATGTCCTCTATCAACGAGCGTTGCTGATCGACCAAGAAGACATCCAAAAAGCGTATAAAGTTTGGATGGAAGCGAAAAAAGCGCTATTCAAGCATTCCTTTGAAACGCTTATTGAAGCGAAAAGCAAAGTTCAACATATGAGCCTAGAGCACAAACGCATCATGAAAGCGTATGAAGAAGCAAGCCTGCAAAACGCGCAGAACTCGGTCCGCCAAAGCGAATTGAAAAAGAATTCGCTCCATATCGAGCATCTACAGCTCGCTTTTCAATACTAAGCACCCACAAAAAAACCCGATTCGCCAAATGAGCTCCATTTACGCCAATCGGGTTTTTTTCATGACTGCACTTTCGTCTTGTTGAGCACTTGCACGATATCGACTAGCGCATTCGTTAGATGGGACGATAAGATCTCGCCGATTTCTTGCCGATCTTCTTCATTGAATTCATCAAACAAATAATCTCCCTCGTCAAATTCAAAAGAAATTTCCCCTGAACTCACGAAGATCTCGATCTCGGCAACGACTTCGCTCATCGCCAGTTTGTACATCGTTTTCCCTTCTTCTGTATTCAAATAGGCATAGAACGCTTCTTGATCTTTGGCCAATAAACGGCTCATCGAAATGAGCGCATCTTCTTTCGCTTCCTTATGTTCTTTTAAGCTCATCTGTATCCTCTCTTTCTTTTTTTAAATTTCGATATTGCTTGGGAGACATTCCTAGCTTCTTTGTGAATGTCTTGGTAAAATGCAAAGAATCCTCGAACCCTACCGAACAGGCGATCACGTGGATCGGCTGCTTTGTCTGGATTAAAAGATGACACGCCTTCTCTTCTTTCGTCTTCCAAATATATTCCTTCAACGAATATCCGGTTTCTTTTTTAAACAAGCGAGATAAATAGGAACGATTCAACCCCGTATATTGTGCGATCTCTTGCACATAGATCGGTTCATCGATCCGTCTTAGACAATACGACATGATCTCTTCGATGTAGTCTTTTGTTTTTCTAGCATCTGAATGCGACGAATTGGGAAAATGAACGACAAGAAAAGCCAAAAGCTTATAAAGAACATGATTCAACGCCAGATCCCGGATCTCGAAAGAAGACACGTACGCTCTTTGCATCTCGATAAACAACAAAGACAAATCGTCATTCTTATCATAATGCGCCACAGGATGATCAAAAAACGAAGTTCGCTGCAAGTAAGGCTCGATATGCGCGCCCGTCATTCCGATCCATCCATACCCCCACGGATCCTCTTGATCGGCTTCATAATAGATCCTTGTCCTAGCGCAATAAAAAACAGATCCCCTCTTTGAAGAGAATACGTTTTCCCCTCCACTTTGAAGATCCCTTTTCCTTGTGTGACATAATGGATCATATAGCTTTTTCGCAAACCAGGACCGTACGAGTGCCCCGGTTCGCACTCTTCATACCCTTGGGTATACACCATCGCATCCGCATTGAAATAAAAATCGGTCGAGTTTGTCGTGATCCGCATCCTACCCTCCATCTAAAGTAACAATTTTCCATAATTATATCACAACCACCTATAGGATGATGGCGCTTACAAATCTATAATGTGTTCGTCGACACCAATCAATAAAAAAAAAGGAGAAACACACAATGAATCATTTAACCGACAAATTGATGGAAAAGATCGGCCCGTTCGCCGAAGTCGTTTCCACCAACAAGTATCTATGCTCTTTACGTGACGGATTCATGGTCGCCTTCCCGGCGACGATGTTCGCTTCGATCGCCATCATCAGTCAATATTTACCCGCAACATTTGGTCTTGAAGGAATCACTCCACAATGGCTTCTTGATTTTCTCAACAATTTCTTTGGCCCGATCGGAAACGCGATCTTTGGAATCCTAGGCTTAGAGCTCGATCTAAGAGAGTGCTCAAATAAAGAAAAAGAACAATTGAAGGAAGCGATTGCCCACTATAAAAAAATGCAGCCTTTCCTCTTAAGCGTGACTTTATTTACCCATCCATATCATGAAGGTTATCAAGCATGGACAGCCATTTCCGAATTCAATTCGATTTATTTAACTGGTTTTTATACGACTTTCGCCAAACTGAGAGCTTCGAGAAACGAGCGCGTCCAGCTTCCAAATATCGATCCAGCTTGCATGTATCAAATCGATGAGCAAACGATTTCGGGCGCCGTGATCGAGAAAACCGGAATCCGCGTTCCGCTTCGTTTCAATGGGGCCAATGGCGAAATGGCTCGCTTAAAAGGAGACTATAGTTCAGCTTTGTGTTGGATGAAAAAGTTGGAGAACAGTAAGCGATGAGTGCCTTTTTAAAATTTCCTCCAAACTTTTTATGGGGAGCGGCGATGAGCGGTCCCCAAAGCGAAGGATGGCTTGGGAAACGGCATGAAAATATCATGGATACGTGGTATCGAATCTGTCGCAATGATTTTTATGAAGGCGTCGGTCCCGATGTGGCTAGTGATTTCCTGCACCATTTCGAGAATGATTTCCGTTTGATGAAAGAAATCGGATTGAACTCGTTTCGAACGAGCATTCAATGAACTCGTTTGATCGCCAATCTTGAAACAGGCGAGCTCGATCCTGATGGAATCGCTTTCTATCAAGCGATGATCCGAGCCGCTAAAGCGAATGAAATCAAGCTGATCTTCAATTTGCACCATTTTGATCTACCTACTGATCTTTTAGATCGATATGCTGGCTGGGAAAGCCGACATGTGGTGGATTTGTTTGTAAAATACACCAAAACGGCTTTCCAGCTTTTTAAAGACGAGATCCACGAATGGACGACCTTCAATGAGCCAATGGTCATGATCGATGATGGATATTTATATGGGTATCACTATCCGCACTATAAAAACGAAGGAAAAAGAGCTGTTCAAGTTTTATATCATATCGTGCTCGCCAACGCTTTAGTCACGCAAACTTATCATCAACTCGATCCTGAAGGAAAGATCGGGATTATCGTCAATGTGACACCCACCTACCCTCGCTCTGATCGAAAAGAAGATCAAGAAGCAGCCCGCTTCTTTGACTTGTTTCATTGGCGATCTTTTCTCGACGCGAGTATCCATGGCCATTTCCCCGATGAACTCGTAGAAATTTTAAGAAAAGATGGAGTCCTTTGGAAAGCGGAAGCCAAAGACGAATCGCTCTTATCTCTCAATCGTAGTGATTTTATAGGCATCAATTATTATCATCCAACAAGAGTCCAAGCCACAGAAGGCCAAATTTTTGAGAATTGGCTTCCCGACCAATATTATGCCCATTACGACTGGCCAGAGAAACGAGTCGATCCATATAAAGATTGGGAGATCTTTCCAAAAGCGCTCTACGACATCGCCAAAGAGATGACGAAGCGTTACCCTAAAACGCCATGGTTTGTTTCCGAAACAGGCATGGGAGTCCACGATGAAGGTCGGTTTCGGAACAAAGACGGCGTGATCGAGGATCTATATCGAATCAACTTTTACAAAGAGCATCTATTTTGGCTGCACAAAGCGATCAAAGAAGGCGCCTCTTGTTTTGGATTCCACACATGGGCGGCTTTAGATTGCTGGAGCTGGAATAATGCGTATAAAAATCGATATGGTTTTATTGAAGTCGATCTGAACGATCAAACGCGTACGATCAAGAAATCCGGTCGATGGTATCGCCAAGTCTCCTTGGAAAACGGTTTTGAAATAGAAGAAGATCCATTTGTGTAATCTTCTTTTTTTTATTAAATTCTGTATTATGACATAATTAAAGTCAGAATTTTTGATATTCTGTGCTTGGTGATCAAAATGAAAAAAGTGATAGTACATTCGGATCTCAATCATTGCTATGCGCAGATCGAGGAAATGAAGAACCCAAGCTTACGCTCGATCCCTATGGCGGTAGGAGGTAGCGAAGAAAAGCGCAATGGGATCATTTTAGCGAAAAACGATCTCGCCAAAGCGTGCGGGATCAAAACGGGAGAATCTTTGCGGGAGGCTTTTCGAAAATGCCCTTCCCTTCTCATCATCCATCCAAATTACGATGACTATATCTACTACATGGAGAAAGTCAAAGACATTTATCGAAAATATACAGACGAAGTAGAATCGTTCGGCCTAGATGAAGCGTGGTTCGATCTATCGCATAGCCAAACCTTGTATGGCGACGGGATCGAGCTCGCCCGTAAGATCCAGCAGGAAGTGTATCGAACCTATGGCCTGAAAGTATCGATGGGTGTCTCTTTCAATAAGATCTTTGCCAAGCTAGGAAGCGATCTCGATAAAAATATGGGCTTTTCTATCATAGATGAAAGCAACTTTAAAGAAGTCGTCTGGCCTTTGCCTGTAAGCGATCTATTGATGGTCGGAAGGCATACCGCGCTGAAATTAGAAGCGATGGGAATTTATACGATTAAGGATCTAGCGACGTATGATGGTTTCAAGCTGACAAAACGGTTTGGCAAGATCGGTGGCGAGCTATGGCGCTTTGCCAATGGGCTGGATGAAAGCCCGGTCAAGCGCGTCGGTCATGCTCGAGAGATCAAATCGGTAGGCAACTCGAAGACCCTTCTTCACGATATCGACTCCTTTATCCAGCTCTATGAAGTGTTTCGCGTGCTCAGCGAGTGTATCGCCGCTCGTCTGCGCGAGATCCATAAGCAAGGGTATGTTGTTTCGATCTATCTGCGTGGGAACGATCTGAGCGGGATGACGCGTCAAATCAAGATGAACCGGCCTACGAATCTAGCTAGCGACATTTTAAAATGCGCCTATCGCTTAGCGCGGCGGCACTTTGATTTCGATCGTCCTCTTCGCAGTGTAGGGATCCAGTTGAGTCAATTGGTCGGCGAAGTTTACGATCCGATCTCTTTGTTTGAAAACGAAGAAAGCCGGCCTAAGCAAAAAGCGTTGGAAGAGACGATCGAAGAGGTGCGCGAAATGTATGGCCCCCAAGCGTGTCAAATGGCTTCGGTGCTGCTTCATAGAGAATTGACCGACTTCGATCCTAAACATACGCATACTGTCCATCCAATCGGATTCTATTGTGGATAAAAATGGAAATATGCAAGCGTTCTAGGCATAATAGAGCCATGAGAGGGGACTTTTATGACAACGACTTTATTTCTTGGAGCGATCGTGATCTTAGCGTCGATCATGATCCAGAAAATCGCAAGCCGGCTCAAGGTCCCAATGCTTTTAGGATTTATTGGCTTAGGGATGATTTTTGGAAGCGAAGGTCTATTTTCGATCCCATTTGACGATTTCGCGTTCGCAGAGCAGATCTGCACGGTGGGCCTTGTGGTGATCATGTTCTATGGAGGATTTGGCACGAGTTGGAAGCGCGCCAAAAAGGTCGCGTTCCCTAGCGCGCTATTAGCCAGCATCGGGGTCGTCTCGACCGCTTTGTTGACCGCGCTTTTTTGCCACTATGCGCTCCATATTTTGTGGATCGAAAGTTTGCTCATTGGCGCTTTATTGTCTTCTACGGATGCGGCGAGCGTATTCAATATTTTGCGGAGTCAAAATCTCGCGCTTAAAAATCACACCGATTCTTTGTTAGAGATCGAATCGGGCTCCAACGATCCATTTGCCTATATGCTCGTTCTAATTTGCTTGACGCTTTCCAAGCAGCCATTCGAGATCGGTTCGATCCTTCTTCTTTTGATCCAGCAAATTGGAGTTGGTTTTATAGTTGGTGTCGCGATCTATATCATTGCACGAACTTTTATCAAATTGTGGCATTTTGACATTGCTGGATTCAACGCGGTGTATGTGCTGGCTGTTGGCTTTTTGAGCTATTCGATCGCGATGCTTTTGGAAGGAAATGGTTTTTTAGCTTGCTATATTACAGGATTGATGCTTGGAAATTCGAATTTGCGGGCCAAGAAAGAACTTGTTCACTTCTTTGATGGTTTGACGACGCTTATGCAAATGCTGATCTTCTTTCTGCTTGGACTTCTTTCTTTTCCAAGTCAGCTTTGGATCAATTTGCCTTTGGCTGGTTTTGTCTTTTTGTTCTTAACGCTGCTCGCGCGTCCGATCAGCGTGTTTACGATCTTATCCTGTTTTAAAAACTATTCATTCGCGCAAAAGACATTGATCAGCTTTGCGGGGCTTAGGGGTGTGGCATCGATCGTCTTCGCGATCATGGCGACCCTTCATGAAACCGTATTTCATTATGATCTTTACCATATCGTGTTTGGTGTCGTTTTGTTTTCGATCGCGATCCAAGGAACGCTTCTTCCGTATGTCGCTAAGCTCTTAAAAATGAGCGACCCGGAGCATACGATCTTACAAACATTTTCGGATTATAGCGAACAGACGGATTTAAGGTTCATCCAAGTACGACTCCATAAAGATTCCCATTGGATCAATAGGACATTGGAAAGCTTCGCTTTGCCGCAAAACTTGATCATTGCGCTCGTCATCCGGAATGGCCGCTCTTTTATCCCCAATAAAGATACGCTGCTCGTTAAAAACGATATCTTGATTCTAGCAGGAGAAGCCTATGAGCCAAGCGAGAGTAGCTTGGAGGAAGAAACGATCGGAAAGCGGGATCCTCGGCTCAACAAGCGGCTCGAAGAGTTGTATGGACAAATTCCTTCGATTTTATGCATCAAGCGCAAGGATGATTTCTTCATTCCAACAAAAGATACGCTCTTATTAGAAAACGACACATTCGTCTACTACAAGGCAAAGAAATGATACTTTCGAACGCCTTATGGTATGGTGGTGGAAGAGGTGATACTAATGGAAAACCAAAAGAAAACAGTCATTATTACAGGTGGAGGCCAAGTCCTCTTAGACAATGGACGTCCTGGCGCGATCGGATACGGGATCGCCTGCGCTTTTGCGAAAGCCGGATGGAACATCGTGATCACAGGCCGAAACAAACAAAAGCTCTATGACGCCAAAGCAAGCCTAGAAAAAGAATACGATGCTTCGGTGTTGTGTGTTCCTGCGGATATCGAATATGGCCAAGACAACGAGAAAGTCGTTCAAACTGTGATCGATCAAACGATCGATCAATTCAAAGAGATCCATGGATTAGTGAATTGCGCGCAAGCTTCCGCTTCGGGCGTTCCTTTTGAACAGCAAACTTTAGAACAATTCAATTTAGCGATCTATTCTGGATTGTATGCGACCTTCTTTTATATGAAAGCTGCTTATCCTTACTTAAAGAAAACAAAAGGCTCGATCGTCAACTTTGGCTCTGGCGCCGCTTTATTTGGCAATGCGGGGCAATCGAGCTATGCGGCCGCCAAAGAAGGGATCCGCGGACTTTCGCGTGTCGCGGCGACCGAATGGGCGAAAGACGGAATCAATGTCAATATTATTTGTCCGCTCGCTTGGACCAAGCAGCTAGAACAATTTAAAACGAATTATCCAGAAGCGTATGAGAAAAATGTCCATATGCCTCCTTGCGGTTATTATGGCGATCCAATGAACGATATTGGGGAAGCGTGTGTGACTTTAATGTCGGATTCTCTCAAATACATGACAGGAGAAACGATCACTTTGGAAGGCGGTCTTGGTCAACGACCATAAATTTGAAAAATCGAAAAAGAAGAGGATCCTACATTCAGGCGATCCTCTTCTTTTTATCTTTTTTATTATAGTGATTTCTAATCCACGATCTGGATCGAAGAGCCTTGTTCTCCATTTTTTTGGACCCGGATCTGCTGGTCGATCCGCTCTTTAAAAGCGTTTGTGTGTGAAATCACTCCAACAAGTCGATGATCCGAAAGATCGATCAGCAAGTCGATCGCTTGATTCAGCTTTTCTTCATCCAGAGTGCCGAAGCCTTCATCGATAAACATCGTCTCGATCGAAATACCTCCGCTTTGTTCTTGAACCATATCCGATAAACCAAGCGCCAGCGATAAAGAAGCTTCAAACGATTCTCCACCCGAAAGCGTATTCACGCTCCGCTTCGTATCATTATAGTGATCGATGATCCCTAAATCTAGACCGCTTTGCGAACGTTTATTGATCGCAGGAAGCAGGATCAGCTCATATTGTCCATCGCTGATCGCCATGAGCCGAATATTGGCTTTATGCAAGATTTCCTGAAAATAAGCGCTCTGTACATACGTTTCCAACTGGATCTTATTTTTGTCTTTAAGCTTTCCGCTGAATGTATCCGCCAATGATTTAAAGAGTTGATACTCTTTTTCGATCGCCTGTTTTTGCTGGATCTGTTTTCTGATTTGTTCAAGGACATATCGCTCATTTTGTTCAAACCTCTCAAGCTGAAGGATCTCTTGATCATATTTATTTTTAGCCTCTTGAAAACTTTGAAGCTCCTCTTCGTTTTTTTGAAGCGCCTTCTCCAGTTCGATCTCCGATTCTTCTTGTTCTTTTCCGATCGTTCCTTCGAGTTCTGCCTTTTTTTGACTGATCGTTTGATACTTTTTATCTTGTTCTTCCCGTTCTTTTCGATCATCCTCGATCATTTTGTTCAACGCTTTGAGCCGATGATCGATTTCATCTTTCGCTTTACATTCTCCAAGCTGCCGGATGGATGCTTGGACCGACGCGTTTTGACGGTCCCATTCAGCGACCTCCGCTTGAATTTGAGCAAACTTGCTTTCCAAATTGGTTTTTTGTTTTTGAAGCTGGACTTTTCGAATCTTCGCTTGTTCTTTTTTCGCGATTTCTCTTCGGATCTCGATGAGCTTTTGCACGATTTGTGCTTTTGGTTTGCACGCGGCATACTCCTCTAATTCTTCTTGAATATAGGATAACGAAGCATTGGAATGCGCCAACGCTTCGCTCTGAGTCGATAGAACGCTCCTTTTTTGCTCGACATTCTCTTTTTGTCGATCAATATTTGCTTGATCGATCGAAACATCCACTAGACGGGCTGGTAAAGGATGCGAAAGCGAACCACACACAGGACAAGGCTTGCCTTCCTCCAAATGGCTTGCCAAAAAACCAGCCTGTTGGTCAAAAAACGCCAATTCCAGCGACGAAAGCTGATCCATTTCGTTTTTCAAAGCGACCTTCGCTTTTTGATAGGCAAAACGGATCTGTTCTTGTTTTTTAGACTCGATCTCTTCTTCCTTGAGCAACGCTTCTTTTTTTTGGGCTTGCTGAAGATAGGAAAGCCAGATCTGTTCTTGCGCTTTTTCATCCCCATCTTCCAAAAGCTTGTCCAAAAGAGCCATTTCTTCTTCGATTTCATGTTTTCTTTGTTCTTGCTCTTTGAGCAAACGGGATCCGCTTTCAAGCTTCTTTTTGATCGTCTCCCAATCCTTTAAATACTTTTCTTTGGCATCCGCTTTCATCATTTCATCTTGGAGTTCTTTTTTCTGTTCAATCCAACCTTCGACCATTGCTTTGCTTTTGGCTAGACGCTCTCGATCAAGACACGCTTGTTTATAAAAAGGCATGAGTCTCTCGAGTTCTTGTTTAGCCGCTTCTTTGAGTGCCCGCTGCTTTTTCATTTGAAGCAAAACTCCATTTTCTTGACTTTTTATTTGGATCCTCTGTTGGATCGTGTCTTGCGCTTGCTGATGCTGCATTTTTCGTTGATGCGCTTCTCCGATTCCCTTCTCCAACCGATGGAGCAATTCACTCTCTTCATATTCTTGATCTTTCGAAAGGATATTCGAAAGCTGACGCGTCTGATCGAATATTTGTTCGATCTTTCCATAATCCGATTTGATTTGATTCGCTTTCAGATTGATCTTCTCTTGAAAGCGGGCATACGCCTCGGTGTGGAAAAGCTCTTGAAGGATCTTCGAGCGCTCTTCCGTCTTGGCTAAAAGCAGCTTCAAGAAATCATTTTGAGCGATCATGCCGATCTGCTTGAACTGAGCTCGATCCATTCCTAAAATCGACTCGATCTTCGCGTTGACTTCCCCCGCCTTTACGAGCGGAAGTGTATGATCTTCAAAATACAGTTCCGTTTGCGCTTTTTGTTTCGTAAAGCCCTCCCCTCGCGCCTTAGGCCGTTCATATTCTGGCGAACGATAAACCGTATAAATTCGATCCTTTACGCAAAATCGAAGCACGACAAACGTTTTCGTGGTTGGCTTGGCGTATTGAGAACGGATCATATTCGTTTCCTTTTGGTCCCCGCTCACGCTTCCAAAAAGGGCGTATACGATCGCATCAAAGATCGTCGTCTTGCCTGCTCCTGTCGTTCCGCTCACTAAATACAATCCATTTTTTCCAAATCGTTCAAAGTCGATCGACTCTTCGTTCGCATACGGTCCAAAGGCGCTCATTTTTAATTGCAGTGGTCTCATATCGTTTCTTCCCAAAGATCCTTGATGATCTTTTTTTGTTCCTCGCTGATCGCGTTTCCATTTTGTTCTTGATAAAAAGAAGCGATCAAAGCGAGAGGATCGATCGCTTCCATTTCTTGCACCGATCGCGTTTCCAGCTTTCCTTGTCGGCGATTTTTGTAGGTGATCTTTAAGATCTTTGGATAAATTGTCTCCAACTTTTTGCGGACATAAGGAATATCGTGTTCATCCAACAAAACGATCGAATAGTAATCTTCTTTATTGAGATCTTGGTAGAATGTTTTAGAACTCAATGTCATATAATCGCCTTCGATCTCTACAAAATCGTGAAGGGCAGGCACTTCGATCTCATGCACTTCGATTTTTTTATCACAAATATCGAGAAGGAGCGCTCTTTTCTTTTGATGGATCTCATCGACCGAATACTTTAAAAGCGTCCCCGCATAACGGATCTTTTCCGTTACGCTTTGTGGAGAATGCAAGTGACCAAGAGCGACATAATCGAAAGGCTCGAACACCGAAGCTTGGATCCCATCGCTACCGCCCACGCTCTTTTGTTCGGAATCACAGCGCTGCGAGCCTTCGACAAATTGATGGGCCATTAAAATATTGAACGCTTCCGGATCCAGATCGATCGTCCCCAACGCGTAACACACCGCTTCTTCATCGCTGCTACATGCTGGATCTAGTTTTCGAACATAGGCTTTTTTTAAAAAGGGAAGCATATAAATATGGATCTTCTGTCCATTTTTTTCTAATTGTAATCGATCCACATGACCATCGAATCGCGCAGCAATATGGATCTTATGTTTTTGAAAAAGCCAATCTCCATATTTGAGCCGATTGGCGGAATCATGATTACCGGCAATGATACACGTTTCGATACCACGCTCGCTCAACTTCGCAAGAAAGCGGTCGAACAGCTGCATCGCCCATTCGCTAGGCATGCTGCGATCATAAATATCACCTGCGATCAGCAGTCCATCGACCTTTTGGGAGTCGATCAAATCGAGCACGCGATCGAGCATCGCCTCCTGTTCTTCCTGCATCGAATATCCGTGGACCTGTTTTCCTAAAT
Organism: Dubosiella newyorkensis; assembly: GCF_001945605.1. Taxonomy (GTDB): domain Bacteria; phylum Bacillota_I; class Bacilli_A; order Erysipelotrichales; family Erysipelotrichaceae; genus Dubosiella; species Dubosiella newyorkensis. The sequence continues at coordinate 12,300 of NZ_MPKA01000053.1, forward strand.
GGAGATCTGAAAGATGTAATAGTCGCATAAAGAGCCCCCTAACATACAGTTATAATACCACTTAACCCTAAAAAAGCACAGAAAAAGGGCGATCTTATCGCCCTAACCACATCCATAAGGAACTAAGAATAAATACGAATCCAAAAACAAGGATCCAAACGTTTTTGAAAGCCAATTGATAGACTTCTTTAGGAGAAGACCATCGCCTTCTTTCTAGCGTAAATTCCTTTCGTTTAAGGATCAAATAAACGATTCCATAGAGGCACGCTAGCAAAATAACAAAAGGAGCGATCCACATGAACCACGTGCTCATCGTCAAAAAAGAAATTGCGTTATTGAGCATATGAATCAAGATCACTAGCGTTAGCGAACGCGTCTTGACATAAAAGTAGCCGAGAACGCAGCCCATAAAGAAGGCAGGCAGTCCTTGGGCGAAATTCAAATGCATCATTCCAAAGCAAAGCGCGCTGAATACGATCGAAAACGTCTTTCCATACGCTTCAAAGCTCTTTAACAAAACGCCCCGGAAAAACAATTCTTCTATGGCTGGTCCTATAAGAACGATAGCCACAAATAAAATAAGATCTGAAAACAAGCTCCTCGAAACCCCAAAATCCGGCTGTTGGATCGGAGCGTTCAACCATTGATTGACCAAAGAAAAAATCAAAGAAAACGCAAATGAAGCAAGCGATAGGAGCGCGTATCCATTCCATACATCGCTCGCTTTGAATGGACGCTTAAGATCCTCTTTCCAAAAAAGCGGGTAGCGGCTTTTAAAAAACAAGATCGCGCAAAGGCCTGAAAGAATTGAAGAAAGCAAAAGGATCACGGCACTCAAAACAGGTTCGATAGAAAGCTGAAGATGCATCGGGAGCCAGGCGAGCAAAAATCCAAGACCCAATGAACCAATCAAAGAGGCGCACAGCTGAACGAGCAAATAGATCCATAACGATTGCCCGGCTCGATCGATCTTTGAGCACAAACTTGTATAAGCAGTAAAAACAGGTGGCTTATTCATGAGGCATTCTCCTTCTTTGTGTCCCCCAAGCACGCTTGGATCTTTTCTCGCAAAACAGGAACCACGTTTTCTTCAAACCATGGATTCTTTTTTCTCCACCCCTGGTTAAGAGGACTAGGATGGACGATTGGGAAATACTTTGGCAAATAGCAAGCGTAATTCTTGACCGTTTCCGTAAGAGTTGGATACGCTTCTTCTTTTAAATACGCATCGATCGCGTACTTTCCGACTAAAACGATCAGTTCAATATTGGGCATTTGCTCAAGAAGAGCCGTATGATATTGTTTCATAAACGCTCTTGGTGGCAGATCTCCTGATTTCGCTTTACCTGGATAGTAAAAATCCATCGGCATGATCGCGATCTTGTCAGAATAAAACGTGTTATCATCCAATCCCATCCATTCTCTTAGTTTCTTTCCTGAAAGATCGTTGAATGGGATCCCTGTCTCTTCGACTTTTTTTCCTGGCGCTTGTGAAATGATCAAGATCTTAGCTTGCTTAGAAAGCTGAACGATCGGCTTGATCCCTCTTTGCGTATATTCTGCGTTTCGAGGATCTTGTTCGACCTCGTTGAACACTTGCTCAAACTCTTTTTTCATAAAAGGTTCCTTTCATAAACAGTTTCTATCGTGCTTGGATCCCAAGGAGCGCGAAAAGAATCGATCGGATGGAATCCATATTTTTCATATAGACCGACATGATCGCTCGTTAAATAGATCCGCTCAAATCCGAGATCGGCGGCGTATTTTTCCGCGGAATCGATCAAGCGCTTCCCATAACGATTTCCTCGTTTCCGCTCGTCAATAAACAAATAGCGGACATAGGGAGAATATTTTAAAGAGGGGAGGCAGTCTTTTTTAGCGAAATATAAAAACCCATAAAGGTATCCCTCTTCATAAGCGACGAAAACACGTTCCCATCCTTTGATTTCATGATGCTTCATTTTTTCTCCAAGATGTCTGCCCGCCTTCCATGGGCAGTCAAGCGCGTATTCCATCGCGTCTTCCCATAAAATATCCCCTTCCATCAATATTTTGACTTCCATATTTTCACCTCGTATCCAATTTTCCAAATTCCCCTTCGTTAAATCCTGGACGATTAACTTGGTTTTTAAAAGGCTTGTGTTCCACGAGATTTTTCAAGTTGGTTTCCACGAGCTTAGCGAAGAGATCTTTTGTATAGCGAGAAGCGTATCCTCCCGAAATATGAGGGGTGATGTATACAGATTTTTCGTTCCATAAGCTAGAATGAGGAGGTAGCGGCTCTTCCTCAAAAACATCCAGAACCATCGCCCGGATCTTTTGCTTGCGCATCACTTCCTCTAATAAACTCGTTTTTACAAATTTTCCACGTCCAACATTGACAAAGATCGCATGGCTTGGCATGAGATCAAACATTTCCGCTTGAAAAAAATCGTCAGTATCGGTATTGCTCGGCAAACAATTGATCACAAGATCGGCTTCTGGCAAATATGTTCGAATATTGACTAGCTGATCAATCCGATCAAACCCTTCTTTTTCCACTTTCTTTTTTCTAAGACCAATCGTCCTGCAGCCAAAGGCTTTTAAGCGGCTGGCCAATGTAGAGCCTACATCCCCGACACCTAATATGAGCGCGTTTTTATAGCGCAAGGTTTCTATAGGAATGCGTGTCGTGTTCCACTGGTTTTGGGCTTGAAAGCTCTTATATTGGTCCGCTTCCCGATATATCGATAAGATCGCTTGGATCACATATTCTGCGATCGTGAATCCAAATGTTCCTGATGAATTGCATAAAACGGCTTTATGGATCCAACGATTCCAGCCTTCATAACCGGCACTCGGTAATTGAACAAGTTCCAATGATTCGATCGAATCGATTTGTTCTCGCAAAGATTCAGGAATGATCCCAATGATCGCGCTGGCCTTTGAAAAATAGGGCATCACATCCTCCTCGGTATCAAAATGCAATTCCAATGTATCCGAGACTTCTCGGAGTTTTTGTTTTTGGGATTCGTTGAAGGTCGTAAAACAAACCACATGTTTCTTCACAATGAATTCCTTCTTTCTATTCTTCCATTGTATCGCTTTTTTGTATTTTGTTTTGGTAAAGATTACAGAAGTGTTAGGAATTTCTTAATAAATACCCTTTATACTGAGGATATGACAGATTCAAATTGGACTCTTTTACCTTTTGACTTTCGGTATGATCTAAAAAACCATCACTTATATCAGCTTGATCAGCGGATCTTTCTTACCCCTACAGAACAGAGGCTGTTCGATATGCTTATAAAAAATCGTGGCCGCATCGTTCGTCGAGAAGAGCTGACTCTCCATTTATGGAATACAGAACAATTTATCGGAGAAGGCACTTTGACAACATCGATGTCTCGGCTGCGTAAGAAGATCGGAAATCCCCATTTAATCAAAACGATAAAAGGGATCGGCTATTGGATCCCATGAAAAAGGTCCGGAAATTCCGGACCTTTGATCTATCATGCTTTTTATTAAAGAGCTTTTTTCATTGCTTCTAGAACAGCGATCTTGTCTTGTTCTACAGCTGCGTCTAAAGTTTTTCCTTCTTTTTCGTCTTTTTCAGCCCAACCTTTGATTACACCGATACGATCATCGATACGATCTGCTAAAGTTTGACCATATTTTTTTGCATCATCATCGAAATGTGCTTCGAATTCATCAACAACGGCTTTTCCGTAGTTGCTATCTCCTGCTGCTGCTCTTAATTTAGCGATTGTTTCTTCTTTAGTCATAGTGTTTTTTTGTTTACCATTTTTAGGGTTCTTTCTTCGGCAATTTGGTAAACATCCTTCTTTCTTTTTTCAGTTGTTATGCCGAAACCCGATTTTTATATTGTGTTATTGTGTTCGATCAACTTATGCGATTGCTTTCAAAGCTTTTTCTACGATCGCAATCTTAGCGGCTTCTTCATCAGCTTTTGCTGCGTCGCCTTCTTCACGATGTTTCTTTTCCCAACCTTTAAGTGTTCCAAGACGATCATCTAGACGATCTTTTGCATTTTGCGCATATTTTCCTTCTTCACCGAAGTTAGCTACTAAATCAGCGATTACTTCATCACCATATGCAGATCCACCGATCGCGTCAGTCAATACTTTTTTGAATTCATCTTTTGTCATAATTTGTTGCATGCTTTAATGAGGGGAATTACTGGGGGCATCCATAAAAGCATACTGCCTTCTTTCTATCTTCTTTATATGCCCTATCCTTTATTTACAGTATCAATATACCCTTTCGCATAGAGATCATCAACTTTGATGCCCGTAAATGTATTCTTTTTATTGTACATTTCAAAAAAAAAAGAAATCTGCTTATTTTCCTTTATATAAAGACTATTTCTTAGATTTCACAAGGAGATTCAAATCTTGATTGTTATAAAACGTGCACATTCTCTACTTGTTTTCTAAAAAAAATGCGTTATTATAATTGGCTTTTTTCAATACTCCTGCCTTGAGGATAAAAAAAGAACTAGCACAGGATCGCTCCTATGTTAGTTCTATCTCGTTTTTACTTAGTTTTGGATATTGACGTTTAAATCACGAAGAACTGGATAAGAGATCAAAGAAGAACCTTCCAGGTTTTCTTTTTTCATATCCACCGCGTTGATGTTTTGGTTGTAATACGTCGTGTAATAGAAGATTCCCGAATCCGTATCTCCAACACTTGTATATTGAGTGATCTCGTATTCGCCTGGATGTATTTCGGCTTCCCCATTGACCTGCTGCACATTCGTAAGGATATGGAAATATTCACCTACATTTTTTTCAATACTGTTTGGATCACAGAATGAATTCAGACGTGTAAAGGCGGCACGAACAAACCGGCTTACTGAATCGACTCCGCCAGGAAGACCGGTCGATCCCATGCCTCTGGAATAAAGATCGATGTCTTTGGCATCTTTCGCGAAGCGTGGGGTAATGATCTGTCCTGTCAATTGAGAATAGATCGAGATGTTTTTGCATTGCCAATCAAAATCTGGGCAGTTTGTCAAAACATCGTATGGATCATCATAAACACGGAAACCTTTTTCTTTGGTTTGTTCAACAACGATACTTTCGTTTTTATCGCCAATCAGAAAATGAAGCGGTGAATTCGGTTGTTCTGCCGAGAAATGAACATCGCAAAGATTGACATTTTCTAGAAGCTTCCGAGCTTCTTCCACTGTAGAAGCTTGTCCTAAAATATATGGGATGAACTCGAAAGGCGCGATATTTTTCTTTCCTTCTTGAACAGGCGCATAATAGGCCAATCCCGCAAAGGCAGTACCAGCCATTCCTAAACCGGCGTCGTTGATCGCTTCAAAATACAATGGATAATCGTTTTGGATCAATCCCATCCCGATCAAGGCATGATGATTTTTGATCTCGCTTCCATCCTTCATTTTGAATACATAATTATGGGGTGTGATGACCACATCAACTGGATAATTGATTTCTAAATCAAGGTTCCGGCCAAATAAATGGCAGCCATTTGTATAGTTAACAGCAGTACACATATTGATTCCTCTTTTCTATAGCTTTATCATACAAAGTTGGCCCAATAAAAAACATTGATATGCTTGAGATATATCAATGTTCGTTTTTCTGTAACTTTTTCTTGTAGTAGTCGATCTTATGATCCAAACGACCTAGCATTTGATCCATTTGAATTCTCTCTTGGATCAAGATCTCCCTTTGCTCCTGCAATAGATCCAATCTTTTGGCTAACGTAGTGTCTCCTTCTTTGGACAAGTTGACAAATTCCACGATCGCCTGGATCGGAAGTCCCGTTTTACGCATGCACAAGACAAGCTCGACCCAACCCAGATCCGTTTCATTATAATCTCGGATCCCGCTAGATGTCCTATGAACAGGAGGAATCATTCCTACTTTTTCATAATAACGAAGGGTATCCTCTTTGATGTTGAACTTTTCGCTAACTTCTTTGATTTGCACTTTTTTCTCCTTTAATAAAAAGTATACGTCTTAGAGTTAAGTCAAAGTCAACAAGAATTACGGTAGCGGACGACAAGTTTTTTCAACGAACTCTTTGCTTAGAACTTTTGGGCCCGAAACCTTGAAGTAGATCGTATACGATTTTGAATCTTTTTTCACGACCTCGCCTTTGCCGATCGTAGGATGAACGATCCATTCGCCGATCGCGAACGCTTTTTTCTTTTCCGTTTTTGGGAGCACAAGCGAAAGCGAAGTATCTTCTACTTTCGTTTGTTTTTGATCTTCTACCTTCAAGATCGGCGAATAATACATCGCATCGACTAGATCAGAAAATGAATGAATATTTTTCAATACGCCCGCCTGGGCCATCGATACATATATACAGCAGGCAAGAGCTTGATTTCCTCCTTTGGGTTCTTCCGCACATTCGATATCCGTAAACGCGTTGAACTCCAGCAGCTTTTGTGCCAATAAAGGATGTTCTTTGATCGCTCTAAAATAAAGCCATGTGTAGAAGGCGGTATCCGGATTGGCTGGGTATTGCTTGTTTTCAAGGTTAAAATGGACGACTTTTCCGACTTTTTGTTTTCGAGGATCCCGCTTGGCTTCTAAAGCCGATGCGCCGAGCAAATCATAAAAGGGGCCTCCATGTTCATAAACTTTGGATGCTTGGTAAATATTCTCGATGGAAAAGGCCTTCTGCAAAAAAGGAAGGCGAAGCGTTAAATTGAATGGCGAAAGCGCGATCCCGACTTCTTGATCGGATTTGGTCGAGATTTCCAGAACTTTCATCGTGGGGTATCGTTTTAAAAACGCGGCATGGAGCGCTTCCACATTCTTTTTCTTTTGACTGGCGGATTGGCCAGGAAAAAACTCAAATTCGATTTTTGCTTTTTTATAATAAGGTCTTTGAGGCGTGACCATAAATACGATTCTTGTTGTCATACCTTTATTTTAGAAGAATTCTTAATAAAAGAGCGTTGAATTGCTTCTTTCCAAAGAAAAAAAACTTTCGTACAATAATAGCGTTTATGGAGGGATACTATGAGTGAAAATCAAAATACGATGGATATGACATCGGGTCCATGTGCCAAACAGATCTTACTTTTTGGAACTCCGCTTTTAGCTGGAAACCTTTTACAACAGCTTTACAATTTTGTAGATACGATCGTCGTCGGAAGAGGGATCGGCGTCGATGCTTTAGCCGCTGTCGGTTTGACGGGTTCTTTGAATTTCTTAGTGCTTGGATTCGTGATCGGTCTTTCTCAAGGCGTATCGATTCTCGTTTCGCAATACTTTGGAGCGCGAGATCCACAATCGATCCGTCGATCGATCACAATGTCTTTTTTTCTTTGTTTTGGATTTTCGATCATAATTACTTTTTTAGCTTTTTTCGGGACCGAATGGCTGTTGCGCTGGATCCAGACGCCGGAAGATCTAATGGCCAACGCCAAGCTTTACATCCAGATCATCTTCGCTTGTATGAGTGTTTCGATGTGTTATAACTTTTATTCTGGCATCTTGCGCGCTTTTGGCGATTCTAAAAATCCATTGATCGCGATGATCCTCTCCTTTTTCTTGAACACGATCCTCGATATCGTGCTTGTCATCCCTTGTAAAATGGGAGTCGCTGGCGCGGCGATCGCGACCGTGGTCGCCCAGTTATTTTCTGCGATCTATTGTTTTACGTTCGTTCAAAGAATCCAAGAAGCCAAAATCAAAAAAGAAGATTGGAAATGGAATCCTTACTTATTTTTTCGTTCATTAAAGTTGTCCATTCCTGTTGCAATCATGAATTCGATCACTGCTGTAGGGGTCATGGTGCTTCAAAGCGCGATCAATCAATTTGGTTCGATCTATATTGCGGGCTACACGGCTGCAAGCAAAGTGATCATCCTTCTTGAGCAGATCCCGAGCACGTATGGGTTTGCGACAGGCACATTTGTTGGACAAAATCTAGGGGCCAACCATTTAGGTCGGATCAAAAAAGGGGTCAAATCGATGAATATCGCGATGGCGTTGATGTGTCTTGCCTGTTGTGTCTTGATCTTCTTATTTGGAGAGTTCTTAATGAAAGTCATGATTGGGGGAAACGAGCATGAAACGATGCTCATTGGTTTTCATTGCTTGAAGATCTTATCCCTATTCCTAGTAGGTCTAGGGTGGCTATGGATCTTCCGTTGCGCGCTGCAAAGTATGGGCGATACGTTTTGGCCTATGATTTCGGGAATCGTGGAATTGGTTGCCCGGATCGGCATGGTCGCCCTACTTCCTGTGTTTCTTTCCTTTGATGGGATCTTGTTGGCGGAAGTTTCGGCTTGGGTAGCGGCCGCCTGTATGTTGGCGATCGTCTATTGGATCACGATCCGCAAGCTCGATCAATCGCATTTGCTCATGGAGCGCCTGCCTTTGGAAGTCTAACAAAAAAAGAGAAAACCAAAGTCTTCTCTTATTTCCATAATTTTGAAAAGATCGAAACGAAGGATTCGATCTTTTCTTTTCGCTTGACGATCGTTTTTCGCATAGTCTTCTCCTTCGGTTAGATATAACTAACTTAAGTATATCGAATCAAAACGATCTGTCAAGTTCTATTCTTGTTCATCTCCAAAGCTGATTCCAAGCATACGCGCTTGTTCGATGATCGAAGCGTCTGGTTGGACGAGTTTTAATTTACCAGCGACTTCTTTCAAAGGAACTTTGATGATTTCTCGATTTTTATATGCCACCATATAGCCATATTTTCCATCACAGATCAATTTTCCGGCTTCGCTGCCCAATCGGCTTGCAAAGACACGGTCATATGCATCAGGCGCTCCTCCACGTTGAGTATGGCCAGGAACCGTCACGCGGACTTCGCGGCCTGTCAGTTCTTCGATCTCTGCTGCTAATTTATACGACACGGATGGATACATATATTGGCTCAATCGTTCTTTATATTCTTTTTTGCTTAATTTCCGATCTTCTTTCGACATCGCTCCTTCTGCGACGACAATGATCATAAAATGGCCATCGTTGCTCGTCTTTTTGTTTTCAACCACTTTAACGACTTGATTAAGATCATAAGGAATCTCCGGAAGCAAGATAATATCGGCTCCTCCCGCGATCCCTGCATTCAGTGGAAGCCATCCTGTTTTGTGCCCCATCAATTCGACGATGAACACGCGACCATGGCTTGAAGCGGTAGTATGAATTTCATCGATGCAGCGTGTCGCGATGTCCACAGCCGATTGAAATCCAAAAGTCATATCGGTTCCCCATAAATCATTGTCGATCGTTTTTGGCATCGCGATCACATTCAATCCTTCTTCCGAAAGACGATTGGCTGTCTTGATCGAGCCATTTCCTCCAAGTACGACGAGGCAATCGAGCTCTAAAACTTTATAGGTTTTTTTCATGAGCTTGACTTTATCATTACCTTTCTCGTCTGGTTTGTCTAGGTCCTTAAACGGAGTGCGGCTTGTTCCTAAGATCGTTCCACCGACCGTTAAAATGCTCGCGAAATCATCGCCTCGAAGCATTTTAAAATTGTTGTACATCAATCCTTTGTAGCCATCGATAAAGCCATAGATCTCTACAGGTTCTTTGGCGTTGTGTTTTACGGATTTATAGATCGCGCGCATCGTTGCGTTCAGTGCTTGGCAATCCCCTCCGCTTGTTAACATTCCTACTCTAAGCATATTATTTCTCCTATCATTTGATTTTAATTATACGCTTTCCTTCTATAAAGCGTATTTAGAAATGCATTGTCCGATCTGCAGGATCTCGTTATCGCCTAAAAACTCAAACTTGACTTTTCCCGCTCCGCTAAAATACATTTCAAGTTCACAGTCGAGATCGAACGTTCCAGAAGTCTCGATTGAAAAGACGGAAATCTTTTTATAGGGCATCGATGTATAGTCTTGCTTTTTTCCGGTAATTCCTTGTACATTACAGGCAATTACTCTTCGATCTGTAAAGACGACAAAATCCCGAACGCTTTTATAGGCGCCGATGATTTGTTCTCCTTCGATCAAAAGAAGGCGCAGATTTTTTCCGATCGCGCTTTCATCACATTTTCTGAGCTTCCATAAAGCTCCATTTTCAAAATCGATCATATATTTTCCTTTCCTTCTTGTATCTAATTTGACATATTTTCTTTAGGTTATTTATATTTTAAATACGAGGTGAAACTATGAATAAAAATAAACTCTATCATTATGTAGGGACTACCGCTTCTATCATGTCTGTTTTAATGTATGTATCCTATATCGCGCAGATCCATGCCAACTTGAATGGTCAAAAGGGCAATGTCATACAGCCAGCCGTAGCGTTTGTGAACTGTATCCTTTGGACAATCTATGGCTTATGGAGCAAGCCAAAAGATTGGCCGATCATCATCGCGAACGTTCCAGGCATCTTTCTTGCTGCGTTGACTGTAGCGACCGGTCTATGATCTAAATTGGATCATAGACCCTTCTTGCAAAGAGGGATCTTCCAATAGTGTTTCTATTTGTTGTTTTGTTGTTTGCGAAGGCGCTTTATTGGCTTCAAGTTGGGTTTCGATCTTTTCTCCAGTTGGACGTTTTGTTTGAATGGTTTCAGATTTCGTGTCAATTTGATACGTCCAAGTCTGTGTGTCTTCGGATTGTATCGTATAACGATCGTCTTGTTTTTGAATAGAATACGAAGGATCGAGTGTATATTTTTGTCCATCGTTGATCAGAGCGGGTGCAAATAAGGAAGCGATCGTCTGGGTAAACAGTTCTTCTGGCGCTTGTTCGTTTTCGATCAAATCGACCACATACCCATCCTCTACTTGAGTAAAGAGGATCGTTTTTCTTTTTCCATTTTCTTCTTTTGCGATTTGAAGCGTTGGCGCCGTATATTTGCTGGTATCATTTGTTCCTGAATTTTTCCAGGCTCCATAACTTTTTCCCTCTTTTTTCCATAAATTGATCGTGGTTTCTTCTTGGTTGGTCGAGTCTGTTATACCGATCTCGATTGAGTTTGTATTGGCTTGCGTATGGATCCAATCCATCAGAGCATTTGCATCCACTTTTTTAGGGGCAGTGCAGCCGATAAGGCATAAGCCAAGAAGAAGACTTATATATCGTGTTTTTTTTAATAATCGTTTCATGTTCTTCTGATTTTATTTCGAATTTCTTATGATTTCTTCGATAGACTAAAGCTATGAAAAAGAAACCGATCCATTTAGAATCCAGTGCGTATTTGAGAGAACTTCTCTCTAAAAAATCGGGAAAAAAACCGACTCACAGAAAGTCGGTTCCTTCCACTATGCTACGATCTCAGTGAGTGGCTTATTTTCTGTCAATCCTTTCGTGATCTCTTCGCTTGTTAAATCTTTATCGAACCAAATGGCTTGATTGCTTGTATAGAGAAGATTTTTAGCGGCAAAGATTCCTTTGGCAAATAAGATGACAGAAGCTCCCGAATGGTCCGCGATATTCTTGGCTGCCATTTCCATGTCTTGGTCGCTTGTGACCGACATACGGTCTAGCACTTCGGCTTCTGGAATACTTGGGATCACAACTTCGGCCATTGGCAAAAGCAAGCCTGTTACGGCTTCGATCAAATGAGAGGAATTCGTAATGCTTTTAAGGTCTACAACAATGTGTTTTACAGAATAGTCGCGAAGAAGTGTGGCGACTCTTTCTATAAAATCAGCGTCTGGAAATTCTTCGACGATCACGCCTTCGACTGTTCCGCTTTCCAAAGCTTCTTTCACCACACCTTCTGGGATCGTATCTGTGATTCGTAAAATGTTACTCATATTTACTACCTGCTTTCTTTTCTCTTCTAGAATAATTCTTTATTTTATTTTTTTGCGCTCAAATGCCCGGATAGATAAAAACCATCGAGCTTTGAGTCGATGGTTTCATTTTTTTAGGCTTTTGCTTGTTTTTTTGCGCGGTTTTCAGCCATCTTACGATAAATGAACGTGGATAAAATAAAGGTGAGCAAGCCGGTGATTGCCGAAATCAAGAAGACTGTATCGACTCCCATCGTGATTCCATGAACGCCTTGTTCTGAAAGGCGTAATGTATCATAAGCAATTCCATCCAAGCTCGAAGAGATCACGCTAGAGAGCGAGATGAAGAATCCGATCAATGAGGTTCCGATCCCCATATCTTTTGGAGTAAGGACGGCTTGGGCTGCTGGTGTGATCACGACAGACCGGAACGAATCCGCGATTCCTGTCAAAGAGACCATAACGATCACGAACCATAATGGCATGTGCGGACCAATAAAGACGAGTCCGGCAAAGGCGATCGCGATACAGATTCCTGCGATTGAAAGAGAGATCCAAGAGTTTCTGGTTTGGTTTTTTGCGACCCAACCACCTACAAGTCCTGGAAGAATGATCGAGATGATCGTACGTGGGATCGTGACAGAGCCGCTTGCGGTCGTGCTTTGTCCCATGATGTCTTGGATTGCATTTGGAATATAGGTCGTTAATCCTGTAACATAGAACATACTCAAAAAGGCGATCAGCAGTAATAAACTGTACTCTTTGTTTTTGAAGATATGGAGCGGGATCAATGGACTTTCCGCCTTGCTTTCCACAAAGAACAATAAGATCAACGCTACGATTCCTACTCCCATGCATCCAAGAACGACTGGATTGCTCCATCCGGAAGTCGGTCCAAAATTGAGGGCGAGCAAGATTCCGCCTAAGCTTAGAACGAGCAAAATCGTTCCTTTGACATCAAGATGCACCCCACTCGCGCCCTTTTCTTGATCTGGATAATTCATCACGATCAATGGAACGCCTACTAAAAGTCCAATGATCGGGAACAAGATCGCAAGGACCATCATATTCATATCGGTAAATACTCCCGCTAAATAGGAGCCAAGGAATGACCCGATTCCTAGAACGATCGCGATCAAGCCCATCGCTTTAGGAACATCTTGTCGTTTATTAATGATACCTGCCAAGATATAGGGTGTGGTCACAAAGCTTCCCATCGCAAGGAATAAAAAGAATCGGCATAGGATGAACAATGGTAAATTGTTTGCGAAAACGAAACCGATCCCGGAAATCATGCTAATGATCCCGCCAACTAAAATGACTTTACGCATTCCATAGATGTCGCAAAGACGACCTCCAATTGGGGTCATGATACACATGGCCATCGAACCGATCAGCGTTACTAAAGAAAAAGCAGATTCTGCTCCTATGTTCTTTAACATTGGTCCTTGGATCGTGGCGAGCGACAATCCATAGGCGGCTGTCGCGAACACTAAACCTAACGAGCCAATCGTAAGGAGCATTCTTTGCTTCGAATTGAATGATTCATAAGATATACTCGAATTTGTAGTACTGCTCATAAGCATCTCCTAACTTTTATCAAGAAAATGTTATCAATTTTTTAGAACTTTTCATATTCATTTGCTTGATTAAGTTCCGGGAATACGGTAACGAGCATCGTGATAAAACAAATCGAACCTCCGACAAAATTACTGATCGGCTCAGCCGCAAAGACACCAATCGCTCCCATATTGAAAAGGTTTGGAAGCCAAAGCGTTAGCGGTATGACGATGATCACTTTGCGAAACAAAGAGAAGAAGATCGCTTGGTTGCGTTTATTGAGCGCCTTGAATGTCGTTTGTCCAGCATATTGGAGAGCTTGAAAGAAAAACGCGAAAAAGTAAAGACGCAATGCAGGAATACACAATTCGATCAGCTGGGGTTCTTGATTGAACAATTGAATGAATAAAGCGGGGAATGCTAAGACCAGGATCCACACGACACTTGTATAAAGGCAGGCGATCGCGGTCAAGGCCCAGATCGTCTTTTTGACGCGTTTATAATAGCGAGCACCATAATTGTAGGATAAAATAGGGCTTGTTCCATCTGCCAAGCCAAAAATGATCGTATCAAGGATCTGCCGCACAGAATTGACGATCGTCATGATCGAGATGTAAAGGTCTCCGCCGTATTGGTTGAGAACATTGTTGGAAATGATTTGAACGAGTGAATTGGTGCACTGCATCACAAAGCCTGCCATTCCTAAAGATACGATGTTTTTGGTGCAATCCCAAAATTCAGCCACGCCGAGTGAAAAGAAACGAAGCCGATATTCCGCTTTTTTGGAAGTCAAAAAGCGAAGGACAAAAATGGCCGATACGATTTGAGCAAGCACGCTTGCGATCGCGGCTCCTTGAATGCCTAGATGAAAGCTAAAAATAAAAATTGGATCTAGAACGATATTGAGGATCGCTCCGATCAAGATCGTCACCATGCCGATGGTAGGATAGCCTTGCGCGTTGATGAATGGATTCAAGCCTAAAGAAATCATCGAAAAAAGAGTGCCAATGATATAGATCTGCATATATGGCAGGGCGTAAAGGATCGTCGTTTGACTTGCGCCAAATGCATATAGTATTTTTTCGCAGAACACAAAGCCAAAAACACTCAGCAGGATTGCGGTGATCACAATCAGCGCAAACGATGTATTGATATAGTTTTCGGCTTTTTGATGGTTTTTCCTGCCGCTTTCAATAGCGCAAAGCGATGCGCCACCAGAAGCGTAAAGATTAGCGAACGCATTGATCAAGGAGATCAAAGGAAAACAAAGTCCTACTCCAGCGAGCGCTTGCATTCCTACTCCTTCGATCCTGCCAATATACATGCGATCCACGACGTTGTAAAGCAAAGATAAGACTTGAGCGGCAATCATAGGACCAGCCGCGCGCATGATATTTTTTGAAATGCTTCCTGTTCCGTAATCGATCTGCTTCATTCCGTTTCTTTCCTCTTTTTTGAATATTTCCGAAAATTTTGTTCTGGTGTATTCTTAGCGTCTTTTAAGAATAAAAATAGCCAGGTCAAAAAAGCTAGGATCCCTATATAAGTAGAAATGAAGTAGGAAGCGATCGCTCCGATTCCTAGCAGAAAAGTCCATACATAGAAAGTTTTAGCTTGGGTTTTTGATATTTGTTCTTTGTTATATTTTTTTTGTTCTTCTTTACTTAATGAATTGAATTGACTGAGTAAAGTGACCGCTTTTCCTTTCAATGTTGAAAAGACGAGGCCCATCGACAAAAAAAATAAAGAAAATGGAAGACATGTCATAAATCCAAGATTATCCATACACTCACCTCCGTTTCAGTATAACATGTCTATCTTCTACTTCTGCTATAGATCCATGCTTTTTCTAGTTCTCTTGATCATAAAGCCATTAAGGCCTTTTCATAATCTTTGACATAATAACGAAGATTCTTTCTTCCTTTTTGAAGAATCGTAAATCCTTCTGCTTCGAGCTTTTCTTTTTGCGCTTGAATTCCGCCTGGATATTTCGCATTCAGTTCTCCATGAGCTTTTAGGGTTCTCCAATAGGGAGTGGGGTTTTCATTTCGTTGATGACTAGCCCAAGCAGCTATGGAAACAAAGATTCCTGCTGTGATCGGATAGGTAAAATCGGCTCCGTTTTCTTTAGCGAAATATTTTCTGATCATTTGGATCGTGAGCAATTTCCCTTTGGGGACTTTTTTCATCATTTTGTCGTATTCGATCGGTGGCGCAAAATACATTCGTGCCCCTCCATATTTTGCGATGCTTTTCTCATCCGTGATCGTCTTGATTTTTGGCATATCTTTTGGATCGTTGAGCATTGCGTTAAAATCTTTTTTGTCTTCGTTTGCCATCGTTTTTCCTCCTATCTTCAAATATAGAAGAAAGAACGAGGATTGCAATGAGGCAGTTAGTAAAAAAATAAAAAGCGTTTGATAGGAACGCTTTAAGACTAGTGGTAAAGTTTTGTGATAAATTCAAAATCAAGGATTGACCTATACGCAACGTACACGCTTATGGTTTAAGTGTAAGGAGGTGTTTTGGCATGTTATTAAATGAGATCGTTCAGGAAGTAGGGATGACCAAACGCGCAATCAAATATTACGAAGAAAAAGGATTATTATCTGTAAAGAAAGATGAGAATGGGTATCGTAATTACACAAAAGAAAACGTGGAAATATTAAAAAAGATTTCTATATACAGAAAATTAGGTATTGGCATTGATGATGTTAAAAAGCTTTTAGAAACAAATGACAAGAAAATTCTTCTAAACATATACCATCAAAAGTTACAAGAAATGCAAACGGAAAAGTCTGAACTTGAAGCATTAAAAGAGTTTATCGATGATGGCGATCCCGATAAAGCAAATGAGCTGCTCGATTATGAGACCATTGAAAACGCGATCGAATCCATGCTTCCAGAAGAAAAATGGGCTGATTATTTAATCAGTCACTTCAAACCGTTTCTCAATGTGAGAATTAAAACTTCTGAGCAAAAACAAGCTTTAAAGAATCTCTTAGAATACTGTGATGAGACCACTTTAAAAATACCATTTATGATGCGATTAGGAACTAAGCTAGCAGGCGGTATTATTAATGAAACAAGAACAGCGGATGAAATGATTGCTTTTTATCGAGATATGAGCGAAGAAGAATATGAAAGATTAAAAGATGGCGTTTTAAAAGGTGCTAAATTAAAATCAGGAATATTGAAATATTATCCAGCTTACATAGCCCAAAGAAAAATGATGAAAGAATTTCAAAACAAAGGATACAATGATATATTTATTCCTAACCTTATGATACTATCACCAAAATATGGAGAATATAAAAGAGCTTTAGATCGCGTTAACGATAGGATCTGTAGAGAACTTGGACTCCATTATGACTCAAATTTTAACTTTATCATCAGAAAGCCATAAAAAAACGCCCTTAGCCATGCGTTTATTCCCACAGCTAAGGGCGTTTCTAATATGGATTTCAACCTCTTGTTTGACAGCAAGAATAATCACATACAAACAACTGTGATCGATTATCAAAAGTCCACATCAACACTGGACTTCTTCAAACTCACAATTTATTCGAACTCGATCGTCCCAGGAGGCTTCGAGGTGATATCATAGAGCACACGGTTGACATGATCGACTTCATTGACGATCCGGTTTGCCACTTTGTCTAGGACATCAAATGGGATCCTTGCCCAATCGGCTGTCATACCATCAATGCTTGTGACTGCTCGTATCGCGACAGCGTAATCATACGTTCTTTGATCGCCCATCACCCCTACACTGCGCATATTGGTCAAGGCTGTAAAGTATTGCCATATATCGCGTTCTAATCCTGCTTTCGCGATTTCTTCCCGTAAGATCGCATCAGAATCTTGAACGATCTTGAGCTTTTCTTCTGTAACATCGCCTAAAATGCGGATCCCAAGTCCTGGTCCTGGGAATGGCTGGCGCCAAACCATCTCATCTGGCAAACCGAGCTCGCTTCCAAGTTCGCGGACTTCATCTTTGAATAAGGTGTTCAGCGGTTCGATCAATTGGAACTGCATATCTTTAGGCAGACCGCCCACATTGTGATGTGATTTGATAGTCTGCGCCGTCTTTGTTCCGGATTCGATCACATCCGTATACAGAGTTCCTTGCGCGAGCCACTTGATATTTTCTCCTTCTGTCAATTTCTTGACTTCTTCATCAAAGGTGTAGACAAACTCGTTTCCAATGATCTTGCGCTTTTTTTCTGGATCGCTTACTCCTGCAAGTTTTGAGAGAAAGCGATCTTTCGCGTCGATCTTCACGAGATTGACATTCATGTTTTTGCCAAAAGTTTCCATGACCGATTCAGCTTCGCCTTTTCGAAGCAGCCCATGATCGATGAACATACAAATCAGCTGATCGCCGATCGCTTCATGCAAGAGAGCGGCTACGACACTCGAATCCACGCCACCACTCAATCCTAGAAGGACTTTGTCGTCTTTCACTTTATCTTTGATCGCTTTTTTCTGTGTTTCAATAAAATCATGCATTGACCAATTGGCTTTCGCTTGGCAAATCTTGAACACAAAGTTTTTTAGCAACGTATTTCCATATTCTGTATGCCGAACTTCGGGATGGAATTGGAGAGTGTACATTTTTCGTTCCGTGTCTTGCGCTGCCGCAAATGGGCAATTGTCTGAACAAGCGATCGTTTCAAATCCAGGCGCTAGCTCTGTTACTTTATTTCCGTGAGACATCCAAACGGTTTGGGTGCGTGGGGTTCCTTCAAACAAAAGGTTTTCCTTTGTCACTTCGATCGTCGTACGCCCATACTCACTAGATTCTCCAGGTTCAACTTTACCACCAAGTTCTTGCTGGATGAGCTGCATTCCATAGCAGATTCCAAGAACAGGGATACCGCTTGTCAAAATGGCAGGATCACATTTTGGAGCATCGGCTTCAAATACATCTTCTGGTCCGCCTGAAAAAACGATTCCTTTTACATCTTCCAACTTTTTGATTTCTTCCAAAGTCATTTCGTTCGAATGGAGTTCAGAATACACTCCAAATTCCCGGATCCGTCGTGCAATCAGCTGATTGTACTGACTTCCAAAATCCAATACTACGATCTTATCTGGCATATTTTCTCCTCACTCTTTCCATCTCTGTATATCTTATCATAACGTCTTGCTCGGAACCAATTTTTCTAAAAGCCATTCCTTCAAAACGACAGCTTGATTGTCTTGCGTATCCTTCGCTCCATATAATAAAGTTACATTTTGGGTTTCTAACTGTTTTCGCACAATTTCCACCAAACGTTGAGCTTCTCCATTTTGTTCCAGCTCTTCCCGATATTTTGTTTTAAATATTTCAAATCTTTGTGGATCGTGATGAAACCACTTTCTCAATTCGTTGGAAGGCGCAATCTTTTTTTCCCAAGAATCTAAATGCGCATCCACCTTTTTGATCCCTCTAGGCCAGATACGATCCACTAAAACCCGATATCCATCTGTAGAAGCAAATGGTAAATAGACCTGTTTTATATACAGTTCATGCATGTTCATTCTCCTGTTCTAGAAAGTCGATGACTTCGCTCAGATCCTTTTTTTCATATTGAATCGCTTCTTTCATTTCTTGGTCAGGAACGATTTGATCGGGGATAAAGATCGATATCATGTTCGCGTTCTTAGCCGCCAAGATTCCGTTTTTACTATCTTCCAATACAAGACAAGAGGATGGATCGACACCAAGCTTATTGGCAGCTCCTAAAAAGATCGCAGGATCAGGTTTTGAAGCATATCCTTCTTTTCCCGAAACGATAAGAGCGGGTTCGATAGGAAAACCTGCATACTCTAAAAATGTTTCGATATGTTCACGATAAGAGCTGGAAGCGATCGCAAAAGGTATGTTTTTATTTTTTAAATATTGTACAAGTTCTTTTAAACCCTGCTTGTTTGCCGAGCCTGGAACGGAAAAAAATCGAAAAAAGTAATCCATTCGCTCCTGTTGGCATTCTTCCATCGCCTTAGAAATTGTCGGATATTGATTCTCATACATTGCGATTCGTCTAGAATCACAGCCAATCATGCTTTGGATCACTGTATCTGGCACTGCATTCAAGCCATAGGCATTGAGCTTTTCGCGAAATTGTTGTTTGAACATTTGTTCTGTATCGAACATCAAACCATCCATATCAAAAATAACTGCTTTGATCATACGTTACCTCTTTTATTTCTTAGCCAAATTGTCATCGAATTGAACGGACATGTCAATGGAAAAAGCATCCGGCTGCAATCGGATGCTTTTATTATAGGACAGAAAAAGATGAGTCATAGAGTTAAGGATGTTCAAACACAGTTCGCTTTTTCTCCAGTGATGTTTGTTCAACCTATTTTTTGTTTCTCATCTATTCAAGCTTTCGTCTTGGTTTACACTTATATTATGGCTTGATATATTCTCGTTTTCTATTGAATTGCCCACGATGAATCGCCGCTAAGATCTGCAGACCCTCGGCGCCCCACTTTATTCGCGATCTCTCCTGCGACAGCGATCATACATGCATTATCCGTACAACAATACATAGGAGGGACAGTGAATTCGATCTTTGGATACTTTTGCCTTAGTTCTTCCACTTTTTCGCGCAATCTAGAGTTTGCGGAAACACCGCCCCCTACAACAAAATGCTGAATATCTGGATAATCTTTCAAAACCCGCTCTACCCGAGAAAAGATCTCATTTAATGCTGTTTCTTGAAAGCTAGCGGCAAGATCTTCCATTTTAAATGTTTCGTGAGCTTTTTCTTTTCTTTTGACAAACTGTAAAACACCTGATTTTAGTCCTGAAAACGAAAAATCATATTTACCTTCTGTCTTCGGTTGCGGAAGACTATAGATCGGCTCCCCTTGTTTGGCCAACTGATCGATTTTAGGCCCACCCGGATAGCCAAGATCAAGTACCCGGGCCACTTTGTCATAGGCTTCTCCGATCGCGTCATCTTGCGTTTCTCCTAAGATTTCGAAACTATGTTCATCTTTCATGTAAACAAGTTCAGAATTTCCACCACTGACGACCAAAGCTAAAAGTGGATATTTTAAATCTACGACAAGAGAATTGGCGTAAATATGACCAGCTAAATGATGGACTGGAATAAGTGGTTTATGAAAAGCAAAGGCTAGTGTCTTGGCCGCTTGCACACCTACATGCAGACATCCAATCAAGCCAGGACCTTTTGTCACAGCTATCGCATCGATTTGTTCCATCGTCATATTGGCTTCTTTCAACGCTTTTTCTATACAGATGGAAATATTTTCGACATGGATCCGGCTAGCCACTTCAGGTACGACGCCTCCAAATTCCGTATGGACATCGATTTGCGAGGCGACCACCGAAGAAAGGATTTCTTTTCCATCTTTAACAATGGCGACTGCGGTTTCATCGCAGCTGCTTTCTATTCCTAAAATAATCATTATATTCCTCCAATTGGCTTTGACATATAGATGGCTGTCTGACCATCTGAATAATATTTTTTAGAGCGGTTGGTTTCGATAAACCCAAATTTTTCATAAAGGTGACGAGCCGTTTGATTTGATTCCTTTACTTCTAAAGAAAACAATTCACATCCTTTTTGGATCGCTTCCATTTCTAGAAATTTCAAAAATTCCATTCCATATCCATTATTTCTTTCTTCGGGAGCGATCGCGATATCGGCGATGTCCGCTCGTTCGAACAAGATCCATAAAAAAGCGAAGCCAACGATTTTTTTTCCTTCGAGCATGAGCCAGCCTGTAGAAAAGGGGTTACCTTCGATTTCATAACAAATATTGTCATATGTCCATGGATCGCTGAAGCACTTTTGTTCAAGTTCAAAAACTGCTTTTGCATGGCTCAGATCCATTTCGATAAAATCGATCATGCTTTATATGCCTCGCTACTTTTTAAATACTCGGGTGTCAAGGTATGCTTGTTTTCGACGCGTTGTGCGTCTAGGAGCAAGTCACCGAAATTTTTTAAATAATCACTGCTTTGTCCTTGCTGTCCAATTAAATAGGCATCTCCAAAAACGGGAGCTGGATGCGCTTTTAAAAATGACTCCCCTTGGTCGAGCGTAATGATCTTCGGCCCTTCGATCAACTTGCCATTTTCTAGATAAGCCGCGTATACACGAGAAGAGCGAGCATCCAAAATAACATTGGCTTTTTCTTCTTTTCCAGCATAAAGCTGCATCGTAGAAATCGTTTTGAGCGTTTGACCCATTTGGGTGCTTAAAACTTTTGCGATTGTCATGGCGATTCGTATTCCTGTATAGCTACCTGGTCCTTTCGTGATCACGATTTGATCAAAATCTTTATAATCGAGATCGTTTTTTTTCAAGAGGCGTTCAAGTTCAACAAAAATCGTTTCACTTTGTTTTTTGAAAGCTTCGAAGGCGATCCCATCGATCAATCCATTCTCGTCGTATAAACCGATAATCAAATTTTTATAAGCACTATCCATACATAGACTAAGCATTTTCGTACTCCTTTACAATTTCTTGAGAAACGGGTCCTGTTCCTAACAATTCAATCGTTCTTTCTTCTCCATCTCGAGCAAAAATATTCATTTCGATGTGATCAGAAGGGATCTGGTTTTCAATAAAGTGAGACCATTCGATAACACAGATACCTTCATCAAAACATTCTTCAAATCCAAGATCTTGATCGAGTCCTTCCAACCGATAAGCATCAATGTGAAAGAATGGTTTATCATCGCCTTGAACATAATTTTTCATAATCGTGAATGTAGGTGAGTTGATGGTCTTTTTTACGCCTAATGCTTTTCCAAAGGCTTGCGTCCATGTCGTTTTACCAGCACCTAGATCGCCACTCAAACAAATGACGATATTCTTTCCTTGAATTAAAGAAGCAAGATTTTGAGCCAGTTCTTTCGTTTCCTTGATCGAATGGATTTTGATATTCATGATTTTTTCATTCTCCTTAATCTATGATAGTTGGCTTTGATCGCGTTGATCTGTTCCATGCGTTTTTTAACTTTTTGTTCCGAACCTTGATCGGAAGGCTGATAATATTCTCTTCCGACAAGTGAATCGGGCAAACACTGCATATCGGTCATATGGTAAGCATAGTCATGCGAATATTCATAATTTTCTCCATAGCCTAGATCCTTCATGAGTTTTGTTGGGGCGTTGCGGATGTGCAGTGGAACAGGTTGTTCTAATGTTTTTCTAGCGTCCTCTTTCGCTGCATTATACGCCACTTCAAGGGCATTTGATTTTGGCGCTAGGCATAAATAAACGACTGCGTGGGTCAAATGGACATTGCATTCGGGCATTCCTAAATAATGGGCCGCATTGTATGCAGCTATACAAATTTCGAGCGCTCTTGAATCGGCCATTCCAATATCTTCGCTGGCCATCCTTACGAGTCTTCGCGCGACGTAAAGCGGATCCTCTCCTGCTTCAAGCATTCGAGCCAGCCAATATATGGCTGCCTGCACATCGGAATTGCGGACGCTTTTATGGAGGGCGGAAATAATATTATAATGCTCTTCTCCTTGTTTATCATAGAGTAATGATCTTTTTTGCAGACATTGCTTGATGATATCTTGAGATACATGGACTCCATCGACATCGCTTGGCGAATTGATGATGACCATTTCTAATGTATTCAGACAAAAGCGAGCATCGCCATTAGAGAAAGCGGCAATCTTATCGATGTCTTCCTCGCGGATATCGATATGCATTTGTCCAAATCCTTGTTGAGAACTTAGTGCATGATAGATCAGTTGTTTGAGATCTTCTCGTTCGAGTGATTGAAGCACGAAGGTTCGACAGCGAGAAAGAAGGGCAGAATTGACTTCAAAGCTTGGATTTTCCGTTGTTGCTCCAATCAAGATGATGCTTCCTTTTTCGACATAAGGAAGAAATGCATCTTGTTGGGCTTTATTGAAGCGATGGATCTCATCGACAAATACGATCGTCTTTTTGCCTGCTTTTCGATCGAGTTCGGCTTGCTTCATAACGGCTTTAATTTCTTTGATTCCACTTTGCACAGCTGAAAAATCGATAAAGTTCGCTTTCGTTTGATGGGCGATGATTCGAGCGAGTGTCGTTTTTCCTACTCCTGGCGGGCCCCAAAAGATCATCGAAGGAATTTGATCGTTCTGGATCATCTTCCATAACAGGCTTCCTTTTTGGACGAGTTGTTTTTGTCCGGCATATTCTTCGAGTGTTTGGGGACGCATTCGATCAGCCAAAGGCCGAAACACTTCATCTGGTTTTGTTTCTTCTTGTTCAAAGAGTGTGTTTTGATGTATTTCCATATCGTTCATTATACTACAATCGAAAAAAACCTCATAAAAAGTTATGAGGTCATAGATCGAGCAAAAGTCTACATTTATCCAATACGATCCAAGCAATCGCGATATAGTAAGGAAGAAGATACTTTTCTTTTAGCTTATCAAAGCCTTCCGGTAAGTGTAGTCCATAAGAAAGAAAGGCGGAATGGAAAAAAACGATAAGATCTCGAGCGCCTTTCATTTCCATAAAGCGATATTCGATTTGATAAGGGAGCGTATTCGGATCGGCGTTGAAGTTCTCTAAATGGATCAGGATCTGTTTTAAAAAATCTTTAAAATGATATTGCTGGAAAAGTTCTAATCCACAAATACATCCGATAGCTTCTAACACTCTTCCTAAGATATATTCGTTCGAATACTTATTGTTCAAAGGCCGAGGAACATATTGAAACAAAAAGGTATAGATTTCTTTAAGCGCCTCAGGAAGCTCTTTAAGGTCTGCCTTTTTCCCTGCTTTCTTGATGATTTCTATGCCGATTTTTTCAAGAGTCAGCATATCTTTCCAGTCTTCTTCATAAAATGTATAGAGATAGCCTGGCGCTTTGTTTAAATACTTTAAAGTTTCTAAATATCCCTCCATAATTTGAGGGGTCAAGTCCGCTCCTGAAAAATCTAGATAATACTTCAGTTTCATCAATGGGCGGATCAAAAGATGGTTCTCGTCGCTTTGAAAAGGATCCGGTATTTCAAAGTCAGAGATATCGATCGCGATCAATGATGTAGCCCCCATCTCTTGAGCGAGCTCATAAGGAACGGAATGAGCATAGCCTCCATCCGCATAGTATTCTCCATTGATCTTAATCAAGTTGAATGCCGGAAAATAGGCAGTGCTGGAGAATATTTGCTTGATTACATTCTCCTTCGTCATTTCGGATTTATAAAAGGCTTGCGGCTTTTGTTGACTCATATTATAGGAGAGGCATGCATAGTCGATATGAGATCCCATAAAGCGATCAAAATCAAAGATTTTTTGATAGCGCGTGATCAATGGTTGGATCGACGGCCCATCCTCGCAAAATAGATCAAAGAATGCGTCGGCGCTTTGCCCTTTTAAATCCTTCGAAGAATATTGATTCGGAAACATGAACAAAGATTCGGATACATCTTTTTGTTGGAATGTATTGATCCAATCAACGAGTTTTTGACTGTCTTGTTGAACATAGATCGCTCCGCAAAGAGCGCCGATACTGACGCCTGTCACTAAATCAAAAGTATAACCTAATTTGTTGAGCGCTTGGCAAACACCAACTTCGTAGCTTCCTTTTGACCCTCCACCACCAAATACGAGTGCTTTCATTTTCTGAACCTCCGTTTTTTTTATTCTAAGGTTCTATTTCGAAAATGTAATGAAATATGCTTATCAAAGAATCATTTCCATGCCGATCCGATATGGCTTCATTCCTAAGCTTTCATAAAAAGCTTGGGCTCCAGGATTCAAGCTCCAAACATTCAATGTGATGTTATAGTAGTCGTTTTGTTGTGCGAATTTGACTACATGTTCATAGAGGGATTTCCCGATATGTTGATGTCGGGCCTTTTCATCTACACAAATATCGTCGATATATAATGTTCGAATATCCGTTAGTAGAGAAGAATTCAAGTGTTGTTGATGAAGACAAAAAGCATATCCTAAAACGTGATCTTTTTGGTCGCAACTTACAAATATGAATGTATTTTGGTCATCTAAAAGCTTTTCCAATTCTTCTTTATTGTATTTTGTCGCAGGTCCATAAAACAGATCGGGCCTTCCGTTATGATGGACCATGTTGACTTGTTCTAAAAGGTCCAAGAGTCTTGGAATATCTTTCATTTTGGCTCTACGAATCATGGTTCCTCCTTATCGTGCTGGTTTGTTTTCATTAACTACATTTTCTAAAATAAATTTTCCGTCTTCGTATATATATTTTAGAATACAACAATTATAAAAAGGTTCATTTTTTTTAATTGGACTTTCGTTTTCCCATTTTCTATAAAAATTTGCGATTGCTCCTCCATGGGAAACGATGAGAACACTCTCATGGTCGGAATGTCTCATGATATTTGTGATTGTTTCATTCATTCTTTGTTGAACTTGCGCTCTTGTTTCGCCATTTCCATAGACGGAGAAGAAAGTATCGTATTGATCTAATGGTGGATTCAGCGATTCGCTTTCGCCGTCGAACTTACCAAAATTCATTTCTTTTAATCCTTTTAATCGCTTATAGGATAAAGTCGTGATCAATTCGAGAGTATCGCTTGCACGTTCAGAAGTCGAACAATAAGCGTGGGTAAATTGAATTTTATTTTTTTCAAACCATTCTTTTGCCTTTTTTGCTTGATCGATTCCATTTTGAGTAAGTGGCGAATCGGTCCATCCTTGGATCCTTTTCTTTTTATTAAATTCCGTTTCTCCATGGCGCATTAAATAGAGTGTTTTTTTCATAATCCTATCCTTTCTCATCCTTGATTTGATGATAATATAAATATTTATATTTACAACACAAAAGAAGACCAGAAAGCATACACTTTCTGGTCTTCTCTAGAACCGGCAGCGTCCTATTCTTGCAGGCGCTAAGCCAACTACCTTCGGCGATGGAGTGCTTGACTTCTGTGTTCGGGACGGGAACAGGTATTTCCACTTCTCTATCACCACCGGATCTT
>NZ_MPKA01000057.1 GCF_001945605.1 Dubosiella newyorkensis
TCCTGTCAAGTTTTCAAAGATCGTCCCTGCCTTGAAGCTCTCTGCCTCAACGCTCACTCATATTACCATGAATGAACTGTTCTGTCAACACTTTTTTCAATATTTTTTGAATATTTTTAGAGGACAGTTGAAGCGGGTTCTTGGGCTCAAAGCTTGTTTATAATAGCGCTTCAACATGTATCTATCAAGGAAAACGCCAAAGAAAAGAACCAGATACACTGGTTCTTTTTCACTATAACGCTTTTAAGCGATCTATGATCTGTAAAACTTGTTTTTGATCCAGGCCTTTGATCCCTGCAGCACAAGTATGTCCGCCTCCACCAAAATCAGCCGCGATTTCTCGAACATCCAAAGATCTTGAACGAAGAGAAGCATTAAAAGCATTCGGTTCTTTTTCTGTAAATAACGCCCAAGCTTTAACTTCGTTGACACCGGAAAGAGCATACACCTTTTCTTTCGCTTGAGAAAAGGTGAGGCCTTCCTCTTCATAGGACTCAATATTCATAATTGCATATAAAACGCCCTCTTGATAAAGTGCATTGTTGCGAACTTCAGTTTCATATCGAAAATCTCGTAAAGAGATTCCAAAATTCTTGTCATTTGCTTTTTGAACATTCGCACCTTGCTCAATCAAATAAGCGCCTGCAAGAAGTGATTCTGGTCGAGTATTGCTTGTAGTATATCGAATATTATCCGCGACAAGCCCCTCATACAAGTATTGAGCTGCTTCTTTAGGAATTGAAAGGTTTTGGGCTTTAAAAAATAGCGCGATCAATTCGCAAGTGGCGCTCGCTTCTGGTTCTAGCCATTCGAGCGAAGCCAATGTTTCTACCGGAACATGATGATCGATACGAATCCTTGATTTAGCAAGCATGAAGCGTGGATCGTCGATCCTTTCTTTATTCGCTGTATCTAAAACGATAGCTAGAGAATTTTTGATCGTTTCATCGTCGACACTATCCATTGCCTCGTCATCCTTGCTCATTGTCCCTAACGCATAGATCTTTTTTTCAGGATATATATTTTGCAATGCTTTTTTCAACCCAATCTGAGAGCCAATCGCATCCATGTCAGGAAATTGATGCCGGAAGATCGTGATCGTCTCGTGTTGTTCGATCTCTTCTTGGATCTTATTGAGCTTTTCCATCGACAAGATCTTTATATGCATCTCTTGCCAACATCACTTCTTCATTCGTCGGCAATACCCAAACGGCAATCTTGGATTCAGGTGTAGAGATTTCTTGTTCTTTACCACGAACATTGTTCTTCTCTTCGCTGATCTCTACGCCAAGAACTTTCAATCCCTTGCATACATCTTCACGAACATTGATCGCATTTTCACCAATTCCGCCAGCAAATACGATAGCGTCGCATCCGCCCATCAAAGTATAATATCCACCAACTGTCTCGATGATCCGGTCGATATAGATCTTTTCTGTCAAGATCGCTCTTTCGTTGCCCTCTTTAATGGCATTTTCAATATCCCGTGAGTCAGAAGAGATCCCCGAGATACCAAGCATTCCAGACTGCTTATTCAAAATATTATCGAGTTCATCCGCTGAATATCCATACTTTTTCTGAAGGTAGATCAAGATCGCTGGATCGATATCTCCAGAACGTGTTCCCATCATGACACCAGAAAGCGGCGTGAATCCCATAGACGTCTTAAAAGACTTCCCATTTTTGATTGCTGTGATTGACGCACCATTCCCTAAGTGGCAAGTAATGATATTCATCTCCTGAACAGGTTTGCCTTCGATTTCCGCAAGACGTTCTAATAAATATTTATGACTTGTACCGTGCATACCATAACGGCGAATATGATCATTTTCATAATATTGGTATGGGATCGGATAAATGTAATTTTCTTTCGGCATCGTTTGATGGAAAGCTGTATCAAACACAAATGTATGCGAGGCGTTTGGAAGCGCTTCCTTAAAAGAACGATATCCGACCAATCCAGCAGGATTGTGAAGTGGCGCTAATGGAATACATTCCTCGAACTTCTCTTCGGCATCAGGAGTTGCGACTACAGACTCCGAATAGAATTCTCCACCATGAACCATACGATGACCAACTGCTTCAATTTCTTCAAGAGAGTGTACGATATTATGCTCTAACAAAGCATCGATCAAAAGCTCGACCGCTCTAGTATGATTTGGGATCTCTGTTACTGTTTCGAATTTTTCATCCCCCACTTTGATAGAAAAGATCGCGTCGTTCAATCCAATCCGTTCAACTAAACCTTTTGCGAGAACTTTTTCACTTGGCATTTCGAACACTTGAAATTTCAAAGATGAGCTTCCCGCGTTAACACTCATTACGATAGACATTTTTTCCTCCTATTGATTGAGCAGCTCGGCAAGCGAGCGCTTACATTGTTCCAAATTTGTGGACGAATCTATTATAGAATAAATTGTGTCTTTAAATTGTAAAAATTTGATGTTTTCTTCAAATTTTTCTAACAATTTTAACCCTCGATGCACAGAATCCATCACAGATTGTCTCGAAATCTGCAATTCTTCACTGATTTCTGTATAAGAAAGATCTTCTTGATAATACAATTTAAGAATTTCTTGCTGCCGTTTTGTCAATAAAGAACCATACGCATCAAACAATAGATTCGCATCAAATTTATTCATTCTCAAGACCTTTCGTGATTCCAATCAAATACGAATTCAGGTCAAACTCTTTGAGATCTTCTGGCTTTTCACCTAAGCCTAAGAAACGGACAGGAAGTTCTAGCTGATCTCGAATCGCCATCACGATACCACCTTTTGCGGTTCCATCCATCTTTGTCAATACGATACCGCTCACATTTGTCGCTTCCATGAATTCTTGAGCTTGCATGATTCCATTTTGACCCGTAGTCGCATCCAAGACCAGCCATACTTCTTGGGGCGCTCCTTCGATTTCTTTTTGAACAACTCGATTCATCTTCGAGAGTTCTTTCATTAAATTTTTCTTATTTTGCAGGCGGCCTGCAGTATCCGCGATCAAAATGTCGATTTCATGATCTTTTGCATATCGGCAAGCATCAACGAGCACCGAGCTAGGATCTTGTCCTTGCTTTCCTTTGATACAAGGAACATCTAATCGCTTAGCCCATGTATTGATCTGATCGATCGCTCCTGCGCGGAAAGTATCAGCCGCTGCTACAGCTACACTTTTTCCCTCATTTTTAAAAAATTCAATTAATTTAGCGCTCGTTGTCGTTTTTCCAGATCCATTTACGCCCACCATCAAAATAACTGTAGGTCCATTTTCATTGAAACGGATCGGATCATCGAGTTCAGGATCGTAAAAATCATAGAGGATCGAAATCAAATAATCTTCCATCGAATCGTACTTTTTGATGTTCTTTCCCTCTTTTTCAAAACGGTCAATGATCTTTTGGGCTGTATGGATCCCAACATCGCTTTCCAAAAGGAGGATCATGATCTCCTCCAACAACTCATCATCGATGCCATGAAAGTTGTTCGAGAGAGTACGTAGCCGATCACCAAAGCTTTTTTGTGACCGCGACAATCCCGACAAGTATTTGTCTTTATCTTTATTCTTCGAGAAAGCATCTTTTATTTTTTGAAACAAAGCCATTATCTTCCCTCCTTGTCAATATATTGAACCGCATCTTTCAGCATAACTTTTAGAATTTGAGAGACTCCATCTTGCTGCATGGTCACCCCGTATAAAGTATCGCATTGCTCCATCGTTCCAGGACGATGAGTGACGACGATAAATTGAGACTGATTCCTGAAATGAGCCAAATACTTCGCAAAACGTTCCACATTGCTTTGGTCTAGAGCCGCTTCGACTTCATCAAAAATACATAAAGGAATCAAACGAGCTTGTAAGATCGAAAAAAGAACACTGATCGCGATCAACGCTTTTTCGCCTCCCGAAAAAGATTGAATGTTTTTGATCGTCTTGCCTGGAGGTTGTACATCGATATCGATTCCTGTATTTAGGACATCCTCTGGATCTACAAGGCTCAGCCTTGCTTTACCTCCACCAAACATCGCCTTGAACACTCCATCGAGTTCTTGATTGATCTTATTGAACATTGTGGTGAAGTTTTCAACCATGGTCTTATCCATTTGATCGATCGCCTCTAAGATCTGTTTGGAAGCATCTAGAAGATCTTCCTTTTGAGAAGTCAAAAAAGTATACCGTTCTTTGATCTCTTCAAATTCTTGTGGCGCATCCAAGTTCACGTTTCCTAGACGTTTAATTTTCGCCCTCAACTCTCTTACTAGTTCTTTTGCTTTTGGAAGGTCGACCTCTTTTCTTTTTGAGCACGCAAATTCATATGTCATTTGATAATTTGTATTCAAGCGCTCCAATGCAGAACTTTGTTTCGTCTTTGTGGTCGCAAGTTCCATTTCTTGTTTATGGAGCGTTTGCACCCATACGTTGACGCTCCTGCGTAAACTACGGATCTCTTCTTCAAGTTTTTCCATCGCTTCGCCAACACCAAAACGATTTTGCCTTTCAACCGTTAAATTTCGTGACAACTCATCTTTTTTGGCATGATTTTTTGCGATTGCTTGAATCAACGAATCGTCCAACTCTATAGATTCAGCGCTGCTGTCTACAGAAATCACATTATAATCAGCGCATATTGAATCGTATTTTTCTTTTTTGACTTGAACGATATTTTCGATCTTCGCCCGCTCGATCTGCAAAGAGACTTTTTGATCTTCTATGCTTTTTTTCTTTTGCTCGTATTCTCTTTGTTTTTCGTGCAACTCTTCAAGATTGCTTTTTTGATGTGATAAACGGGTCTCAATCTCCTTCATTTCTTCTTGCATCGTGATTGGATTTGTGTTGGATCGCGACCGTCCGCCGCTCATCGCTCCTCCTGTGTGCACGATATCTCCATCTTTTGTAACGATTTTTAAAGAATAGTGGATCCGTTTTGCGACCTCATTCGCATGTTCGA
This sequence comes from Dubosiella newyorkensis, assembly GCF_001945605.1. Taxonomy (GTDB): domain Bacteria; phylum Bacillota_I; class Bacilli_A; order Erysipelotrichales; family Erysipelotrichaceae; genus Dubosiella; species Dubosiella newyorkensis. The sequence continues at coordinate 4,943 of NZ_MPKA01000057.1, forward strand.
GTGTATCTGTCACTACAATATTTCCTAAAAGGCGGCTTTTTAAAGAATTATACCTTGAATCATTTTCTACAAAGTCGCACGCCCAGCCTAGGACCCCTTCGGATTGTTCTACGATCGCTTTTTGACGCTCATTAGGATATCGAGGAGAGCACACACTCAAAGGAAGAAACGTCGCTCTTCCCGATCGATTTCGTTTTAGAAAGTCGATGGCGTTACGCGCAGAGCGCTCATCCTTCGTAACGATTTGATACATCACTCCACCTAATGCGTTGGAAATCGCTTGTCCAAATTCTGGTTTCGCTTTTAGAAGTTGCGCGATCGTGCCTTCGATCCCATAAAGTGAATTTTTCGCTTCCATGATCACTTTGACACCGCCTTGATGTTGATAAGGAGATTCCATCATCGATCTTAAAATATGTTTCCGATTTAACGTCTTTTGAAACAAAGAGCTCGCTTGTCTTTCTTCCTGGACAATTTGATCAAGCCTATTTGAAATTTGTCTAAAAAAATCGTTTTTTTCTTTTGCTTGCTCGTCCAATTCTTCAAATCGCTTCTTTCGATCCTCATATTCAAATCGAGCTTCTTCTTTGAGCGTATAGAGCGTCTTTTTTTGTTCTGCAAGATCGGCTGTCTGTAATGTATACTTTCTTTTTTCATCGAGTTCGATCTTTTGCTTCTCTAAGTCCACGCTTTCTTCCATCACTTTTGTATATTCTTGCTGGAGAGATTGAATCCGCGAATCCAATTGATATGCTGATTTTTTAAGATGATTCAGCCTTTCTTCCTTCTCCTCTAAAAGCTCGGTATCATTGGTATAATTAAGATTTTGATCATCCATGCTTTTTTGAAGGGCCGCGATCGTTTGCGCATACGATTCGATCTCTTCGACCAATACGCTGATCTCAATATCGGAAAGCTCTTCGCGATACGCGATATATTGGCGCGCTTTTTCGGCTTGTTTTTCCAAAGGCTTTAATTGTCTATCCAATTCATCGATGATATCCTGGAGCCGGTCAAGGTTTTCTTTTGTCTTCTCGAGCTTGCTTAAAGAAGCTTGTTTGCGTTTTTTGTATTTAGCCACCCCTGCAGCTTCTTCAAACAAAGAGCGCCTTTCTTCGGGTTTCGCATCCGCGAAAGCAGAAATGTTCCCTTGAGAAATAATACTTAAAGAATCGCGCCCTAGACCTGTATCCATGATGAGTTCTTGAATATCCTTTAAACGACAAGGCGTTCGGTTGATCGTATATGTCGCCTCATTGTTGGAACGCTGGATTTGTCGAGCAATCTCAACTTCGTCAAAAGGAGTGTCAAAAATACGGCGCGAGTTGTCGAACACCAAGCTCACCTTAGCCATATTGACTTTCTTTTTTTGCTCGCTTCCCGAGAAAATGATGTCACTCATATTTCCGCCTGATCGAAGCGACTTGACACTTTGTTCTCCTAAGACCCAGCGGATCGCGTCGTTGATGTTGCTTTTGCCACATCCATTCGGTCCTACGATCCCGGTTATATCTTGATCGAACTGCAAAACGGTTTTATTGGCAAAACTTTTAAATCCCTGCAATTCGATTCGTTTTAAAAACATAGCTTCACCTGCCAATCTTAGTTATTATAGCATACGTGGTTGCATTTCTTGCAATTGGTTCCGTTTCAAATTAGAATGAGCCCATGAATAAAAATACACAAGAAGATCTAATGAAAAACTCTTATCCGCTTTCTTTTGGTGAAGAAATCGGAAATTCTGTTTCCCATGGCGTAATGGCGCTCATCCTTCTATTCACGCTCCCTTATTATGCGATCCGCTCCTACCTGATGGGTGGCTCTCGGGTAGCGATCGGAATATCGATCTATTTTTTCTGTATGTTTTTTATGTTTGCGGGAAGCTGTTTGTATCATGCGATGAAGTATGGAACATTCCATAAATATGTGTTTCGTAAACTCGATCACATCATGATTCTCTTGGCGATCGCTGGGACGTATACGCCGATCTGTTTGATCGTTCTTCCTAACTGGATCGGATACACGATCTTAGCGATCGAATGGCTGATGGTACTGGCAGGTGTTCTTTTGAAAAGCATCAGCAATAAGAAACATAAAGTCCTTTCTATGACGATCTATATGGTGATGGGGTGGATGGCGATCTTTATTCTCCCATCATTGATGGCCAATACGAACTGGATTTTCATGACTCTATTGGTGACTGGCGGGATCTTATACACGATTGGCGCTTTCTTTTACGCTCATCCTGAAAAAAACTTTTTTCATTTTACTTGGCATATCCTGATCGTATTAGCAAGCATTTGTCATTTGATCGCCATTCTCTACTTTCTATAAAAAAGAAAAAAGCTGGAAAATTCTCCAGCTTTTTTAGAGCAAACGTACTATATCGTTATAGGTTGCAAAAATAAAGATGCCAAACAACAAGATGAAGCTGCCTAAGATTATATTTTCGATTAATTGCTCATTGATCTTGCGATTAAAGATCCTCTCTAAAGCTAAAATCAAGATCCTGCCTCCATCAAGAGCAGGAATTGGCAGCAAATTAAAGATCCCAATATTCAAAGAAATCAGCGCGAATAACGAAAGATACGATAAAAACCCAAGTTGTGTCGATTTTTGAGTCACATTTAAGATCCCAACAGGACCCGATAAATTTTCAAAGCCTTTTCCTTTGACCAATTGCGCCAAGGATCTAAAAATCGATGTCGTTCCATCCCACATATTTTTAAGTCCAGCGCCAAAAGATTCATACCACGCGATCTTGCGGACTTGACTTTTCGCATAGATTCCCAAAGTAGCAATTTGATTCTCTTCATCAAGATCAGGAGTGATTGCTAGATCAAAGGTTTTCCCCTCTCTTTCAATCGTAAATATACTTTCTCCTTTATTGAATTGAAGAAATTCCGTTACTTCGTATAAAGTCTTTGGATGAATCGTTTCCGAGCCATGTACGACTTGAACAATCTGATCTCCGCTTTGAAGACCCGCTTTTTGTGCAGCCGAATTTTCAACGACTTCATCCACGATTGGAAGCGGATCTTCGACCACATAGCCCTGAGCCATTGAGATCCCAATATATAATACCGCAGCTAATACAAAATTCATGCATACGCCCGCAGCCATGATCACAATCTGCTTCCATGTCGATTGATGATTCAACCATCTTTCTCTTGGGATTTTTTCAAGCTCAAGATCCGAATCGGAGCCATCATTCTCCCCGACCATTTTTACATAGCCACCAATAGGGATTGCTCGAAGAGAATAGATCGTCTCTTTTCCCTTTTTTTGATACAGCGCTGGACCCATTCCTACTGAAAATTCTTCACAATAGACGCCAAAATGTTTAGCTGCAAGCATATGACCTAGCTCATGGATCACGACGATCACGCTAAGCATGAATAAAAATGCGATGATTCCTATCACAAAATCCATACAATTCCCCCTTAATTATTAAATCAAAAAGATATGATACAATATACCAAATACTAAAATATTTACAAGTAAAGAATCGACTCGATCAAGCACGCCTCCGTGTCCTGGAAGAAAATTAGAGAAGTCTTTGATCTTAAAATGCCGTTTTATAGCGCTGAAGCAAAGATCTCCAAGTTCTGCGAAGATAGGACAGATCAAACATAAAAGAAGATTCACAGTCGGATCCACGTTTTGTTTATAGATTGCGCTGATCAATAAGCTGATCACAAAACCAGAAAGAATCCCCCCAAAGAAGCCTTCCCAGCTTTTTTTAGGAGATACTCTCGGATTCATCTTATGTTTACCAAACGAGCACCCGACAAAATAGGCCCCCGTATCGCTGCTATATGTCGCGAAAACAATCGTGATCAAATATAAGTGATTCAAAATGAGTTCCCCGATCGAGATATAAAAAAGCGAAAAAAGCACATAATAAACAATAGCTGCATTGCAATCATCACTCGTAAAGGAAGATGTAAATACAGGAATCGACCACAAGAACAAGATCATGCAGGCCACAAGCACAAAGCGCCAATTACCTTCAACAAACCGGGTCGCGATCACTCCAACGATCAGGATCGGCAATAGCCAGTTCCACTTCGAATAATTTGGAAGGATCCTAAGCCATTCCCAAGCAGAAGCTCCAATAATAAATAAAGCAAGCGCCTCAAGCGGCCATCCTCCATATAAAACTGGAAAGGCGACGACAAGAATGATCAATAAAGCCGTTAAAATACGGGTCTTCATTTGACACCTCCAAATCGCCGATCACGCTGATCATATTCTTGTAGACAAGCATCCAGATCCGCTTCATTAAACTCAGGCCATGCTTTTTTCGTAAAAATCAATTCCGCATACGCGATCTGCCACAAAAGAAAGTTCGAGATCCGCTCTTCTCCACTTGTCCTGATCAGTAGATCAACATCTTCAGGCACAAATAAATACTCTTTCATTTCCTCTTCGCGAAGATCATTTTCTCTTAGTCCTGTATTAACTTGTTGGGCGTATTTTTGCATCGCCAAAAGAATTTCGCGTCTCGCTCCATAATTGATCGCCAAACATAATTCGAGACCTGTATTTTCTCGAGTACGATCGATTGCCTTGCGAATGACTTCTTGTGTTTCCTTTGGGAATTTTTCCAGCTCGCCTGCGAAGGTGACTCGAATATTTTTCTCCATCAGCTCGTTGATGAATTTTGAAAAAAACAAACCAGGAAGCTTACATAGATAAGAAACTTCATCTTCAGGCCGTTTCCAATTTTCTGTAGAAAACGCATAGAGAATGAGCTTCTTGATACCAAGACGATTGGCTTCTAAAGCAATCGTTCGAACTTGATCGGCTCCTTTTTTATGGCCAGCCGTCCTAGGCAGACCCCTTTGTTTGGCCCATCTTCCATTTCCGTCCATAATAATAGCCACTGTTTCAGGAATGTTCATAAATATATACTACATACGATGTATGCTTATCCTTTCTGTTATTTCTTTTAAAGAATATCCCAAAATTGGTTTTTTGTATATTGAAAAACGAAATAGAAAAGAAGTATTTTGTCTCCAAAATACTTCTAAAAAATTATACGTTCAAGATCTCGTCTTTCTTTTCGTTAACGATCGTTTCAATATCTTTGATAAATTTGTCTGTCAATTTTTGCGTGTCGTTCAAAAGCTCTTTGGTGATATCTTCGCTGATCTCTTTATCTTTTTTGATCGCGTCGTTGCAATCACGACGGACGTTCCGGACAGCTACCTTGCATTCTTCCGCGAATTTTTGAGCGTCTTTTGCCAATTGCTTTCTTCGGTCTTGCGTCAATTGAGGGACTAAGATCCGAATTTGATCCGCCTCCGCTTGTGGATTCAAGCCTAAATTAGCAGCTTGAATCGCATGGGCAATCGATTTTACGGTGCTGCGATCATAGGGTTTGATTACAAGCTGGGTTCCTTCTACTACCGAAATACGTGCAATTTGATTGATCGGAGTTGGCTCTCCATAATAATCGACACGCACACGATCTAAGATTTGAGAATTTGCTCGGCCTGTTCTTATCGTCGCGAGATTCGATTCTAAATTCTCGATCGCTGTCATCATTTTTAATTCTGCTTTTTCTAAATGTTCGTTCATCGTTTTCTCCTTTGATCACTCTTTTGATACAACTGTACCATCGACTTTTTGTTCAACTGCTTTTAGAATATTTCCTTCCTCATTCATATTGAATACGACTAAGTCAATATCATTATCCATACACATGCTGATCGCTGTAGAATCCATGACCTGCAGCCCTTTGTTCAAGACATCCATATAAGTCAAATGGTCAAATCTCTTCGCATTCTTATCCTTTTTCGGATCGGCGTCATAAATGCCATCTACACCATTTTTCGCCATCAAGATCACATCGGCATCGATTTCCGAAGCTCGCAGCGCCGCTGTCGTGTCAGTCGAAAAATAAGGAGATCCTGTTCCTGCTCCAAAGATCACGATCCGTCCTTTTTCTAAATGGCGGATCGCACGCCGCAAGATATAAGGTTCTGCGACTTTTTGCATTTCAACCGCTGTCTGAACACGCGTGTCTACATCCTCTTGCTCAAGGGCATTTTGGACAGCTAAGGCATTGATCACCGTCCCTAGCATTCCCATATAGTCCGCCTGCGCCCGATTCATACCCATTTCTGCCATCATTTTTCCGCGAATAAAATTGCCGCCGCCTACAACGATCGCCAATTCTACTCCCGTTTCTTTAACCGCTTTCAACTCTTTAGCTAGGCGTTTCAGCACTTTTGGTTCTAGAGCATTTTCAGAAGAAGACAAAGCCTCTCCGCTTAATTTTAACAATACTCGTTTATACATGAAATTAGCTCCTTTGATTGTCGTTTATAATTATACAAGAGTTGAAATTAAAAAAAAAGACTAGTCTTTCTAGTCTCTAGTCTTTCATGAGCAATACCATCACGGCTTTTTGCGCGTGCAGACGATTTTCGGCTTCTTCAAAAATCTCATCGGCGTGCTCTTCAAATACCTTTTCCGTGATTTCCTGTTCTCGATACGCAGGAAGACAGTGAAGAACCATAGCGTTCTCTTTCGCGAGTTCCATCAAGGAATCATTGACTTGATAAGGAGCAAACGCGATCTTACGAATTTCTTTTTCGGATTCGACTCCCATGCTCGCCCAAGTATCTGTAATCACCACATCTGCATTCTGAACAGCTTCTTTGGGATCTGTTGTCCATAAAAACGAATCATAATCGTTCGCAAAATCAAGAACAAGATCATCTGGTTTGTATTCGTTTGGTGTAGCAACTGCGACACACATTCCCATTTTCAAACCACCAACGATCAAAGAGTTTGCCATGTTGTCTCCATCGCCAACATAAGCCATTTTCAAACCTTTGAGATCGCCATACTTTTCTCGGATCGTCATCAGATCCGCCAGCACTTGGCATGGATGCGAAAAATCAGTCAACCCATTGATGATTGGAATACTTCCATATTCGGCAAGATCTTCCACTTCCTTTTGTTCAAAAGTACGGATCATGATCGCATCGAGATAACGAGAAAGCACGCGAGCCGTGTCTTGTACGGGTTCTCCTCTTCCGATTTGAAGATCACGGGCCGATAAGAACAATGCTTGCCCGCCAAGCTGATTCATTCCTGTTTCAAAAGAGACGCGGGTTCTTGTGCTCGACTTTTGAAAAATCAAACCAATCGATTTTCCTTCTAAATATGGATGGGCGATCCCATGCTTCTTTTCATATTTCAATTGATCAGCAAGATCCAAGATCTGCGTGATCTCTTCGCTTGATAGATCGAGCATTTTCAGTAAATGTTTCATTGCAGTACCCCTTTCAAAATTTGTGCAGCTTGGTCGATCTCCTCTTTCGTGATGATCAAAGGAGGGAGCAAACGGATCGTGTTCGTACCCGCTTTCAAGACGAGAAGGCCTTGATCTTGAGCCGCTTGAATATAGTCTAGGACATGTTCAGGTTCTACTTCGATCCCAATCATCAAACCGATCCCTCGAACCTCTTTGATATGTTCAGAATCGATAGATTTGAGCTTTTCCATAAAATAAGCGCCTTTTTCACGAACTTCATCTAAAAAGTCACGATTATTTACGATCGACAAAACGGTTTTTGCTGCTGTCGTCGCTAAAGGATTAGCCCCATAAGTCGATCCATGGTCTCCTTTTTGAAGCGCTGAGGAAGTTCTTTTATTGGCTAAGATACCACCAATCGGAACTCCTCCGCCTAGAGCTTTCGCCATCGATACGATATCTGGCTCGATCCCGTAAGTTTGATAGCAGAACAAATCGCCTGTGCGGCCTATCCCTGTTTGAACTTCGTCCACGAGCAACAGCAAGTCATTCTCGTGGCAAAACTTCTCCAATTCTTTGACGAATTTTGGATCCAGAGGCTGTACGCCGCTTTCTCCTTGAATCAGTTCCACCATCACGCCACATGTGTTTTCATCGACTTTTTCTTTCAAGTCTTCCATGTCGTTGATCGTGAAATAGTCAAATCCGCTCGTGTATGGAAAGAAATATTGGTGGAATTTATCTTGACCTGTCGCTTCGAGAGTCGCGATCGTCCGTCCATGGAACGAATTTTTTAAAGTCAAGATCTTTGTTCGATCTTTTCCAAAATTCATTTGGGAATACTTTCGAGCTGCTTTGATCATCGCCTCATTGGCTTCTGCTCCTGAATTGCAGAAAAACGCTTTATCCATACCCGTCGCAAGACATAAAATTTCTGCCGCTTCGACCATCGGCTTTGTATAATAAAGATTTGACGTATGCATCAAAGTTCCGACTTGTTCTTGGAGCGCTTTTGTTAAAGCGGGATGGGCATGTCCTAAGACGTTGACACCAATTCCACTTGTCAGATCTAAGTATTCTTTCCCTTCAAAATCATATAATTTACAGCCTTGTCCATGATCTAAACAAAGATCAAAACGACTATAGGTCTGCATGACATACTTTTGTTCATTTTCTTTTAATTGTGCTTGGCTCATTATATCCTCCTAGTAAAACATCGTACCGATTCCTTCATCGCTCAATATCTCGATCAAAATCGAATGAGGTACCCGACCATCTTGGATATTAGCTCTTTGTACCCCTTGACGCACGGATTCAACACAGCAATCTACTTTAGGGATCATCCCTCCAGATATGATTCCTGCCATCACAAGGGATGGTACTTGCGACACTTTCAATCGAGTGATCAAAGTCGATGGGTCTTTTGGATCTCGCATCAAACCAGGTACATCCGTCAGCAAGATCAGTTTTTTGGCGTGAAGTGCGCTTGCAAGCTGACTTGCAGCCGTATCCGCGTTAATATTGTACGTCGCATTTTCATGCATTCCAGCCGCAACCGAAGAGATCACGGGAATGTAGCCTTGCGTAATGAGATCTTGAACGATCTTAGGATCAACATTAATGATTTCACCAACGTAGCCATAATCTGTATTTGTCTCGTCTTTATACGGAACGGCTCTAAAGAGTCCTCCATCAATTCCAGACAATCCGATCCCTTTTCCGTCCAGCAAATTGACAAGATCTTTATTGACTTTTCCGCACAAGACCATCTGCACGATATCCATAGCTTCCCTAGAAGTGACTCTCAAACCATTTTCAAAATGCGATTCTGTATTCGTTTTTGAAAGCATCGCTGAAATATCTGGCCCTCCTCCATGAATAAGGACAACATGGATCCCAACTAAATGGAGCAATAAGATATCTTGGATCACCGCTTTTTTTAGTTCTTCATCGATCATCGCATTCCCGCCATATTTGATCACGATCGTCTCTCCGTGATACTCTTGAATATTTGGGAGCGCTTCGATCAAGATCTTCGCTTGTTCTTTGGCATTCATGTTCGATAATCTCCATTGATCTTTACATAGTCATAGGTCAGATCGCAACCCCAGCATGTTGCTTCGGCATTTCCTTCCTGCAAATCGATATGAACTTGAACTCGATCGGCGGATAAGATCTTCGTCGCCTTCTCTTCATCGAAAGAAACACCCTTCCCTTTTTGACAAACGCAAATCTCTCCTTCTTTCGAAGAAAAAGATACAGTAACGCCATTTACATCAAATACAGCGCCTGAATAGCCCATAGCGCATAAGATCCTTCCCCAATTGGCGTCTTTACCAAACATCGCGGCTTTGAATAAAGAGCTCGAGCATACGCTCATTGCCAATTGTTCTGCTTGCTTTTCGTTTTTGGCATGCGTGACCATGATTTCTAGAAGCCGACTTGCTCCTTCTCCATCCGAGGCGATCTGGATAGCCAAAGATTTCATCACAGTGAAGAGCGCTTCTTCAAACAAACTCTCTTCTTCCTCTTGAATAGTGTCATACATGGCTTGGCCATTCGCTAGAACGATACACATATCGTTGGTGGATGTGTCTCCATCGACACTGATTCGATTGAATGTTTTTTTGGTCAGCTTCTGAACTAGTTTTTGAAGAACGGATGATTCGATCTTAGCGTCCGTACAAATGAAGGCCAACATCGTTCCCATATTCGGGTGGATCATGCCTGAGCCTTTGCACATGCCAGCGATCCGAACCGTTTGTTGACCGATCTGAAGACTTGCCTGAGCGATTTTCATCTTTGTATCCGTAGTCATGATAGCGATCGCGGCTTTTTCAAAAGCGGATTCGCTATCGTTTAAATGGATCTGATCAAGACCTTTTTCGATTTTTTCAACAGGCAATTCGGCTCCGATCACTCCGGTCGATGCTACGATCACATCTTGGGGTTTCAAATCGAGCAAGCAAGCTGCCGCTTGTTGTTCTTTGATGGCGTTTTCCATCCCATTTTTAGCGCAGGCATTCGCATTTCCAGAATTCACGATGATCGCTTGCGCTTTACCATCTTGAAGCGTTTGTTGGTTTAAGAGAAGAGGATCGGCTTTGACTATATTTTTTGTATAGACGATCCCGACATCACACATTGTATTCGAAACGATCAATGCGACATCTTCTTTTTGTGAAGATTCTTTAATATGACATAAGCAGCTTCCATAATAAAATCCTTTAGGAAGCTTGATTCCTTCCATTTCCATAGTTCTTTCCTTATCTAAGTCCTTTAGTTTCTTCAAAGCCGAGCATGATGTTCATATTTTGGATCGCCGCACCGCAGGCTCCTTTTCCTAAATTGTCAAAGGAAGCGCAGACGATCGTTTGTTCTTCATTTCCATGCACGTATAGTTTTAAATGATCGGTGTTCCTCATCGCATTCGCATATAGAAAGCTATTATTTCCAAATTCGACCTCGATCAAAGGTTGATCTTGATAAGCCTTGTTCAATACTTCAAATACTTGTCTTGCATCCAGTTCAAATTGAATCGAAACGAGCATTCCATTATAGTAGTCGTCGACGATCGGTGTAAATAATGGTTTTCTTGAAAGACCACTGATCTTCTGCATTTCAGGAATATGTTTATGCTGCATCGACAAACCATAGATTGCAGGAGATTTCAAAAGATCATTTTCTTGATCTCCTTCATATTGTTGGATCATCGATTTTCCTCCGCCAGAATAGCCAGTTAAAGAAAAAGCATGAATCGATATGTCGGGTTTGATCAAATTCGCCTGAATCAGAGGATGAACGATGCTGATGAAGCCTGTGGCATGGCATCCTGGATTTGCGACGTACTTGGCTTCTTTGATCTTCTTTCTTTGATCAGGATCAAGTTCTGGAAAACCATAAACCCAGCTTGTTCGATGGGCTGTAGAGGCATCGATGATTTTTGTCGACGTCCCTTCCGCAAGCGAAACTGCTTCAATCGCTGCTTGATCGGGCAAGCATAGAAACGCAAGATCCGCTTTCGCGAAGCATTCTTTTCTTTTTTCCGGATCCTTCCGGTCCGCTTGGGCGATCAGGATCAATTCTAGATCCTCTCTCTCTTTCAGCCTTTCTAAGATCTGAAGGCCTGTCGTTCCCGCTTGACCATCGATATAAATCTTTGGCTTATTCATGTTCTGCCTCCATCTTAGCTAAAAATCGAGTGATTTCCTCGATCTGGATCTCTACTTGCTCAGGGCTCGGTCCACCATACACATTTCTTTGTTTGACACAATTAAGAAGATCGATGGCTTCAAAAACATCTTCTTCGAAGAGCGGATGAAACTCTTTTAAAGTCTGTAGCGACAATTCGTCAAGACTGGCTCCTTTTTCGTTACAGAAAGCGACGATCTGCCCTGTGATCTTATAGGCGTCCCGAAAAGGAAGTCCTTTTTTTGTTAAATAATCTGCACAATCGGTCGCGTTCAAAAATCCTTTTTTAGCGGCTTGATACATCGTATTTGTATATAAAGTCATCGTTTGACACATTTTTGGCAAAACGCTTAAACACATTTCTACTGTGTCGATCGCATCAAAAACGGATTCCTTATCTTCTTGCATATCTTTATTGTAGGCGAGAGGCAATCCTTTGAGCGTCGTGAACAAAGCCATCATATCCCCATAGACCCGGCCAGTTTTTCCGCGAACCAGCTCACAAATATCTGGATTTTTCTTTTGGGGCATGATGCTTGATCCTGTCGCATAAGCATCATCCAATTCAATGAACTTAAATTCCCATGAACACCAGGCGATGATCTCTTCACTGAAGCGTGAAAGATGCATCATCAAGATCGATAGATCGCTAAGCAGCTCTAAGCAATAGTCACGATCGCTCACTCCATCGATCGAATTGGATGTTGGCTTATCAAAGCCTAGAAAAGCGGCGCTATAAAAGCGATCGATCGGATAGGTGGTTGTCGCTAAAGCACCCGAGCCTAGCGGCGACTCATTCATCAAGGAATACGTGTTGGACAGACGAATGAGATCTCTTCTAAGCATTTGCGCATAAGCCATGATCGTATGGGCGAATGTGATCGGTTGAGCCCGTTGCAAATGGGTGTAGCCTGGCATGATCGTCGTTAGATTCGATTTTGCTAAGCTGAGCAGCTCTTGTGAAAGAACGATGATCTGAGATTGGATCTTTTGAATGTGATCTTTAACGAAAAGGCGCATATCTAAAGCGACTTGATCGTTTCTGCTTCTTGCGGTGTGCAATCTTTTTCCTGCTGCTCCGATCTTTTCTGTCAAGAGCTGTTCAATACACATATGAATATCTTCATACTCGCTCGTGAATTCGATCTTGCCTTCTTGGATCTCGTCGAGGATCTCCAAAAGACCTTGTTCGATTTGTTTTTGATCCTCTTCGCTCAATATTCCTTGTTTTTGTAGCATTTGGGAATGCGCGATCGAGCCTTGGATATCGTATGGATAAAGACGCTGATCGAAATGGATCGATGCGTTGAAATCATTGACAAGCGCGTTGGTTTCAGATTGAAACCGTCCAGCCCACATTTTCATATTCGATCTCCTTTCTATTCTACGTTGGAGAAATGGATTCCTTCTTCTTCGAATAATTGTTGATCTTGTAGCGCCCTTACTTTGATTGGAAGACCGAATAAATTGATAAATCCAGCCGAATCAGATTGGTCATAACAATCATCTTCATCAAAGGTCGCCATACCTGCTGAATACAAAGAATATTTTGACGTTACAGAAGCAGGAATTATATTGCCTTTATAAAGTTTGAGGGTCACATCCCCAGTGACATTTTTTTGTGTTTCATCCACGAAGGCGCTCAGCGCTTTTCTTAGCGGCGTATACCATAATCCGTTATAGACGAGTTCTCCAAACTTCAAAGCGACTTGATTTTTATAGTGTTGGGTTTCTTTATCGAGTGTGATCTCTTCAAGCTTTTGATGAGCGGCATATAAGATCGTTCCTCCTGGTGTCTCGTATACTCCTCTTGATTTCATGCCAACCAATCGATTTTCGACAATATCTAAGATTCCGATCCCATTCTTTCCACCGATCGTATTGAGCAGTTCGATCAATTCAACAGAATTCATCTCTTCGCCATTGACAGCCGTAGGCACGCCTTGTTCGAAATGGATCGTTACATATTCTGGCTGATCCGGAGCTTGTTCAGGAGATACGCCAAGTTCTAAAAATCCTTCTTTATTGATTGGTGCTTCATTGGCGGGGTCTTCTAGATCTAATCCTTCATGAGAAAGATGCCATAAGTTCTTGTCTTTTGAATAATTTGTTTCTTTATTGATTTTTAACGGAATATGGTGTTGTTCGGCGTATTCGATTTCCTTTTCGCGGGAATTGAGCTCCCAGAATCTCCAAGGAGCGATGATATCGATTTCTGGCGCGAAAGCTTTGATCGCTAGTTCAAAGCGCACTTGGTCATTTCCTTTTCCCGTGCATCCATGGCAGATCGCGTCGGCGCCTTCTTTTTTAGCAATCTCTACGATCCGTTTTGCGATCAAAGGTCGAGCAAACGATGTTCCAAGCAAGTATTGCTCATAAGTGGCTCCCGCTTTGATCGTTGGGATAATATATTCATCTACGAATTCTTGGTTCAAGTCTTCGATATATAACTTAGAGGCTCCTGTTGCGAGTGCTTTTTCTTCCAGTCCTTCTAGTTCAGATTTTTGTCCAACGTTTCCTGAAACAGCGATGATTTCTGCTCCATAGTTTTCTTTGAGCCATGGGATCAAAACGGATGTATCCAATCCACCTGAATAGGCTAATACGATTTTTTTATATTGCTTTTGTTGTGGTTTGTTCATATTTTCTCTCCTCTATCCATAAATCGAATGGCATGAAGCAAGTCTTTGGGTAAAAAAAAATTCGCCCTTCTATAAAGGACGAATGGATCGCGGTACCACCTTACTTCCCTGCATAGGGCACTTACCGATAACGCTGGCTGCGGAATATATTCATTGCTTCATATATTCACTCCAAGACACGTTCTGCAAGAAGTATCTTACCGTCTTTCACCAATCACGGCTCGCTGTCAGACCTTTTCAAGCATACTACTTCTCTTCAATGCTTTCGTTTATAGTTCGTAATTATACACGCCACTAAAATGGGTTTCAACACTTTTCTGAAAATTTTTCAGAATTATGTAAAAAAAAGACGCTTCGATCGAAACGTCTTTAAATGGATTACCCTTTGATTTGAGCCATTACTTCTTCAGCGAAGTTTTCTTCTCGCTTCTCGATTCCTTCTCCGGCTTGGAAGCGAACGAAAGTAACAACTTCCGCTTTATTGGCTTTTAAGAAGTTTGCCACTTTTTCCTTAGGATCCTTGAAGTATTCTTGATCCATCAAGCATTGGTCTTTGAAATGCTTAGATACTTTACCATTCAAGATTCCTGCAAGAACTTTTTCTGGTTTTGAAGCCATCGCTGGGTCAGCAGCCATGATCTGTTGTTGAAGTGCACGTTCGTGTTCAACGACTTCGGCTGGGACATCTTTTTGAGAGATATACGTTGGATTCATACTAGCAACTTGCATCGCCATTTCTTTGGCTACTTCGTCGTTGCCGCCTTTCATCACAACAAGAGCCGAGATCGTTCCTCCCATGTGCATATACGAACCGAAAATTTCTTCGTCTGTTTTTTCAACAACCACGAAACGACGAAGTGTGATCTTTTCACCGATCGTTGCCGTCGCGTTCGTGATCAATTCTTCGATCGTACCATTTGGTGTGCTGATCGCGAGAACTTCTTCATTGTTAGCTGGCTTGTTGTTCAAGACCGCATTCGTGATCGTATCAAGCAGCGTCAAGAATTGATCGTTTTTCGATACGAAATCCGTTTCGGAGTTTACTTCGACAACGACACCGATGTTGCCATCGACCGCAACGCGAGTAAGTCCTTCTGCCGCAATGCGTCCTTCTTTTTTTGCCGCTTTGCTGATTCCTTTTTCACGGAGCCAGTCAACTGCTTTGTCAAGATCTCCATCACACTCAGTAAGTGCTTTTTTGCAGTCCATCATTCCTGCACCAGTTTTTTCACGTAGTTCTTTGACTTGTTTTGCGCTAATAGCCATAATTTCCTCCTATGTTCAATACTTGTTTAAATTAAGCTTCTGTTTTCTTAGGAGCTGGTTTTGATTCTTGTCCAGCAGCTTGGTTGTTATTCGCTCTTGGAGCGCCTTGACGATTGTTGTTGTATGGACGACGGTTCTTACGATCGAAGTTCCGTTTTCTGCGTTCTTCGTTTCTTTGACGACGACGGCGTTCGTTTTCAGCGATCTGTGCTTCAACATTGCGAACGACATCATCCATCGTTACATCATCAGCCGTATCATCCAAGTAAGCGATCTCTAAAAGTCCGCCTTTTGCGTCTACGATCGCATCTGCCAAGATCGTAGTCACCAATTTGACCGAACGGTTCGCATCATCGTTTGAAGCGATCGGATAATCTGCGTCTTCTGGATCACAGTTCGTATCCAACATTGCGAATACAGGGATATTCAATTTTTTCGCTTCCGCAACCGCGTTGTGTTCTTCTTTCGGATCGATGATCACGATCGCGTCTGGAAGTTTTTTCATTTCCTTGATTCCGCCTAACGACGATTCAAGTTTCGCTTTTTCTTTCAAGATCTTCGCTTGTTCTTTTTTCGTATACACTTCAAGCTTTCCGCTCGCTTCCATTTCTTCGATCTCGACAAGACGTTTTACACGTTTTTGGATCGTGCGGAAGTTCGTTAAAAGTCCACCTAACCAACGCTTGTTAACATAGAAAGAACCAGAACGGATCGCTTGTTCTTCAATCGTTTCAGCGACTTGCTTTTTCGTTCCGACGAACAAAACTTTACCACCGTTTTCGCTGATTTGTTTAAGCGCTTGGTAAGCGGCTTCGATTTGTTTTTGAGTTTGGTTGAGATCCACGATATACACACCGTTACGGCTTGTGTAGATATATGGTTTCATCTTAGGATTCCAACGACGAGTCTGGTGTCCAAAATGCACACCGTTTTCAAGCATTTTTTTAATAGATACAATTTGTGACATGATTTAGTCCTACCTTTCCGTTATTCCTCCACCACTTCCAACGTAAGCAACACATCGCTGTGCACGGGCAAACGAATTCATGGTGTGCGAATTTTGCGCACTCGCGCTTCACCATTATAACATTTCAATTTTTACTTTCAACCTTAAATTCCTTTGCCTGCCATTGGATGTGCGTTTTCATACACTTCGCTCAAATGATTCATCGATACATGGGTATAGATCTGTGTAGTCGAAAGAGAAGAATGGCCAAGCAGTTCTTGCACGATCCGAATATCCGCTCCATTATCTAAAAGATGCGTCGCAAAAGAATGCCGAAACATATGGGGATGCACCTTCATCCGAAAATCGATCGCATCCGCGTGCTTCTGCATCAAATACTGAACGCCTCGAGCGCTCATCTTTGTCCCTCGGTTCGACAAGAACACAAATTCTTCGCCATCCTTGGCATAGTGCATCCAATATCTAAGCTTATACTCCTTCAGAAGAGGGACTAACCCTTTATAAAAAGGCACGATTCTCTCCTTGTTTCCTTTTCCTAAGACATGAACGATCCTTGCATCCAGGTCGATATCCACCCATTTCAAATCGATGAGTTCGCTCAAACGAAGACCTGACGCATACAATAAAGTGAACATCGTTTTATCTCTAAGCTCATTGAGCTTCGAAGTATCGTACGTATCTAAAAAAGTTTGGATCTCGTGCAGAAACAAAAAAGAAGGGATCTTACGAGATCGTTTCGGGGATTGGATCGTTTCTAACGGATTGGCTTGGATACCGATATATTCATTGAGATATTGATAAAATGAGCGATAAGCCGAGAGTTTTCGGCAAATCGTAGCGTTTGAACTCGTCTTTCCGTTTGGCAAAACTCTAAGTTCCGCCAAAAAAGCCATGAATGTCTTGCGGTCGACATCTTCAAAGTTTTGGATCGAATGCGCTTCTAAATAATCTTTCAGCTGATTCAAGTCTCTAGAATACGCTTCGGCAGTATCTGCCGATTGAGAATGCGTTCGATAAATGTAGGCTAAGAAGCGTTCGATCAAATCATTCATCCAATCGCTCCTTGATGGATTGGATCGTATCGAGCGCTTGCTTGGCTAAACGTTCTTTCTTTTCTTTCTTACGATACTTTTCTTTTGCCCGAAGGATCCCGAAGTTCGCGTTCATCGGCTGAAAATTTTTCGAATCACAGTGTGTAATATAATACGCTTGCGAGCCCATTACACACGTATTCTCAAATTCGATGCACTCTTTTCCTTGGATATATCTTGCCATATTGATTCCAGCGATCAAACCGCTCGCCGCTGATTCCACATATCCCTCTACACCCGTCATTTGTCCGGCAAAGAATAGATCTTCACGTTTTTTAGTTTGATACGTTTCTTTCAAGATCTTTGGGGAATCTAAAAAAGAATTTCGATGCATCACACCATACCGAGTGATCTTTGCGTTCTCTAGTCCAGGAATCATAGAAAAAACCCGTCTTTGTTCTGGCCAAGTCAAATGCGTTTGAAAGCCAACGATATTGTAGAGAGATCCAGCAACATTATCTTGGCGAAGCTGTACGACCGCAACTGGATGTTCTCCTTCGCGTTCAAGACCGACTGGTTTAAGCGGACCAAATAAAAGCGTCTTTTTTCCACGTCTTGCCATTTCTTCGATCGGCATGCAGCCCTCAAAATAAACTTCTTGTTCGAATTCATGGAGATGGGCGCATTCAGCGGCTATGAGCGCTTCATAAAATGTATCAAATTGTTGTTGATCCATTGGACAATTGATATAACTTGCTTCCCCCTTATCATAACGGGATTTGAAATACGCCTTTGAAAAATCGATCGAATCCTTTTCAAGGATCGGGGCGGCCGCGTCAAAAAAGTGGAATGGATGTTCGTCTGTGAACGCTTGGATCGCTTTAGCTAACGGTTCGCTCGTCAAAGGTCCGCTGGCGATGATCACAGGTCCTTCTGGAATCTCACGAACTTCTTCATGCACAATTGTGATATTGGGATGATTGGATAAGGTTTGCGTGATCATTTCTGAAAATTTATGGCGATCCACCGCAAGAGCAGACCCGGCCGGGACTTGATTCAGATCAGCGCTTTTCATGATCAAAGAATCAAGCTGACGCATTTCTTCTTTTAAGATCCCGACCGCATTGTTCAGTGAATTCGAGCGGAGCGAGTTCGAACAAACAAGTTCAGCAAACTGACCTGTAGAAAAAGCGGGTGGAGACGAGTGAGGCCGCATTTCGATCAGGCGGACTTGAATGCCTCGTTTTGCGAGCTGCCAAGCGGCTTCACTTCCTGCTAGACCAGCTCCGATCACTGTAACTTCTTTATCTTTCATTGTTTTAATACCTTTCTAGATTTAGATTTCTTTCACATCTTCCAAAGTCAAGATCATTTTTGCACCATTATCGATCAGCTCATTGCAGCCGGCGTATTCTTCTTCACCAAAGGCGCCCGCTAGACTATAGACTTGTTTTGATAGGTTCAGCATTTCGTTGACTGTGATCATCGTTCCACTTTTATGCCTGGCCTCAATGACGATCAATGAATCTGCCGCAGCCGCGATCAATCGATTTCGCCATGGAAAATGATGAGCGAGAGGTGGCGTATTCAACGGATATTCACTCAGTAATAAGTGGTTTTTTCGAATGGCATCATATAATCTTGCGCTGGAGCGCGGATAAATTTGATTCAGTCCACAGCCAATGATCCCGATCGTTCCTGTTTTTAATGAACATCGATGGGCTTCTTGATCGATCCCTCTAGCAAGTCCAGAGACGATGACATATTTTTCTTTTAAGACAGAAATGACTTTTTGAGTATTGGAAATACCTCTTGGTGAGCATTTTCTTGATCCGATCACAGCGATGCACTTTCTATCAAGTAAACCTAGATCTCCTTGATAAAACAAGATCCATGGTGGAAAGCGCAGCGTTTTAAAACAAGATGGATAATCATCATCGACGATCGTTACAAAATCAACAGGATATTCTAAAGATGCGTAAGGATGCTTTTCATGCAAAGCATGGGCGATCGAATTCCAATTCCCAGAAAACTGTACGGAAAAGTATAAGATCGCTTCTCTATAATTATATGTATTCATACAATTATATACGACAAATCTAGCATAAATGCGCCCAATTTCTAAAAAAAATAAAAAGCACCTTTTGGGTGCTAATCAAAATAAACGGATCGTTTCCATTTCTTTGACAGGACGATAGCTTTTGCGAAAGCAAGGAAGAAGGCCATAAGTATGCAAGGCTTCAATATGTTTTTTGGTAGGATAGCCTTTGTGCTTTGAAAAACCATATTGAGGATAGAGATGATCGAGATGATTCATCCAATGGTCTCGGATCACTTTCGCTAAAATACTCGCTGCCGCGATCGAGAGCGATTTTTGATCTCCCTTAATGATCGATTCATTTGAAATCGTACAATGGGGCAAAGGCATCGCATCGCTCAAAACGAAATCAGCTTTTGAATGATTGGCGATCTTCTCCATTGCTTCCTGGGTCGCTCGATAAATATTTTTTTGATCGATCTCTCTTTCAGAAACGATCAGCACTTGATAATACTTGGCATCATTCAAGATTTGTTTAAAGAGAATTTCGCGTTTTTTTTCGCTCAGTTTCTTAGAATCATCGATCAGGTCATTAGAATAGCCTTTTGGAAAAATAACGCCTGCCACCACAAGTGGCCCGGCGATCGGGCCTCTTCCTGCTTCATCCATTCCTAAGACATTGGAATACATTTTCCAAGCATCAATCTCGAGTGGTTCTTTGATCATCCGCTCTCTCCCATGTGATCGCGCCAAGTTTGTTTTCACGAATATCTTTGATAAAGGATCGCATCAATCGATTTTCATCAATTTCTCCTCGAAGCAAATACCCTCTTTTTTTCCCAATTTCTAATAAAGTTTGGTATGGAGTTTCCTGAATCTCGATTTGATATGTATTTTTTAAAGCGTCCGGATGATGTTCCATGAGCCAAGAACACGCAAATAGGGCGATGTCATCTTGACTAACGACTTCGTCTTTGATCGAACCAAGCAATGCCAGCTTTTCTCCGACTAATGGTTCTTCGAATTTCGGCCATAATACCCCTGGAGTATCTAACAGTTCTAATGAGTCAGCGAGTTTGATCCATTGGAGAGCTTTGGTCACACCTGGCCGATCTCCTGTTTGAGCGGCTTTCCTTCGTGCCAATGTATTAATAAAGGTGCTTTTTCCTACATTTGGGATTCCGCAAACCATAGCTCTGAGAGCACGAGGATTGATCCCTCTTCTCTTCTGTTTTTCGATGAGAGCTTTGCACAACTCTTGACTCGCATCAATAAGTTTATTCTTATAATTGTCTTGGATCAGATCTAAAGAGATCGCCATTTCATTCTCGTTTTTGAAATAGGCAGTCCATTCTTTTGTCGCTTCTGGATCGGCTTTATCTCTTTTAGAGAGTATGATCAAGCGTGGCTTATTGCCGATGATTTCTTCAAGCATTGGATTTTTGCTGGAAGCTGGGATGCGAGCGTCTCGGATCTCAATGATGAAATCGACTTTTTTCAAATTTTCTTCCATTTGTCGTCGGGCTTTGGTCATATGGCCAGGGAACCAGTTGATATTTGTTGTAAATGTCTTTTCTTCTTTTTGTTTTTGGTTTTTACCTTTTTTTGCCATTGTGTGCTTCTTTCTAGAGATTACTTCAGTCCGAACTTGGAAAAGGGATACAATACGAAAACACCATTTCCATAGATTTGCGAGCGTTTGACGGGTCCAACCTCAGGGTCTCGTGAATCTTTCGAGAACGTGCGATTATCTCCCATCACAAAATATTCATCTTCGCCCAATGTGATCGGTCCCCAATCTCGTACAACACTCATACCATTGAGTTCGTCGCTTTTTTGAACGGTTTTATTGAAATAACCATATTGATCAATGATCGACTGTTTATAATCTTGATCAATGTAACTTGTCTCATCGATTGGCTCTCCATTGATTAGGATCGTGTCGTTTACACATTCGATCGTTTCGCCAGGCATCCCGATAATGCGCTTGACCCACTCGCTCTTTTCATTCGTGTTTGGATCGTTCATCGTTACAACTACGATCTGATTCCGCTTTGGATCGGATAATTTTGTAGATATGATACTTGTAAAGCCGTATTCACCGTCTGCAAGCGTTGGATCCATGCTGTGTCCGACTACAGTGACTGGGTGGGCAATAAAGTTCGCAAAAAGCAATACGATCACCGCGCTTATCGCGAACACTTTCACAAAATCAAGGATTTCTTTTGAAAGACTCGTTTTATTCTCTTTCTCCATATTTACTCCTTTTATTCTTATTATACAAAAAAAAGCCAGAGACTGGCTTTAATTTTACTTACGTACTTCTTTGATACGAGCCGCTTTACCAGAACGGTTACGGAGATAACGCAATTTATTACGACGTACTTTACCGTGACGAACGACTTCGATTTTATCTAAGATTGGTGAATGGATCGGGAATTTACGTTCTACACCGATTCCACTTGACATTTTGCGGACAGTGATCGATTCGTTGATACCACTTCCGACTTTTTCAGTAATGATTCCTTCATAAACCTGGATACGGCTCTTGTCGCCTTCCTTGATCTTTACATACACTTTAACCGTGTCACCTGATCTAAGTTCAGGAAGATCTTTTCTTAATTGTGATCTTGTAACTTCATTGACTAAGTTTAAATTCATGATTGCCTCCTTATATGATGCTTGTGTTCTTATGATTCATGACTCCTATGGTCAGCGGAACCGGCACAATGCTTAAATACGATATCATATCGTTATTTGTTTTTCAAGATAGAATCCACGACTTTTTGGTCTTGCTCGCTTAAATCAAGGTCATTCAAAAGGTCGGGACGATTTTTGGCCGTCTTGATCAACGCTTGCTCATGGCGATACTTTGCGATATTGGCATGATGTCCGCTTAATAATACTTCTGGAACAGCTTTGCCCTCATAGACGGGTGGTTTCGTGTATTGAGGATATTCAAGGAGTCCGTTTGAAAACGAATCATCGTGGCTGCTTTCTTGTTTGATGACGCCAGGAATGAGCCTAAGGATTGCATCGCATATGACCATGCAAGCGCCTTCTCCTCCCGTCAGTACAAAGTCGCCAATCGAAACTTGAAGATCGACATAGTCACGGATCCTTTCATCAAATCCTTCGTAATGTCCGCACAAAAAGATCAAATGTTCTTCTTTAGATAGATCAAGAGCCATTTTTTGTTGGAACACATCCCCTTGAGGTGTTAAAAGAATAACTTTAGATCGAGGGGTACGAACACTTTTCAAGGCATCTAGGATCGGTTGGCAAGAAAGGACCATGCCTGCCCCTCCACCATATGGGGTATCATCGACATGGCCATGTTTTTCTTTTGTGAATTCTCTAAAATTGACTGTTTCAAATTCAAAGAGATCTTTTTCTTTGGCTCGTTTGATGATCGATGTTCTTAGAAGCGGTTCAAAGTATTCAGGAAAAAGACTTAATACAGTGATCTTCATCGAAGTCCTTCCAGCTCTTTGATCTTGATCGTTCTCTGATTTCGATCAACGTCTAAAATAAAAGCATCGACAAATGGAACTAAGAAAGAGTCTTTTCCTTTCTGGATGCGCAGAACAATGTTTGGTCCAGTTTCTAAGATATCGACAACTTTTCCTAATTCTTCACCATTTTCATTATAGACTGTGCAGTCGACAAGTTCATGGTAATAAAATTCGTCATCCGATAGTTCAGGAAGATCTTCGATCGGAAAATAGAGCGATTTGCCTTTGAGCGCTTCTGCTTGTTCGATCGTCTCGATTCCTTTGAAATAAGCGTAGCCAAACCCTTTTTGCATCCGAAACCGTTCAACGACGATCGGTTCTTTCTCGTCGATATAGAGTGTTCTTCCTTTCTCAAAGCGATGCTCTGCTTCATCGGTGATCAAGTAGAGCTTGCATTCTCCCTTTAGTCCATGGGTGTTGATTATTTTTGCGACTTTTATCATATTTTGCTCCTTAAAAAAAGAAGGATGTGTTCGTCACATCCTAGTAGGCTTCAAATTTTACAGAAATATGGGATTTCATGTTCCGTGCCGCAATCGCGATCATTTGTCTTAAACTGCTGGCCATGATCCCTTTTCGTCCGATCAATCGTGCGATATCATCGCTTGATGCGTAAACATATAAAGAAACTTCATTTTCGTTCGTTGTCGTCATCGTTTTAACGGACAACGATTTCGCATCATCTACGAGGGGCTTACAAAGATCGTAGAGAGTCTTCTCTAAATCCACCATATTTTACTTTCCGTATTTTTCGTCGTGCAGTTCTTTCAATACGC
This sequence comes from Dubosiella newyorkensis, assembly GCF_001945605.1. Classification (GTDB taxonomy): domain Bacteria; phylum Bacillota_I; class Bacilli_A; order Erysipelotrichales; family Erysipelotrichaceae; genus Dubosiella; species Dubosiella newyorkensis. The sequence continues at coordinate 28,642 of NZ_MPKA01000057.1, forward strand.
CTTCTTTTGATAAGATCGAGCGAACTGTATCTGTAGGTTGTGCTCCGTTTTTGATCCATTTTTTCGCAGCATCTTTATTCAAAGTGATTTTATTTTCATTTTTCATTGGATCGTATGTTCCGATCTCTTCGATAAAGCGTCCATCGCGTGGGCTTCTAGAATCTGCTGCTACGATACGGTAAAAAGGATGTCCTTTTTTACCCATTCTTTTTAAACGTAATTTTACCATGGTTCCTCTTCCTTTCGATTTTTACTTCGCTATTGTAGCAATCAAAAAAAGAAGTGTCAAGTATTTTTCCTTGACACTTCGACTACTTTTTCTTCTTTTTGCTTTTAGATTTCTTCTTTTTCTTGCTTCCGGCATGCTTGCTGGCGCCAAATGCTCCGCCCCCACGTTGCATCGCTCCAAAATCTGGCATTTTTCCAGACTTCATCATCTTGGTCAAAGTTTGCATTTGTTCAACTTGGCTGATCAAACGATTGACATCCATGACTTTGACACCGGCTCCTTTTGCGATCCTAGATTTCCGGCTTGCCTTCAAACAGTTGGGATGCTCTCTTTCATAAGGAGTCATCGAGTGAATGATCGCTTCATTCTTCTTGACTCCCGCATCAACTTGCTCGTCATCGATTTGTGCGCCTAACTTATTTAAGCCAGGGATCATTTTCATGACGTTTTGCATAGAACCCATCTTCTTGACTTGTTTATATTGATCAAGAAGGTCGTTGAATGTGAAGATCCCTTCCTGCATTCTTTCAACAGCCTTCTTTTGGATTTCCATATCCATTTTGTCTTGCGCTTGCTCAACAAGAGTCAGAATATCTCCCATTCCTAAGATACGATCTGCCATTCGATCTGGATGGAATTCTTCAAGGTCTTCTACCTTTTCGCCATTTGATACAAACATGACTGGTACATCCGTGATCGTGCGGACAGAAAGCAATCCGCCTCCTCGAGCATCGCCATCCATTTTCGTCACCACAAGTCCAGTGATCTGCAGCTGTTCATTGAATTCTTTAGCCACCGTGACGATATCTTGACCTGTCATCGCGTCGACTGTTAACAGAATATCATCCGGATGTACGATCTCTTTCATTTCTTTGAGTTCGTCCATCAATTCTTCGTCGATATGCAGGCGGCCCGCTGTATCGAAGATCACAAGATCTTTTTGATGTTCATTTGCATATTGAAGCGCTTTTCTTGCGGTTTCAATGGCGCTTGTTTGAGCGCCTAGGCTAAATACTTCAACATCGATTTGTTTTCCTAAAGTTTGTAGCTGTTCGATCGCGGCTGGGCGAACGACATCGCAAGCCACGAGCAGTACGCGTTTTTTTAGTTTTTGTTTCGCAAAGCGGGCGATTTTAGCAGAAGCAGTCGTTTTACCAGTTCCCTGCAAGCCGACCATCATAATCGTAGAGAGTCCGTTTGGTTTTAAATGAAGCTTCGCATCGCTTTGTCCTAATAATTCTTGCAGTTCATCATGAACGATCTTTACGACCATTTGAGATGGATTCAAAGAATCCAATACCTCTTGTCCGAGAGCTTTTTCTTTGACACGTTCTATAAAATCTTTTACGACCCCATAATTGACATCTGCTTCTAAAAGCGACATACGCACTTCTCGAAGCATATCATTCATATTTTTTTCAGTTAATTTTCCTTGTCCAGAAATATTTTTTATCGCTTTATTTAAGCGTTCACTCAATGATTCAAATGCCATAATTTTTTCCTTTCGAGCTTTTAAAACTTTATAAATTTTATACCAACCGCTCGATATTTTCCATTATTTTTGTTATGGTTTTTACATGAAGCGAAAAATCCAATACAAACGTTTGATGATTTTGGTTGGTTTTATAATTTTTATTCTGATTTGCGCTTGGCTTTTAGTCCGCGCTTTTCTTTCTAAGCCATCTAGTGAATTGTCAAAACCAGCAGAAATAAACACATTAAACACCGATTCCTCTATACCAGACCTTTCATCCTTTTTAAAAACTTCTTTATCCCCGGTTGGTAAGGTCATGTATATTTGGGGTGGCGGATGGAATGAAGAGGATACAGGGGCTGGTGTTGAAGCTACCCGTTTAGGCTTAGCTCCTGCTTGGGTTGAATTTACAAGTCAACAAGATTCTTCTTATGATTATGAGGATCATCTCTATGAGATCCATAATGGGCTGGATTGTTCTGGTTTTGTAGGCTGGGTGCTCTATAATACTTTTGAACATGAAGATGGAAAAGATGGTTATGTTGCTTTATCGGGAGAACTCCCTTCAGATCTTGCCCAAAAGGGATGGGGGAAACTGATTCCTGCCGCTAAGATCGATTCTTATGAGCCCGGAGACATTCTTGGAAATGAAGGGCATATCTATATCGTTTTGGGAGAAATGGAAGATGGTTCTGTATTGCTCGTTCATTCATCTCCTCCTGGTGTTCAGATCAGTGGAACTCCTACGCCAAATGGAGATCTTTCTTCTCAAGCGATCCTGCTGGCAAACTCGATCATGTCAGAAAGATATACTGCATGGAGCGAAAAATATCCAAATCATACGGTCGATCTATCTTATTTGCAAGGTTATGACCAATTTCGTTGGGATCCTTCGATCTTGACGGATGTTCATGGATTAAAAAAAATGCCTACTGATTCTCGGATGGACTATCTTTTTTCAAGTCTCGAGAATTGATAGGCATTTCTAGGATCCCCATTGGCTAGATAGATGATCCCGGCATATTGGAATCCATTTCGCAGAATACATTTCTGCATTGGAATATTGTCTGCATGGGTATCGATCTTAACATTATTGGATCGGTGAATACCATATTGAAGGATGGTGTCGCCGATCCTTTTCTTCTTTCCTGCGGAAGCGACTTTATGAAGTACGGCATATGGTTCTTCATTCAACCATTCTCCTTCGATCTTAATATAAGTCGGATCAATTCCTTCATAATAAACAAAAGCTCCTTCGATACCATCCACGCTCTCAACGATATAAAGCTGTTCTTTTAGTATATCTTCTTTGAGATCCTTTTGATTGGGGTGCCCATCGTTCCATTGATTTGGATTTCCATGTGTATGCATATAGTTTCGTGCATTTTCATAGAGTTGTTCAAGTTGTTCAAGGTCCGTTGATTTTGCGTTTCGAATTCTCATTTCTGCTCCCAGTCGATTTCGTCGATATTCCAGCCAAACTTAATACATGCGATCTTAAGCCAGCAATAATAAGCCACCTTCATGACTTTAGGGATCTTTTTCCAATCCAGAGGATATGGTTTAAATTTTGGATTCTGCTTTTTATGTGTCATGAAGATCAAAGTATAAATGATGACCATATCTGTATTGTAGTAGTTCATCGTAAAGTCGAATGTTTGTTCTGGAAAACGATCTTTCAGCACTTGTTCTTGATATTGATAGGCTTTACGCATATTATATACAGTTTCTAGATCCATTCTATTCGTCAATGAGCCCTGGCGTTGTACATAATGATAAAAGCGATTAGGGCTCGTCGATATCGTTTCCGCATTGGCAATCGTTTTGAAGATCGTTCTTGTATCCTCAAATCCAATTAAGTGTTCTGGAAATCGAACATTTTCAAATACTTCTTTTTTATAAAGCTTCCCCCATGGATAATTATTGATACCCTTATTATTTACGAGTTGCTGTAGGGCTTGGATCGTGTTGATCGTTTGCCGTTTAGCGACTTTGCGTAAAAAAGGGAAATATTTGAAATAATCCATCCTATATCCACATTGTACGAGCTCTGAATGATCGAGTTGCGAGATCCTTATCATAGTCTCGACCATTTTTGGATGGATATAATCATCGCTGTCCACAAACATATAATAATCGCCATTCGCATGATCGAGTGCTCGATTTCTTGTTGTGGAAATCCCAGCATTTTCATAGATATATACGTGAATGTTTGGGAATTTTTTTGCGTATTCCTGACAGATTTCTATCGAACGATCTGGCGATCCATCGTCGATCAACACAATTTCTATATTTGGATAGCTTTGAGCTAATAAAGAATCTAAACAGGTGGCTATATATTTTTCAACATTATAAACGGGGACTAAAATACTAACTAGAGGGTTTGTTTTTGAATCCATTGAACTCCTTTTCGAATAAGAAAGACAACGATGTTAACGATCAGTAAAAGCCAAATCGTCCAGGCTAAAACAGAAGCTAGATCGACATTTAATTTGGCATACTGCATCTTTTTTCCTATTCCTAATGATACTTGCGATAGAATCTCTGCCATGACTCCTACTTTGAAGCCAAGAGCCACGATCGAAAGAAAACTCGATAAAAGGGCTGATCGCCCTAACGGTAAATATACATTTTTTAATTTATAAAAATTCGATTGTGGATACAAGACAAACAGCGGTTTCCACGTTTGATCGATTTCTAAAAATTGATCATGACAGTTCTGGTAAACGATTGGAAAAAGGACGAGGAAGAGAACCCAGAATATGCTCTGTTCTCGATCCAGCCAAAACAACAATACAATCAATAATGTAATGTTTGGAATCGTTCGAATGGTTAAAATACTTGTTTCGATCCAGCTGCTAGCTCTTGAACACAATTGGGATATGGAGGCTAAAAAGATGCCACCGATAAAAGAGCATAGTACAGCACTCATCACCCGGGTCAAAGTATATAGTATACTGATATAGAAGTCCTTATCTTGGACTTGTTCTGCCATGATTCTTAAGATCGTATTCGGATTGGGAAATATGAACGGATTTTTAAATGTTAAGAATATGATCATTCCGATTCCATATATTGTTGCGCACCAGATCACGATCTTCTTTATTTCCGAAAGCATTTTCATTGTTCACGTTGTTTGAGGATATCCAAATAAAAATCAAGGTCTTCGATTGGCTCGTTATTTTTGATCGCTTCATTCATAGTATCAACCAAGTCGATCATCTCATCCGTTTTACTTAAAATATCTAGGCACATAAATCGAACGCCGGCAAGGATTCCATCTGTTTTATAATTATCCTTGGTGCAGTCTAAAATATCATGATAATGATATGTATGGAAGCATGTAAGCACGAAATCGATCAATTCATCTTTTTCTTGAAAAGGCATAATGCTTTTGAATCCTGTATACGCTTCGTTGAAATGTCTTGTTTGATAGGCAGCTCTCGTAAATAAAAGAAAATAAGGTTGGACTTCTTCCGTACTTTCTAACTCTTTATATGTAAACTTTTTAAACAACGAAAAGTTGAGGTCAAAGCGAGAATTTTCATCGAGCGAATATAATATAAATAATTTATAGAGAGACCGTTCGAATTGATCCCATAAAAAAGAGATATATTTTTTTTCTGTAGGGTATGAGTAATTCAACTTAAAGAGTGCATCTAAGTAAATCGAAATGTAAGTGTAGGGATCTTCTTCAGAGGTCTTTGTTAGTTTCAGCATTTTTTTGCGATATATATTCGCTTGATGATTTTGATTTTGTTCATCGTAAAGCTGAACGATCAAATTAAAAAGGCTGGTCGAAGGGTATTTTCTGATATTCTTCCCCAAAAACTCAATCGCTTTTTTTGCCGATTCATATTTATTGAAATACATCGCTTTATAAAAAACTTTTTGTGATGATTCTGGCAGTTCTTCAGCGTATTGAATAAGTGCCTGATCGACTTCTTCGAATAAAAATTGACAAATTTGTTCAAGTACGGTCGTATCGGATTTTATTTGGTCGAAGTATTCAAAAACTCTTTTTTTGTTTCCAAGCTCCCAATAGCAGCAAGCGGCAAGAAAATAAATTTCTGGATCATCCGTTTCTAAAAGTATATCTTCAAAATAAGAAACGGCTTTTTTGAAGTCGTTTTTCCCGATATAAATTTTTCCTAATAAAAATAAACGATGAAGATCGCCATCCGGATCTTCTTCGTCACTCGTTTCACATTTTTTCAGCCAAGTCAAAGCTTCATCCCATTCTTGAAGGCCTATATGAGCATCAGCTATTCGTTCATAAAAGACGGGATGTTCATAGCCTACACTGATCGCCTCTGCCATAAGATCTAATACTTCTTCATATTCTTGATTTCCTAATAAAATATCGGAGACGGCTAAATAGTAAAAGTCATCGATCCCAAAAGAATCTTTATATTCTTCTAATAAATGAGAAGCCTCCTTATATTGGGTATTTTCAATATATTCGATAATTTGATTTTTTAAATTCATAAATCCACCTTTGTTCTTAATATATTAGCTTAGAAAGAAGCTAAATGCAAAAAAAGAGGAATGTATTCACATTCCTCCTGAACCGGCAGCGTCCTATTCTTGCAGGCGCTAAGCCAACTACCTTCGGCGATGGAGTGCTTGACTTCTGTGTTCGGGACGGGAACAGGTATTTCCACTTCTCTGTCACCACCGGATCTTCTTCTCGA
>NZ_MPKA01000046.1 GCF_001945605.1 Dubosiella newyorkensis
GCGAGCTGGCGGATCTCTTCGCTGTCGTCTTTCAAAGCGTAGACGGTCAGCGCCGTGTAGTGCTCTTCCTGATAATTCCATTTTTTGTCCGCAATGGCATGAACGGCCGCAAGTTCTGTGTTATCATACAAATACAGATATCCTTCATAGGCCTGAAGATCCAGCTTTTTTCCAAGGTGGCGCGGATCGACGGAGTATTTGTTCCCTTTGTAGCTGATCATGCTCTGGGGATCGACTTTTACAGAAAGTGTAGGGATTCTGTATAGATTTCTTACTTGAGCATCCGGAAGAGCCTGTAAGAAATCTTTTTCTTTTTCCATATGCAGAATGGGGATCTTTCCGGTCGTGGTATGGACAGAGGCATTCAGCCTTTCGTTGATTTCTTTCAATATCAGACACAATCCGTAAAGATCGAGCTTTCCGTTGTAGGCAAACAATTCATCCAGCGCCTTCATCGGATTTTCCACCTTTCCCTTGCTCCATGGATGCCCCGCTGTGCA
>NZ_MPKA01000054.1 GCF_001945605.1 Dubosiella newyorkensis
TTTTTGGAAAAGGAATCTCGGTAAATACAAGATCTTCATTATGAGCAGTGGTATTCGTTTCCATAGGGTAGCCACCTCCTGTGGTTACTCTACTTTAACTTTCATCAGGCTGCTACCCGCTGTTTTAATTCCCGCTTACGGGTTATTAGGTAAGAAGAATTGATGATACGATCCAGGATCGCATCTGCGATCGGGCCTCCATCTAACAGCTGATGCCATCCGTCAAATGAATACTGGCTGCAGAAAATCGTTGATTTCTTATTGCACCGGATTTCCATCAATTCTAGCAGATCGCTTCGTTCTGTTTCGCTTGTGGATCTTAATAGAAATTCATCCAGGATGACAAAATCGTATTTTCCCAGTTTCTTCAGGTATTCATTATATTTTCCTTGGATCCGCATTTCTTCGAATTTGGAAAACAGTTCCGGCAGGCGAATGTACAATACCGTTTTTCGATCTCTGCAGGCGTGAACGCCCAATGCGTTTGACAGCCAGGTCTTTCCGCATCCGGAGGCGCCGACAAAGATCACGTTCAATCCTTTTTCGAGATATTTGTTCGTTGCCAGTTCTTCCATTTGAGATCGATCCAATTTTCTTTCCGGATCATAGTTGATGGATTCCATGCTTGCCGAAGAATCATAAAAATGTGCATTTTTTATATATCGCTCGATCGTATGATTGACTCGGCTGTTGTACTCCATGTCGATCAATTCGGAAAATCTTTCGTCAAAGGATAATTGAGAATAAGCAGGGTCTTCTGTCTGGAGCTCATACTGCTCCGCCATGATCGGTAATTTCATGTGTTTGAGTTTTTTCATCAGATCTTTTTTATTCATTGGATTTTCCTCCATAGTAGTCTTTTCCCCTTACAAATGCGTATTCATTCTTTTCTTTTTGTGGATCGTTCTTTCTCTCTTTCAAATCTTGATTCGATTGAAGTATCATTCTAATATTTCTATATCCAGGCTGGCTGATGTGCTCCAACGCCAATCGACACGCATTTTCCAGTCTGGATTTTCCGTATTTATCGTAAAGTTTAAGAATAGACAAGCAGCCTTTATAGGCTTGTTCTTCCTCTTTATACCGATCGAATAATTTTTGAATGATGATCAATGTGTTTTCTCCCATCGAAGCGCCCCATTTCAGAAACCGCTCCTTATTCCACTGAAATCTTTGATGGTTTTCCGGCATATGGCTTTCATTTGTCGAATATTGATTGACCCTGCCATATAAGCGGTCATGTGTGCAGATCTGATTCATTTTATAGTAGATGGTTACTGCACTTTTAGTAAGTTTGATATCGACATATTTTCCAACGTATTCATGAGGAACCGAATAGTTCATTTTTTCTACCGAGACATGATAATTCAATTGTACTTTGGCTCTTTTCCATGTGCTCATTTCGAAAGGATATTCCGGAAGACGTTTCATGAATGGAAATTCTTCCTCCATATATACACTCTTTCTTGATCCTTCTCGTTTTTGAAAAGGCCTGGTATTGAATCTTTCCAATTCTTTGAAAATAGCTCGGTTGAGATCATCAAATGAATAGAATTTCCTGTTTCGAAGTTTTCCGACAATGGCTACCGTACAATCACCGACAGCGCCTTCCACTGCTGCTTTATCCTTTGGCCTGCGGACCCTGGCAGGAAGGATCGTTGTATCATAATGATCCGCCATCTCCTGGTATGATTTGTTCAGGATCGGATCCTCATATTTTTTATGAGATATCACTCCAGTCTTTAGATTATCGGGAACCAGAAGGCGTGTCGCACCGTCAAAATAACGATAAGCCTGAATATGGCAGTCGATCCAATCGCCTATTTTCATACTTGGACAGGCCTGTACATAGCTATACATGCTGAAAGGAAGAGTCGCCTCGAACAAGTAGGCCGGAATCATTTCGCCAGTGTATTGATCATAAACTGTCATTCGCGTCCCGTTCCAATCCACCATCAGCTTGTCACCAGGTTTATGATTGATATGCATCGTAAGCTTGTGCTTATTGACATATTCCCGGTACTTTTCGCAGAAGTAACTGTACTGATAAAATGGGATTCCCGCTGTTCGGCTAGCCTGCGCATATTCTTGCCATAACAGCTTGATCGTTGTGCCTGGTTTCAGAAGTTCCTTATGAACATAATCAAAGTCAGGCTGTTTGATCGATAGATTAATTTTTAAATCTTCCTCAAATAAAAGTTTTTGAACATCCGGCTCGTTAAGGTCTTTGATCGAAGACCAGCAGATTTTTTTTGAGTTAGCGATATTGAAAATTTTTCTGACCGTATCTCTGGAAATTTTCAATGATATAGAAATCTGCCGCTGACTATGGTTCTGGGATCGCATCTCCAAAACCTTTTTAACATCTCGCATAAAAACACCTCCTGACTGCAAGATTGGACAAGTATAAAAATACTTATCACTCTATATCTTATAGTCAAGAGGCGAGAATATATTCGAAAAGTGGTGGGCTTCTCTAGCGGAACGGGTGGACTTTGCCACCGTATCCAGTGGACTTATTTTAGCGTATTGGGTGGACTTGAAGTTACGTAATATTCAAATCCAAAAATTCAGGTGTTCCAAATATAATTGCTAAAGTATCATGGAAGAATAATGGAATTCGTAAGTTAAAATTAGTTAGAGATTTATGGGTCGAAATTTCAAAAACATCTGCTGAACAAATTTGTAGTATCTATACAGGGGAACCTATAAATTTTAAGAATTTTGATTTAGATCATTTTATCCCATGGAGTTATATTGGAAACGATGAATTATGGAATTTAGTCCCAACGGAACCGAATATCAATTCATCTAAAAGCAATCATTTACCGAGCTGGGATGTGTATATAAAACGGTTTGTAGATATTCAATGGTTTCTTTATTGTTGTGTGTTTTCGAATGAAAAGATTCGATTTAAGTTTGATCGTTGTCGTCAAGATAATTTAAATGAGATTTGGGCTACAGAACTGTTGTTTGTTCCTGGACGGACCAAAGAAGAATTTAAAAACATTCTTGTTCAAAATATTCGTCCAATCTATAATTCAGCTGAACTGCAAGGTTTTACGATTTGGACGTATAAATAAAAATACAAATTACTGTTGTGGGAGTTGATTTTTTAGGTCAACTCCCACAACTTTTTAACTGGATATAATTAAACCGTTTTTTATGCAATGCTCCCAATTGATTTTTTTTCTTCCAATAGATCTGAATAAAATTGTAACGATTTCTTCTTCAATTAAAACGATTCTTCCTTTTCCGTATTTGGCATGAAAGATTATTTTATTTTTTATAGGCTTTTTTAACTCGGATCCAGGCTTAGGTTTATTCCCTTGATTTTCTTTTTTTTGTATTTGATTTTAACGGTATCTTAGCTGGGTTTTTTTGTATATTTTTTGGGTAATATTTGCAATTTTTATATGAGTTTTTACCAAGTTGTGGAATATATAGACCTGTCTTAATACATAGAGCGTTTTCACAAAACTGGCATTGATAACATGATTCTCGTTCTGTATCTTGTCGAAGGGTATGGATAGAGTAACCATATCCAGTATTTTGGTATCCACCTTTGGTGCGATATTTATTATAATTTTGTCTAGACATAATCAATTTCTCTTTTCTATTAATACCATTATACTAAATTTTATCAAATTCTATTATATAATTTTGCTTTATTAGAATTACAACTCATTAGGTTGAATCGTGCTATACTAAAGCACAAAAGGAAGGAAACACTATGAGAGTAGAACAAGTTAAACAACATCTAGCCAAATATCAACTATCCGAGTCGATCATCACTCTCGATGAATCGAGCGCATCTGTAGAAGAAGCCGCCAAAGCCCTTCATATCCAGCCAGAACAAGTCGCTAAATCGTTGACCTTCTCATCCGAAGAAGGATGCATCATGGTTCTCTTGGCTGGGGATCGAAAAGTTCACAACGGAAAATTCAAACGCACATTCCACACCAAACCCCACATGCTCTCTAGCGACCAAGTTCTTGCATACACCAACCATGAAGTAGGTGGCGTCTGCCCATTTGGGGTGAACGATCATGTCTTCGTTTACTTGGACCGCTCATTGCAAAACTATGACTATGTTTATCCAGCCTGCGGAGAAAGGAACAACGCCATAAAACTCACCCCACAACAACTGTATGAAATCTCGCAAGCCATCGACTGGGTCGATGTAGCCAAAGACCAATAAGATGGAGCCAGCATGGAAATCAAAACCGAAACGATCGTCAAACAATGTTTAGAAACGATCCAAGAAAAAATCAATGACCTCAATACGCTCAATATCTTAGTTATTGGAAAATCGGGTGTTGGAAAAAGCACGCTCATCAACACGATGTTTCGAGGCGAACTCGCCAAAACCGGACTAGGAAGACCGATCACTCAAGAAATCCGTAAAATCGAAAAGAAAGATGTTCCACTCGTTATTTACGATACGCCTGGCTTCGAACTTTCTTCTTCGCAACAAAAACAAGTCAAAGAAGAAATCATCGAACTCCTCGAACAAGGAGCTCGCTCCAAAGACATCAACGACGCCATCCATTGTATTTGGTATTGCATCAACGTAGGCGCCAATCGAACCTTCGACGAAACCGAACTCCAATGGTTAAGGACCTTGACTTCGGAAAATCAAAAATTCAAAGTCCCGATCTTCATCGTGCTCACTCAAGCCATACCTAAGAAAAAAGCGCAAGAAATGAAGCAGCTGATCGAAAAAGAAAACTTAGACATCGTCAAAGTCGTCCCCGTCCTCGCCAAAGATATGGAATTTGACGACGAGTACACCGCCAAAGCGTATGGACTCGACCATTTAGTCGATCTGATGAGCGAAGCATTGCCCCAAGAATTAGAAAAAGCCTTTCAAAACGTGCAGATCGCCAATCTCGACGCAAAAAAAAAGAGCGCTAGAAAAGCGATCGCCACAGCCGTGAGCGCCAGCTTCACCGAAGGATTCACACCCATTCCTTTCGCGGATGCTGCTCTGCTCGTTCCTACGCAAGTTTCTATGATCGCCGCCATCACCATCATCTATGGATTTGAAGCCAACAAACGCTTTTTGACCGCCTTTATGAGCGCCACGATCGGACCCCTTTTAGCCACAGGACTCGGAAGGACTCTCAGCGCCAACCTGCTCAAACTCATCCCAGGCGCAGGCAGTCTTGGCGGCGGACTCATCTCCGCAACCACCGCCAGCCTGATCACGACCGCCATGGGAGAAGCCTACATCCGCTTGATGGAAATGATCATCAAAGGCGAGATCCGCAAAGAAGATCTCGAAACCCGCGCCGGAAAAAAACAAATCACTCAACTATTCAAAAAAAATTTAAAATAATGTTTGACACACCCCAAGATGTAGGGTATTATAAATGAGAATTCAGCAATCGGGCCTGTAGCTCAGGTGGTTAGAGCGCACCCCTGATAAGGGTGAGGTCGTTGGTTCAAGTCCATTCAGGCCCACCATTTGCTGAATTAATATGTGGGGTGTTAGCTCAGCTGGGAGAGCACCTGTTTTGCACGCAGGGGGTCAGGAGTTCGATCCTCCTACGCTCCACCATTTTAAAAACAACGAACACTTTCTTGAAGAAAGTGTTCTTTTTTTTTTCGCCACATTATGGTATAATTACAATGCAAGTCGACATCCCTTTCTTTGTTAAAATTCGTCGGCTTGCTTTTTATATGGAGCGAGAAAGAAGAACAATGAAAATTTAGAAAGATATGATAAAATACTTATACTATCAACGTAAAGAAAAGAGAAGATCATTCTCTGCTTTCTTTATAGTCTTGGTTTTGTTTCTTATGGGCTTCCATATCCGCTTGGATGAGCTGCTTCACATACGGAGAAAATTGACGATTCTCTAACCATTCGATCATTTCTTTTTCCGTGTTTTTGTTAAACCGGATCCCCTTTAAAATCGTATGTGTTTTGTTGTATTTATTGCTTGCCCTAATTTGTGCAGGACTTGACATGAGGTACCTCCGCTTTCTCGTTTTTCTACGTAATATTATAGCTAAAATTTACACTATCAACAACGATAGAGCTAAAAAAAATGAAAAAAATTTTTTTGGTTGTAAAAAAGCCAACCCTTTCTCTAATTATAAACAATCAAAATATCCATTTCCAATCTAACCATTTAAAGGATATTTTACAGTCTCTAACAGGTAGGATGGCGCATTCAAAAACAAAACATGACCATTACCCGTTTTATTTTGAGAGCAAAAGCTAAAAAAAATATTTTTTTTGTTGACTTAAAGGTAGGGATGACGTATTATAAGTGAGCAATCAGAAAACAAATCGGGCCTGTAGCTCAGGTGGTTAGAGCGCACCCCTGATAAGGGTGAGGTCGTTGGTTCAAGTCCATTCAGGCCCACCATGTATTTGATTGTTTCAATGTGGGGTGTTAGCTCAGCTGGGAGAGCACCTGTTTTGCACGCAGGGGGTCAGGAGTTCGATCCTCCTACGCTCCACCATTTTTTAAAATTAAAGAACACTTTCTTAGAAAGTGTTCTTTTTTTGTTTTCAGTCTTCTCTCTTGTAGAGCGAGTTATCACCGACTAAAATGAACAATGTTCATAACAGGAGGGAAAACAATGAAACAATATTTAAACTGGTCGATCTTCTATGCGTTTGCAGGATTGGCAGCAGGCGTCTTCTATCGAGAATTTACAAAAATAAATCAATTTACCAACATCAGCACCCTTGGAAAAGTCCATGGACACCTCTTACTGTTGGGCATGGTGATGTTTTTGATCGTGGCCCTCTTCTCCACAAAATTCGATCTAGAACAAGCCAAACACTTTTCCTTGTTCATGATCCTATACAATGGAGGACTCATCCTTAGCGCGATCATGATGATCATCCGAGGCATCCTTCAAGTCAAAGCGATCGCCCTATCCGCGATGGCCAACGGCATGATTTCTGGAATTGCAGGACTCGGCCACATGGCCATGGGTATCGGCCTGCTCATTTTCTTGTTCATTCTACGAAAGCTAGCCAGCGATCAATAAAAAAAGCGAACACTTTCTTAATCGAAAGTGTTCACTTTTTGCGTTTCACCTGTGTTGAACCGAATGAGCGCAGAGTCTTCATAAAGCGTGATCGAATCGATCAGCAAATCGATCAGACTCCAAGCATATTTTGGATCGGTTCGGACGTTTTCTTGGACCTCTTTTAATCGATCCATCACCATCGACTCACTCAAAACGATCGACTCTTTCTTCTCTTGCTCGATCAAAGCTTGTAGTTGGATCTCTTCTTTTTTGAGCTCTAAAGCCCGTGCTAACTCCGACTCTGAAACGTTTCCATCCTCGATTCGAGCCATCAGCTTTTCTTTTTCGCGCATGCATGTCTGCAAACGCGCTTCGAACGAAGCCAAAGACAAACGGCCTTGTTTCTCCTTCGCGTATTCTTGGCTGACGATCTTAGCGATCTTCGCTATGTTTTCCAACGTCAAAAATTCGATCGCACACTCTAGGATGATCGGATCCAAAACACCCCTACGAATCTTTTTTACACCATCTTGACTAGGACAAACATAATGATCGCCTTCGATCACAGCTCTCGAATGAGAACATCCACAAAAAACTTTGGGCGCCAACACATAGTTATAGTTGCGATTCAACGTAGATCTTCCTCTCTTTTTCTTTATTTCTTGATCCTAATTCCTATAGTACAAAAAACGATCCTGAAAAAGAAAGACTTCTTTTGATGCATTTTTGAATTATTTTTGATAAATGTTACAAAATCCCCGAAATTATACTTTACTATTGGTGTAATATTCGTTATATTGCTGACTCAGAGGTCCAAATTTGCTTGCTGTGCTAGTGAGAAACAAAAAAAAGACGACCTCTATGAAGCGTTCTTCGGGACGCTTCTTTTTTCTATTTTCATTCCCAAAAAAAGCAAAAGCGACAGAAGATCTGCCACTTTTGTATTTTTTAAGTTTATTTAAGGAGAGAGATTATAGAAGAGATTTTTACGTGTCCCTTAACACACCTATAAGGTACCGCTTTCTTATCGATAAACTATGCCTCTAATTTGGGAAACAATGTGACTTTCGCCCCGAATATGTAAAATTACATGAATTTTTAGGGAGAAGCAATGCTGTGATATAATGTGACCGATCGGAGGATGAAAATGACTCTATTTTTTAGAAGCTTGCCAAGACTTTGGCGCAAAGCCAGCCTAGATCTAAAACGACATTTTGCCATGACCTTTTCCGCCTCGCTCTCGATCGGGATCGCTTTGCTCATGGCCATGCTTTTGCTGATCAGCGCTGCAAATATTGCCAACTTCACCCAACATATCGAACAAGAACTTATGATCCAAGTCTCCTTGCAGCCAACGCTCGATGCTTCACAACAAGAAAACATCCAGCAACAGCTCGTCAACATCCAAGGCGTCAAGAACGTCACCTATTCCTCCAAAGAAGAGGAACTCGACAAATTGATCCAAGAAAACGGAGACATCTTCGCCCAATACGCTCAAGAAGGAAGAAACCCCCTCTATAATGTCTTTTTGATCGAAGCCGATCACGCCGACCAAATCGAAACGATCTCAAAAAAAGCGAAAACGATCCATGGCGTGATCGACGTCAGCTATGGCGGAGGCGCGATCCAAAAACTCATCGCCCTCTTTAAAAATGTCCGCATATGGGGCACTCTCTTTGTCGCCCTCATGATCCTGCTAGCCATCTATCTCATACGAAATACGATCAAAATGACGATCCATGTCCGTAAGGACGAGATCGCCATCATGCGCCAAGTCGGCGCCTATAATTGGTTCATCACGGTCCCATTCGTATTGGAAGGAATGATCATCGGCCTAAGAGGCGCCTTGATCCCCGCCCTGATCGCCGGCATTGGCTATCCGCTCTTATATCAAACGATGAACGGTGTCTTTTTATCCGACATGTTCATCCTTCTTTCACCGATCCCCTTTATTCTCTATCTTGTCGCTTTTTTGCTTTTGTTAGGCTTAGGCGCAGGATTGGTCGGCTCCTATCTAGCCGTTAGAAAATATGTGAGATTTATCCGATGAACACATTCAAAAAAACAAGCGCAGCCATCCTAGCGCTCTCTTTGAGCTTGTATTCCTTCTCTACGCCCCTCTTTGCCCAAGACTACTCCAACACCGAAGAATGGTATACGACATGTTCAAAACCCCAAACATCGCAAGAGGGCGTAAAAGCTTGCCAAGGCTTTCAAGAATACCAAAACAAACGCAAAGAAGAATTGGCCCAAAGCATCCAAAGCTTCAACGAATCGATCCAAACCCTTGAAAACGACACGAACCAAGTCGCGGCGCTTGCCCAAGAACAAAAAGCGCTCGCCGAACAACTCAATACCCAGATCGCCGAAAAAGAAGCGGCCATCCAGCAAATCGAAGCCAACATCCAAACGCTCCAACAAGAAATCGAAGCCAAACAAGCCGAAATCGAAGCGTGGGACGCCCAGATCAAAGAAAGGATGCGCTTTGAACAAGCCAACTTAGGCACCAATATGATCATCGACCTCGTCATGGGCAGCAAGAACCTCAACGACATGCTCCGCCGCATCAGCGGCATCGAGCGCATCACCGAAGACGACCAAGACCAGATCGAACGCTTGAACGAGCTCAAAGCCGAGCTCGAACTCCAAAAATCCGAAATGGACCGCCTCAAACAAGAACAAGAAAGCCAAAAGACGCAGCTCGAAGAACAAAGAGCCCAAGCCCAAGCTTTAGAAGAAAGCTATAATAAAATGGTCGAACAATACCAAGCCCAGATCCTTGAGCTCCAAGCCAAAAAGCGCGAAGCCCAAATCGATATGGATTCGATCCGCAACTTTACGATCTCGACCGCCATGGGCAACGTCATGATCGCTAGCGTTCCAGGCTTTAGCGCCCCGATCGCAGGGGGAGGAAAGACGGCAGGCACATGGGCTTATCCTGGAGGAGGCCTTCACTTAGGCTTAGATTGGGGCGTTCCGATCGGAACACCCGTCTATGCTCCAGCCGATGGACTCATCCTCTACGCCAACAATCCCGTTCCAAGCAATTCCGGCTATTTAGGAAACTGGAGCGGCTACCCATATGGCGGAGGAAATACGATCGAAATGCTCTGCAACGTCAATGGAACGTTGTACGCGATCTCCTTTGCCCACTTAGCCCAAGAAAACTTTATGGTCAGCGCCGGACAAAGCGTCGCGCAAGGCCAGCAGATCGCGGCCACAGGCAATTCCGGAAACACATCCGGCCCCCATTGCCATATCGAAATCTACAATCTAGGACAAATGAGCGTCGAAGAAGCCGTCAGTCGCTTTTCGAAAAACGCCGACTTCGCTTGGGGAACGGGATGGAGCGGCACAGGAACTTCTTGCGATGCGACAGGGGGCAGGACCCCGTGCCGAGAGCGTCCCGAAAAATTCTTCTCTTAGAAAGGAGAGTCTATGATCGAATTTAAAGATGTAAGCAAAGCCTATCCGAATGGAGTGCACGCCCTCAATCACGTCAATCTCAAAGTGGAAGATGGCGAATTCATCTACGTGATTGGCGCTACTGGCTCTGGAAAAAGCACGATGATCAAGCTGCTCAATGGCGAAGAAGTGAGCGACTCTGGACAACTGATCGTCGATGGAGTCGATGTAGGCGCCCTCAAGCATCGGAAAGTCCCGGCCTATCGACGCAATGTCGGCTGCATATTCCAAGATTATCGCCTTCTTCCAAAGCTGACTGTCTATGAAAATATCGCCTTCGCCTTAGAAGTCGTAGGCATGCGTAAAAAAGACATCAAAAACAGAGTGCGCGAGATTCTCGAACTTGTCGACTTGAAAGACAAGGCTAGAAGCTATCCGGACGAGCTTTCAGGCGGCCAGCAACAAAGGGTCACGATCGGAAGAGCGATCGCCAACCGACCAAAGATCTTGATCGCCGACGAGCCGACCGGAAATCTAGACCCTGAAAAAAGCTTAGAAATCATCCAGCTGCTCGAAAAGATCAATCAAAATTTCGGCACGACGATCGTCATGGTCACCCACGATAAAGTGCTCGTCGACGAATTTAAAAAACGAACGATCATCTTGGATGGCGGCTATGTGATCCACGACTCTAGAGTAGGCGGGTACCGCTCCGTATGAGAAAATGGTGGACATTGCTTGGATACGAGATCAAATACGCGTGGCTTGGCTTACGGCGCCACCTGCTCGTATCGCTTTCGGCCATGAGCGCCGTCATGGTCACCCTCTTTTTGATCGTCGCCTTTTTGATCGTCGGAGTCAGTGTGGAATCTTTTTCAAAAAGTGTCGAACAAGATCTTTCGATCCATGTCGTTCTTGATCCGGCCATACAAAGCGAAGAAGAGCTTCAGTCGATCCAAGAGCAGATCGAATCGCTTTCTCAAAGCGATCACGTCGTCTTTTCCAGCAAAGAAGAAGAACTGCAGCTCATGATCGAAGAAAAGGGAGAAGCCTTCCAGCTCTATGAAGGGGAAGAAAATCCTTTGGGGAACGCGTTTTTTGTCTACGCCAAAGACGGAGAACAGATCCAAGAACTTGCCAAAAAGATCCGAGAAATTCCTGGGGTGGCGCATGTGGCCTATGGGGGAAAGAGCGTGACCGGACTGGTGGCGCTGTTGGCAAAAGTGCGAACGATTGGCATCGTGGCGATCGTTCTTTTGCTCATCCTTTCATTCTATTTGATTTATAATACGATCCGTACTACCATTTACTCGAGATCGGACGATATTATTATCATGCGACAAGTGGGCGCCGAAAATTCATTTGTCAAACGGCCATTTGAAATCGAAGGAATCATGATCTCGCTTTGCGGAGCGATCATCCCCTTTGGACTAGTCGCCTATGGATATCCTAAGCTGTATGAAAGCTTGCATGGCTATTTGTTCGCGCGCATCCTTGAACTCGTGCCGGTCCATACGATCATCGCCCTATCGGGGAGCGCTTTGATCGTATCCGCCATCTTGATCGGATGGTTTGCCAGCTTTTTAGCCGTGAATAAATACATACGCGAAAAACGATAGGGCCATCCTATCGTTTTTGGAATAATAAGGGGAGAAAACATGAAGAAAACAAAAAAACCAAGCGAAAGACAGAGCGCTAAGCAAAAAGGACTCATCCTCCTTTTATGTGTTGCTTGTTTTGGGGCCGGCGTGAGCGTGCCCATGTTGATCGAGAAGGCAAAAGGCATCGACAGCCAAGAATTCTCAAAATTAGAGACGGTCTATTCGCTTTTAAAGAATCAATGGTACTATGGCGCGCAAATCGAAAATTTGGAGGATCAATTGATCGAGCAATCGATCGTCGGGATGAGCAGCAACGAGATCGATCCACACACGAACTATCTTGGCCTTGATCAAGCCAAAGATTTTTCGGACGCGCTAAGCGGAAGCAATGTCGGCATTGGCACGGGCTTTTATCGCGACGCCGACAACAATATGGTCGTCAAAAGCGTCTTTATCGATTCGGCCGCTGATCAAGCGGGCATTCAAGAAGGCGATGTCATCACCAAGGTGGGCTCGAAAATGGTCAGCGACATCTCCAGCGAAGATTTGATCACGCTCATTCAAAATCATGATGGCCAAAATCTAGACATCACCTTGATGCGGAATGGAGAGCCGAAAAATGTCCACGTCGTTCCGGGCGTGTATGATTCGACCGTGATCTGCCGTGAATTTGACGGATATGGAGAAATCGTTCTTTCTAGCTTTTCCGAACATAGCGGACAAGACTTTAAAAAAGCGGTCGAACGCTTGCAAGAAAAAGGGATCAAAAAGATCATCATCGACCTTCGCAACAATACGGGCGGTTATCTCGACGCGGCCATTCAGATCGCTTCTTCCCTTCTTCCTAAGGAAAGCATCGTGTTCAAGGAAAAGACACGCAATGGAAAGATTGAAGAAAGCGAAGTGCTCGATTCGTATACGCCAGCTCAATTTGATCAGATCGTCCTCTTGCAAAACGAAAATAGCGCTAGTGCTTCGGAAGTGCTCATTGGCGCTTTGAAAGACAATCTCAAAGACAAGGTGACAACGATCGGTTCGACAAGCTATGGAAAAGGAACGAAGCAAGTGCTCGTCCCTTTCAGCGATGGAACTTCTTTAAAATACACAGAATCGGAATGGCTCACACCTTCTGGTGAGTCGATCAACAATAAAGGGTTCGCGCCCGATGTCGAAGTCGAAGATACGGCGATCCGGCAATCGTATTATTCCACCCAAGAAGAAGATCTTGAATTTGAACAAGATAGCGTGAATCCCAACGCGCAAGCTTTGCAGCTCTTTTTACAATATCTTGACTATCCTGTGGATCGGGTGGATTCCTATTTCTCGGCCCAATCGGCCCAAGCGCTCAAGCAGTTCCAGGAAGATCATCAATTGGAGGCGAATGGCAAAGTCGACGCCAAGACGTGGGAAGTTCTTGAACAAGAGGTCAGCTTAAAAATGAATCAAAAAGAGATGGAGGACGATGTTCAGCTTCAAAAGGCGATCGAATTGATCAAAGCAGAATAGAGGATCAAAAAATTAAATTAAGGGGGTGTTTCTATGGATCATGATAGAAACAAAAAAACATGGAAGCCCGTATTGAATTCGATCAATGCGCATTCCAACACGATATCTTTATATATTGCGCTTTTTTCGCTGATTTTCAGTATCTTTACTTTTTATATGACCGTCAAGATCGAGGA
Organism: Dubosiella newyorkensis; assembly: GCF_001945605.1. Classification (GTDB taxonomy): domain Bacteria; phylum Bacillota_I; class Bacilli_A; order Erysipelotrichales; family Erysipelotrichaceae; genus Dubosiella; species Dubosiella newyorkensis. The sequence goes on from NZ_MPKA01000054.1 coordinate 13,685, forward strand.
GCATTCGAACTATTTATCGGATTTGCAAGCGCCTTGTATTTATAAGCTCAAGGTGAGCGGGAATGTAGAGTTTCCGAAAGTGGATGCGGGCGCCTCGACGATCGAGCTGGATCAAACGCGGATCGTTTTAGCGATCACGAGCGGTTCGGTGCTCGATATTGGCAACGTGGTGATGTCTGATGATGGCTACATTGAAAGGATCCGTTCTTGGTCGATCGCGCAGCATCAGCCTGCCAACAAGGAAATGGAAGCAGAAGAAGAAAAGCTCGATGGAACGACGACACTTTCGTATCGGCCGGGTTTATGGAACTATGAGGCTTCTTCTAAAAGTGCGTATACGGTGTTGTTCGTAAAGACAGGAAACAACACGAGCGATATTTGGCTGCTTGTGCTCGATGAAAACGGGAAGCTGAGTATTTATGGCTACGACGCGTTGGCGATCGATCCAGACAGCAAGTATCCTAAGGCGTTCGAGGCTTATCGGAAGGCGCGTGAATTTTTAGTCGCCAACGACATTTGAAAGGAAGAACATGGAAAAATTTGAACTTGTCTCGGCGTATAAGCCGAGCGGAGACCAGCCCGAAGCGATCAAAGAATTAGTGGAAGGCATCAAAGAAGGAAAAAAAGCCCAAGTTCTTTTGGGTGCGACGGGAACGGGAAAAACGTTTACGATTTCGAATGTGATCGCTCAAGTCAATAAACCAACGCTTGTTTTTGTTCATAATAAAACGCTCGCTTCGCAGTTGTATTCAGAGTTCAAAGAATTTTTTCCCAACAATCATGTGGAATATTTTGTTTCGAACTTTGATTTTTATCAGCCAGAAGCGTATGTGCCAAAGACAGATACATATATTGATAAAAACACGAAAACGAATGACGAATTAGATATGCTTCGGATGGCGGCTGTCAATTCGGTGCTCCACCATCGGGATACGATCATTGTCGCCTCTGTCGCTTCGATTTATGGCGCCAGCAATCCAGAACAATACAAAAATATGATTGAAACGATCCGCGTAGGGGATGTGATCGATCGTAACGAGCTCATGCTCAAGCTCGTTCACCAGCAATATAAGCGCAACGATATCGATCCGGTGCGGGGAACGTTTCGGGTACGGGGCGATACGATCGAAATCACGCCAGGTCATACGGAAGCGTATTTGATCCGGATCGAAATGTTTGGCGATGAGATCGAGAGGATCTGTGAAGTCGATCCGCTTACAGGAAAGCTGAATGCGGCTTATCAGATCTACAACATTTATCCGGCCAATGGATACGCGACGAGCATGGATATCATGAAGCGGGCGGCGAAAAATATTGAAACGGAATTGGAGGAGCGTCTCCATTATTTTGACGAGATGGGAAAACCGCTGGAGAAAGAACGTTTGGAGCAGCGGTGTCGGTATGATATTGAGGCATTGCGTGAATTTGGTGTCTGTCCTGGGATCGAGAACTATTCGCGTCATATTGATGGAAGAAAGCCTGGAGAGAGGCCATATACGTTATTCGACTATTTTCCGGATGATTTCTTGCTTGTCGTGGATGAAAGTCATGTTTCTTTGCCGCAGGTGCGGGGAATGTTCAATGGAGATCGGGCGCGTAAGCAAACGTTGGTCGATTATGGCTTCCGTCTGCCTTCGGCTTTGGACAATCGTCCGCTGAAATTCAACGAGTTCGAGTCGATGACGCCGCAGTCGATCTTCGTTTCGGCAACGCCAGGCGATTATGAATTGGAAAAGACGAATCATCATGTGGTCGAGCAGATCATTCGTCCAACGGGTCTTCTCGATCCAGAAGTCGAAGTCCGTCCAATCGAAGGACAGATCGATGATCTTGTGGATGAGATCAAGGAGCGGGTGGCGCGCAACGAGCGGACGCTAGTGACAACATTGACGGTCCGCATGGCGGAGGATCTTACTTCGTATTTGAAAAACATGGATCTGAAGGTGGCTTGGCTGCATCATGAGGTGACAACGATCGAAAGGACCGAGATCATCCATGATCTAAGGGAGGGCAAGTACGATGTGCTTGTGGGGATCAACTTGCTTCGGGAAGGTTTAGATATTCCAGAGGTTTCGTTGATCGCGATCTTAGATGCGGATAAGGAAGGCTTCTTGCGTTCGCGTCGTTCATTGATCCAGATCATTGGGCGGGCGGCTCGAAACGCGCAAGGGAAGGTCATCATGTATGCGGATAAGATCACAGAGAGCATGGATGAGGCGATCAAGGAGACGGCGCGTAGACGTAAGATCCAAATGGAGTATAATGAGCGTCATCATATCACGCCAAAGACGATCATCAAGCCGATCCATGATGTCGTTCGTTCGAAAGAGACGAAGGAAGTTACGCGGAAATATTTAGCGAAGAAGAAGATCAGCAAGAAAGATAAAGAGAAGATGCTGGAAAATTTGCGGAAGGAAATGAAAGAGGCCGCCAAAGAGCTCGATTTCGAGCGGGCAGCCGAACTTCGCGATATGATCATCGAATTGGAAGGATAGTTATCCTTCCTTTTTTAGATTGCTTTTTGTCCATTGGATCGGTTGGATATGGTGGGCTTCTAAGAAGGCGTTGGCTTTTTGAAAGCAGTTGGAGCCAAAAAAGCCGCGGGAAGCCGATAAAGGAGAGGGGTGGGCGGATTCGAGAACGAGGTGTTCTGGATTGGTGAGCATCTTCTTCAAGGAGCAGGCTTTGTTGCCCCATAAAATAAAGACGATGGGTCGATCTTGGGCGTTGAGCGCTTCTAAAAGGGTGTTGGTGAAGCGTTCCCAGCCTTTGTTTTGGTGGGAGAGCGGTTTGCCTCGTTGCACGCTCATGATCGGATTGAGCAAAAGGACGCCTTGTCTTGCCCAGTCTCTTAGATCGCCGCTTCGAAGGATCGGGGTGTGGTATTCACTTTCCAATTCTTTGTAGATGTTTTTTAAAGAGGGCGGGATCGGCTGGTCCGGATTGACGGAGAAGGCGAGCCCGTGTGCCTGGTTTGGTCCGTGATAGGGGTCTTGGCCTAGGATCACGACTTTCACTTTGGAAAGGGGTGTCAGGCGCAGGGCGGAAAACACTTGTTCTTTGGGTGGATAGATCGTTTTGGTGGCGTATTCTTGCTGGAGAAAGCGAAACAAATCTTGCATATAGGGCTTGGAAAACTCTTGTTGATAGAGAGGATCCCAATCGTTATTCATCATCGACATCATATACCTCTTTTCGTTGGAATTCTTTCTTTAATCATATAGAATGGAGCCATGGTAATTCAAGATAAGATCAAGTATATAGAAGCAAAAAGAGGAAGAAACCATCCTTTGTTCATGTTTAGAAATTGGCTCGATGAAAAAGTGCCGTCGCATCGTGAGCTTAAGCTCATTCAGGTGGGGGGCACGAATGGCAAGGGGAGCACGTGTCAGTGGCTAAACTTGTTTTTGCGAAAGGAAGGTTTTCGTACGGGGATGTTTACGAGTCCGCATCTTGTCTCGCATTTGGAAAGGATCCAAGTGGATGGAAGCTGGATCGAGGCGAGCGAATGGGAGCGGATCTATGATCGGTATGCCGATTTTTTTGAGGAAGAGCAGCTGACGATGTTTGAGATCGATTTGTTTATGGCGATCGTTTATTTTGTTGAGCAAAAGGTCGAGTATGGCATCATCGAGGTGGGAATGGGTGGTCGTTTGGATGCGACGACCGCTCTAGATTATATTGCGACATTGATCACGAATGTGGGGATGGATCATACGGAGTATTTAGGGACGACGCTTTCTCAGATCGCAAAAGAGAAGGCGGGGATCTTTAAAGAGAGCACGTTAGCGATCGCCTATGATACGACGTGTTTTTCCGTTATGGAGGAGGAGGCTTTTCGGAAGCGGACTTCTTTATTGGTGGCTGACTATGATCTTTCGAATTTGGATACGAGCGCATTGCCGGCGTATCAAAGGGAAAATCTTGTGCTGGCTTTAAGTTGTTTGCGGCAGCTTAAGCTTTTGAAGCCTTATTCTATTCAGAGCGTGATCGACTCATTTTCTTGGCTAGGACGGTGCACGGTGCTTAGAAAGGATCCTTTGGTGCTTTTGGATGGGGCTCACAATATGCCTGGGATCGAGGCGCTCATTCGTTCGCTCTCTTCTTTTGAGGGCGTGATCTATTTTTCGGTTCTCAAGGAAAAAGAGTCGGATAAGATGATCAAGCGGATCCTGAAATGGAATTCGAATGTGGTTCTTGTTCGTTTTGAGGAGGAGCGGCTCGCGGATTTGGATGTGCTGCATGCGCATTATCGGATCCCGACGATCGATTTTGAGGATATGATCGATCGTTTAAAAGGAGCGAAAACGAGTACTTTGATTTGTGGCTCGTTGTATTTTGTTGGGAAAGTTTTGGCGCATCGAGATGAGATCGGTTCTTAATCGCTTCGCTTTACACATTTCCTCGTTTTTTTCATAATATAGAAAAAACGAGGAGAGAGAGCATGGCTGGATTTAAACGCTTAAAGGCATCTTTGCAAGAAAAAAAAGACACAAATTTATTGTTTGCGCTGGTTCAGCGGTATTTGAACAACAATATTGGCACGAAGTCGGCGGCGATGGCGTATTATCTTGTTTTTACGCTTTTTCCTTTGATGATCGTTCTTGGGAACATTTTGGCAATGTTCCATATCAATGTGGATACGCTCACGAGTTTTTTGAAGCCGCTCATGCCTATGGATACGATTCAATTGTTGGCGAGCTACATCAATTATGTGAATGAGTCGTTCAGTCCGGTTTTTTTGTCGTTTGCGATCATTTTTTCGATTTATTTTCCATATCGGGCGATCAAGGATCTGATGGAGGATGTTCGTGCGGCGTATGGGCTTGGCAAGCGCGCTTCTTTTTTGTCTTCGTTATGGCGCGAGCTTGTATGTACGTTCCTGATTCCATTGAGCTTGTTGTTGTCGTTTTTATTGGTGGTGCTTGGTGAAAATGTCATTCGTTTCTTTTTGGGTTTTTTCCCGGCGGATTTTTTTCATATTTCGGATTTGATCTTGCATTTGTGGCAATATTTACGGTTCGTGGCGGCCGCTTTATTGATGGGGGCTTCTTTAGGTGTCTTGTATCAGTTGAGCCTGGATCAATGGGTGCGGTTCAAAAAGGTCGTGCCAGGGATCGCGTTTGCGATCTTGGTATGGATCGTCATGTGTATCGGATTTTCGTTTTATGTGGAAAACTTTGCCCATTATTCTGTGATCTATGGAGCGCTTGGTGGTTTTATCGTTCTGCTGTTGTGGTTGTATTGGACAAGCTTGATCTTCATCATGGGTGGCGAGTTCAATGCGGCGATCGATAAGAAGCGTCAGATCGAGATGGATGTTCAAAAAGCATAAGAAGAGAAAGAAGGAGCCTTGTGGGCTCCTTCTTTTTAGGGGAATAAGAGGGTGTCTTGAGCTAATTTTTGAGCGATCGGCAAGTCTGCTGGAAGCCAGTCGATTGAAAGAAGGTCAGCGGGCAAGACCCATTTGGCGGCTTCATGCTCCACCAATTGGAGCTCTCCGTTTTTGATCGTTCCAATAAAACAATCCATCGATAAAAGGAAAGAAGGATATTCATAGTCGATGTGCTCATAAAATTTTTGGATAGAGGTATCGACTTTAAGTTCTTCTTTGAGTTCCCGAACAAGAGCTTCTTCCTTGGTTTCATGGGGTTCTACTTTCCCTCCAGGAAACTCCCATCCTCCTTTAAATTCGCCATATCCGCGTTGCGTTGCTAAGATCTTTCCGTTTTGAATGAGGATCCCAGCGACGACGTGGATCTTTTTTTTAATTTGTGATGTAGTCATAAATGTCTGAGCGGACTGGATGTTCGAGTTCGTATTCGATTTCAACGGCGCTTTTGCCGCCAACAGTAACGGTTTTATAATGTCCAGTCGCAAAAATCCTTCCTAAGTAGTAGAATTCTTTTGATTCTTTGTCGTCTTTGTTTTTGCGAACGAATAAATACATATTCACGTTTTTTTCTTTGGCTTTAAGCGCGATCGAAACATCGCTTGAATCGGGAGTCCTGCCTTGTTTTGAGATTGCTTTTAAAAGACTTGGCGAAATAAAACGGTCTTCGTATTTTGTCGTTTCTGAAATCGTCTCTTCCTTCACATAATTAATATAGATAGGATATGTTTTTGTTTGTTCATCATACTTATATCCGCCAATATTCAAAGCGACTTCTCCTTTTTCCCAATTCAATAAACGGCCGACATCATCGTACGTGTACTTCGCATATAAAACAAAAGGCGAATTATCACTTGAATGCAGATATTTTGTTTTATAAAGATAGATACCATACTCGATCACTTCTTCGATACTTTCTTTGAAATCTTTGTTTTTGAGTAAAGAATCAAAGTGAGAAGAGATCGTATAATCGTTTCCTTCTTCCTTTAAAAAGATACAATCTTTATACGTATCCTTTCCCGTTCCTGTGATGTAGTTGTTCGTAAATTGATTGACAAGATTGATCGTACCACTATGATCGAGATCAAGTCCATAGTCTTCTTTTAAGCAAGATGCAAAATGAGCAAAAGAAGGTTTCTTTTTGGAAAGAAGTTCTTTTAAAAGAAGAAGCTCATGGATCCTTTTTCCAGAAGCAAAACGCTTTGATATGTATTCTAAAATCTTTAATTGTTCTTTGGAAAAGGAGAATGGATACTCTTTTTCATATTTTTGTAAGTAAGCTGGATAGGAACCAAATTTTTGGAGGATCTTGGAAGGTTCGATTTCACCAAATTCTTCAAAATCCATCAAGGTCGGTATTCTACCGAGCATTTGTTTTAACTGCAAATAAGAATCACGAATCAATTTTGTCGTTTGAAGCTTTGCTTGATCGATCGATTCGAAGATTTTTTCTCGCGAGATCCGATCAAAATGGATCGTTGAGCTTCCGGGCAATAATCGATCGCCTTCTAAAACGAAGTGGCGGATCGTATCTTTGTTGTAGGTGCGATCGCTAGAAAGAGCGATCGGGATCATATAGTTGCTTTGATAATTACCAATAAAATCTAAGATCACGACATATTCTTTTTCTTTATATTTTCGTAAGCCTCTTCCAAGTTGTTGAATAAAGATGATCGGACTTTCTGTAGGACGTAGCATGATGATTTGATTGATACTTGGAATATCGACGCCTTCATTGAAGATTTCAACAGTAAAAATATAATCCAAACTGTTTTCTTTTTCATTTTGTGCAAGACGTGCGATCGCTTGTTCTCTTATTTGTGAAGAATCTTCACCTGTTAAATATGTCGTATGAAACCCTTTTTGATTGAACCGGTTCGAAAGTTCTTTGGCTTCTTCTTTCCGAGAAACAAAGATCAATCCTTTTGGACGAGGACCACTATATCCATAGTATTGGATCTTTTCGATGATATAGTTCACGCGATCTTCTTGGATTAGATAGTTAAAATTTCTGAGATCTTCTTTTTCGTAAAGATTTCCATCAACTAAAAAATCGGTGATCCCAAAATAATGGAAAGGACAAAGTAAATTTTCTTTTAAAGCTTGATTCAAACGGATCTCATAGGCGATGTTATGATCGAAAAGTGCATAGAGATCATAATTGTCTCTTCGTTCTGGAGTTGCTGTCATCCCTAACAAAAGTTTTGGTTCAAAATAATGAATTATTTTTTGATAGCTGTATGCACCAGCACGATGAACTTCATCGATGATGATCGCATCAAACTCTCTTGGATCAAGATTTGATAGGACATCATCTTTAGAGACGAATTGGATCGTCGAAAATACATAGTCTGCCCTTGAGGATCGATGCTTGGAAGTCAATTTTCCATAGGTTCTTTCTTCTTTGAGAACGACTTGAAAGCTGTTGAGTGCTTGTTCTACGATCACGTCACGATGAACAAGAAAGAGGATCCGCTGAAAATGGAGCTCGCGCATCGCAAAAGCAGCAGCAAATGTTTTCCCTGTCCCTGTAGAGCTGATCAATAAAGCCCGTTTTTGCCCATGATCGATGAGCTTTTTTAAATTTTTGATGAACGCGTGTTGCATCGTGTTTGGCTCAAGCTTTTGAACGATTGTTTTCGTATCCGTATGAGGTAAAGTACTGTTGAATGTTTTATGATAGTTTTTAAACTCTTCTTGATAAAAATCTTTGAATTCCACATAATCAAAACTCATTTCAGAATTCCAATACGTATTGAATTCAAAGAGAAGAGATGTGCTTAAGCTTCCTGTTTCTAAAGCAACGATGCGAGTATTCCATTCTTTATTCACTGTCAGCGCGGATTGGGTTAAGTTAGAGCTTCCAATGATTGCCCGAACTTGATTACCTCTTTTGAAAATATAGCCTTTTGTGTGAAAGCCGGGAGCGTTTGGCTGAACATGGTAGAGCTTGACTTCAATATTTTTTAAGTTCGAAAGACGCTCAAGTGCCGATGGATCAGAAAAACATAAGTAATCGGTCGTTAAGATCTTTCCGGGAATGCCTTTTTCTTCTAGTTCCTTGAATACTTGGAGAAGAGGAGTAAGGCCGCTCATGGTGATAAAAGCCGTGCTAAAACAAAAGGAATCACAATTCTTCAATTCTTCTTCAAGGGCGACAAGGACCTTTTTGCCTTGAAGAGGATCGTTTTGGAGAAGCTGTAATTCTAGGTCGGGACGAGAATAATAATCTTGATCGATCAAAGATGTTTGTACTGAAGCTAATAATTCTTCTTTATGGATCGTAGTATACATGTGGTTCCCTCTTATTGGCAGGATAGCATATTCAAAGCTTTAGATCAAAAAGACAAAGAGAATTGATATAATTGAAACATGGATACCAAAGAAAAGATCGGCTACACGCCTCTAGAAAAGATCAAAAAAAAAGCCACTTTCAAAGATCACGATCCAAGAGATCGCAAAAGAAGCCCAAGTCTCTAAACAAACTTTTTATAATTATTTTGAAGATAAGGAAGCTCTCATCCAATATATCTATGTCCACTTCATCATTCCTGACTTTGATGAGACAGTTTTTTCAGTTTCTTTTTTCCAAAGCTATCTACGATCGTTGAAGCAAATGAAAAAATACGGATCCTTTATGAAGCAAGCATTGATGATCGAAGGACAAAACAGTTTAAGATCGTATATTTCAACCCATTGCGAAACGTTCGATCTAGCCTATCATCGATATTTGTATGGAAAAGAACTGAATGAAACGTTGCGCTTATCCACGATTTATCATGCCTCTGCCTCAAGCGCAATGACTTTTTCTTGGATCTTAGGAGAATTTCAAGGAAAAGAAGAAGAGCTTGCCAAACTTGTCTGCCAAATGAGACGTCTTGGAATGGATGCTCTTTGTCAAAAACAAGATCCGTATCAAGTGGACGATTGATCAAAAACGTAAATCGTCTTTTTTCATCGTTTTTGATATGATTAAAACAACATAAAGACGAGGGAAGAAGATGAAAAAACTAGAGAGAAGCCAACAAGGGCAAGTGATCGCACCGGCTTCGATCGCGATCAAAAAAGAAGCATTTGACAACCGTCAAGAAACAGCGATCTATTGGCTAGGAGGAGGAGCAGCCATGATCAATTCGCATGGAACGAATCTTTTGATCGATCCAGTACTCGAAGGATTTGACCTTCCGCTGCTCATAGAAAATCCGTTGCCGATCGAAGAGGTTGGAAAAGTCGATGGCGTTTTGATCACCCATATTGACAATGATCATTTTTCAAGACCGACACTCAAAGATATTCGTGAGCAGACTTTTTCCTATCATGCGCCTCATTATGTGGCTGAGCAAATGCAAAAGGAAGGACTTCCAGGCACAGGACACGATATTTACGACACGTTTTCAATAGGAACGATGAAGATCCGCCTAACACCCGCTTGCCACAATTGGCAGAACGGTTCTTCCAAATACAATTTCCGATATTGGAAGGAAGAGGATTATTGTGGCTATTGGATCGACACGCAAGATGGCTCGATTTGGATGCCGGGCGATTCGAAACTGCTTCATTCTCAATTGCATATGCCTGATCCCGATGCGATCTTGTTCGATTTTGCGGATAATGACTGGCATATTACTTTAGAAGGCGCGATCCAGCTTGCCAACAACTATCCAAAGGCAGATTTGATCTGTATTCATTGGGGGACGGTCGATGCGCCAGAAATGACGCCATTCAATGGAGATCCAGAAATTTTGAAAGAGCGGATCCAAACCCCAGAACGGCTTCATATTCTTGCGCCTGGTGAAAAATTTGTTTTGATAAAAAAGAAAGACTGCTGAGCGATCAGCAGCCTTTTTTACAGCTTGAGTTGCGGTTTGATGCGTGCGCACATCCGCAATAAAAGATAGAGCATCGTGCAGTCGATCGGGAACATGATCACATTTTTTAATAAGCGAGCCCCCACTAAAACAAAGAAGCTATCGCCATACATGATCGACATCCATAATGAGTTCAAAAATAAGTAGTTGATCAAAACGACGAGCAACCTTGCGACGAGCACTCTCCACACCTTGACAGGCTGTTCATAAAAGAACGAGGAAAAAATAAAAGCAAGCAAGATGGCATTGAGCGCATAACCAGGAAAATACGGACCATCAGGATGCATCGCATAACCGATAAAATCCATGATCAACCCAGCAATCATATTCGGATAAGGTCCATAAAAATAACAGCTTGCGGCTGTGGCTAAAAAGCCAAAAGTGATTCGCAACGTGGGCGCTAGGTAAATGTTGAACATGTCGAGAATGACTTCAAGAGCACAGAACATGGCGACTCCCACGATCACTTTCGTGTTGGTGATGGCGCGAGCATTGTCTTTCAACATAACAAAGTATTGATGCATAAAAAAACCTCCTTTCCCTCGTGCAAAGAAAAAAGAGGTCGTATTTCTTATTTCTTGGCAACAGCGGGATGCAGAAAACCAATCGCAAGTTTCGTTTCCTTTTCGTTTTAGAACCAACTCCCCGTGTTCTAAACACTTAACGCTTGTTTTCTTACTCTGCTACGACCCTTAGTATAGGCCGATTTTTTGATTTGTAAACCACAAAAATTCCACAATCTGGAAAACGTTTTCTTTTTTAGAAATATGCTAAAAAGTTCACAATCTTACATATAGAAAAATTGAAATATCTATTCTATACTACAAATGAAAAGAGGAATAAATTGTATGATAATTGATAAATTAGAAGATAAAGTCCGCGGTAGAGGGACTAAGATCGTCTTTACAGAAGGTTGGGATCCTCGTGTTCAAAAAGCTGTCATTGAATTGAAAAAAAATGACGTCGTAGAACCGATCCTTTTAGGAGAAAAAGAAGAAATCGAAAGTTGCGCGAAAGAAAATGGATTCGACTTGACAGGGATCCAAATGCTTTCTCCTTCCGATTTCCCAGATATGGATGCGATGGCTTTGAAAATGGTCGAACTCCGTCGTGGTAAATTAGATATGGCTCGTTGCCGCAAAGCATTGGAGAGCACGAACTACTTTGGAACGATGCTCGTTCAAATGGGCTATGCGGATGGCTTGCTCGGTGGTGCGACATATTCGACAGCCGATACGGTGCGTCCAGCGCTTCAATTAGTCAAAGCAGCTCCAGGAAACGCGCTAGTATCTTCTTCGTTCTTGCTAGTCAAAGGGGATGAAGAATACGTGATGGGCGATTGCTCCATCAACATTAATCCAAATGCGGATGATCTTGTTGAGATCACGATGCAGACGGCATTTACTGCTCGTCAATTTGGTTTGGAACCAAAAGTCGCTCTCCTTTCGTATTCGACGATGGGTTCTGCAAAAGGGGATTGTGTAGCGAAGATGGCCGAAGCCGCTGTTCGTTTGAAACGTATGCCGATCGATTTTGCTGTCGATGGAGAAATGCAGTTTGACTGTGCCGTATCTCCCGAAGTCGCAGAATTAAAAGCGCCACATTCGACCGTTGCCGGACATGCCAACACATTTATTTTCCCAAATCTTTCCAGCGGAAATATTGGATATAAGATTGCTGCCCGCCTAGGCGGATGGGAAGCGATCGGACCTGTTCTTCAAGGTTTGAACGCGCCGATCAATGACTTGTCGCGAGGATGCACTTGGGAAGAGATCTACAAGATGGCAATCGTAACGGCTGCCCAAAAATCATTAGGAATCTAAGGAATTAAGAAGAAGGATGCCTCTTCTTCTTTTTTTGTGGTATATTGTTTGCATGATGGAACAGAAAGAAAAATTTCCCTATGAGATCGAGGATGGCGCGATCATGGATTTTGTCGATGGCAAATTCATGTTTGTCTTAAAAGATCACGCGTGGTCCGAGGAAGAAATCAAGATGCTTAAGAAAGTCAGGATCGCTTTTTGTTTTACGAACGATCTAGCGATTTTCGTTTTAGAGGGTGGCGACATCGACTCGAGCGATTTTTACTTCAACATCCAAGAGTGCGATGAAAAAGATCGTTTGCTCAGTCAAGAGATCTTGCCAGTCGAAATGGTGCTGGTGGATCAAAACAACGAGATCTGCCTCAAAAAGTCGGGCGCTTTCTCAAAAGAAGAGAGCACAAAGATCAAAGACTTTTTGAAACGGCAAAGCGAGATCTCGTTTATGCCAGGAGAGTATGACGTCAATGTATCAGGTATGCAGGCGGCCTACGAACCCTATGAATTGCTGAAATATGAACAGTGTGCGATCACGATATAGGAGGATTTTATGAAAGCGGTAATTACAGTAGTCGGAAGCGATCGAGTGGGCATTTTAGCTATGATCGCCAATGCGTGCGCAAAATATGATGTAAATGTGTTAGATGTTTCGCAAACGATCGTCGATGGCATCTTTACGATGACGATGATCACCGATTGTTCAAAAGTCAAAGACTTTGGATCGTTTGCCTCTTTTATGGAAAAGCTTGGACAAGAAAATTCTTTGATCGTGCGCGTCATGAACCAAAATATCTTTGACGCGATGCATACGGTGTAAGCTATGCAGACACAACAAATCTTAGAGACGATCAAGATGATCGACGAAGACTATTTAGATATTCGCACGATCACGATCGGTATTTCTTTGTTGGATTGCATCGATCCGGACATCCATGCTTCTTGTCGAAAAGTCGAAGAAAAAATTTGCCGGATCGCCAAAGATCTCGTGCCTGTTGCCGAAGAGATCTCAAGAACGTATGGTATCCCGATCGTCAACAAACGCGTATCTGTGACGCCGATCTCGCTTTTGTGTTCCGCTACGCAAGGAGATCCGATCGAATATGCTCTGACATTAGAACGTTGCGCACAAAAGTTAGGTGTCGATTTTATTGGCGGTTATTCGGCATTGGTGCAAAAAGGATATACAGAAGGGGATCGGCGCTTGATTCGTTCGATCCCGCAAGCCCTCAAACAAACGAGTCATGTATGCTCGAGCGTCAATATCGGTTCGACCAAAGCAGGCATCAACATGAATGCGGTCAAAGAAATGGGCCAGATCATCCGTGATTGTGCTGAGCTTACAAAAGATGATAATTGTCTTGGGGCCGCAAAGCTGGTCGTTTTCTGCAATGCCCCAGAAGATAATCCATTTATGGCGGGTGCTTTTCATGGAGTTGGAGAAGCGGATTGTGTGATCAATGTCGGTGTCTCTGGTCCAGGAGTTGTGCGTGCAGCGCTTGCGAAAGCGTCAAAAACAGCGCCAATGGATGAGTTGGCGGATCTGATCAAGCGGACCGCGTTCAAGATCACTCGAATGGGTCAAATGGTTGGCGTCTTAGCCAGCGAAAAACTAGGGATCCCTTTTGGGATCGTGGATCTTTCTTTAGCGCCTACTCCAGCTATTGGGGATTCAGTAGCCCACATTTTAGAAGAGATGGGACTCTCGACATGTGGAGCCTATGGAACGACCGCTTGTTTGGCGATGCTCAATGACGCGGTAAAAAAAGGCGGCGTCATGGCTACAAGTCATGTAGGTGGTCTTTCAGGTGCGTTCATTCCCGTTTCAGAGGATGCAGGTATGATCGATGCGGCTCGTTCTGGTGTTCTCAATCTTGAAAAGCTGGAAGCGATGACGGCTGTCTGCTCGGTCGGTCTTGATATGATCATCATTCCAGGCGATACTCCGGCCTCGATCATTTCTGGTATCATTGCCGATGAAGCGGCGATCGGTATGGTCAACTCGAAAACAACGGCGGTCCGTTTGATTCCGGCTGTCGGGAAAAAAGTGGGCGAAGAGCTCAACTTTGGCGGATTACTGGGCCATGGTCCGATCATGAAGGTCAATATGGCAAGCAATGAAATCATGATCGATCGTGGCGGCCGGATCCCAGCACCTCTGCAGTCTTTGAAAAACTAAATTTAAGGTTTACATTCCAAACACATCTGTTTATAATGTTTCCATAAAACAAAGAAAAGAAGTAGTACAGGCGGAGCGGTTGTTAGAGAAGTGACGGTTGGTGCAAGTCATTGAACTTTACGTTTGGAACGTGTCTTGGAGTTGCATAGTCGATGGATACGGAGGCTATGATCGTGAATTCGCGTTAAGAATGAGATGTCATCCATATCGAGTGGATGGAAGTTTGGTGGTACCGCGTAATGTTTACGTCCTTTCGTTTCGAGGGGACGTTTTTTTGTGCCTGTATCGCAGAAAAGGAGAAGGAATATGAATAAACTTTTAAAAATTGGTGCTGCGGCCATGCTTGCCGCTGCAACTTTAGTGGGATGCTCATCTTCGAAAAGCTCAGAAGGATCGGAAGAAAAACCGCAAGAGATCTTGATCGGTATTTCTCCAGACTATATGCCTTATGAAGGTTTGGATGAAGATGGAAAACTCGAAGGATTCGATATCGACATGACCAAATGGTTGTTCGATTATATGAACGAGAATGGTCACAATTACTCGTATGAGTTTAAGGAGCTTTCGTTCGATACGATCATTACGGCCCTTCAATCTGACCAGATCGATCTAGGAATTTCTGGTTTCACATACGATGAGGAACGGGAAGGCTTGTTCTCCGATTCTTATTATGATTCTGCACAAGTCATGGTCGTCAATGCGGATTCCGATATTCAATCATCGAAAGATCTGAACGGAAAACTTGTCGGCGCTCAGCAAGGCGCGACAGGCGAGGATGTTGCCAACGATATTGAGGGAGCTGAAGTCCAAGCGATGCAAGATGTAAAAGTATTGATGGAATCTTTAAAAGCAAAAGGTTTGGATGCGGTCGTGATCGACCAAGCGGTTGCGGACAATTATGCGGTCAATGGCGATTATAAAGTATTGGATGAAAAACTTCTGGATGAAGAGAATATCATCTATACGACAGAGAAGCACAAAGACTTATTGGATGACATCAATAAAGCAATCGAAGCATTCAAAGCGAGCGATGATTATCAAACACTCGTAAAGAAGTGGTTTGGCGCTTCTGGAGAAGTCAGTGAATAAGGTTTTCTCCCCCGAAAATATTGAATTTTTGCTCAAAGGTGCCGGCGTAAGTATTGCGCTGGCCTTTGGTGCTTTAGTGATCGGGGCACTGATCGGCGTGATCGTGGCGGCCGGTAAATTATCGAAAGTCAAGATCTTGAATTGGTTGTCGAATATATATGTAGAACTTTTTCGCGGAACGCCAATGCTGTTGCAAATCCTCTTCTTTTATTTAGGAGTACCTGTCCTTATTTCGATGGTCACTGGAGCTAGAGTTCGAATGAATGTCTATGTCGTCGCGCTTGTCGCCCTTTCTTTGAATTCGGGCGCCTATCAAACGGAATTGATCCGTTCAGGGATCCAAGGCGTGGATAAAGGACAATGGGAAGCATGTGAAACGTTAGGGATTTCCTATTGGACGATGATGAAAGAAGTCATCTTGCCACAAGCGTTCAAACGCATCGTGCCGCCATTGGTTTCAGAATTCATCACGCTGATCAAAGATTCGTCTTTAGCATCTGTAATCGGAACCGGAGAGTTGATGTATCGAACACAAGCGTTAGGTGCCCGCTATTACAACTACTTATATCCGCTGTTGATAGCGACAGTATTTTATTTAGTGATGACACTTTGTGTATCTTGGATCGGCAAGAAAATAGAAAAGAGGTTAGCGGTCAGTGATTAGAGCAGAACATATTTCAAAAAGCTTTGGGAAGCTGCATGCCCTCAATGACGTATCCCTCAATGTAGAAAAAGGAGAAGTTGTTTGTTTGATCGGACCTTCTGGTTCGGGAAAATCAACGTTTTTACGTTGCATCCATGGACTAGAGATCCCGGATTCAGGAAGTCGATATTTGGATGGTGAATTGATGGATCCAAACGACAAGAAAAAATACGGCGAACAAAGAGAACGTATGGGATTCGTATTCCAGCATTTTAATTTATTTCCAAATAAGACGGTGTTGGACAATTGTACTTTAGCGCAGCAGTCGGTTTTAAAACGAACAAAAGAAGAAGCCGAACAAGTGGCTTTAGAATATTTAAAAAAGGTAGGTCTTCTTGATAAAAAGGATTCATATCCTAATGCGTTATCAGGAGGTCAAAAGCAGCGTGTGGCGATCGCGAGAGCCTTGTGCATGAATCCGGAAATCATGTTGTTCGATGAACCGACTTCAGCGCTTGATCCTGAAATGATCAAAGAGGTGCTTGAAGTCATGAAAGATCTCGCTTCTCAAGGGATGACGATGATCGTAGTGACTCACGAGATGGGGTTTGCCCGCAAAGTTGGAAGCAAAGTCGTATTCTTAGAGGCTGGAAAGGTGGTCGAAGAATCCGATTCCGAATCATTCTTTACGAACCCGAAAAGCGATCGTGCTAAAGACTTTTTAAGCAAGGTATTCTATGAATGAAGCTGAAGGATTTTTATTGTGAACAATGGATGACGGCGTATGAGAAAGAGGCTGTCTACAATATGACGGATACTTCTTTTTCGGCGCTCTCTTTCCATGATCTCTTTGATTCAAAGAGTTTAGAGGAATTTGATCCTTTGCTGGATTATGGAGAGATCACAGGAGATCGAGGTTTGAAAAAGGAGATCGAGCGGCTATATACAACGAACGATCGCGCTTTGACCTTCTGTCATGGGGCTTTGGAAGGAAATGAACATGTCATGAGCACCCTTCTCGAGCCGGGGGATCATGTGATCGCTTTTCGGCCCGGCTATCAGCAATTTTATGAGTATCCGCGTTCGCTTGGTTGCACAGTGGATGTGCTGGATTATGAAGAAGAAAATGGCTGGAAGCTTCCTTTTGATGCGATCGAGAACACGATTTGCGAAAAGACGAAGATGATCGTTTTGGCAAGTCCTGCCAATCCAACAGGAACGACGCTTACTTTAAAAGAATGGGAGCGACTGATCGAATTATGCAAGTCGCATTCTATTTATATTTTGTGCGATGAAGTCTATCGTGGATTGATGCAGACACCTTCTGTTTCTGATCTTTATGAGTACGGGATTTCGACAGGTTCGTTGTCGAAGGTCTATGCTCTTCCTGGCTTGCGTTTTGGGTGGATCCGCGCTCGAGAAAGTGTGATCGATAAGATCAATATTCGGCGAGATTATACGTTTATTTCGACTGGGCCTTTGGTCGACGGCTTGGCTAAAAGGGCATTTGGAAAGAAAGATTGGATCTTGAAGCGGAGTTGGGCGCTTCTTGCGGAAAATAGGAAGATCTTAGCGGAGTGGCTGGCTTTTGATCCTCGTTTTTCGATTCGACTGTACGAAGAATCTCCGGTTGCCTTTTTGAAGTATGATTTTGATTGGCTATCAAAAACGTTTTGTCTGCAAGCTCTCAAGGAAGCGGGAATCTTTTTTGTGCCAGGCAGCTGTTTTGGCTGCGAATATCATGTGCGGCTAGGTTTAGGAAGAGAGAGCGATTCCTTTAAAAAGGGCTTATACCAATTATCGCATTGGCTTGATGAAACGTTGAAAAAGACATAAATTATATGATATTATGTGTTTACAAGGGGTGTTGAGATGAAAAAGGGTTTCTTAATTTTGTGTGCTTTGTGCTTGTGTGGCTGTACACGAATCAACAAAGCGCCGTCTGCAGAAAAGGTAGAGAAAAAACAAGAAGAGGAATTGACTCAGCATACTTTGGAATGTATAAAGGATTCGGATTCGATGTCATTTGTTGCGGTGGGGGATATGCTTCAACAACAAACACAAGTGTTCTATATGACGTATGAGGATCTAGGAATCAACGAAGGATTGAACCATGATGATTTACTGAAGGCGATCAACGAGAAGCTCGCTCAATCCTATGGTGCTTTACAAGGTGTGGATGTGGTGAGCTCACTGGAAGATAATCGAGTAAAAGTTACAGTGAGTATCGACTACAACCAAGCAAATATTCAAGCTTTGATCGATGCGGGACTGCTTCATGAGGGTGAAGTGGAAACAAAATACGTGAGTTTAGGTAAAACGCAAAAGCAGTTGGAAGATGATGGGTTTGCATGTACAGTTCAATAATTGAAGCGGCTTGAATCACCGCTTTTTTTGAGATGTAAGGGGGTTCACGTTGCGATATTATATTTCTGATACACATTTTTGTCACCGGTCTTTATTGGATAAGATGGATGTCCGCGGATTTGAATCGGTGGAAGAGATGAACGAGTACATGATCGATCAATGGAATCAAAAAGTCGGCAAGCGGGATGAGGTCGTGATCCTTGGCGATTTTTCATGGGGAAATGCGGAAGAGACGATGGATATCTTAAGGCGTCTGCATGGAAGAAAATTTTTGATTCGTGGAAACCATGATCATTTTTTAGACGATAAAGCGTTTGATCCTTCTTTATTTGGATGGGTCAAGGATTATGCGGAATTGAATGATAATCGGCGTAAAGTCGTTTTGTCACATTATCCGATCGTTTTCTATAATGGGCAATATCGAAGAGATGAAAACGGAAATCCCAAAACGTATATGCTGCACGGTCATATTCATAATACCCAAGATCAAGTATATTTGAATGCTTTTAAAGACTATTTGAGCAAACAAAACCATATTTCGATCGGAGGAGGACTTGAGAGCGTTCCTTGTCAAATCATCAATTGTTTTTGTGTGGATTCTGATTATGTACCTATGACACTGGATGAATGGATCGAAATCGAAAAAACAAGAAGGCAAAAGGAAGTGTAGAAAGCACTTCGGATAAGGTGAGGGTATATGGAGAAATTGCAATCGAAGAAGGGCGGAAAGGCTCTTTATGTTCAAATCAAGGAGATTTACCGGGAAAAGATCTTAAATGGCGATTTGAAACATGGTGATAAGATCGAAAGTGAGATGGAGATCCAAAAGATGTTTGGTGTTTCGCGGATCACAGCGCGTCAAGCGATCCTTGACCTCGAAAAAGAAGGGATGGTCAATCGCGGGCGCGGGCGAGGAACGTTTGTAATCTGGAAGCCGGCGATCAAAGAAACACTTTCGGAAGTGAGAAGCTTCACCCACGAGATGGAGCTGCATGGCCGTGTTCCAGGAACGAGCAGCTACACGGTGAATCGAGAGATCATTGCAGAAAAGGCGGCAAAGATCTTTGGCCTCGATCCAAAAGAAGAAATGTATTGTTTCCGCAGAGTTCGTACGGCAGACGATATCAAGCTTGTCTATATGGTTTCGTATTTTCCGCTCGATACGGATCTTCCATTCAGCGAAGATAAAGAACAAGACCCAATGTTTGAAAAGTTTGATATCGTGAAAACCGGAAAGCCAAAGCGGGTCGAAGAAGAATTCAGCGCAGAGATTCCGAGCGATGAAGTTCGCGAATCTCTCAACATCCCCAAATCGCTGCCAGTATTGGCGCGCAAGCGTGTAACGTACGATAAAGATAATAATATTATCGAATACACGATCAGCTATTATCGAAGCGATCTTTATACTTATATGCATTCCACAGGTAAGATCGCGTATAATCATTAAATTTGTTGAAAGAATCGGATCCTAAACGGGTTCGATTTTTGTTTATAAAAAAATCGAAATTTTTTTCTTTTTTTGCTTGCACGCCTAGGAAAGCTATGCTAATATAAGTCCTGACTTTACAAGTTAAAAGGAAATTATAGTACTCAAAAAACGATCTTAGAGATTTTTCTCCAAGATCGTTTTAATTTGCTTCTTCTTCAGAACGAAATTGTTGATCGGAAGCATATATTTAGCGG
>NZ_MPKA01000052.1 GCF_001945605.1 Dubosiella newyorkensis
TGGACAACGGAAGTCTGCCGATGACCAATTCGCTTGCCGAAAGGACGATCCGAAATTTTGCGGTAGGAAGAAACAATTGGCTGTTTTCGGGAAGTCCTAGAGGAGCCAAGGCTTGCGGAGTGCTCTATTCGATCGTAGAAAGCGCCAAAGCCAATGGGCTGATCCCTTACAAATACATCCTTCACCTTTTAAAAGAACTTTCAAGACATGCTGGAAAGCTGACCAGCGAAATACTGGAGGAATGTATGCCTTGGAATCCAAATTTGATCAGCATATGCCAATAAAAACAAAGACGCTCATCGCAGGCAGAGATATTGTCTCTGATTCGATGAGCGTTTTCTATACGCTGTTTTATTTCCCGCTTACAAAAAAAGCGAAAACGGATTGGATCATCCATTTTCACTTTTATTCTTATTCTTGATCCTCTTTGTGAAGGCGTTTCAACACTTCGTCTTCCGCTTTCTTTTTACGATAGAAATAGTAGCCTCCTCCCGCAAGCGCGATCAAGGCCAATACGATCAAACCGATCATCCAAGGATTGATGGATGATGATTTTGTTTGGTTGTTCGTCGCTGGCTTTGAATTCGGTCCGGCCAATGGCACATCTTCTTCGTCTAGATCAATAAGATCTTGCGGTTGTTGAGGGGTCGTTGGCGTCGTTCCTTCCTCTGTTGGTGTTTGATCTTGTCCTGGCGTAGTCGTTTGATCTTCTGCCGGCGTCGTTCCTTCCTCTGTTGGTGTTTGATTGTCTGGCGTTGTTGGCGCTGCCGGTGTTGTTGGTTGCGTAGGTGTGGTAGGCGTGGTTGGTTGAGCCGGTGTCGCTGGAGTTGTCGTTTGCGGCTGTTCGATTGGCGCATACACGAACGTGAATTGGTTTTCGGCCGCGTTGGCGCTTAACGTGCGAACAAGATTGTAGGCTTGAGGCAAATACCCTTCAAAGTATCGATAGGCCACGACAGGACGATCGCCTACGTTGCCATAAAACGTTTGTGGTTGCGCTAACGCATTGCCTGCCTGATCGACGTATTGGATCGTATACTGGGTGCCTTCGCCCTTGATTCCATACACGATCACAAAGTCAGCATCTTCTTTGGCGATGGCAGGAAGTGGCTGCGCCATCGTGTTATTGTCTTTTCCGCTTTCTTTGAAGCCTTTGACATAGTACTTGTCATTGTCGAGTTGCACGCGCTCTAAAGAAAACAAGTCACTTATTGAAGCGCCTGGCTGCACGATCGTTTCGACCATTTCTTGTCCGTCGATCGTTCCTTGTTTTCCCGAATAGATCCGGATCGTATACGGATACGAACTCTCTTCCGCGCGAATCGGTAAGAAAGAAAAACAAAAGAAGAAAACGCTCAGCAAAGAAAAGAGTAATTTTTTCTTCATATTATCGATTCTCCTTTCGCGCTTTGATCCCGATCAAGGCAAGAAGAAGCAGTACGATCCCGCTCAAAAAGCTCAATAGAGTCCATGGTGTTTGGTTGGTTTTGGTGGATGTATTGACTGGTCGAGTGCTTTCTCCTGTGGATGTGTTTGGTCGATTGCTTCCTTCTTCGACTGCGAACTGCATTTGCAGATCGGCTAGCGTGGATTGATAATCGTTGCCTTGGGTTTCTCCGTCTAGAGATACGCGCAATTCGATCTTTCCTTCTTGGCTTTTTTGCAGCGTGTCTAGATAAAACCATTGTTCCATCGATTGATCGACGCCATGTAAGCCTTCGTTGTTTTGCGTACGATCTTCACCACCGACAGATTCAGAATCAAAGAGAGTTTGGACTCGTCCATTCACGCCTGTATACGTGAGCTTGTAGGTATAGGCGCCTCCTTGAGCGACGTTGACCGAGTCTTCTAATGAGCTTAAGATTTTATGAGACATATACCATTCGGTGGATTTGTTGTTTTGATTGTCCAGCTTGATTTGGAGGATAGCTTCGTCGCCTGGCTGCATTTGATAGATCGTATCGTCGATCGAACCGGTCGTAAAATTGCTTTCCATCTTTTCGTTTTTTGTGAATGTCACTTTCCAATCGTTTCCTCCAGGAATCGTTTGGGCAAAGGCAGGTTGGAAAAGAGCGCTCAATCCAAGCAAGGAAGCTAAAGAATATTTTATGAGTGTTTTATGCATCGTTTTCCTTCCTTTCTAATTGCGCGACAAGGTCGTTCCATTGACTGCGATTTGTTTTCCCCATGAAGAATGGATCGCTTCGGCTGCGTTGTGTTCTTGGATCGCATCGACTTTGGCTTCGACACAAAACTTTAATTTATCGTAAGTATAGTAGGATGTTGTGACTTTTTTTCCGTCTTCGATGGTTTCAACGACTTTTTTGTGTTCTTGCAGCTTGCCGTCGATCTTGATCGAGTCGATGAGTGGTGTTGTTTTCTTTCCGACTTCAAGCAAGTTTTTGTAGTAATAGACGGCTCGTTCGGCTGTGTCTTCGTCGATTTGGAACCAATCGTCTTTATTGACATAGTTGAGTTCGATCAAGTCTGGATCGAGAGTCGTGACTTTTTGGTCGTTTTCATCGAGCCAATATTTTGTGATCGTGACGCGAACGAATTCTGGGATCTGTCCTGAATTTTGAACTTCGAGCACGGTTGGATAGCGTTTTCCAAGTTTGATATTTTCTTCCACATCACTGAAAAGTAGGCCGGTGTTTTGAATATCGTTGGCGTTGTTGTTTTCGTTCCAGTTTCCTTCGGATTGATAGTCGCGGCTCGAAATGACTTTATCGTTTTCTAACAAACTTACACCAATTTGAGTGAGTTGGAGTCTTGAGTTGTAGGTTGGCGAAAAGTATGTGAGCGCGGCTTTTGTTGTTCCGATGCCGGATTGGATGAGCAAGACGGCTGCCAATACAAGTAGTGTGATCGTCGTTGCGGGTTTGGATAGAAAATCTTTGATGTGTTTCATGATCTTCCTCCTCTTTCGATTTGTATCGCTTTGCCCCAGTTTGGCGAAAGGGCGTTGCCGTCTTCGTCAAATTCTACGGGTACCGATTCTGAAAGCACGACGACGTTGAATTCGGTTGGCGTGTTTTCTTGATCGGGTTCGATCTTGATCAACAAAGGGTTTGTGGATGTGTTTTGTTCTGTTAAATAGGTGTTGTAATAGTAATATCCATCATTTCCTTGGCTCCAGCCTTGGGATGGTGTGTAGGTCAATGTCGTGTTTGTTGGCGCGATCGCTAGTACACGGACATAGACGGGTTGGGAGCCTTCTTCTAGAGTGACTGTCACGCTTTTTTGGAGTGGTCCTGGAATCTCTTCTTCAATTTTGGTTTCATGGCTTAAGTTGATTTCTTTGACGCCTCTTCCTGCTACGTAGGTTGTAAAGTAGGCGTAGGCTTGTGGGAGCGTAAAGAAAAGGATGCCGCATAATGCGAGGCAGGATAGTATCAAATTCCACGTTCTTTTCATCATTGTCCTCCTCGGTCTTGTTCTAAGTCGTTGCCGTTGTTGGTGTACTGGTTTTTGATCGAGCTTCCGTGATGGTCGGTATTGTTCGAGTCGTTTTTAAACGAGACGGCACTGATTTCATCTCCGATTTGGGCGATCGTTCCCGTTTGGAGTTTTTCTTCGGTTGGAATGTACGAGGCGCCCGAATAGATTTCTGTGACTTCTACGTACGATCCGACAGGAATGCAATCAAGGATTTCGATCGTGTCGTTTCCGGAAGCGTTCATTACGATCGTTTCTACGTTTGAGTAGACGAGTTCACTTTTGGTTTCATCGGTGTAGGCGTCGATTTTATAGACGAAGGTGGCGGGTCCGTTGCCGTCGTGTCGTTCGAGTGTTTTGTGGATGCGGAGTGATCCGTTTCGAAGTTCTTGTTCGACTTTGAGCGTGATGGTCGTATCGTATTTCCAGTCGGTTGGGTTGGCGGTCGAGATTACGTCATCCACTTTTTCTTTGGTTGGCAAGGAAAAGAGGATGGGTGTGTATAAATATTCATACTTCCCGGATTGGGAGATGGTGATCGTTTCTCCGCGCATGTTCTTTTTGGAATACGTTTCTAGATCGCTTCCTCTTGGTACGGCTAGATAGAGTCCGGATTCGATCGTTTCTTTCTCGTTCAGTCGTGTTTGGGTGATTGGTTGGATCGATTGTTCGAGAATGAGGTCGAGCGCGTCGGAGGCGATACGAGTGTATTTGGTTTCGTCAAGTGTTTCTAAGTTTTCAAACTCGGAGGCGAGTGGTGAAAATTCTTCGTTGATCGAGAAGGAGTAGGTGTCATAGTTTGGATCGGGCACGATACTTCCTATCTTGTATAGGTCGATCTGTAAAGATGAGTTTTTGATGTCTTCATCGCCGGCATGGACAAATTCTACTGAGCATGGCACGCCGGTGTCGATGGCGAGTGTTTTTTGATGAAAACTAAAGCCGGCTATGAGGATGGAAGCAACGGCTAGGATCCATAGCTTTTTCTTTTTCATAATCTTTTTCCTTTCCACTTTTCTATTTCTTAAAACGATCTTTCAAGAAGATCCATCCAACGAGGAAGAAGAGGATCGTTCCTGCGATAACGATGGCTACAAGATTTCGGTCGAACAAGGAGGCGTCTTGGCTTCCATCCCCTTCGAGGGCGTTTGGAACCCGATGACCTCGCACAAGCAAACGATGGGAATTGATTCCATAGGGTGTACAGGTCACGAGTGTCATTAAATCTTGGCCTGGAACGATTTCAAGGTCGGATGTTTCTTCCGGAAGCACAGTGCGGATCTGATCGACTTCATAGGTCAATGTTTTTCCTAATACGCGAACCGTAAATGTGTCGCCTTCGACGAGCTTGGTAATGTCGGTAAACAGGCGGGCACTTGGTAGTCCTCGATGTCCAGATATGACGGCATGGGTGCTTTCTCCTCCAACAGGAAGCGAGCTTCCTTCAATGTGGCCCACATTTTTTTGGAGCAGGTCTTCATCTGTTCCATGAAAAATAGGCAAATTGATATTCGCTTTTGGGATGTTGACCGATCCCATCAATCCATCGTCGTTCACGTTCAATGTTTTTTCATAAAGTTCATGCATTTCTTCGGAAGGAAAGTAGCGATTCTTTTCTTCCAGAAGCAGTTGGTTGTATTTGACGGCGTCGGCATACATCAGTTCAAGATCTTCTTCTTGAAGCTTAGCGACCGCTTCGTCGTATGTCGCGACAGCACGGGCCGCATACATTTCATTCCACCAATTGGCGATTGTAGGATACAACAGCAAGGACAGGCCTACCGTGAAAGCCACAATCAGCAGAATTGTCGTAAAATTCTTTTGTATGTATTTTTTCATGTAGGACTCTCCTTACCATTGCGGCAAGAGAAAGAGCAGTAAAAGCTCTTCTCTCTAACAATGGCTAATCAACTTTAAACAAAATCTTTTTAAGATCTTATCCTTCGTTGCTCATTCTTTTTTTCGTGATCAACAAGATCGCAGAACCTACTAGGAGCACTCCACCGATCACGTAGAGCATTGTGGTTCCCATGCCACCAGTTTCAGGGAGGGTAGTTCCTTTGGTGTTTAAGATGTTTCCGGTAACAACACCTGTATTTGTATCCCCGGTTCCACTTGTACCATCGACAGTCATAGTTAAATCAGTAACACTACTTCCATCATGATCTGCAGTGATTTTTATTTCAAATGGATTTGCTGGAGTATTGTATCCAGTTGGTGCAACAACCTCATATAACTTATAATCACCAGCATCTAAACCAATAATGCTAAATGTTCCATCTTTCGCAGACTTAATATTTCCTTCCTTTGGAAGACTCTCTTTTTTTCCATCCCATTTTGTCCACATAGTAATCTTGCCATTAGTTACTAAGGCATATTCATTATTGTTTCTAGTAATGATAAATTCAGCACCTTCTAATTTTTCGGTTGTTAAAGCTCCATCCACTTTAGTCCCATTTAATGTAAAGTTATATACATAAACCGTTTTTTCTGTTGTTTCCCCATCTCCACCAGTATTTGGATTATTAGAATATTCTAGCTTTACTTTATTGTTTTCTTGGAAAGCAGCACTACTATTTAAAGTCGCTGTATATTCAATAACAATAAAATCACCTGCTGTAATATATCGTTTAGAGGAACCATATGGAGTAGTTTTTAAATCTGGTAAATTTACTGAAAAGCTTCCTCCGCCATTATCCAATGTTTCATCAGTTAAAGTATAATGGTTACTACCAATCAAATTGGTTTTTACCAACCCTTCCTCATCGTATGTTAAAACACCGTTAACTTCTTTTGCAGACACGCTATATACTTTTATATCATCATTAAATGATAATCCGTTAGATAAAGTATCTATAAAATTAAACTTATATGTATCATAATGAGTCATATCTGGAACTTGAGCAGATAGTCTAAATGTAATGCTATCTCCAATACTATAGTCAGCTGAATTACCAAAACCTTGACTCTTTCCATTTTCTTTATCCTCGACTTCTTTGGTTACATCAACATCTTCTGTTTTAGGTTTAATCGTAATATCACCTACTACTTGAAGAACTGCTGGGTTTACAGAACCCGTAGTAGTCTCATCAACGATCAAGTAATATCCATCTTGAACAAGTGCAGAATATTCACCATTTTCGGGTTTCAACACTGTTTTATCAACGTTATCAGGAATCTTTTTATCTTCAGCATCATTATCTGCTAATACATCATAGATAACCTTTGCTAACTTAATTCCTTGGTCATCGGTAAAACCATCAAGTGCTTTAGCAACTTCTTTTGCTTCTGATGTAGTTTTAAGTTTTTTAACAGCATCAACATCTGTGAAGTTATTTTTAAGACTATTAATCAATGTTGTTTCTGCCTGTGCACTTGTAATTGCGTCACCCCAAGTTACATCAGCTAAAACTTCATCAGGAGTATCTCCTGATTTTGTTCCTTTAAAAATTTGATAAGCAGTAAATGTACGCCCAGACAAATTAGTTTTTCCTGTTTCAGTTTCGACTGTAACCTTCGCTGCCGAAACAGAAGTCGTTAATGCAAAAGCCATCGCTAATGCAACAACACTTCCAAACAATTTTTTAATCATTTTCATGAATTTATTCCTTTCTTTAATTTCTCAAAAAACATGAGTTTATAACTTTCTTGTTATAATCCCTTTCATAAAGTTAAATAAATGAACTCTCTATTCTATTCCCTTATTTTTTCTTCTTGCTCCACCATCCCTTCTTTCGAAGTATTACCACATAGCCAGAAGTAGCGATCACGCTAATTCCACTGGCCATGATTGGTGGCTCAATGCCAATACCTCCCGTTTCTGGGAGCGCAAAATACTTGTTATTAAACACCTTTACATAATGACTTAAACTCGAACCGCTTTTTATAGTACCAATAATTGTGTATGTACCATTTTCCGGTTTTTTTTCTGGTTCTTTTATGTCACAAGCACTACCTGTACTCAAACAAGATGAAACAAAAGTTAAGTCTTTCTCGTTTGAATTTATATTTTCAGTGATTTTATAATGAGAATTAATCGGCAAATATTTGATGATAGCATACTGATTGTTCTTCAATAAAATTTTTCCTCTACTATGGAATGTAACATTTGAACGTTTCTCATCAATTATGTCATTTCCGTTTGAAGATTTAGTATAAACAGTCAAAGCATATTCATTTGCTAATTCATTGCCATTCTGATCACTCAACACTATTTCGAATTCATAATCTTTATCTGGATCAGGATCGTTTGACTGCTTTTCTAAACGAAGTTCTCCAGTTGCATTTTCAGGAGTTTTAGAAACTACATTTGGCAATGTATATTCCATATAACAAGAAGACCCCGCTTGACCACGTTCTAAATAATAAACTGTTAAAGTATGCTTACCAGATGATAAATTGTCTCCTAATGCTTGTCGTATATCTACTTCAGCGCCAATTGATTGATGGACACCTCCAATGTCACAAATCAACTGATCATCTAAGAATACCCACATATCGTCATCTCCATAGAAGAAATAACGTAAAGGTCCTGTATAGTTTTCATCTAAGATAAAATCAACTTGGTATTTCATACCAAATAAAGTGTTATGATCTTGATCATCATCACTTTTATAGGTTCCATTAAAACCATAAGTATTACCGTTATACTTTAATTGAGGTTGATTGTTTGGGGATCCATAATTTTTGGTCGTATCTAAATTATCTAAAGGCCAAAATCCATTATAATGAAATCTGTTTTTTTGTTGTCCTGCAGGGGTGTAAGCATCCTTTGTTAAAAATTGATTTAACGTGTCTTTATTGTAGTTATTTGGTCCTGAAACACCATAAAGTGAATAGGTGTCTCCGGTCCTATCGAATTTTAAAGAACCGTCTAATCTAACGGATTTCCCTATTGCTGTTCCTTCATCAAACAATTTAGGTGCATTTACTGCATATTGAAGATGTCCGTCAGAATCTAAAGCGCTATTTACTAATCCAAATATTGGGTGAGATCGAACAGCTCTGTGCACATCTATTGTTTTTGTATTGTTATTATTATCTTTTACAGTTTGAGTGGTAATGAATTCTAAATTTCCTGCCGACTGATTAATACTCTTATCGTTCTTGTTTACATTTACTTGTGGATCATTGCTATAAAATTTTTCAGAAATATATTTATTTCCTAAAACTAAAGTTGGAGCATTTGTTGATGAATAATTTTTTTCATTATTAATCCCCACCCTACCATTATTATGGGTATAAATATTCAGATTAGTATCATAAAAATCATAATCCCAAAAAGACGTCTTTTCTGTAGCTTTGGATTCGGTTTCATTAAATACCAACCGAATTTCTGTTCCTTCTGTTATCAGATAATATTTCCCTTCAAAATCATTAGGTTGTAGAGGATCATATAAATCTTTGTGTTGATCTGAATTTGTAAACCGAATATTTTTAGCTAAATCATTTGAATTGTAATTAAATTTAGACCAATTCGATTGTTCATTTGGTTTTATCCATATTTCTTTTAAA
Source organism: Dubosiella newyorkensis (assembly GCF_001945605.1). Lineage (GTDB taxonomy): Bacteria > Bacillota_I > Bacilli_A > Erysipelotrichales > Erysipelotrichaceae > Dubosiella > Dubosiella newyorkensis. Next base: position 8,953 of record NZ_MPKA01000052.1, read on the forward strand.
CAATACGATTCTACACCATCCAATTTATTAAAATAATCTAAGCTAGGAGCTTGATGAAATTTATACTTAGTCGACGAATAAATTTCTTCTGGTTCCTTACCTAATTTTTTATTAAATTTTCCCTGAACATTTTTATAATCTTTATATTTAACAAATCCAGGGGCAAATTTCTCAGGAATTTTTGTCATATCTATAACTTGGAAAGTTGCATTTTGTCTTGCTGTTTTACCTTGATTCAAATCTTCATAAGTAGCTTCTTGGTTTTTATGGAGATATCCATAAATTTCTACTTCAAACTCAGGGTTAGGCGTTATTTGAATATTAAGAACCATAGGATCCGATGCATTTTGACTAAAAACTATAGGGGTATTAGTATAATTTTTGTTAATTAAAATACTATCATTAGCCGTTTCCGCATCAATCAAATCTGTTTCTACCGTTTTGTTGATGTTCATTATAGAAACGCTAGCTCCTACTTCCGCCTCTGGCTTGACATCCTCCAGATCCTTCGTAGTATCATACTTCTCCACAAAAGCTTGAGTAGGTGTTAGCTCCGCATCAAACTTCTGATCCTCCAAATTGATCTCTTGGTCTTCCACAAAGAATCTAAGCTTGTAGAATGACAAATCAAGCAACTGTTCAGGATCCGTATCCTTTTCGCTTTGTTCTTTTAGCTTTTGGATTTCGAGTTGATCTTCTTCATTTTGTGTTGTTTCATCGATCTTCTCGATTTGAAGTGTAGGAATTGGTTTATTTTCCTCTTCCTCTTGTTCTTGTTTCGCTTCTTCTTGGATCTGTTCCAATTCATCTTCGGAACGATTGATTTCTTCATCGATCTTGTCTTGGATGTTTTCTTCTGGTTCTAAGCTGAACTTTTTGATTTGGAGTTCGTTGTCTGTCGTTTTTTCTGTTTCTTCTTGTTCTTTGTTTTCTTCTTCTAGTTGTTTATTTTCTTCTTTTTGTTCTTCTTCTTGCTCGCCAGGAATCGATCTAGGCTTTAGAGTGAGCGTGAAGTCTTCTGTTTCTACTTTGAACTCTTCTGGAAGGCGATATTCGATCTCTTCTTTTGTTTCTTCGTTTTTGTCTTCTTTTTCTTCTTCTGCTGGTTCTTCTTTTCCATCTTCTACTACTGGATCTTGTTCTGTCGGTTGTTTTTCATCCTCTACTTCTTGAACTTCTTGTTCTGGATGCACATAGGCCATCGTTTCATACTCTTTTTCTTGAAGAACGATTTCCTTTACTTGATCATTCAAATCGCCCACGATGGCTTTATTCTTGTCTTGATTCACAAGAAAACCAACATAACTCTTAATTTCTTTGTCAGGAACATTTTCATCCTTTTGATCTTTGAAGAAGATCAAATCTCCATTTTGTGGTTCATATCCTTCTGGTTCAAACAACTCTTTCTTCGAAAGATCTTCGATCCATTCGTTCCAGTCGTGTCCATATGGAATTTGTTCATTCTTGATTCCCGCATAATGAAGGACGAATGAAGCGAACATGATATTCCAGTCTTCGTATGGCTTTCCATACCATTCTCCATACCGCGTGTAATAGTGTTCTTTCCCATCAGAATCGAGTTCGAAGTTTTCTTTTACTTCCTTATAGTCTTTTTGACTCTTCGCAATCTGGACGATCTTTTCATCCAGCTTGTCGCTCAACGTTTCCGGAATCGAGTTTTCCCAATCTTCCTTCTTTTCTTTCAATTCTTTATTGGAAGTACATTCTTTCGAATGGGTGTGTTCTTCTTTTCCGCAAACAGGATCGACACTCAAATAACATTTTGGAGAATGTTCATGTCCTTCTACGCTTTCGCTCTCTTCTTTATCGCAAATCAATACTTGTTCTTGCTGGAAACACGACTCGTCATGAACATGCTCTTCACTTTCTTCCAAAGGACAAATGAGCGTTTGTTTGATTTCATAACACGAATCGTCGTGAACATGACCTTCGATCGATTCTCCTTCTACTTTTCCGCAAAGCGGATCTTTAGAATGATAACAATCTTCTGTGTGCGTATGCTCTTCCTTATCGCAATAGAATTGCTGGGCTTCCGTTTCCAAAGTCAATGCCGGAAGGATCAGCGCATACGTTGTACAAAAGACGATCAAACAACTTAGCGCGTTCGTCACCCGTCTCCAAGAACGTTTTTTTCTCTTTCTATCCATAATTCCTTCGCCTTTCTAAATTCCGCTCAGCTTATTCAAAGGCCAGACTCGACCTACAAGCTTTCCTACGATCATTTCTTCTGCCACAGGACCGATTGCCTTTACACGAGAATCCATCGAAACGCTTCGATGATCTCCCATCACGAACCACCGATCTTCAGGCACTTGATACGGATATTCAATATCCGTCTGTCCGATCGACCTTTCACTCACATAGGGCTCTTCGATCTCTTCCCCATTCACATACACAACTCCATCATCATCGATGAACACCCAGTCGCCAGGACCCGCGATCACTCGCTTGACAAGAATCTTGTTGTTGTAGTAAAAGGCGATGATATCCCCCGTCTTATAATTGTTTCCTTTTACAGAAAGAACGACATCGCCCGCCTTGAGCGTAGGTGACATACTATTTCCATAAATCTGTAAAACAGGGAGCCATAACGTAGCCACTAAAACCGCGATCGCAGCCACCACCAATAAAGTCCCCACCGTACTTTTCAATGTCCTCACATACTGACTTTTGTGCCGAACTCGATTTCGTTCTTGAACGAGCTCATCCAGCGAGTACGAGACATCGATCTTGTTTTCTTTGCTTGCTTTCTTTCTCATTCATTCCCCTATATATAAATAGACCGTCACTTTCTTCATTTGAGAACTTCACTTCAAAATCATCAATATTCGAACCCGAAACCACGATCTTGAACGGATGCTTTTCTTTATATTCCAGATCTTTGCGCGACCATTTGTCATACGCATCCACAAACGAATCATGCAGTAAATGTTCAGCCTGCTTCCGCACAAAGATCGCATCCTCCTTCTTTTCAAACGCCCCCAAAAAATACCGGACCTTCTGAAAAGAAATTTGAGCGATCCATTTACCCTTCTGCTTTCTTACGCCCGTACAGCCACTCGTGTTGTCTTTACGAACTTCTTTGGAACGAAGTGACTCCACACACGTTTGCTCGACATAGTGAAGTGTTTCTTTTGGATCGTGTTCATGAACCAAACAACCACAACTTTTCACATTCCCAGACTTTAGCTGATTCAACGAAACCTCAATACGATTGCCGCAATCACAAACACACTCCCAAACAACACTTCCCGCCAGTCGTTTTTCTGTCGGACAAATCGCCAGCAAACGACCAAACTTTTGATTCGAAATATCTTCAGACTTCTTCCCTTTCGAACAACCGCAACTCGACGTTGGATTGTTCCTTGTCAAATGCGAAGTAGGAACTTTGATTTCATTTCCACAATCACATCGGCATAGCCACAAATAATTCGAACCCTTTTTTTCATTCAATTTACGAATGACCGTAAGCTTTCCGATCTTCTTTCCCGTCAAATCGATCGAAGAAGTTCTCGAACAACCGCAACTATGAACAAGCTCACGCTCGATCTTGTAGCGCTCCAAAAGAATTTCATTTCCACAATCGCAACGACAAAGCCACAAAAAGCTGCCCTTTCTTTTTTGCTCGGTCTTTTTGAGCACAGTCAGCTTTCCAAAACGTTTACCACTCAAATCAACCGCTTTCATTTCTTGCCCTTTCTAAATTGAAATCTTGAAGGTACAAAAAAATTCATAAAGTACCTTACTCTATGAATTTTTGAATATAAATGTTATATAATGGTCGATTGTAAACTTGACGGCTTAAACTGACGGCTTATATAATAAAATAAAAGAAAGAGAAAACTATAAAAAATCTTGTATCTATAGGCTTTTTCAGCCTAATGATCTGACCAGAATTTTGACGGCTTAAACATTCAAATGGAATCCTGATTTGTACTTTTTTCTCAAAAAGTACTGTATATTCTTATAATTATTCTATAAATCTTACACAATTTAGTACATTTTGTTTAAAAGATGCTTTATTTTTTCAAATTAACTATGGTAAAATGGCTTCGTTTAGTAAGGTACTCTAGGAAAATTATACTTATAAAAAACGCCTGTCCACGTAAGTATGAACAGGCATTTTATTATTCATCTTCTAAAAAATGACTTACTTTTTTCTTGAGCTGGCTTGGCTCTTTTAAATGGATCGTATGGAAGCCTAACGTATTGGCGGCTTCGATATTCTTTTCTAAATCATCGATAAATAAACATTCCATCGCGTCTAGCTCGTAGCGATCCAAAAGTGTTTTATACATTTCAAAGTCTGGCTTGATCTTCTTTTCTTGGTATGAATACACGCCTCCATCCACATGCTTGAACAATCCATTTTCTTTTAAATGCAAAAAACAATCTTGCGGAATGTTAGAAAGAATATATACCCCATAACCTAAATCGTGGAGATGACGCATATACTCTACATTTTCTTGAATCAACTCCACATATTGCGTCCAGTCATCCATCAATACTTTGATCTCTTTTTTTAATTCTGGCGCTTGAAGCTCACCGATCTCGATCATCTTTCCTTTCGTCAAAGTATTTTTGTCATACTGATCCCACAACGAAGCAAAATAGATCCCATTCAATTGCTCCTGGACGTGGTTGTCGCTAAAAAGTTGTTGAAGCATCCCTTCAGGATCAAATGTACAAAGTACATTCCCGATATCTAATACTATATTCTTGATCATAATCTCATTATGAAGTGTATTGAAAAAAAATCAATCCTTTCTTTCTAACGGTCAAACGACAAGGCTTCTTTTTTTTGAAGTGCTAAAATAAACGTACAATAAGTAGTGCCAATTCAAATAAAGGAGGTATAAACAATGTCAAAAAACAAACATGAAGCAAGTGAAAAAATGGACGAATCGTTTGGAACGGCTCCAGAGACAAATGTAAAATCAGCCCCTTCGATTTCGCCAAATAGTGAAGATGATAAGGAAAGCGCTAAAAAAGTGGACCTTACTCTCGACAATGAACAACCTAGCACGAACGACGCGCCACAACAAAAAGTGGACGATAAAGTCAATCCAGCCGTTCAATTCGAATCTTTGAGAACTTTGAGTGATGAAAAGCTTGCTCAAGCGAAACAAGATCTCGATGATATGGAAAAAGAAGTTCATCACTATGCCGAAAACATCGAAGACGAATACGAAGAACAAGGCGGAATCAAAGGAATCGCCAAAGAAAAAGCCGACGAACTAAAAGAAAACTTTGAAAACGATCCAGTCAACACACTCTGCGACCTAGGCAAAAAAGCTCTAATGGTCATTGGTGGCTTCGCTGTTTTAAAAGCAATCTTCAAAAAGTAGTCACGATCAAGACCTTCCAGTCGAAGGTCTCTTTTTTTTCTTTATTCTCTATTTCCATCATCAATAAAAAAGAAAAGAGAAGTCGATCACATGATCCAACTTCTCTTACTTCTTTTAATTATTATTCTTCAGAAAGAACTTCTAGAGATTGATTGAACAAATCTTCCGACGCTTGATCTTCCTCTACGATTGAAAGAGAATCATCCATTACCGGAAGGACTTGCTTCTCCATAGAAGAACCCTTCGCGATTTCATCAAACGCGTCGTCATGAACCTCACGCATTCTCGAAAGACGCTTGTCACGAAGCTCCTTCGCCTTCGCTGCCACGATCAAGTTCTGAGGACGATCGCCCTTCACTCCCGTGCCAGCCGGAATTAGCTTACCAATAATGACATTCTCTTTCAAACCAACAAGATGATCCACTTTGCCTTTGATCGTCGCGTCCGTCAATACCTTTGTCGTTTCCTGGAACGAAGCGGCCGACAAGAACGAATCCGTCTCGACAGAAGCTTTCGAAATACCAAGAAGAACAGGCTTGAACGTCGCCGGCGTCTTCCCTTGTAATAACGCGTCGCGGTTGATCTTCGTAATGTTGTTCAAAGAAAGCTGAACACCCACATTCAAATCCGTATCGCCACTGTCGATCACGATGACCTTCTTCATCATCTGCTTGATCATAACTTCCAAGTGCTTGTCAGAAATCTCGATACCTTGCGATTGATATACTTTCTTGACTTCTTTCAAAATATAATCTTGAACCTCGCGGACACCCGCAACACTCAAAAGCTCTTTCGGATCCAAAGGACCCTCCGTGATCGCTTGACCAGCCTCGATCGTGGCGCCCACCGTGATCCAAGGACGAAGCGACTGGTTCGCATTCAATTTATGTGCCACGCTCTCGTGCTCATTCGTGATGATGACCTCTTGACGCATCGTACCATCGATACGCTCGATCGAAGTGATCTCACCCGAAATTTGCGCGATGACCGCAACACCCTTCGGATGACGCGCCTCAAACAACTCCTCGACACGAGGAAGACCTTGCGTGATATCACCCGTACCAGAACCAGCCACACCACCTGTATGGAACGTACGCATCGTCAACTGCGTACCTGGCTCACCGATCGATTGAGCCGCCATGATACCGACAGCCTCGCCGACCTCGACATCTTTACCAGTCGCCATGTTCTTGCCATAACACTTACGACAAATACCCATGCTCGACTTGCAAGTAAATGGAGAACGAATATACATACCCGTTATTCCGGCATCCACGATATCTTGCGCGATCTGATCCGTAATATATTCATCGCTCGCGATGATCAACTCACCCGTCTCAGGATTTACGACATCCTGCTTCGAATAACGACCAACCAAACGATCCTTCAACTCTTCAATGACCGTGTTCGTCTTACGATCGATCAAAGTTTCGACCCAATATCCTTTATCCGTGCCACAATCGTCCTCTTTGATGATGACATCTTGCGCCACATCGACTAGACGACGCGTCAAGTAACCAGACTCAGCCGTCTTCAGCGCCGTATCCGTCAAACCTTTACGCACACCATGCGTAGAAATAAAGAATTCCGACACATTCAGACCTTCACGGAAACAAGAATAAATAGGGACCTCGATGATCGAAGGAACAAACTCCCCATAACGCGACTTACCATGCCCAGGACGAGCCATCAAACCACGCATACCCGCAAGCTGCGTAAAGTTCTGCTTGTTACCACGAGCACCCGACTCCGACATCATGAAGATTGGATTCTTACGAGGCATGTTCGCCATCAATTCATCCGCGATACCATCCTTGACATTATCCCACATCTTATTCAGACGCGACTCCCATTCAGGCAACGTCAACAAACCTTTTTGCTGCATCTTCTTCAGAGCTTCCGCCTTCTTACGACCTTCATCGACGTGCATCTCCTTATTTGGAGCGACCTCGATATCCGAAAGCGCAACCGTAATTCCAGCCGTCGTCGAATACTTAAATCCCAAAGACTTGATCTGGTCAAGGGTTTCAGCCGTTTCATCCACAGAATACCGTTTGAACACTTCCGCGATGATACTACCAAGATCTTTCTTCTTGAAAGCAGGCGTGATCGGAAGCTCTTCAATAAACTTTTTGATATTTTGACCCGGCTTGATGAAATATTTATCCGGTGTATGCTTGAAGTTTTCGCTGCTCACCTCATTCAAATACGGAAAATCCGCTGGGAACATTCCATTGAAAATGATCTTACCAACCGTCGTCGCTAAATAATCATTCGCGTGTTCATCCCCAAATGAAGTCTTTTTGAATCCTTTTACAGGCACAGCGATCCGAGAATGCAAGTGCACTTGCCCAATTTGATAAGCCAACTTGACCTCTTCCTCATTGGCATACACGTTTCCTTCGTTTTCTGCGAACTTCTTCCAGTTTGCAGCCTCCAAAGGATTGTTCGTGCTCTCATAGCGCTTCGACTCTTCCAAAAGCTCTTCCTTCGTCTCTTCCATCGTCAAATAGAAGTTTCCCATGACCATGTCCTGCCCAGGCGTAACGATAGGTTTTCCATCTTTTGGACCCAAGATATTGTGCGAACCCAGCATCATGATCAACGCTTCCGCTCGAGCCTCTTCTCCAAGAGGAACGTGGATCGCCATCTGATCACCATCAAAATCCGCATTGAACGCTGTACATACAAGCGGATGCAAACGCATCGCTCTACCCTCGACAAGCTTAGGCAAGAACGCTTGAATACCCAATCTATGCAATGTAGGCGCACGGTTCATCAATACAGGATAGCCTTCAATGACCTTTTCTACCACATCCCAGATCCGAGGATCTCTTCGCTCGATGAGCTTTTCCGCATTCTTAGGATTGGCCGCCAACCCTTGATTCACGATCTCGTTGATGATGAACGGATTGAATAAGTTGATCGCCATCTCACGCGGAATACCGCACTGATACATCTTCAGATCCGGTCCGACCGCAATAACGGAACGACCCGAAAAATCGACACGCTTCCCCAACAAATTCTGACGGAAACGACCTTGCTTTCCTTTCAAAGAGTGAGAAAGCGATTTTAGCGCGCGTCCGCCCGCGCCCGTGATCGGCTTAGAACGACGTCCATTGTCGATCAAAGCATCCACAGCCTCCTGAAGCATACGCTTCTCGTTTTGAACGATAATATTCGGCGTACCCAACTCCAAAAGCTTATGAAGACGATTGTTTCGAGTAATGACACGACGATACAGATCATTCAGATCGCTCGTCGCAAAACGGCCTCCATCCAATTGAAGCATAGGACGAAGATCAGGTGGTATTACTGGAATATTCGTCAAGATCATCCATTCCGGCTTATTATCCGAATGACGGAACGCATTGATCGTATCCAAACGCTTGATGAGCTTTTTGCGCTTTTCTCCTTGCGCTTTCTCAAGAGCCGACTGCACTTCCTCGTACTCTTTTTCAAGATCTACATCTTTGAGTAGACGAAGGACCGCTTCCGCGCCCGTTTGCGCCGTAAAGCCATTTGGACCAAATTTCGCCAAGTTTTCCCGATATTCACGCTCCGAAAGGATCTGCTTGTAAGCAAGATCCGAATCCTTCGGATCTGTGACGATATAGCTGACAAAGTATACGACTTCTTCCAGCTGTTTTGGAGTGACATCTAAAAGAAGAGCCATCCGGCTAGGAATACCGCGCAAATACCAAATATGAGCGACAGGCGCTGCCAAATGGATATGACCCATTCTTTCGCGCCGTACGCTCGATTTTGTGATCTCTACACCACAACGATCACAAACGACACCTTTAAAACGAACTTTCTTGTACTTTCCGCAAGCACATTCCCAGTCTTTTGTCGGTCCAAAGATCCGCTCGCAGAACAAACCGTCTTTTTCCGCTTTCTGAGAACGATAGTTGATCGTTTCAGGCTTCGTCACTTCTCCATGTGACCATTTCAAAATCGTTTCAGGACTCGCAAGCTGGACCTGAATTGAGGCAAAGTTATTGATACTCATCTAGTGTTTAAGCCTCCTCTTCTACTGTTTCTGTTGCATCTATTTCTTCATCGACAGGATCGTCTTGAATGATCTGACCGTCGACTATATCTTCTTCTTCAATATGATCTTCTTTCGGCTCGATATCATTTTCAAGTCGCTCGTTTGCTGGCGCCTCGAACACCTCGTGCTCATGGCTGATATGCTCATCCTCTTCATTGGTGATGTCGACCTCGTTGCCATTCTCATCAAGAAGACGCACATCGATCGCAAGCCCTTGAAGCTCATGCATCAACACGCGGAACGATTCAGGAATCCCTGGCTCAGGAATATCCTTTCCTTTAATGATCGCTTCATACGTTTTGATACGACCCTGGATATCATCCGACTTGATCGTCAAGATCTCCTGCAAAGTATGGCTGGCGCCATAAGCTTCCAAAGCCCAGACCTCCATCTCACCAAATCTTTGACCACCATTTTGCGCTTTACCACCAAGAGGCTGTTGGGTAACAAGCGAATATGGTCCCGTCGCGCGCGCGTGCAGCTTATCGTCAACCATGTGCGCCAGCTTGATCATATACATGACACCAACGCTGATCCGCTCATCGAAAGGAAGACCCGTCTGACCATCACGAAGCACTTGTTTACCATCCTTCGTCATTTTCGCTTCTTCCATGATCGCGGCCAGCTCTTCATTGGAGACACCATCGAATACTGGAGTCGCGAACTTTTGATCAAGCTTCTTCGCCGCATAACCAAGATGGATCTCTAAGATTTGTCCGATATTCATACGCGAAGGCACGCCAAATGGATTCAAGATGATATCGATCGCCGTTCCATCCTGCATGAATGGCATATCTTCCACAGGAAGGATCTTCGAAATGACACCTTTATTTCCGTGACGACCAGACATCTTGTCACCCTCGGAAATCTTACGCTTTTGAACGATATACACTTTGATCCGCTCATTGACTCCAGGAGGAAGGTCAGCCCCTTCTCCGCGTTTGAATTTACGGATCGAATGCACGATTCCAGCACCACCATGCGGAACCTTCAAAGAATTATCGCGGACTTCACGCGACTTCTCGCCAAAGATCGCCAACAAGAGCTTTTCTTCTGGAGAAACTTCCGATTGTCCTTTTGGCGTTACTTTACCTACGAGAATATCGCCTTCTTTTACTTCCGCGCCGACCATGATGATACCATCTTTGTCCAACTTGCGAACCGCGTTTTCTCCAACGTTAGGAATGTCGCGCGTGATCTCTTCTGGACCAAGCTTCGTATCCCGGCAGTCGATATCATATTCTTCGATATGAATCGAAGTATATACATCATCCGAAACCATGCGCTCTGACATGATGATGGCATCCTCATAGTTATATCCATACCAAGTCATGTAAGCGATCGTCACGTTTTGACCAAGCGCGAGCTCGCCATTTTCCATACTTGGACCATCCGCCAAAATGTCTCCCACTTTGACTTCTTCGCCCAGTTTAACGATCGGTTTTTGGTTGATCGATGTCGAAGCGTTGCTTCGAGCGAACTTACGAAGCTGATATGTATGCGCTTCGCCTTCCTTATCTGTCACGACGATCCGCAACGAATCCACATACGAGATTACCCCGTCTTGCTTCGAAACGATACCAACACCAGAATCTTTCGCGATCTTATATTCGATTCCCGTTCCAACATATGGAGAATGTGGCGTCAACAAAGGTACCGCTTGACGCTGCATGTTGGCACCCATCAAGGCACGAGAAGCATCATCGTTTTCAAGGAAAGGGACACACGCCGTGGCCACAGAGACGATCTGCTTTGGAGAGACGTCCGCCAATTCGACATCTTCGCGATTCGCGATGATCGTATCGCCATTTTTACGGGCGACCACGCGTTCATTGATCAAACGTCCATCCCGGACCTCGTTGGCCTGGGCGATGACATAATCCGCCTCTTCATCCGCAGAAAGATAGATCGCCTTTTCCTGAACCGTGCCATCTTTGTTTACGATCCGATATGGCGTTTGGATAAAGCCATACTCATTGATCTTGGCATAAGTCGTCAAGTTGGAGATCAGCCCGATGTTCGGTCCTTCTGGCGTCTCGATCGGACAAATACGGCCATAGTGCGAAGAGTGAACGTCACGCACCTCGAATCCGGCACGTTCCCTAGAAAGTCCACCAGGCCCCAATGCCGAAATACGACGCTTATTGGTCAACTCGGCCAATGGGTTTTGCTGGTCCATGAATTGAGAAAGCTGCGAAGAAGAGAAGAACTCTTTGATCGCCGCTGTCAACGGTCGAATGTTCGTCAATTTTCTTGGCGTTAGATTATCGAGTTCTTGGATCGACATTCTTTCTTTGACGACCCGCTCCATCCGGCTAAGACCGATCCTAAACTGGTTTTGGATCAATTCGCCCACCGAACGGATCCGACGATTGCCAAGCATATCGATATCGTCTGTTTCGCCAATTCCATCCATGACATTCAAGTCATAGCCAAAGAATGCATAAATATCGGCGATCGTAACAGTATGCCGGTTAGCGAATGGATCATTGCCGACGATCTTGACGATCTGCTCATCTTTATCGACGACCTTGACTTCTTGACAAGCCGCGCCAATGAGCCAAACATTCACTTCTTGTTCGCCAAGCTTTTGGTGAAGAGCGAGCTGGTTCGCGTCGTCGATGCGATCTGGACTTACCCCCACTTGATAGCGAGGAACGATCAATTCCATTTCATGATCGATCACATCTTGTCCATCCGCGTTCGTGATCCGACCCATCGCGAACAAACGCTGTCCATAGTTCATCACCGCATTGAAGTTTTCTTCGTTGAGCGTAACTGGCTTAGCGACGATACCCGCATAGATCTTGACTTTTTCCACATGCTCTTTGAGCTTGTCGACATCTTGCTGGGTCAAGACAGTGCCTTCTTCGAACAATGTTCCGAACACATCGACATCTTTGGCAAGGACACGACCTACAAGACCTGCATTATAGCTTGTCGGGATCGTCACGATATCCTTTTCATGGAACTCGGAACGGAAAGGATAAGGAACCATATATCCTCCTTTCGAGAGGATCTCCTTCAATTGGTTTCTCTCGTCCCGATGGATATGAAGGCCTTGCTCCATCACCACATTGCCATCAATATCCACGATATCCGTAGCCAACGTGTTGTTCATCATTCGAGCATACGCGTTGAGTTTTTTCTGCAGCTTATAACGTCCAGCCTTCGTGAGATCATAACGGCGATGATCGAAAAACTTCGCTTGCATCAAAGTGATCGAACCATCAAGCGTTGGGATCTCGTCGCTTCTTTGGTTTTCATAAAAAGAAAGAAGCGCTTCTTCTGTCGTTTTGACTTTATCGTTCAACAACGTGTTTTCAATTTCTTCGTATTTTCCAAAGAACGCGTTATACAACATCAAATACAAGTTCATGTATTCTCTGTTTTCCTCGTCTTCCGGCACATCTTGAAGCTGCCGGCCTAAAGCGTGAAGGAATGTTTCAAGATCTTTCGTATCGAAAGCATCCTCGTTCTTTTCCAAGCCAAAAGACATTCCTAAAGCTTTGAAGAAGATCGAGAAAAGGATCTTACGGCGGCGGTCGATCGAAACATTGATCGTTCTTCCGCTCATCGTTTTCTTTTGTTCAGTCATGAACTCAAGCCAAGTACCACGGCTTGGGATCAATTCACAGTTATAGTTCTGCTTTCCTGTTTTTTCGTCATACGCTTCCGAAAAGTAAGCTCCAGGAGAACGAACGATCTGAGAAACGATAACACGCTCCGCACCATTGATGATAAAAGTACCGGTGTCTGTCATCAAAGGGAAGTCGCCTAAGTAAACTTCTTCGCTTTTTGTACGCACTTCTCCGGTATCCGGATCCGTGATCTCTAATTCCATTTCCGCATAGAGCGGAGCTGCATAGTTGCATTCTCTATACATTGATTCTTCGGCATTGTATTTCGGCTCGTCGAAATAAAAACGCACGAAGTTTAATTTAATATTCTTACCGTAGTTTTCAATAGGATATATTTCTTCAAATACTTCCTGGATTCCATGTTTTGTGAACCATTCGAACGAATCTGTCTGGATCTCGACAAGATTCGGTAATTCGAGGTTTCCACTTACTTTTGAGTAGTCTCGCCTGGAGGATTTGTTTCCGCAAGAAACTGTGCGATACGCTTTGTTGCTGTCCATGAACGCCATCCTTTCGTGTGGTCTGCCTTCCTAGTCACTAAGAATACAGACTATTTTGCAATTTATTATATTATCAATGAGATTCAAGTCTGTCAACTCTGATTATTGATTTTTTTGAATGAATCGAGTATACTATCTCTTTTTAAAATGGATTCGCGATCGCGAGCATCAACATCAAGAACGAAAGACATAAAAACAGCACAGTAAGCTTCGTGTTTTTCATCGTGATGAAGTATAAGCTGACGATCGAAAATAAAATACATAATATAAAGAACAATAGAATTACCATAATGATCTTATTTAAGATGAGAGAGCGCGATCGCGTTGACTCCCATCACTTTCCCTTCTAATTCTCTTGCGGAGATCCGATTGGCGCCACTTGCCAAGATCGAATTCTGGATCAGCCCATCCGAAGTCGCCACACTGATCGAATAATGACTCTTTAGATCATGGACTAGACGTTCAATATAAGAATCCGCATTTTCTCCATATCTCGTATAGATGATCTTCGTTTTATGACGCGTTTCGTTGCGTCCCTCCCCTTGTTTGCGACGATACGCATCAAAGACAAGATAGACATCGATATCCTTATATCCTTGATAATTGACGATTTGGTCGATCAAACGCTCCCTAGCGGCGTTATAATCCGCTTTAGCAAGATCTTTCAGCGAATTCCAGCTATAGATCATATTATAGCCATCGATCACGAGAAGCTCTGGCTTTTTAGGCTGGATCTTGATTTCTTCATGATCCAGTTCTTGCTTGACTTTTGGTTTTTTCGCCTTTGGTTTCTCTTTCTTTTTTGAAAGCGTTCTTTCAAATGCGCGCTTCGCTTCCTCATCCGATACGTGATAACGCACTCTTTCATAAGAATGGCTCGACTCTGTATCGAGAGGATGAAGATGCATTTTTTCTTCGACCTCGTCGTAAGGAACATAATACCCGGCCCCTTGTTTGCAGAAAATCGAGCCAGTCGGATGCTTGAGATCCGCCTCAGGATCGTATTGGATCGTTTTCACGATCGATTCTGTATCTTGGCTTGGCGCATAAACGCTCTTGATGAACGCGATCTTTCCTCTTCCTTTGCTCAGGGCGGAAAGCTCCGATTGAAAGTTCATCAACAAACGAATGGCGCCGCTCCCTTGGATCGTGCTCATATCTTCTTCTGTCTCTAAGATCTCGAAGCTCGCATTTCTTTGTTCCAATTCATAGAGCACCTTAGAAAGGCTTTGAGATGGAACCTCGATCTTAAATGTGTAATAAGGTTCTAATAAGATCGATTTCCCTTTGCGCAAAGCTTGACGCACGGCGCGATGGGCGGCTTGACGAAAGTCGGCAGCCGACGTATGTTTCAAATTCCCTTGTCCTGCGATCAATGTGATCTGCACGTCCGTTAATTCCGATCCCGTCAACACCCCATATTGTCTTTGGTTCAAAGCGTTCATGATTTGTTGTTGCCAGCCTAAAGACAACGATTCGATGCGGTTTCCATTGCAGACAACGACGCCTGATCCTGCTGGCAAAGGATCAAGGAGAACATGCACTTCCGCATAATGACGGAGAGGTTCAAAATGTCCCACTCCATATTCTTGTTTCCCGATCGTCTCTTTATAAACGACGCTTCCTTGCGAAAAACCGATCAAGATGCCTGTTTTTTCTAAGATCATCTTTTGCAGGACCTCTTTTTGAACATCGCCCCGCAATCGGAGGGTGATCTTTTTGCTCCTTTCATGATAGTCAAGCTGCAAGCTCGGATCTTCTTTTGCTAATTGCTGGCAATAAGGCCAGAGCTGCAAAGCATCGACTTCTTCAGGTAATAGCAGCTCATACGTCAAAAAGGAGGCCAGCAGACGTTCTTGTTGGGCTGTTTCATAACCGAGGCCATCTCCGACTTTCCAATCGGTATCGGCTTTGAGGGCGACAATATCTCCCGCATTCGCTTCTTGTAGAAGCGTATACTTTTGTCCATTGAAGCTGCGGATCTGATCGATCTTGATTTCATTGACGATCTC
This sequence comes from Dubosiella newyorkensis, assembly GCF_001945605.1. Lineage (GTDB taxonomy): Bacteria > Bacillota_I > Bacilli_A > Erysipelotrichales > Erysipelotrichaceae > Dubosiella > Dubosiella newyorkensis. Next base: position 24,529 of record NZ_MPKA01000052.1, read on the forward strand.
TTTGGCTTTCAGCGTTCCGCCCGTGATCTTGGCTAGAGCGCTTCCATCTTCTTGGATCTTGAAAATACGGGCTCCAAATTCTTGGGAAAATTCTTTTTGCCCAACGAGGGCGCAAAGAGAGTCGAGCAGCGGATCGACGCCTTCATTTTTCAGGGCGCTCCCAAAAAAGGTCGGAAAAAAGCGTCGAGTCAAAAAGAGTCTTTGAATCGTTTCCGAGGACAAAGAGCCTTGTTGGAGGTATTCTTCGAGCGCTTTGTCCTCGCACATCGCGATCATTTCTTCCCGATCCTTGTCGGCTTGATCGATACTGTTGGGATCGAGCTTGCTTACGACTTCCTCTAAGATCTCTTCTTTGTTTCGATAAGCGATATCCATCTTATTGACGAAGATCAATGTGGGGATCTCATATTCTTTCAAGCATTTCCAGATCGTTTCCGTATGCGATTGGATACCGTCCTGGGCGCTGATCAAAACGATGGCGACATCAAGCACGCTAAGGACTTGTTCCATTGAGGCTGAAAAATCGACATGTCCTGGTGTATCGATCACGAAGATTTCATGATCTTTCCACTTGAATTTGGCTTGTTTCGCAAAGATCGTGATCCCTCTTTCCCTTTCTTGTGGATCATAGTCGAGGAAAGCGTCTTGATGGTCGACTCTTCCTTGTTTTTTGATTTGATGGCTTTCGTAGAGCATGCTTTCGATCAGTGTCGTTTTGCCTGCATCGACATGGGCCAATATTCCTAGTGTAATCTTTTCCATTTCTTTACCTTACCATAGATATAAAAAAACAGAAGCGGAGAATCACGCTTCTGGATAATGTTCAATTAACGCGATGGCGGTATCCAGCATTTTTTCAGGTACGTCGTTTTCTTCTAAGAGTTCATAACACATACTCATAAGATTGCGATACTTAGGATCTTGGGAAACTTTCACTAGATCCGGATTGGATACGAGAGAACGAAGCTTCTCGCGTTTTTGAAAATAAGAGGCTTCCGCTTCAATGTGGGAAATGAGTTCCTGCAAAGTCCATTCCAGATTGGTAGGCGTTGTTACAGCTTTGTGACGCACAAAGATGCCTTCTTCTTTTAAAGCGTTGTCGATCTTGGTGATCGTGTCGACTTTTTCATCGTAGAAATACATGAAAATTTGCGAATTTCCTTCTAAATCGAGCGCGTGTTCTTCTTTTTGAACGAGATCTTTGAGCTTTTTGCTCAAATCGTTTTGTCCTAGTTCAATATAGTTGACATGCATCCGATCAAGAACGGTGTTGATCTTTTCTTTTAACGCTGTATCTTTTCCATAATATATAAGTACCATTTGCTCGGTTCCTTTCTTTGACATCTGCCTATATTCCTTTTACAATGGCAAAAAAGGAGATTGCCATGAAAAAGATTTCTGCTCTAATAGTATCATTGTTTCTGATTCTTGGGCTAACTGCTTGCTCAAAGAATGAAGACAAAAATGCTTCGATACAATTTTTCAATGCGCTGCACAATACGATGGAGGAAAAAAGCGGACGGATCGCGGGCTCGATCTTGATGGATAGCGATGAGCCTTCTGAAATCACGCTCGATCTATATTACGATCAAACAAACGATCTTAAGCTCGCGATCACGACTGGACTGGAAGCGAATGGAAATACTCAACCCAACTTCTTAGATTTTTATATCAAAGATGGCAAAACATATTTGAATTCGCTTGGCACGAAGACGAGCAGTTCGGTGGAAAAGATCGGATTGGCCAAAGATTCTAAGCTCGGAAGTATGGATCCATTTCTAGATCTGAACGATACGCAAAAGAAAGAATGGCTGACGAACGCCAAAGTCGAAGGCGATACATATTCCTTCGATATCGATAAGACCCTTCTTTCGAATATGCTCGACTCCTATGGATCAGTATCGATCGAGCGCGCAAAGCTGAAAGCGAAGATCCAGGACGATCGGATCGATTCGCTGAGCATGGATATCAAGGCAAAACAGTCGATCAACAAACATCAAATCGATACATCGATCAAAGTCGAACTTCAAGCAAGCGAGTATGGCCAATTAAAAGAGGTTCCTTTCCCTACTGACCTAAATACATATAAAAACGAGGGTTGATATTCCCTCGTTTTTTTAAGCGATATGAACGGCTTTCAATACATTGAATCCTGCGTCGTTCAACGCGTTGCGCATTTCATCGATATCTTGCGCGTCGCTGCGAATGACCATTCTTGCAATCCCATCTTTGGATTCATAGACTCCAATATTATAAATATTGATACGGTGATTGGCGAAGATATTCGCGATCTTCTCGAGCATCCCAATTTCGTCTTTGGCTTCGAGCGTGATCCGCGATCCTTCTTTTTCCCATCCCAATACGTTGAGGAAGCTTTTGAAAATATCATTCTGGGTCAAGATGCCGACTACTTTTTTATTGGCATCGATCACTGGCAAGCATCCAATGTCGTTTTGAAGCATCTTTTGAGCGGCTTCTTCCATGAGCTGATCTTCTTCGATCGAGATCACATTTTTGATCATCAGCGTGCTGACTTGTGTCTTGGACAACAAGTAATTGAGTTCATAGATCGAAAGCGACGTCGCCGAATTATCCGCGCCCGCGATCATTCCTTCTGTAATGATACCAACGAGCTTGTGGTTTGCATCTACGACTGGAAGCCGATGAATATTCTTCGACTTCATCGCATCGATGATATAAGAAATCTTATCATCTGGCGCGCAAGTTATGACATCTTTGGTCATAAAATCTTTAACTTGAAACATTCTATCCTCCTAAATATGCTTTTTGAATATCTTCTGATTCGATCAGATCTTTTCCAGTACCGCTCAAAACGACATTTCCGGTTTCTAAAACATAGGCATAGTCGGCAATTGACAAAGCCATTTTGGCGTTTTGTTCGACAAGCAAGATCGTAGTTCCCGTTTTATTGATTTCTTGGATGATCGAAAATATTTCTTTGACTAAAATTGGCGCCAATCCCATGCTCGGCTCGTCTAGCAGAAGCAATTTAGGGCGCGCCATAAGAGCACGGCCCATCGCGAGCATCTGCTGTTCTCCGCCTGAAAGAGTCGAGGCGTCTTGGTTCTTTCTTTGTTCTAGGATCGGAAACTGCTGATAGACTTTTTGAAGATCTTCCTGGATCTCTTTTTTATCTTTCCTTAAATAGGCGCCTAAAATTAAATTTTCATACACGCTCATTCCCGCAAAGATACGTCTTCCTTCTGGAACTTGCGTCAGTCCATCAGCTACGATTTTTTGAGGCGACTCCTTATAAATATCTTTTCCGATAAAGTGAACGTCGCCGCTGCTTTTTTTAACGATTCCGCTGATCGACTGTAAAAGAGTTGTTTTCCCTGCCCCGTTCGCTCCGATCAAAGAGACGATCTGGCCTTCTTCAACTTGGAGAGAAACCCCTTTTAGGGCTTCGATCATCCCGTAATGAACATGCAGGTCTTTTACTTCAAGCATCGCCATATTAGATCTCCTCTCCTAAGTACGCTTTAATGACGAACTCATTGTTTTTGATCTCTTCCGGATTCCCGTTCGCGATCATCTTTCCATAATCCAGCACATAGATCCGTTCGCAAATATTCATGACAAGCGACATATCATGTTCGATCAAGATGATCGTTAAGTGGTATTTTTCACGAATTTCGTGGATCAGCTTTGTTAGATCGGCTGTTTCTTGCGGATTCATTCCTGCGGCAGGTTCATCTAAGTATAAGATCTTTGGCTGGATAGCGAGAGCTCGGGCGATCTCTAAGCGTCTTTGTTCTCCATAAGGAAGGTTGGTCGCCAATTCATTCCTCTTTTGATAGAGGCCAACATCTTTTAAATATTCGATCGCTTTCTCTTTGATCCAGCGCTCTTCGGAATAAAACTTAGGCAAACGAAGGATCGCGCTCATCGTTCCATATTGAATGTTTCTTTGCATCGCGACTTCGACATTTTCTAGAACCGTCATCGATTTGAATAGTCGAATATTTTGAAATGTACGCGCCACGCCAAGGTTGGTGATCTTATATGGCTTCATGCCTCCGATTTGTTTTGGCTTTCCATCGACTTGCATTTCGATCAAGCCTTCGCTTGGTTCATAAACACCAGTCAATAAGTTGAACAAGGTTGTCTTGCCCGCCCCGTTTGGTCCGATCAAGCCGATGAGTTCTCCTGGCATGATCTGCATGGAGACATTCGAAACGGCCGCAAGCCCTCCAAAGTTTCTCGTGAGGTTTTTGACTTCAAGAATAGGTTCCATCAGTTTGCCTCCTTCTTCGCTTTTGCTTTATCAACGATCTTGGACAACGAGATTTCTCGATCGCCAAACAAACCTTGCGGTTTGAAGATCATCATGATCACTAAGATCGCCCCATAGATGATCATACGAGCATCTGTGAAGTTTTGTAGCACCATATTCAATAGACCGATCGCGATCGCTGCAAGCACGGAGCTTGTCATGCTTCCCATACCGCCGAATACGACCATGACGAGGATGTCGATCGATTTATTGAAAGTAAACTGGGTCGGTTTGATCACATAGAAATTGCATGCGAACAAAGCGCCAGCTGCAGAGGCGAGAAGGGCGCCGATCACAAAGGCGATGACTTTATATTTTGTGGTGTTGATCCCCATCGCTTCCGCGGCGATCTCATCTTCTCGAACAGCGATACAAGCTCTTCCTGGAGCGGAACGCGTAAAATTGGAGCAGATGACGATCGTTAAAACAACGCCAAGCATCAAAAGAGGCCATGTCGTCAAAGCGGGGATCCCACTCAGTCCAGCCGCACCATTCGTGATCTTCATATTTTGTACGAGGATACGGATGATTTCGGAAAATCCTAAAGTCGCGATCGCTAGATAATCGCCTTTTAATCGAAGCGTTGGGATCGATACGATCAAAGCGGCGATCGTGGAGATGACAAAACCGACAAGGATCCCTAAGATCAGACCTGCGTAATTTGGCATCATCTTCGTGATGATTCCAGCGCTATAAGCACCAATACACATAAAGCCGGCATGTCCTAAAGAAAATTGTCCACAGATCCCGATTACAAGGTTTAATGAAACAGCGAGCATGATGTTGATGCACATGTTGAACAAAGTGATCTTGTAGTAGGAGTTTATGATTCCTGCTGCCATCATGTAAGACAATAAAAGATAGAGGACGACGATGATCGCGACCCACATTAAATTGATTTTATTTAAGATCCCTTTAGTCATACGCTATACCTTTTCTCTTTCATTTTTTCCAAGCAGTCCAGTTGGCTTTACGATCAAGACGATGATCAAGATCGCGTAAACGATCGCGTCTCGATATAACGAGCTTCCATAAGCGATAACCATCGTTTCAGCCATTCCGATAAACAGCCCACCGATCATCGCTCCAGGAATGCTTCCGATCCCTCCGAATACGGCTGCGACGAAAGCTTTTAAGCCAGGAACCATTCCCATCAATGGATTGATCGAGTTGTAGTAGATCCCGACAAGAATACCTGCCGCCCCTGCAAGAGCGGAACCGATCAAAAATGTAAATGAGATCGTATTGTCAACATTGATTCCCATCAATTTAGCGGCGTTCTCATCTGTGCTTACCGCGCGCATCGCTCGACCCATCTTTGTTTTTTGAATGATGAACTGCAGTAGAAGCATCAAAACGATCGTGATCAGAAAAATATAGATTTGTTGGGTAGAAATTTTGATAGGCCCTAATTGAAAAGAGGCATTGGATAGTAGTTGTGGATAGGTCCTCTTTTCGCTTCCCATAAAATATGCGGTCGTGTATTCGATCACATAAGAAACACCGATCGCGGTGATCAGCGCGGTGATCCTTGGTGAATGTCTTAAAGGACGGTACGCGATCCGTTCGATCAAGACGCCTAAAAGTCCACAGACGACCATACAGGTGATCAAGGCTGGAAAAAAGCTAAATCCAAAATAGGTCGTTACGATAAAGGCGGTATAAGCACCGATCATGTATACATCGCCATGGGCGAAGTTGATCAGCTTGATGATTCCATAAACCATCGTATAGCCTAGAGCGATCAGCGCGTAAATACTTCCTAATGAGAGGCCATTGACGATTTGTTGTAGAAATTGACTCATTATTTTCTCTCCTTCTAATTTGAAAAAAGGGGAAATCACTTTCCCCTTGAACATTTCTCGGAAGTATTAATCGACTTTTACTTCTGTTGCTTCCGTTTGAACGCCATCCACTTGGTTAACGACCATTACGCTCTTAACCGGTGTATGTGTCTTTTCATCAAATGTGAAGCTTCCTGTGATTCCTTCGAAGTTTGCTTTCTTGATCGCTTCATTCAATTCTTCGCCTGTTGCTCCAGTTGCTTCGAGCTGATCGAGAACTAGATTTGTCGCGTCATACGCAAGAGCAGAGAACATATTTGGCGCTTGATCATACTTTTTCGTATATGCGTCGATGAATGCATTCAACTCATCGGAAGCATTTACTGTCGTATACGCTGTCGTATACCAAACTTCATTCAAGTTTTCCTTGCCGGCAAGCTGTACGAGCTTTTCGGATTCAAATCCGTCCGCACCTACGATCGGGCAATCGATTCCATCTTCGCGCGCTTGCTTGATGATCAAACCTGCTTCTGAATAGTATCCGGCGATGTATAGAACATCAAAACCAGAATCTTTGATCTTCGTAAGCATAGAAGCGAAATCTGTATCGCCTGCATTATATTGCTCATGAGCTACGACTTCTCCGCCATGCTCTTTGAAAGTCGTTTCAAATTGGTTCGCGAGACCTTGTCCATAATCGCTTGTTTCGTTGATGATCGCCGCTTTTTTGCATTTGAGCGTATCCGCGGAATAGATTGCCATGGCAGCTCCTTGATAAGAGTCTTCGAAACAAACTCTCCATGCGTATTCGTATGGGGTCTCGCCATTCATCATCGCATTGACTTGAGTAGCGCTAGGCGAAATAACTGGGGTGTTGTTTTGCGTAGCGACTTCATAAGTCGCGATCGAGGCTCCTGATGTAGCAGGTCCCACGATGGCTGCCACACCGTCTTCTTCAATAAGTTTGATTGCTTGTGTCGTACTTTCGGCCGCGTCGCCTTTATCATCGACTTCGACACCTTCCGCTTTGAATTTCGTATCGCTTCTTTCATTATACTGTTCGATCGCAAGCTGAGCGGCGTTGCGTTCGGCTTGTCCATAACTCGATACGTCTCCGCTCAACTCAAAGTTGAGCCCGATCTTTACGGTATCTCCTTCATTCAACTTTTTTCCGGTTTCTTCTTTGCCTGTGCTCGAACTACTACATCCGGCCAACATCGTTAATGCCATAGTTCCAGCAGCAAGAACTTTCCACATGTTTCCTTTCATATGTGATTTCTCCTCCCATAATATGTCATAATGATACCCAAAGAATTCCACAAATGCAAGGGAGATTTTCATTATTTTCATAGTCATGAAAATTCTTTTCAACTCCCGAACAATTTGTTTCTTTGTATAATAGGAATGAGGAAAATTATGCAAAGTATAAAAGAAATATTCAAAATCGGGCCCGGGCCAAGTTCTTCCCATACCTTCGGTCCGATGAAGGCAAGCGAAGCCATGAAAACAAATTATCCAGAGGCCGATCGATTCAAAGTCGTCTTATATGGATCTTTAGCTTTGACTGGCAAAGGGCATTTGACCGATATGATCATTGCCAAAACATTGAAACCTAGAAACGTAGAGATCGAATTCGATTATAAAAGCGCTGTTGAACATCCCAATACGATGGTCTTTGAAGCTTTTAAAGAAAATGAAAGCTTAGGAAAGGAAACGTTTATTTCAATTGGAGGTGGGAAGATCGTTAAGAGTGGTGAAAAAGCTTTAGAAGCCAATTCAATCTATCCTCTCCATTCTATGGACGCGATTCAAACGTATTGTAAAGAACATCATTTGAATTTTGAGGAATATGTTGATCTTATAGAAGGCAAAGATCTTGATGTGTATATGAAACAGATCTTCAGCGCGATGATCAAATCCGTTAAAAAAGGATTAAGTAAAACAGGCGTTCTTCCTGGTAGCTTAAAGCTGGATCGAGTCGCTAACGCGCTCAACCAATCCGCAAAAAGCTGTGATGAACCATCTGAACAAAATGCCCTTCTTCTTGCGAGTTACGCGTATGCTACGAGTGAGCAAAATGCAAGTGGAGGTCTTGTTGTGACGGCCCCGACGATGGGAAGTTGTGGAGTCATTCCTGCTTTGTTGTATCATTATTATTATGATCTGAAGTATCCGAAGGAAAAATTGATCAAAGGCTTGAAAGTCGCTGGTTTGATCGGAAACCTGATCCAGTATAACGCGACGATCTCTGGAGCAAAGGCGGGGTGTCAGGCGGAAGTTGGAGCCGCTTGCTCCATGGGAGCAGCCATGATCGCTTATTTGCAAGGACAGACGAATGCGCAAATCGAGTGTGCTGCCGAAATTGGTTTGGAGCACCATTTAGGTTTGACCTGTGATCCTGTTGGTGGATATGTGATGATTCCATGCATTGAACGAAACGCTGTAGCGGCGCAACGTTCGATCGATGCGGCTCGTTTGGCAAAATACTTAAGAAATGTGAAGAAAAATCGTGTGAGCTTCGATATGGTCGTTCAAACGATGAATTTGACAGGAAAAAAATTACCGATTGAATTGAAAGAAAGTGCTCTTGGCGGCTTAGCTGTTGTCGTTCCTGATCACTTCAATACAAAAAAATAAAATAAGCACTCAGAAGCCAAAAAGTTGATGAGTGCTTTTTGTTTAAAAAAAAAGACCAGAAAGCATACACTTTCTGGTCTTCTCTAGAACCGGCAGCGTCCTATTCTTGCAGGCGCTAAGCCAACTACCTTCGGCGATGGAGTGCTTGACTTCTGTGTTCGGGACGGGAACAGGTATTTCCACTTCTCTGTCACCACCGGATCTT
>NZ_MPKA01000102.1 GCF_001945605.1 Dubosiella newyorkensis
TGTGTATTGATATGAGTATTTCGTTGCTTTCAGGATTGATCATTTTAGTCCTTCTTGTCATCATGCTTTTGATGGGCGTTCCGATCGCGATCGCGTTGGGGATCTCTTCGGTGTGCGCGATCTTGCCAATCATGCCATTTGATGTGGCGGTATTGACAGCGAGTCAGCGTATCTTCTCAGGCATTTCGGTCTTCTCGTTGTTGGCGATCCCGTTCTTTATTTTGGCGGGGAATATCATGAATCGTGGTGGTATCGCGATCCGTTTGATCAACTTAGCGAAGATCTTGACGGGAAAGATGCCTGGTTCTTTGGCGCAGACGAACGTATTGGCGAACATGTTGTTTGGTTCGATTTCTGGTTCGGGAACGGCGGCGGCTTCGGCGATGGGTTCGATCATCGGGCCTGTTGAATTGGAGGATGGTTATGATCCGAATTTTTCGGCGGCTGTCAATATCGCGACCGCGCCTACGGGTCTTTTGATCCCGCCATCGAATGTAATGATCACTTACGCTTTGGTTTCTGGTGGGGCTTCGGTTTCGGCTCTATTCATGGCTGGATATATTCCAGGGATCCTTTGGGGTCTGTCTTGTATGGCGGTCGTCTATATCTTGGCTCGTAAAAATAAATTTTATTCGAATGTTCAAATGAGCGGGAAAGAGAAGTGGAACGTGTTCTTGCAAGCTCTTCCTTGTCTTCTTTTGATCGTGATCGTGATCGGGGGAATCATTGGTGGTGTCTTCACGGCGACGGAAGGCTCTGTCGTGGCGGTCGTCTATTCGCTCTTGCTTTCGTTGTTTGGGTATAAATCGATCAAATGGAAAGATTTGCCAGGTATTTTTAAGGAGAGCGCGCAAATGACGGGGATCATCATCTTCTTGATTGGTGTTTCTTCGATCATGTCTTGGGTCATGGCTTTCACAGGCATTCCGCAGCTTGTCAGCGAAGCGATGCTTGGCTTAACGGATAATAAGTATGTCATTTTATTGTTGATCAATGTGATCTTGTTGGTCGTAGGTACGTTCATGGATATGACGCCGGCTTGCTTGATCTTCACGCCGATCTTCCTTCCTGTGTGTCAGGCGCTCGGTATGGATGTGATCCATTTTGGGATCATGTTGATCTTCAACTTGTGTATTGGTACGATCACCCCGCCAGTGGGCACGACGCTCTTTGTTGGTGTCAAGGTTGGTAAAGTATCGATCGAATCGGTGATCAAGCAGTTGCTTTACTATTTTGGAGCGATCTTCGTGGTGCTGATGCTGGTGACGTATATTCCGCAGTTAAGCTTATGGCTGCCAACTGTTCTTGGTGTTATGTGATTGAGTTGATAGAAAATTAAAGGAGAAAATCATGAAAAAGTTTATGGATGAAAACTTCCTTCTTGAAACAGAGTGCGCGAAGGACTTGTTTCATAACTACGCGAGTCAAGTTCCTGTTCTTGACTATCATTGTCATATCGATCCTCAAGAGATCTATGAAGATCGTAAGTTTGATAATATTGCGCAAGTTTGGCTTGGCGGCGATCATTACAAGTGGCGTCAGATGCGTTCGAATGGAATTGATGAATACTACATTACAGGGGACGCTTCGGATTGGGAAAAATTTGAAAAATATGCCGAAACGCTTGAAAAGGCGATCGGAAACCCTTTGTTCCATTGGTCGCACTTGGAGCTTCAACGCTTCTTTGGAATCGATACGGTATTGAGTCGTAAAACCGCAAAAGAGATCTGGGACAAGGCGAACGCTATGCTTCAGCAAGAAGATATGAGCGTGCGCAACTTGATCAAAAAGTCGAATGTGACTTTGATCTGTACGACGGATGATCCGATCGATGATTTGAAATGGCACAAATTGATCAAAGAAGATGATTCTTTTGATGTGCAGGTGCTTCCTGCTTGGCGCCCAGATAAGGCGGTCAATATCAACAAGCCGGATTATATGGAGTATATCGCGAAGCTTGAAAAGGCGAGCGGAATGCAGATCGAATCGTTCGAGGATTTGAAGAAGGCGCTTGCGAATCGTATGGATTTCTTTGCGGAAAATGGCTGCACGGTCGCTGACCATGGATTGGATTATGTCATGTACGTTCCTGCAAGCGATGATGAGATAGAAGCGATTTTCGCAAAGAAGAAAAACGGGGAAACGCTCACGAATGAGGAAGTGACAAAGTTCAAGACGGCGATCATGTTGTTCTTGGCGAAACAAAATAAAAAGCATGATTGGGTGATGCAGCTTCATTATGGCTGCAAGCGCGACAACAATACGAAAATGTTCGAGAAGCTAGGTCCAGATACTGGGTTTGACTGCATTTCGAATGAGGCGCCTGGTTCTCAATTGGCGGATTTCTTGAATGCGGTAAATATGGATGGCGGTCTTCCTAGGACGATCATTTATTCTTTGAATCCTGGAGATGATGAATTGATCGGCACGATCATTGGATGTTTCCAAGATAGCGACGCGATCGGTAAGATCCAGCAAGGATCTGCTTGGTGGTTCAACGACACGAAGACGGGCATGCAAAAACAAATGACTTCGTTGGCGAATCTTGGTCTTCTTGGAAACTTTGTGGGAATGCTTACGGATTCGAGAAGCTTCTTGTCTTACCCGCGTCATGAGTATTTCCGGCGTATCATGTGCAACTTGATTGGTGGCTGGGTCGAAAATGGGGAATTCCCGAACGATCCTGAACTTCTTGCGCCAATCGTAAAAGGGATCTCCTACAATAACGCGGTTCGTTATTTCAATTTTGATCTCGAACAAAAGTAAGAATTATTATTTGATTTTGAAGGAAACGCTTCTCGTTGTTTCCTTCTTTTTTTGTTTCGTTTTTTTCTATATAATTATGTTTATGGAAAAACTTCTTCTTGTCTATAACCCAAAATCGGGGGATGGCCGCATTCGCGCTCAGTTGGCGAAGGTCATCGAGATATTTTCGAATGCGAATTATCGTGTCGAGGTATACGCGACCAAAAGGGAAAATGATGGTATGGAGTGGATCGAGAAGGTCGGATGCGAATTTGATCGAATCGTAGTCTGCGGAGGAGATGGGATGTTCCATGAAGCGGTCAATGGTTGGTTTCAATCGCGATCCAAGGCGCCTTTGGCCTATATTCCTTCGGGAACAGTGAATGATTTTGCCAATACGCACAATATTCCAAAAAACGATGTGGAAGCGGCGACGATGATCGCAAGCGATGGAATGATCGACCAGATCGACGCGGGGCTGTTCAATGACACATATTTTTCGTATGTAGCGGCTTTTGGTTTCGCGACTTCGACTGCGTATGATACGCCGCAAACAAAGAAGCGGAAGCTGGGGACGTTGGCTTATGTACTGCATGCTTTGGAGGTCGTGGACTTTACGCATTGGGAAAACAATTGTGTTTCTACGCGGATCGAATACGAGGGCGGGATGATCGAAGGAAATTTTTTATATGGTCAAATTTCGAGTTCTCGTTATGTTGGGGGGATGGACGCGTTTACAAAAGGTCGCTACGATTTGAAAGATGGCTTGTTGGAGGGGGTTTTTATCCGGCAGCCGATGAATTTGAGCGAGCTTAATTCGATTATCGCCAGTATCGCCAAGAGCGATATTGAAAACAATCCTTTGATCGTTCCTGTGCAGTCTCCTTGGTTCGAGTTTGATGGGGAATCGATCGCTTGGACGCTGGATGGGGAATATGGTGGGGAGGTTCCACATGCCAAGATCCAGGTCGTCGAGCAGCAGCTCAAGGTCGTGCTCCCAAAGGAAGAGGAATAAAAGAATCATAAAAGTAAAAAAGAGAACAAAAAGAGAAGATTTCGCGATTGGGCGTTTTCTTCTCTTTTTTTGTTTTGTGTTTTAGCTTATGTCTCATGCGACTTGGTGTTTCATAAATGTAAATCGAGCAAGCAGCATGATTACGCTTGAAAGGATAATATACAGGATCGCTCTTATAGATAGCACGTCAAAAACCATGTCGCCTATTGGATACGAAATATATTTACCGATTTCTGGCATTGTTGAACGGTAAGGCAACAAGAACAAAGTTAAATTATAGGCTCCCGTGGTTCCGTTAGGCGAGAGGAAGAGTGGAATAAAGAGGATCGGTACAAGCACGATCAAAACGAGGTAAGGGTTTTTCATTTTAGCCGATAAAAGCAATGTAAGGCTGATCATAGCAATCAGTACCAAATAGATCACGCCAAGATTGATCAGGGTTGCTTGCAGGAATGAATATGGATAAGGGATAATCGGATCGGCGATTTGTAAAGGTAAGTTCCATCCGTCGACCCCAAAGGCTGCTAGAGGCAAGCCAAAGGCGACTATGATGTGAAGCGTGAAGGCAAGAATGCCAAACAATAGAGACGCGATGATTTTGGCGGTTCCCAATTTGGTTTTTCCATATTTGCTCGATAAGATCACTGCATCCGTTCCTGCTTGATATTCTCCCGAAAAGACGGGCGCAATCACGATACAGATCGCCAATATAGCGAATATGAGCAGTTCAAAGTTGGATAGGATCACTTCCCAACCTTCGTGATATCCATATTGTAAAGGGGTCTTGACCTGGCTGTTCATGTGGCTCCAGTATTCTTTTTGTTTGGTTGACATATTTCTTGATGGCATGTTCAAAAGCGCTTCGATCTTTTCGTTTCTTGTTTGATCAAATTGGGCGCTCTTTGTCAAATCTAATTCGGGCAGCTTGTTTAGACCGGAATTCTCATTGGGAGAATCATAGATGGAAGCAATGATACTCAGCAGTTTTTCACGGGGAGCGACATAATTCCAATACACGTCACCGATCAAAAATTTCTCATTGCCATCATATCCCACATTGGCTGGGTTCTCAAAGAGCGTTTGGTATTGTGCGATGTTTTTTTCAACAAATTCATTGGTGAGAGGAACAGATTGCTCTTTATATTGTTCTTTTTCATAGGCAATGCCTTCAAATCCTTTGATTGCCCCTTCTTGATTGTAGGTCTGAAATTGCAGGATAGGCAGTCCGAACAGAAACGCAGTCAAAAGAAGACTGATTCCCATAACGATCAAGGTCGATTTTTTTCGGACTATTTTTAAAAATTCGTATTTAATCAACATATTCATGGCTCCTTTGGCTTAGCGCATCTTCTCCAAAATGGTATAAGAATAAATCTTCTAAACTCGGCTCAACATTGATGGCTTCCGCTGTAGGTGCGCGATCGCTGATGATTCGTAGCCTAACTTTGTTGTTTTCGTGGTGTAGATTGACAACAGAAAATTGTTGACTGTATTCTGCGACTTTTCTCTGGTCGATTAGAAATTCCCATACTTTTCCTTTGATCACATCGGTTACAGTTTCCATAGGCGCGCTAAGCAGAAATTGTCCGTTTTTCATCATTAAAATGGAGTCGGCAATATAAGAAACATCCGATACGATGTGGGTGGATAGAATGACGATTTTCTCTTTTGCGAAGTTGGAGATCAGATTGCGGAAGCGCACTCTTTCTTTTGGGTCAAGGCCAGCCGTTGGTTCATCCAATATCAATATGGATGGATCATTCAGTTCAGCTTGTGCGATTCCTAACCTTTGCTTCATTCCTCCAGAAAAGGACTTGATTTTTTTATTGGCTACTTTGTGCAGGTTGACAGTATGGAGCAGCTGATCGGTTCTATATTTTGCTGTTTGAGGATCCAGTCCTTTAACAGCTGCCATATAAAGCATAAATTCGCGGGCTGTAAAGTCGGGATAAAAGCCGAAGTCTTGGGGCATATACCCGAGTTGGGAGTAGTATTTTTCTCCTAATTCCTCAATGGTTTTTCCGTTCAAACGAATGTAACCGGACGTTGGTTTCAATACGCCGCAAATCATTCGCATCAGTGTTGTTTTGCCTGCGCCATTGGCTCCGAGCAATCCATAGACACCTGGAGCTAGATCGGCATTGACATGATTGACTGCCCATTTTGTTCCGTATTGCTTGCTTAAGTTTTGTAGTTGTAGATGCATATAAAATCCTCCTGATTGATTTAGGCATAAAAAATAAGGTGGCCTATGCCAATAGCATGAACCACCTATCTTAGGTTGAGCTTTTATAGATCTTAATTTAATCTTAATTTTCGCTCGTTTTGTTTTTTGCAGGAAGATCTATCATAAATTCTGTTCCAATGTCTAGCTTGCTTTCAACGATGATCTTTCCTTCGTGAAGCAGAATAATTTGATTGGCTAT
Source organism: Dubosiella newyorkensis (assembly GCF_001945605.1). Lineage (GTDB taxonomy): Bacteria > Bacillota_I > Bacilli_A > Erysipelotrichales > Erysipelotrichaceae > Dubosiella > Dubosiella newyorkensis. Next base: position 6,187 of record NZ_MPKA01000102.1, read on the forward strand.
AGCGAGTCCTAATCCGCTTCCTTCTGGTTTTTCTTTAGTGTTCGTTCCTCTGTAATAGCGATCAAATAGTTTTGATCGTTCAATCTCGCTCAGTCCATTTCCATTATCGCGGATCGATAGCAGGATCCTGTTGTTTTTGTTCGTATCGAGTGTAACGCTTATCTTTGTTTCTGGCGGATTATGGATGAGAGCGTTTGATATAAGATTGGTAATAGCTCGCCGAAAAAGAGCAGGATCAATATTGGCATATAAGTCTGGCACATGGCTTTCAAACGCAAGATTGCGATCTGAAAAGGCAGGGTCGTTGATCATGTCGATCACGCATTCTTTGACAAAGCGTGAAATGCGGATTTTTTGAGGATGATAGGGTAGGGATTTGGAGTCTAGCTGATACGTTAGTTTTAAATCGTTGATTAGATTTTCAGTATAACAGACATTTTTTAAGATGATTGAACCATATTCCTGGATCGTTTGTTTGTCTTTTTCAGAACTATCGGCAAGCAGTTCAGCATACCCTTTGATTGGAGAAAGGGGTGTTTTTAGATCGTGTGTGATATTGGCTATCCATTCTTTGCGCACTCGTTCTGTTTCTTTATTTATCTGATCGGCATGGCGAATTTCACGGTCTGTTTGATTCAAAGCGGCGTAGATTTCGCTGAACATTCCTTTCTCTTGTAACGCTTCATAGGATCGAAGAGGGATATTCCGGATACCGTCTGTCATTTTTGATAATTTTCGGGAAAGCCAAAAACCATAAGCCAGTACAGAAAGGATCAGGATTCCTAGAGTAGAAAAAATAATCACTCTTGCGATGGGGGAGAGCCTTTCCACTCGATCGCCGTTGTAGTAGAGGATATATTTGCCTATATCATATGGAAAGCCAATGATGTAGCTGCAAGTTTCTGCCGAATCGTCTATGCTGTTGGAAAAAAGAGTATACCCGTGTTCATAATGGCTGGATTTGAGTGAAAGGAGTTTTGAAGCGGAATATTTCGCGGGATAACGCGCTGGTTTATTGTAAGAAAATATTTCTTGTCCGGATTCGTCGATAAATTGAATCCACAATCCATACGTATCCAATCGCTTCAATCCGATTTCATCGATCGATAGTTCTCCATTGTCGTAGGTCGTCCAAGCGACAAAACTATCCGTAAATTTTTGTGGCCAAGAAGCCAAGCTGATTCCTTCTGGTTCCGGAATTGAAAACATATAGTAGAACAAACCGATCGAGCTTGTGATTATGATCAAAACGACGAGCAGCAAAAGCAGAACCATTCTGAAAAACGGATCGAATGCTTTTTTACTTTTCATATGGATCGACCAATTTATATCCTAAGCCTTTGATCGTGATGATGTATTGAGGCGCGGTAGGATCGCTTTCTAATTTTTGGCGAAGATGTCGGATATGGACCATAATCGTATTATCACAACCGATACTATCCTCATGCCATAGGGCTTCATATAGGCGCTCTCGGCTTATAACGCGCCCTTTATTTTCGGCTAAGTACTGCAAGATCTCGAATTCTTTGGCAGTTAGTTTCATCTCTTTTCCTTCTTTTGTGACTTGGCATCCATCGATGTCAAGTGTTAAGGCGCCAATTTTTATAGGTTCACGAACAAGATCGTTCTTTTGGTAGGCTGTTCGGCGTAATTGCGCTTTCACACGATAAGCAACTTCTTTGGGACTGAAAGGCTTTGTCACATAATCATCGCCGCCTACGGCTAACCCGAGTATTTTATCGAATTCATCATTCTTAGAGGAAAGAAAGAGAATTGGACAGTGCGAAAACTGTCTGATTTGTTTACATACTTCATAGCCATCAAGATCGGGGAGCATGATATCTAAAATGATTAGATCTGGTTTGATTTTCTTGCACATATTTATCGCTTCGATTCCACGATCGATTTTAATAATGCCATTCAAGTTCTCTAAGGTCAGAGCTTTTTCGAGCAATTTTAAAATATCGGGTTCATCATCGACGATCATAATTTTGTATTGATTCATCTTTCAAATTCTCCTTTCACGATGTTTTATAAGTTTATCAGAACAGAAACGATTTCTATTGATAGATTTGATTCATTAATAATTAAGTGTACAAATGATCCAAAAAGATGGCTGAACAAGCAGAGTATATGGGAGTTGCGTAAAGAAAACAATAGACCTGTTCCGCTTTATAGATCGATGTTCTCAAATTTTGGTGCTAAGAGAAAGGAGAAACTTGTATTCTGTTAAAAATAATAATTAAATTATTATATTAAATAGAGATCTCATTATTCGTGAAAGGAGAATGAAAGATGAAGCAGGAGAAAAAGTCATTATACAGTATTGCTGGTTTCGTTTCTTTGATTGGGGCTGCTATCAATGGAATCGGAGCCCTAATGATGCTCATGGTTGGGATCAGTTTGATTTTTCAGCCGAATCTGTTCCAATTTCTAAGCGAGCAAGGTTTGCTTGATACGGCGATGGATCAACAAATGATTGGAAATCTATTAAGCATGAATCATATTTGGTTGATCATCGTCTATCTTGGTTTAAGTGTGGTGATGATATTGAAATGATTTCCTATTATATAGGATATTATATTCTAAAAAGCTGGAAAAAAGAACAAGGGAACACGCAAGATCTCATCCGCAAAACAGCTTATTGTATTTTTGCGACCCAAATCGTTGCGTTGGTTTTAGGGATCCTCATGCGTATTGCGGCTGGAAATTCTTTGCTGGATGGAGGATTGATTGAACTAGATTGGATCCTGACTGGTTTGTTCTTGTTGTGTATCCCGCAAATCAAAACAAAAAATGGACAATATGAAAACTTGTAGAAAGGTTGAAAGATATGAGTATTCTATTTTTATTGCTTGGCATAATGTTAGTGAACTTCTGCAATCCTGGAGCAATCGATGAAGCGCAGTTAAGCAAAACGATGTATTTTCTATATAATTTTATCGGTTTTGCCGTTTATATTTTCCCTGTTCCTATCCTGCTCAAATACAATAAGGCAAAGGATAAAAAGGATCGATCGTTGCTGGTCGTTGCTCTTACACTGATCATTTATGATCTGTTTAATTTGTTGTTTATCAAGCTTAGTCCAATGACTTATGTGCTGCAGCTTGGCGTGATCCTGCTTTATTTTCTTTATCAGAAATGGAAAGAAAAACACTAGATCTTCTAATACTTTATCGAATTAAAAATAATTTTTATATTATTTCTTGCAAATGAAATTAGCCGTTTAGTATTGTTGAAATAGGAGAGATAAAATGAAGAAAACAATACTTACAAAAAAAGAAGAGGAAATCATGCGGCAATTTTGGGATCATTCGGAACCTTTAGGATTTATCAGTTTATCTCGTTTATTGCCTGAATATAATCCTAATACTATGCGGGTTGTATTGAGAGATTTAAAAAAACATGGCTATATAAAGCCTGTGGATACGGAAAGTGATGGAGTGACGAAAACTCGTACTTTTGTTCCTTGTATCAATGAAACGGAATATGCGATCAGGCAGATCGAAACGACCCAAATCATTCCGATTGCCGAAAAATTGATCGAGTCTATCCCTTCGCTAAAGGACCTTGAACAACTGAAGGCAATGATCGAGAAAAGAGAAGAGAAGCTTGGAGGAAAGAAATGATGTTGTTTTCTTTGTCGTCCTGCTTATACGCCTTTACTGCTGGAATGATATTATCCATTGTTTTTCTGTTTTTGCTCAATACAAAAGCTTTGTATTCTGTGATCCATCCGAAAATTTTGGTGTTTTTCTCTTTATTGATCATCGTTCGCTTTATGATTCCGGGAGAATTGTTTTTTGCCAAAACGATATCGATGACATTCTTTGTCCCGGATCTGCATGACTTTATTAAAAACGACATCTTTTTTGGATATAACTTGATCGACATGTTTTTGTTGATCTGGATGATTGGATCTATTCTTTTTTTGATCATCACGATATCGCAATGGTGGAAAGGATACAGGCAGCTAGAACGGATCAAAGAAAACGCCGTACAGTCCATTCTTTTGAAAAATAGTGCGTGGAACTCTGCGAAAAGAGATTTAAAGGTGTTTAAGTCCAGATATGTCTGTTCGCCTTTTTCCGCCGGTTTGAAAGAGGCGGCCATTTTCTTGCCAGAAAAAGAGTATGATCAGGAAAAGCTTCGCTGGATCCTGCACCATGAAAGTACGCATATCTATAATAAAGATCTTTGGAAAAATCTTGGATACCGTTTGACCACTATTTTATTGTGGTGGTTCGTGCCGGTCTATATTTTTCGCAAGTTGCTTTCCCTATTTCAGGAAATTCGAGTCGATCAGAAAGTGCTGGAATTTAAAACTGAAATAGAAGGAATTCAATACGCTCGATTTTTAATTGAGGAAGTGGAAACCCAAAAGCTAGGTTTGAACCAAAATCTGAATTTAGCGACTTTTTCCACATTAGGCGGATGGATGATGGGCAAAAGGTTAAGCTATATCCTGGATGAGAAACGAAAAGGATATTTAAATGTGGTGTTTTGCATACTGATGGGAGTTCTTGTGCTTTCTGGTTTCTGCTTCGTGATCGAACCCGATTATTCACTTAGCGAATACACTCTAAAACAATTTGAAGGCACTTATGGGGAAGAAGATTTTACTCATGGAGAAATTCAGGAGGATGGCAGCGTAGAGTGCTATTTATATAATGGAGAATCGATAAATTTTCCTTCTGAAGAATTAGTGACTACTATTTTTCCGAATTTGGAAATCAAGAAAGAGAGTTAAATCAATGAAATCAATTTTATGTTTATTTTTATTTGGGTCTATGTTTGGACCTGCTGTTTCAATGGAACCATTGAGAAATTTGCCGCTGATCGAACCGCATGCTGACCAATATGTTTGGAAAACAAAAGTAGAAAACGGGCATACTTATATTCGAAAATACAATCTCACAAAAGAGTGTTGGGAAGGTCCTTGGATCCAGGTTAGCTGAGTTTGGATAAATCGAACTTCCTACAGAGCTGCAAAAAAGCGTAGGATTTCGTAAATGAAACCTACGCTTTTTTTCGAGTAATGACTTGTCGCCTGTTGAGGTTGAAAAGAACGTTAGATCGAAGGATGGGAGCGATATGTAGAAAATACATATTTCTGGATCAGTTCTTTTTGACGGACTTCCAAGTTTTTCAGTCGATAAAACATCGCTTCCAGCTCGCCTTGATCCATCAAAACAGGAACAGGATATAGGGGATTGGCTTCCTTAGAGGCGTGTTTAGCCATTGTCGGAATGTCTGTTTCTTGGATCTGTTCGATTTCACAAGGAATGTTCATCATGGCATTGAGCGAACGGATGGCTTGTACGAATTTTTCTGCACCAAGCGCGTCGCTTTCCAATGGAGTGCTTAATCCCGCGCAAATCGCAAGCTCATGAAGAGGTTTATGGACAGCTTGGCCATACGCTTCGAGCATATAAGGCATGATGATGGCGTTGGCAAGTCCATGGGGAATGTTGTATTGACCACCCAAAGCGTGGGCGATCGCATGAATGTAGCCGACATAGGCGCGGGTAAACGCTTTACCGGCAAGAAACGAGGCGTGAAGCATGTTGCTTCTTGCTTCCATATCGTTTCCATCCTCGTATACGCGTTCAATATTTTGAACGATGAGGCGTACGGCTTCTTTGGCGTATTGGCGTGTCTTTTTTGTGTTGGAGTGGCCAATGTATGCTTCTACGGCATGGCATAAGGCATCCATCCCTGTCGTCGCGCTCAAGGAAGGCGGTAATGTCCGGGTGAATTCGGCATCTAAAATGGCGTATTTTGGAATGAGGGTAAATGAATTGATCGTGTATTTGTGGTGGGTCTTTTCGTCGGTGATAACGGCGGCCAGAGTCACTTCGCTTCCTGTCCCGGCCGTTGTTGGAATGGCGACGAGTGGTGGAATGGGCTTATAAACTTTTAGCAATCCTTTCAATTTGGATAATGGTTTGTTAGGAAAGGCTGCGCGTGCACCGATCGCTTTGGCGCAGTCGATGCTCGATCCGCCGTCTAGAGCGATGATGGCCGAACAGTTGTACTGATGGTACAGTTCGAGCGCAGCTTCGACATCGTCAACTTTCGGATTGGCTTGGGTCTTATCGTATAAGACGCACGATACGTTTTCGATAAACAAGGTGTCGATGAGCGTGGCGATCATAAAAGTTTTTGCTAAAAAGGGATCGGTCACGACAAGAACGGTCTTATTCTCCCAAGTTCTAAAGAGCGGACGAGCTTCTTCGAGGCAAGAAAAGCAAACAGGATCGTGGTAGGGTAAAAACGGTATGGCGATATGGAAAGCGTGTTGAACGAGTCGGCAGGCTCCTTTTTTGATCGGGTTCATCGGGTGAGGTCCTCCTTGCTGATGGTGCGTAGATTTTCGGCGATAGAGCTTAAACATTTATACATGATTTCTCGCTCTTCTTTACTTAGAGATTGGCTGGCTTGTTGGACGGCTGTATTGGCGATCTCGTTAAGGTGGCACGCTAGCGCTTCTCCGCTTTTGGTTAGCTGCACTTTCGCGTTATAGTGTCCGTCTTTGCATACAAAGCCTTTGGTTTCAAGGGTGGCTAGCGAGCGTGAGATCTCGGCTTTGTCTTTTTGGCAGATGTCTGTGAGCCTAGCGGCGCTAAGTCCTTCAGGAAAGCGATAGAGCGTGATAATATATAAGGCATGTGTGCCTTTGAGCTGTTCATCTTTCATGATTTCGCTGGCGATCTTGTTCCAGTACTTCATGATTTCGAAAAGGATCAAAGTGAAACGTTCAAATCGAGTGATCATATAGGTCCTCCTACACTTGTTGACTTATCAACATTGGCATCATACGCCTTTTTGTTTTTCTTCGCAATGCAAGAAGGCGAGTTTGATACAATAAAAATAGAAAGAGAGGGAGAAGGTATGGCGACTTCCCAAGAATTTTGCGAAAGTGTGATCGAAGCGTTTTCTATTGCGGGAACGATCCGGGTCCGGGCGATGATGGGGGAGTATTGTGTTTATTATAACGACAAGCTCATCAGCGACTTGTGTGACGGACAATGTTTGCTCAAACGTACACCGACATCGGATGCATTGCTCCAAGGCGGACCGCTTAGTTATCCGTATGAAGGTTCGAAACAATTGATGCATGTTTTTGACGATTTTGACAACAAGGTGCTCATCGAGAATTTGCTTGCGGGCATGTGGAACGACTTACCAGAAAAGAAATCAAGGAAAAAGAACGGAGAAAAAAATGATCCATTTTGAAAGGGAAGTGTTTGATCCGGTATTGATTGAGGAAATGCTGAAGCATTTTCATCATGTGAATATCGCGATGAACGACGAGGATGGCTATCCGTACGTCGTGCCGCTCAACTATGGTTTTGAAATCAAGAATGATAAGCTTTTTGTATATATTCATTGCATGAAGATAGGCAAAAAGATCAATTTGTTGCAAAAAGATGCGCGCGTCTGTCTGGAATTCAGCGCCTTTAATGATTTTCCAGACCGGCCTTATAAAGGACATCGACACGACTATCGCAGTGTCATCGCTAAAGGAAGACTAAAACTAGTCGATGCGAATGAAGATCTGGAAACTTTCAAGCGAGGATACGATTTGTTGTATTTGTGCAATGGACGGCCGATAACGCCGTTGGAAAGTCGGAAGGTCATGCCAAACCTGTATATTGGCAAGATCGAATGCGACTGGAATGACGTGAGTGCCAAGTCGGAGTTTCCGCTGCGCACGATCGAAGATGTGCCGTTTGTCGACGTGTACGAAATGGAGGAAGACACGACATCTTTTGACATCAAGGATTTGATCGTTGCCGCTAAAGCGCGGCAGAAAAAGACCGGATGAGATCGATTCTCTCCGGTTTTCTTTTCGATATTTCGAATGATCAAAGAACAGAAAAAAGGCCCTTGCGGGCCTTTTTCCAAGAAAGTTTTAAGAAAGGGAATTTGATTATGAAGTGAGCTCTTTCAGCTCACTTGTATTAAACCACATTCCTTTTATTGAATACAGCGAAATGCTCTATGCGTTTTTTATTTTTTTTGGAGTCCATCTGCCGAAAATGCCGCAAGGAAGGATGCCGTTTTGATTGGTGACTGGAAGCAGGTTTTCGCCGACTTCGATCGTTCCTGGCTGAATGATCGCGCGTTTCATGACTTCATCGAGAGTGCATAAAGAAAAACCGGTTGTATAGCAGTTGACGATCAAAAAGAGAGGATCGTCGCTCAATAGTTTGCTTGCCTCGTGCACGAGTTCGTATAGGGAGTTTTCGAGCTTCCAAACTTCGTTTTTGGGCCCGCGTCCATAGCTTGGGGGATCCATGACGATTCCATCGTATTTGCGTCCTCTTCGTATTTCTCGTTGGATGAATTTCATGACATCATCCACGATAAAGCGGATCTTATGATCTTCGAGATGATTGAGGCGCATATTTTCTTTCGCCCATTCGTTGATGCCTTTGCTGGCGTCCACATGCACGACTTCTTCAGCGCCTGCTTTCGAACAAGCCATCGTGGCACCGCCTGTATAGGCGAACAGATTGAGGATCTTGATGTCTTTTTTTCCTTCTGCTTTTGCTTGCGCGATCGTCTTCATCATGAAATCCCAGTTGCTGGCTTGTTCAGGAAACAGGCCAGTATGCTTGAAGCCTGTCGGGGAGATCTTGAATCGAAGATCTTTGTATTGGATCGTCCAGAACTCTTTGAGTGGTTTTTTATATTCCCAGTGTCCGCCGCCTTGATTGGAGCGATGATAGAAGGCGTCCGCCTTGTTCCATTGGGTATCGTTTTCGATCGGCCATATTGCGACAGGATCTGGTCTTCGTAAGATCACATCGTTCCATCGTTCTAGTTTTTCCCGATTTCCCGTATCGAGCACTTCATAATCGATCCAGTCTTTCGCGATTTGATTCATTGTATCGACTCCTTTTCATCCATTATAGCAGAGATTTTATAGAACGGTCTTTTTTGGACTTTTTTGCGTATATTCATTGAAGTTATATTGAAGTTATATTGAAGTTGACTTTGAAGTTATATTGAAGTTATATTGAAGTGAATAAAAAAGGGGGTCATCCGATGTATTTAGAAGAATTGGTGGATACGATCTTATTGGAAGATATTGAAGTTGAATATAAAAGCCGACTTAATCGAGAAGATGTGCTTGGTTGGCTAAAAACGATAGGTGGCTTTTCTAACGCTCAAGGCGGCCGTTTTTATATTGGAGTAGAGGACAAGACGAATAAACTCATTGGTTTTGATCGAAAGGAAGCTGACAATGAAAGAAACTACTTCAATAATATGGTCAATGACCACATTGTCCCTAGACCACAAATGTCTATTTCTTTTCTTTCCTATAAAATAAAAGAAAAAGAACGGTTTGTCATCTGTATCAAGGTCGCAGAATCGAAAATCAAACCTGTAATCTGCAAATATAAAGGAATCCCATCAATTTTTATGCGCAGAGATGGTTTTACCAACGGAGCCTCTTACGAAGAAATCATCGAAATGAGCATCAAAAGTAAAAATACACAATACGATATTCAGTTTTCTGAAACTCAATATGATCCAGAAGATTTCAAAGTGCTTCACTCTTTTTATGCTCGAAATAATTCCGGGAAAGAACTTCCCGAAAAAGCGCTTCGTTCTATGGGATTTTTTGATGAGCAAGGTCATTTAGCCAATGGAGCCATTCTTTTCTCCGATTCCTATCATGGAGAAAAAACAGCGGTTCAATGTTCTATGTTTTCTGGCTTCAGCAAAGGAAGCGACCGCATCGTAACTGTCAATCGTTTTTATGGGAACGTGATCGATTCGATTCATTTTATTTTGGAGTTTGTAGAACAAAGAATGAATCATTCGATGATCAAGAAGGAAGGATATCGGAAAAACATTGATTCTTTTCCAGCAAGAGCATTATTTGAGGCCATCATCAACGCGGTTGCACATCGTGATTACTATTTAGACGGGACCCAGATCCAAGTCGATCTATTTAAGGATCGATTAGAAATTTCTTCGCCCGGAAGCTTTTTTCAAGGAGAACAATTATCCAAAACTTACGACCTTTCTTCGATCATTTCGAAAAGAAGAAACGAGTTGATCGCTGCAGTATTAGTAATGTGTAATGTGATGGAAGCGGCAGGAACGGGTTTTGACAAAATTGTTTTAGAATATCGAGATGTAAACAAAAAACATCGACCTTATATTTTTTCTTCTTCGAATCATTTTACGATCGTTCTTCCAGATCTTACATATTTGGATGGTGTGGAAAACGGCTCTACGCCACGGCTATCCTTTATTCCTGTAGAAAATGGAACGAAGTATGATCAAAAAGTGCTTGAATTCTGTTATTACAGAGCGCATAAAATTTCAGAGATCGCTGAATATCTTGGCGTAAGCGACTCAACCTATTTTAGAAAAAATGTCATAGAGAATCTAGAAAAGCAAAACTATTTGCACAGCAGCAAACTCGGTAGAGCGAAATACTTCCGAACCAATCAAGAAATGGTGAGAATAGAATGAAAAACCAGCTAACGCAGCCGGCTTCCATTTCCTTCAACAAGCGCTCTATGAAATCGAACACACGACAAAAAGCCATGCCGAAATATCGATGTTCAATCGTTTCAAAAAGAAGATCGAAGACTTTAGCAGACATTTTGTTCCGCTTATCGATTCATGCTATAATTCGATGGAGGTGAAATCTCCATGAAAAAGCAAATGACGAAGCTTCTTTGCTTCAGCTTGATGATCCTGCTTTCGGCATGCTCCATGCCAAAGATCACGACCGTCGAAGAAGCCAAAGTACAACAAGACAATACAGCTTCCACACTGAAGCCAAACGATCTTTATTGGGAACCCAAAGATCCAACGCCTTATATTGCGTCGACCTACAACGCCCTTAGTAGCCAAGGCCTTGACGAACAAGGACAAGCCGAGGCCGTATTGAAAGCGTTTTTAGCCGACTTTTTGACCCTCAGCAACAAAACGAGCGATGGCGATATTGGCGGACTCGATTATATTCCATCGAGCAGCGTTTCCGATTTTGAAGAATACGCCAAATATTATTATTATGACGCCTACGCTGATCTTTTGACCAACCAAGGCAGCTCGGCTCTACCGGAAGTGACGAACATTGAATGCGAAAACATCCAGCCCGCCACGATTTCCTATATGGACCAAGATTATCCTGGATTTACGATGGATGCCAAGATCACGTATAAAAAGGGACAAGAGGCGTCCGACTTTAAAACGAGCGCTAAATGTTCAATAATCAAGATGCAGGACATTCATTACGTTTCTAAAAGCGATGTCACAAGCGGCAAAGAAGCGGGTGAAGCAAAAAACGTATACAGAGTGATCCAAGTCGAATAAAGAAAACACAAAGACACTTTGGTGTCTTTTTTTGGAGGAATCAAAATGTTTGTACAACTGATCTGTAAAGACCGCAACGAAAAAGAAATGAACGAATTATACGAAGTGCTAGGCGCGATCTGCCAACGAGAAGGGATCCAGATCGAAGACCGTGGAAACCAAGTCGAGATCCTAGCTTGCCCGCAAGGAAAGATCATCGTTACCGAACAAGATGAAACAATGGTCTTAAGCGCCAATACTCGTCACGCGGGCGCTGGATTCCACGCCTTTGTGGTCGATATTTTCAAAGATATCGAAGAAGAAGTGCCAGGCGAATATGAGCTCATCGACGACCTTGAGTACGCCAACGATGAAGATTTTCATCGACTCCATCACGTGTATGAAAACGAACTCGACTATTTACGCAATCTATTATTGACCGATCCAGAATTCCGCAAAAAAAACTATCTCTATGATGAAACGTATTTTTTGCCGATCGAAAAAGAAAACACCATATTGACACCTATTGGAGAAATGAGCCAAGACGAGTTGTTGAAGAAGGATCTACACGACCTTATGGACGCCTTCTATGTTTGGAACGATTGGGACCGCGACGCCCAGTTCTATAAAAACGTCGCCTTGACGCTTCTTGCCAAAGAAGGAGTCGGCATGTATACGAACATGAACGAACAAACAGAAAAAGTCGCGAACGAAGTATGCGATTATCTAGAAATCGCCTATGAAAAAGATCCATCGATCTTGCTTCCGCTCATCGAATATAAAGAATTGATCGACCGATTAGGAAGAGAAGACAAGCTCAAAGAAGCCAAAGGCCTCGACAAACCCGCCATTCAATATCGCACCGAAGAAGTATATCACCTCTTCCAGGACGCGAAAGTCGTCGCCCCAGGCGCTGCCGAAAGAAGCTATGATCCAATCAACGAATCGATGAATTTGATGGCTCCCTACATAGAAGAAGGACAATGGAGCTGGCTCATTCAAGCAAGCAAGAAACCAGACATAATCACTAATATGGAACATCTCCAAGAACAAGAGCCTTTGCAGATCCATGATAATATCGTATGGATCGACGACTGGATGGAAGATGGCTACTATGTGATTGAAGCGATGCTTAGACACGATGAACAGTTCCTCTATTTCCACGATATTTGCGCCGATGAAAAAGAAGTCCCATACTTAAAAGAATGCATTTATAAAAGCGGATTTCAAAACTAAAGAAAAGAGAACTATAGAAAAAGCAGGACTCTGCCTGCTTTTTCTTATTGAACAAAGTTGACATCTTGTTTTTGCGAAACCGTATAATTGATGAGCGCCTCACCATCTAGATCAAGCGATTTCGTATGCAGTCCATTGATCCTCTGATTCGCGTACGTCGTCCAATAGAAATCCATTGTTTCTAGATTCGCGCCCGACGTATACTGCGTGATCTCATAAAGACCATCCGAAGTTTGATCGCAACCATTCGCTTGTCCGACCGACTGCATAATATGGAAATATTGACTCAAGCAATCTTCATCCGTCTTCTTGCTCATCGAATTGGCGACCGTGAAATCAGCCCGAACAAAACGCTCGACAGAACTCAAACCGCCAGGAAGACCATTCGAACCCATGCCAGTTCCATAAATCTCCAAATTTTCTGCTGGCGCGATCCGATTGTTTGGATACTTCGCCGTTAATCCTTGATAGTTGCAGAAATTGTAGTATTGGCTTGGGAATTCTGGCTGGTTGGTCAAAACATTTACTGGATTATCATAAATATGAAGACCATCTTTTGTTTGTTCGATCACGACTGTCGAATCTTTATCCGCGCATAACCAATGGAGCGGACTTGCCTGATATTTGTCAGAAACATTGATCGCCCGAATGTTGATATTGGCAGCCAATTTCTTGATATCCGCGACCGATTTCGGCGAACTGAGAAGATAAGGAACCAACTCGAACGAACCAAGATTGACCTTTCCTTCCACATGTTCTGAATTATATTCGCAGAATCCAGAAAAGTTGAGTCCAGTCACACCTACGCCAAACTCGTTGACCCTTTCAAAATACAATGGAAAACCATCCGCGATGATCGCCATCCCGACCATCGCCGCATGACTTTTGATCGCATCCGTTTCTTTGAATTCAAATGGATAATTTCTTGGCGTGACGGATACACAGTTGCCCATAGCGAACTGAAGATCTAAGTTTCGCCCAAAATAAGCGAGCCCTTCTTTGTTGTAGAGTACAGAAGTACACATAAATTTTCTCCTTTAACTATAAATCAATTATATGCCATCGTTATAATGAAATGTATTAACAAGCTCATAATATTAAAACAGAGAATAAAAAACGATAGAAAGAAACTGCTCTTTCTATCGTTTTGGTCTTTATTGAACTTCACCCTGCTCAGGAGTCGTCGGCTGTTCTGTTGGTGTTTGTTCTGGCACAGACTCTTCTGGAACCTCCGGAGCAGGTTCTTGCGGCGTATCTGGTTCCGGTTGGCCTGGCGTCTCTTCTTGACTTGGCGCATCCTCTCCTTGACTAGGCTCTTGATTTCCACTCTCTTCTTCTTGCGGAAGAGATGGTGTATAAACAGGCTGCTCGACTTGACTTGGCGCGATCACTTCGATCTGCTCGCTCTCCGCGCGGTTTTGTGAAACCGAAGCGTTGGAAGAATCGACGCGATCGATCCCATAATATACATTGTAAGGATCAAGACGACCAGCGTCTTCGCTCGTGATCATATATTCGCTGCGCGCTTGCGGATCTTTATACGCAATGAGAGAATGTGGATCTTTCGATAAGTTGAAACCAAACTTTTTAAGATTAGGCGTATAGAACATCCTCTGATAGGCATTATACACTTTGGAGAGATCTCCATTCGACAACAAATAACAGCTTACTGGAAGACTTGGCATCGAAACCGTCGTCAACGTCGCATCCACCCCTCCTTTGAGCGTCAAAGAATCCACGCTCCAAGGCTTGATATCGCTCAGCTGCTTTGAAATAAAAGCTTGCAGAGAGCTTAAAGGAATGTTGGTCGACACATATTTGGCCGCCACATTCATGACTCCGTTGATGTGGGCGATCCCTTCTGGACTTGTGAGCTTATCCATGATCGCGTGAATGATCTGCTGCTGGGCATTTTCACGACCCGTATTTCCATAGCCTTCCGTCTTGCGATGACGAGAATAGGCGAGCGCTTCTTTTCCATTGAGAGTTTGGACGCCTTTTTTCAAATAGATCTTGTCTTGTTTCTTGAAACTTCGATTTTCGTCCTGTTCGCTAAAATCGATCTTGACATCGACTTTGACACCCCCTAAAGCATCGACAATATGAATGAGCGATTGGAAATTCATTTTCGCATAATAGTCGATCTCGATCCCGAACGCTTCTTCGATCCCCTCCATACTGTTAAGCACTCCATCGTTGCCAAGATGGGTCAGCTTATCCGATCCATTCGCCATGGCAGGATTTGGCATATAACTATCCCGAGGAATCGACACCGTGGTCATTTGATTGTTTTTTGGATCGACCATCACCAGAATATTGACATCGCTTCTCGCATCGAGATCCGGATCCTCTCCCTCGTCGATCCCCGACAAATAGACGACAAAGGGTTCTTTGGAAATATCGATCTCCGGAACTTTCGAAAGATCGATCTTCCGCGTGTCGCTAAACTCCTGAAGCTGACGAGTATCGGATTGAATCGATTTGTATCGTTCTTTGAGCATCATGATCCGATTGCTTGGAATGATCAGCGCGTCGATCTCGCCATTCATCAATCGATCATACAGCTGCTGATAGTCGTTGAGATCCACATATTCGATCGGCGCGACTTCCGTATTGATCTGCGCCATCGCTACGCTCGAACTTCTAGAATCCATATTGTTCGAATACCCGATCTTTTTATTGGCCAGCTCTTCGATCGAATGGATCGGCGAATCTGTTTTAACGAGCAGCGAAACATGGATCGTGCTTTGTGTTCCGCGCGTGATATCGTTGAACGCCCGATACGTATTGATCAGCGTATAGTCGCCAAAACCATAGAGAGCGACCAAAACGACCATCACGACTTTATAAAGCGTGGAACGCCAGCTTTTTTTCTTTCGCTTTTTTAAAAGCACAAAAAACAACACGTCCAACAGCAATAAAATCGTCCCAGCCGCCAGCATAAATCGAATATCGAGCATATGCAGCTGATAGATCAAAAAGATCAAGCCGATCGAAAGCGCGAACACGCAAGACCACAAGATCCAATCGAACAACTTCGAATTGGAAGCTTGTTTTTTAGGCGCTTTCTGTTTATTTTTATCTTCTTGAAGCGTTATTTTTTTCTTCTTCTTAAGGTCTACTTTCTTCATAACATCACCAAAAGTATAGTAGCATTTTTGTTAGAGAAAACAAAACAGAAGCATAGATGCAAATTATGTTAAAATGGTACAAGGTGATAGAAATGATGGAATCTAGTTTACAAAATTTAAACGCGCCGCAAAGAGAAGCGGCCACCACGATCGATCAACATGTCCGGATCATCGCAGGAGCCGGAAGCGGCAAGACACGCGTCTTGATGGCCCGCATCGCCTACCTCGTCAATGAAGTCGGCATCCTTCCATGGCGGATCATGGCCATCACCTTTACGAACAAAGCAGCCAATGAAATGAAAGAACGACTTTCTAAAGAGCTTGGCGAAGACGCTCAGAAAGTAAAAATATCAACGATCCACGCCTTATGCGTCCGCATCTTAAGGGAAGACGCACACTTGATCGACTATCCAAAATCGTTTACGATCATGGACCGCGACGATCAAAAGACCGTGATCAAAAAACTCTATAAAATCAAACACATTAAAAACGATGAGATCCCTGCCAATTCTCTCATCGCTTATATATCCAACAATAAATCCGCGGACGTTCCTGTCGAAATGGCTCAGCGGCTTGCTCAAGGCAAGGAACAAAAACAATACGCCCAACTGTATGAAGCCTATGAAAAAGAGCGCAAAGAAATGCGCGCCATGGACTTTGACGATCTGCTCATCGAAGCCAACCGGCTTCTTAAAACCATGCCCGAAGTCGCCAAAAAATGGAAGGAGCGCCTCGACTATATTCATGTCGATGAATTCCAAGACGTCGATCCGATCCAATATTCGATCATCAAACAAATCTGTTCCGAAGATGCTCGTCTATGTGTAGTTGGCGATCCAGACCAGACGATCTATACGTGGAGGGGCGCTTCGATTGAGATCATCTTGCGCTTCGATCAAGACTTTAAACCGTGCAAAACGATCATTCTCAACGAAAACTATCGCTCCACAAAACCGATCCTGGAAGCGAGCAACGCCTTGATCGCCAATAATAAAGACCGCATCAAAAAAGACTTGTTCACCAACGCACCAGGCGAAGAACCGATCGAACGCTATGAAGCGCTCGAAGAAAGCCAAGAGCCGATCTATATCGCAAAAAAAATCGTCGAAGACCATAAGAAAGGGACGCCCTACCACCAATTCGCGATCTTGTATCGCTCCAATTATTTGTCGCGCTCCTTTGAAAAAACATTTCGAAGCGTAGGGATCCCCTATAGGATCTTTGGCGGCATTCGATTTTACGAACGCCAAGAAATCAAAGACATGCTTTCGTATTTACGCCTATGCGCCCACAGTGAAGAAATGGATCCAAAACAACTCGCCTTAGACCTCTCTTTGAAGCGGGTGATCAATATGCCAAAGCGCGGTATTGGCGCCACCACGCTTGAAAAGCTCGAAGACGAAGCGATCCTGAAAGGCGAAAATATGTATGAAGCCTTGCAGGCAGTTCCTTCTGTATCGAAAGCGACCCAAACAAAGCTGAATAAGTTTCACGCTTTGATCGAATCGTTCAAAGAAGCTAGGGAAAGTATGGACTTGCTCGATTTCTTCGATTTCGTGTTCGAAAAAAGCGGCTATAAAGAAATGCTCGAAGAAAAAGAAGAAGACGAGCGCATCGAAAACGTTCTAGAACTCAAAGAAGATATCCATCAAGCCATGGAAACCGATCAAGACCTTACGTTAGAGACGTATTTGCAAAACGTGGCGCTCTTTACCGAAAAGAGCCAAGACGAGCAAGAAGACGCCGTCAATTTAATGACGGTCCATGCCGCAAAAGGTCTAGAATTTTCAACGGTATTCGTCACGAATCTTAATGAAGGAATCTTCCCAAATGAAAGAGCGATCAATGAAAACGGACGAGCAGGCCTCGAAGAAGAAAGGCGCTTGATGTATGTCGCTATGACGCGCGCGAAAAAGCATTTGTTTTTGAGCTGGAACAATGGGTATAGCTTCATGCTCGAAGGGCCCAAAACACCCTCGCGTTTTTTAAAGGAGTTGCCTAATAGCGAAGAAGACGAGCAAGAAGAGACCTTGAGCAATGAGGCCTCGTTCAAAATGCATAAAAAACCGGTCAAATATCGGGCGGGAGATCTCGTGAGTCATTCTGTATATGGAGAAGGCGTGCTCATTGAGATCAATGGCACGATCGGAACGATCGCTTTTTCCAAGAAATATGGGCTGAAAAAGATCGACCTAAGGCACGCTTCGCTGCAAAAAGGATAAAAGTATGACAGAAGAAAAAAGAATTGAACAACTTAGAAAACAACTCGAAAAATATGCGATCGAGTATTATATTAACGACGCCCCCAGCGTGAGCGATCAAGAATACGACCGCCTGATGCAGGAGCTGATCGCTCTTGAAGAAAAACATCCAGAATTGTATGATCCCAATTCGCCAAGCCAGCGCATCATCGGCAGCGTCTTGAAAGGATTTGAAAAAGTCGTCCACGCCCAGCGGATGCTTTCTTTGTCCAATGTCTTCAACAAAGAAGAGATCGAAGACTTTGTCGCCCGCATTCAAAAACAAGTGCCTAACCCCGAGTTTGTCGTCGAATGCAAATACGATGGACTTGCCATGTCGCTCTTGTATGAACACGGCCGCTTTGTAAGAGCCGTGACTCGAGGCGATGGAAGCGTGGGCGAAGATGTCTCCAACAATGTCAAAATGATCCAGAGCATCCCGCTCTACATTGAAGAAAAAGGACCTGTGGAAGTGCGAGGCGAAGTCTATATGCCTAAAAAGAGTTTCGAGCTGCTCAACGAGCTGCAGGAAACGCTCCATTTGCCGCTCTTCGCCAATCCAAGAAACGCGGCGGCCGGCACGATCCGCAATCTCGACTCCAATATTGCCAAAAAACGCAAGCTCGACGCGTATTGGTATTATTTCCAAAACGCGATGGATTATGGCATCAAGAGTCAGCAAGAAAGTTTAGAAGCGATGAAACAGCTAGGGTTTAGGGTCAACGAGACGTATCGTGTATGCAAGAGCGCGGAAGAGATCTGGACCTTTATTCAAGAAATGGCGTCCAAACGAAGCGCGCTTCCTTATGAAATCGATGGGATGGTCATTAAGCTCAACGACCTAGCGGCGCAAAGAAGCCTAGGAATCACGGCCAAAGCGCCGCGGTATGCGACCGCCTATAAATTCCCAGCCGAAGAAGTCACGACCCGCTTGCTCGATATTACTTTGAGCGTAGGTCGGACAGGAAGGATCACGCCGAATGCGGTCTTAGAACCTGTTCGTGTAGCTGGAACGCTTGTTTCGGCGGCCACGCTTCATAACGAAGATATGATCAGGCAAAAAGATTTGCGGATCGGCGATATCGTCGTCATCCATAAGGCGGGCGATATCATTCCAGAAGTCGTGGAAAGCTTGAAAGATCGACGAGAAAAGGAGCTTGAAGAGTATAAATTTCCTAAGCATTGTCCTGTTTGCCACAGCAAGCTTGTCCGGCTAGAAGGTGAGGCGGAGCATTTCTGCATCAATCCCGATTGTCCGGCCCGCATTGTCGAAAGCATGATCCACTTCGCCTCAAGAGAAGCGATGGACATTGATTCTTTGGGCGATAAAAAGATCATCCAGCTCCACGATTGGCATTATCTCAATACACTGGAGGATATTTATCGCCTTCACCAACATAAAGAAGAGCTGCTCGAAAGAAAAGGCTACTCTCAAAAAGGAGTCGATAAGCTGTTGGCTAATATTGAAGAAAGCAAAAAGAGGCCGCTAGCCAATTTGTTGTTTGGCTTGGGGATCCGACTTGTCGGGAAAAAAGCAGCCACGATCTTGGCGGACCATTTTTTAAGCATGGACAACTTGATGGCGGCTAGCGAAGAAGAACTTTCCGCGATCAAGTTCATCGGACCGATCACCGCCCAAAGCATCAAGGCCTACTTTAAAGAAAAAGAAAATCAAGAGCTGATCGATTTTCTCAAACGCGAAGGCTTGAATATGGAACAAGAAGAGCGGGTTCAAAAGGAAAGCTTTTTCACCGCGAAAAAAGTCGTGCTGACTGGAAAGCTAGCGATGCCTCGAAACGAGGCGAAAGCGATCTTAGAAAGCTTAGGGGCCGATCTTGCGGGTTCGGTTTCTAAAAAGACCGATCTAGTGATTTATGGAGAGGACGCGGGAAGCAAGCTTGCCAAAGCTAGGGAGCTCGAGATTCCGCTGATGAGCGAAGAACAATTTTTAAAGGAGATCGAACATGATGAAAAAGATTGAGCGAATTCTTCTTGCTTCTTGTCTTCTTTTCTCTCTTAGCGGCTGTACGGTCTTAAATCCCAAAGATTCGCAAGACCGCTCGACGATGACGTATCAGGCAGCTACTCCTTTTGTGAGCAGCGATACGCGGGTCAAACATGTTTCTTTGATCAGCGACGCGGATGTGCGCACCGAAGTAGAGAGTGGCTTGATGGATCTTGCGAAAGAACATTTTCCCCCAAATTCTGTGACGTATCGGGTCCATTCGTTTCTCAATTACGACGAGCTGGATGCGACCGATGGCTCGCGAGGACTTTTAGGAACATTGAGAGATGGCAACCCGAATGGCTTGAATCCCAATTCAAACGAGGATTTTGACACTGGAAATGGGATCGTCAAAGGGGGCGTCATTCTCGTGGACATTTACGAGCTTGATTTTTATAAAGACGATCAGCTCGATGGGATCGCGCTTTCGCTAGTCGTCAATGATAAAATCGTATACAATAATCAAGACTATGAGATCACGCCTGAAAAAATGCAGGCGTATCTTGAAGTGACATCGAACAAGCTGGCGACCTATATGAAGGAGCGTTTCAACGAGATCACGAATCGCGTGCCGATCTTGATCGCGGCCTATGAGCTGAATTCGGACGCGATGTCTTCCTCGAAAGGAGGCTACGTGTATGAAGGCTACTACAATGGCAATTCAAGCTCGTTCAAGGCGCTTTCACAAGAGCATGTGATCGTTCCTGGCTCTTCTTTTTCAGAGCTTGATCCTAATATGGCCAGCGAGTTCAACGCGTATAAAGCGGATCTGCTCCATATTTTGCCGGACGCGACTTTTGTGAGCGGAGAAGCCAAATTCGAGAGTGGAAAATGCACGAAGCTCGATTTGACGATCACGAGTCATGGAAAAAGTGTCGGCGAGATCTTGGCGGTGATCCAGGCCGCCAAAGAGGGGATGAAGCATTTTTCTCCGATCGATGTGCAATACGATGTGGAAGTGATCAACGATGGACGCGTCTATGCCTTGCTTCGTCGAAGCAAAGGGCAAGATAGTGTCGAAGAAATGACATGGATATAGAAAGAGGGATCATTTTGGAAAAATTCAGCAATGAGTATTTTAAAAAGCTAGCCAATGATTTGCGTTTTGATTTGAATGACGAAGAGATCGAAGCGCTCAAGCGCGACTTTATCGAAGTGGAAAAACAAGAACGGCTTTTCGAAAGTATCGATACGGACGGGATCGAGCCGATGGTCTATCCGTTCGAGGCGCCAACGGTTTTTTTACGGGAAGATCAAGTCGAGGAAGTGCTTTCGCAAAAGGACGCGTTGGAAAACGCGGCTGATGTTCGAATGGGACACGTGCATGTACCAAAGGTGGTGAAGTAAGATGAAGATCCATGAGCAAAAAAGCTTTCAGGAAGCGCGCGATCAATTGAAAGAAAGCCAAGCGGCTTTGAACGCGCTCGTAAGTATCTATGAGGAAAAAGAGCCTTCGAAAAGCGAAGGGAAACTAGCTGGAGTGCCTGTTGTTTTGAAAGACAACATCAACACGAAAGGGCATTTGACGACGGCTTCAAGCAAGATCTTAGAAAATTATGTGCCTGTGTATGATGCGACAATCGTAAAAAAACTCAAAGAAGCGGGGGCTTCTATTGTGGCGAAAGCGAGCATGGACGAGCTTGGAATGGGCGGAACGAATCGAAACGCTTTGACAGGGCCTGTGCATAATCCATACGATCTAGATCGGATTTCAGGAGGAAGTTCGGGAGGATGCGCGGTCGTTGTCGCCAGCGGGATCGTTCCTCTTTCGATCGGGACCGATACGGGGGATTCGATCCGTAAGCCTGCGGCCTATACGGGTGTGGTTGGTGTGAAGCCAACGTATGGCCGTATTTCTCGGTATGGGATCATTCCTTACGCGAGTTCATTGGATACGGTGGGGTATTTTACGACGAATGTGGCGGATGCCGCTTTGGCGTTGGAAGTGCTTGCTGGACGAGACGATCACGATATGACTTCTTCGTATGAAGAAGTTTTAGAATATTCTCAGCTTTTGAACGCGGATCTAGAAGGGAAGCGGATCGGAATTTTTAAAACGGTCAACGAGGAAGTGAAAGATCCGATCATCAAGGCAGGTTTTGAACAGTTGGAGGAAAAGCTTCGCGCCAAAGGGGCGATCCTTGTTGAAAAGAGGATGCCAGAACAATATATGAATTTGATCGCGCCGGTGTATCGGACGATCGCCAATGCCGAAGCGACCGCGAACCATTCGAATTTGGATGGGATCCGGTTTGGGCGTCGTGAAAATGGCGAAAGCGTGGACGCGGTCATGACGAATTCGAGAACGGCTGGCTTTTCAAGTTATGTGCGGGCTCGTTTTGTGATCGGTTCATATTCGTTGTTTGAAGAAAATCAAGATAAGCTTTTTAGAAAGGCGCAGAAGATTCGTCGTCTGCTCGTGAGGGCGTATGCTGATTTGTTCAAAGATATTGATGGTTTGTTGGCGATCGCGGCGCCTACCCTCGCGCCAAAGATCAAGGAGAGCAGCGATTTACGCTTTCAAGAAGCTTCGTTCGCGGAAGATCATATGCAGTTGGGTAATTTTTCTGGCTATCCTTCGATGACGCTTCCTTTAGGCTTTGAGGATGGGCTTCCTTTTGCTGTGAATTTGACGTGCAGGCCGTTTGAAGAAGAAACGATGTTTGATTTGGCGGACGGCATTGAGGAGTGCACAGGGTTGGCAGGACAAGTAAAAGAGGTGAGAGCATGAGTCAGTATGATGTGACGATCGGGATCGAGATCCATTGTGAATTGAAGACGAAAACGAAAATGTTTTCGAGCGCTCCTGTCTCGTTTGGGGAAGTGGCGAATACAAGTGTCAACGAGATCGACTTAGGGCATCCTGGAACGCTTCCGTGTGTGAACAAGGAGGCGGTCGCTTTAGCGATCAAAGCGTGCACGGGCACGCATTGCACGATTGATCCGCTCGTTCGTTTTGATCGTAAAAACTATTATTATTCCGATCTTCCTAAAGGGT
Organism: Dubosiella newyorkensis; assembly: GCF_001945605.1. GTDB lineage: Bacteria > Bacillota_I > Bacilli_A > Erysipelotrichales > Erysipelotrichaceae > Dubosiella > Dubosiella newyorkensis. The sequence goes on from NZ_MPKA01000102.1 coordinate 29,125, forward strand.
TTCAGATCACGCAGCAATTTTATCCGATCGGAAAAGACGGGTATGTAGAGATCGAAGTCGATGGAGAAACGAAAAAAGTCGGCTTGGAGCGGATCCATATGGAAGAGGACACGGCTAAGCAGTTCCATAAAGAGACGGGGACGTATATTGATTTCAATCGGGCTGGGGTTCCTTTGATCGAGATCGTTTCTAAGCCAGATATGCATTCGGCCAAAGAGGCGGCAGCCTATGTGGAGACGCTTCGCAAGATCTTGTTTTACTTGAATGTTTCGGATGTGAAGATGGAAGAGGGAAGCATGCGTTGCGATGTGAATATTTCTTTGAGCGACGATCCTGAAAAGCTGGGCACGAAGGTCGAGGTCAAAAACTTGAATTCGATTTCGAATGTGCAAAAGGCGGTGCAGGCGGAGATCGAGCGTCAAAGCGCGCTTTTGGATGCGGGCGAAAAAGTGGAGCAGGCCACGAGGCGTTTTGACGAGGCGAGCAAGACGACAGTCTTGATGCGTAAAAAAGAAGGCACGGTCGATTATAAGTATTTTCCGGAGCCGAATATTTTTCCGATCCAGCTGGATTCCGCGTGGATCGAGTCGATCCAAAATTCTTTGGAAGAGCTTCCGGATGCAAGGATCGAGAGGTTCATGGATTCGTTTGGGTTGAATGAGTACGATGCTTCCACGCTTGTGGCGGATCGAGATATGGCGGATTTCTATGAAGAAGTGATGAAGACGACAAAAGATGGTAAAAAGGCGGCCAATTGGGTGCTTGGCGATCTTTCGGCTTGGATGAACAAGCACAATCGAAAGTTTGACGCAATGCCTGTGCCGGCTAGCTATCTTTCGAGTTTGATCGAAGTGATCCAGTCGGGCAAGATCAGCGGAAAGCAAGGAAAGAGCGTCTTCGAAAAGATGATGGAAGGAAAAGATCCTCTTCAAGTCATTCAAGAGGAGGGCATGGAGCAGATGTCGGATGATTCGGCTTTGTTGGCGATCGTCGATTCTGTTTTGGATGCCAATCCGCAATCGATCGCGGACTATAAAAATGGAAAGGATCGCGCGATCGGCTTCTTGGTCGGTCAGGTCATGAAAGCTTCGAAAGGAAAGGCGAATCCTAAGAAGACGAATGAACTTATTCGTGAGCAGCTTCAAAAACGATAAAGGTTGTAAGGCGGAAAGCGTTTGGTTTCCGCTTTTTTCGTGGTATGATAACTAGAGAGTTTGAATTCGTTTGAGGAGGTTTTTTATGCCTGAATTGAAAAAGATAAAGAAAAAGGTCAAAGCGCCCAAGTCGCAGAAGGTCAAGCAAGGTCATAAGCTTGTCTGGCTGACGTTGATCATTATCGCGATCCCTTGTGTTCTTGTGGGGTACGTGCTGATCACGAGCATGGGCCAGCAAAATCAGCCAGTGATCGGCTCGCGCTTTGATCGGGGCGATATCGATCCGAAGATCAGCGAGGATCAGCTCAATCAGATCCAGCAAAGCTTGAGCGAGATCGGGGGCGTGGAAGGCGTGAGTGTCGATTTGAAGTCGGCGACGCTTCGCGCGCATTTGAATATTGCGGATGACGCGAGTCAGGATAGTGTCAACGCGATCGTGGAGGACGCGTATAACCGGATCGCCCAGATCCTTCCGATCGAGCAATATTTTACCAACAACGAGAATGGCAAGATGTATGATCTTGAAGTGGATGGGTATAATTACTTGGTGGATGAGGCGCATCCTCAAGAGAGCCAGATCTATATCAAGATCACGAAAACGGGCGCGGGGGAGAGAGTGGTGGATATTCTTAGCCAGCCAAAGGATCAAGACCTCGTTAATCAGATCGTACGAGGCTAAAGAGCGTGTGCGCTCTTTTTTTTGATAGGAGTAAGATGCATGGTCAATATTTTGATGAATACGAGTATGATCGACGAGGCGTGGTGCTTTCCAATCTTGAGGCGGTATATCAAGCCGAATATGAAAGTGTGTGTGGTGGCGCTCTCGTTTTTTGACGACACGAAAACCCAAGCGGATTGGAACAAGCAATACCAAAAGGGGAGCGGGATCTGGTATCGCGCCAATCACGATGTCTTTTTTAAATATGGGATCAAGGATGAAGATATTTCTTGGATCAACTATTTTCAAGACTCGAAGGAAGCGATGAAGGAAAAGATCGAAAGCGCGGATCTTGTTTTGTTTACGGGAGGGGCGCCTGATCTGATGATGAAGCGGATCAAAGAGAAGAAGCTTAAAAAAGCGCTCCAGCAATTTGATGGAGTCATTATTGGCTATAGCGCGGGCGCGATGATCCAGCTGGATGAATATCATATTAGTCCAGATCCAGATTATCCAAGTTTTTCTTATGAACGTGGCTTAGCGTATCAAAACGATTTTGATATCGAAGTGCATTATGATCAAACGAAGACGCAGCTTGCTTCGATCAAGCGTGTCTTAGAGGAAAAGAAAAAGCCAGTCTATGCGATCTATGAGAAGGGTGGTTTGATCGTAGAGGAAACGGGGATCACGTGTTTTGGTAAAGTCGATTTGTTTGAATGAGTTTTGAGGTTTCTTCATTAAAAAATGGAAGCGTGTTTGTGATCAACACGCTTTTTATGTTTGGGAAAACTGAAGATATTGGATCCAGCAGGCTTGGATCATCGAAGCGTTTTTATAGTCCTCGATCGATCGATAATACGCAGTCAAGAACGGATAGAGGATCATTTCGAGTTCAACATCACGGAAATCAGGCAGTTGATTTAAGAGGCGTTCAATAAGAAGAGCAGGAAGCAGCTTGTTTTCGATTCTTTTTTCAAGTAGAACGAAAAACTGCTGGATAAAGTCTGTTCGTGGACTGGATGAAAAAAGAGCGCGGAATTCGAGGATGGATTGACGGGCTTCTTCAAGATTTCCAAGTTTATAGTTTGCGTAGGCTAAGGTGATATAGATATCTGTAAACTTGCTGCCGGCTTTTTTAGCTTTTTTGGCTTGCAAAAGAGCGATTTCATTATTTTCTTGGATAAGCGAACACCACGAATAAGATTCATATGTTCTTGGACGAATATTCTTTTCATCAATTTGTGATTGGCTTAATTCGAGTTCCCGATATAATTTTTCCGCCAGTGTGTAGAGATGCAATTCCGCATATATGTTTCCTTTATTTAATTTGGCATGAATAAGTCGGCGATATGCGCCTGCTTTTTGGAGGTTATGTTCACATTCATCGCTATGTTCAAGAGAAGCAGTGAAATTGCCGGCGATTTTTTGTTTTAAAATCAAATGATATAAGATCAGACCTTTTAAGTTTTGCGAATCGATCGAGTTGCAGTAGCTCAATGCGGTATGCAAAGCTTGTATTTGTGTTTTCAAGACTTTTTTATCCATCGAATAAATCGAAACTCCATATAAATCATATAGGACGGCTAAATGATAATGATCTTGAAAATAATCGGAATCAATCAGTTCCTTAATTTGTTCCATGCAGTCTATATCTAGAAAATTATCGTAAAGTCCCTGTAACAGCTGTATATGGAAATAAGCAAACGAATGGAGATATTTTGAATTATCCAGGATTGGTTTTATTTCATAAGCCATGGATTCATAAGTCATCATCAAAAAAGCATGGACACTTTTCCTGATCCAGGACTCAACTTCTTCAATAAGATCCGGATCAAACGAAAAGCGGAAATCCTCATCAATTTTTTCAAAGAAATCAATCACCTTTTTGAAAGTTTTTTCATCTATTTCCTGCTTCCCAGCCTCGATTTTGCTCAAAGAACTATTCGGGATTTGAATGGCTTTGGCCAGGTTTTGTTGAGAAACTTCATAATATTTTCTTAAATGTTGGGTATAAATACGGTAAAACCTTGAATAATCGAACATTTTCTATCAAACTCCATTTCTTTTCA
>NZ_MPKA01000079.1 GCF_001945605.1 Dubosiella newyorkensis
CTTTATGTTTAGAGTGCTGTCTAGTTTCGTGCGAGAATGGGATCGTGATCGGAAAGATCTTGAATACATCCGCGGATGAAAGGGTCTTGGATGAGGAAGGGTTACCGGATCTTTCAAAGATGGATCTGTTGGCGTTCGATCCGATTCATGATGAGTATATTGAATTAGGAACGGCGTTTTATCCAGCGTTTAGATAGAGGGGAACCTCTTTTTTTTATGACAGCAATGTAATGTAGGGAAAATAAAAGTCTTCTATACTATTTGTAGGAGGTTTTTATGCATACCTATATAGAAGTATTCAAAACCGCGTTGATTTACTTTCCGTTTGTGGCATTGTTCTTCACTCTGCCTTATATTTTATATAATTATCACAAATATGGCTCGATCGTTTCGTTCAAGGTCGTGATCGTTTATTCTTTTATTTTATATATGATGACTGTGTATTTTTTAGTTATTTTACCTCTTCCTTCTCGCGAGGCGGTCGCCGCTTCGCCTGGAAGAGCGCCCAATTTTATTCCTTTTTCTTTTGTGAAGGATATTCTCGAGTTTCAAGAAGAGCATCAAGTTCCTTTGTGGAAAAATGGCGCGTTGTTTCAAGTGCTCTTCAATGTTGTGATGCTTATGCCCTATGGAATGTACTTGCGCTACTATTTTAAGTGCTCGCTTTCGAAAACTGTGCTGTTTTCGTTTTTGTTTTCTTTGTTTTTAGAGCTGACCCAATTGAGCGGCTTGTATGGCTTTTATCCAAAGCCGTATCGGATGTTCGATGTCGATGATTTGATGGCGAACACATTGGGCGGTTTTCTTGGCTATTGGGTGTTCGGATTGGCGAAAAAGCTTTTGCCAAGTCGTCAAAGTCTCGATTTGCAAAGTTACGCCTTAGGGAAAAAGGTCTCGCTTTTGAGAGTGATGCTTTCAATCGGGATCGATTTGTTCTGTGCTGGCATATTGTATGGGATGTTGTCCTTTTTTGCCCAAAAGATCCCGTTCTTTGTTTTCTTTACGTTTTATTTGTGGCTTTTAACGAGTTTTTGTCATGGTCAGAGCATCGGTATGAAGGTCCTTCAGCTCAAGATCGTCAACGAACTCCCGCAACAATCGTTCATGCTTGCGTGTGCGATGCGCTACTTCAGCATGATGATCGTTTTGTTCGCTTTGCCAACGGCGTGTCTTCATTTGTTCGTGACAAGTTTTCCTGTGTTCGTATTGATCGTCTTGTTTGTGTGGGGAGCGGGGGCGCTTATCGTTCTTCTAGACATTTTGCGGCATGTTCCTCCGTTTTATGCGAGGATGTCAAATACGCGGCTCGTCTCTTCGATCCATGCGCAATAAAAAAGGGAAGCGGATTTTCGCTTCCCTTTCTTGTTAGAAGATCACGACTAAGATCATTTTGAAGTCATCGTCTCTTGCGTTGATGGCATGAGGGACATTGGCTGGCATGATGATCGTCTCGCCTTTTTTCACTTCGAATTCTTTACCATCGATCACGACGATCCCTTTTCCTTCTAGGCCTGTGACCATCGCGTCGCCTTTTGAAGAATGAGTCGAGATCTCTTCGCCTTGAGAAAAGGCGAATAATGTCACGCTTACCGCTTCGTTTTGGGCGAGTGTTTTTGAGGCGACTTCGCCAGGACGGACCGTGATTTCTTTGGCAAGATCGAGTAAAGCCGCTTTTTCAATATTTTTAATTTTTTCCATGAATACTCCTCCTTTAGGTTTATCTTCTTTTTTTTTATAATAGTACTGATTATGGATAAGAGGTAATGATATGCGTATTATTTCTGGTAGTGCAAGAGGAACGAGCATTCAAGCCCCGGAAGGCTATGACACTCGCCCTGTCACGGATAAGATCAGACAATCTTTATTTAATATATGGCAATGGAAAATTCCAGGAAGCGACTTTTTAGATGTGTTTTCAGGAAGTGGCAGCATGGGAATCGAAGCGCTTTCCCGCAACGCGCATCGAGTCGTGATGATCGAAAAGGCGCCTAAAGCCGTCAAAGTGATCCAAGAAAATATAAAAAAATGTCATTTGGAGCATTCGAATCATGAAATCTTGGCGCAAGACGCGTTCGTCGCTCTGCCTAAGCTAGCCCAAAACAAAGAAACGTTCGACTTGATCTATTTGGATCCGCCTTATACGGTCGATTCGATCTTTATTCCGATCATGGAGCTTCTTTCTTCGCTTCCTTTATTGAAGGAAGAGGGCGAGATCGTCATTCGAACTCGAAAAGAGAAAGAAATGCCCGAACGTTTTGGAAATCTCGTCAAGTATCGAGAGAAAGTGTATGGCATTTCGAAAGCCCATTTTTATCGAAAGGAGGAGGAAAGCGATGTATAAGAAAACTTATTTTTTTAAAACATCCCCATATGATGAGACGAGATTGAGCGTTTTGATGATCGTTCCCGATACGGTAATAGGGGTCGTACAGATCGCGCATGGCATGGTGGAACACAAAGAACGGTATCTTCCGCTCATGAAGTTTTTAGCGAAACATCACTACGCCACGATCATCCACGACCACCGAGGACACGGCATGAGCGTGCGCTCGCAAGAAGAGCTTGGCTTTTTTAACGATGAGTCGGCTGAATATATCGTTGAAGATGTGCATGTGATCTATGAAAAGATGAAAGCTCGATTTAGCGATGTGCCTTATATTTTATTTGGTCATTCGATGGGATCGCTTGTCGTTCGCAAATTTTTGCAGAAGTACGACGCGCTTCTCGATGGCTTGATCGTTTGTGGAGCGCCAGGCAACAATCCTTTGACGGATTTTGGCTTGCGCATCGTCGAACGGCTCGAAAAACGATTTGGAAACAACCATCGTTCCAAATTGATCGAAAAACTATCCACGGGCGCTTATGATCGCCCATTTGAGGGAAAACATAAAAATCGTTGGATCAGCGCCAATGAAGAAAACGTGCGCGCTTTCAACGCGCATCCAAGCGACGGCTTTACGTTTACGCTCAATGGCTATAAAAATTTGTTCAAGCTCGTCAAAGACGTGTATACGCCAGGCAATTGGAGCAAAGAGAATCTCGATCTTCCGATCTTGTTCATCGCAGGGGAAGACGATCCTGTTCTTTTATCGATCGAAAAATGGAAGGAAGCCCAATCGTTTTTGAAGATGGAAGGGTATAAAAATGTCGAGGGTGTCTTGTTCGATGGCATGCGGCATGAGATCTTGAATGAAAAGAATAAAGAGCTCGTCTATGAGACGATCCTTCATTTTTTGGAAGGGATCTGTGGAAGATGAGGCGAGAATGGGAAAATGGCTCGGTCACAGAAGCGATCGAAGTCACGACAAGCAAAGATTTTAAACAAGAACATCCAGAACTTTTTGATCGGACGCTTGTTGGCAAAAGCATCAGTGATATTCACTTCTGCAAAGCGAATCATTATAAAGATATCACGTCGGGAAGTTTTGTCTTGCCGACTAAAGAAGATCCAACGAATCAAAAGATCGTTTTCGCTTTTTGTATCGCGGAAAATACTCTCTACTTTATCGATGACCAAAACAAGATCGAGCTGCTTTTGAGCGATATGCAAAAGGAAGTGGAGTATCAGCTTACGACGCCAATGGTTTTCCTGCTCGATTTTATGCAGTTTTTGATAGCGGACGACGTATATTATTTGCAGAGATATGAAGAGCGTCTTTCGGAATTGGAGGAACAGCTCAAGCATGGGATCGCGAAAAATCTCGACCAAAGCATCATGGGAATGCGAAAAGATCTCAATGTGCTCGGCATGTATTATGAGCAGCTTTCGGATATGGGGCAAACGCTTGAAAATGTCGTTCTCCAACAAAGAGACGCGTTAGCGAATAATTTATTGTCCTTGTATGTGACAAGAGTCAATCAGCTCTATTCGATGGTGCAGACGATCAAAGATTATGCGAGTCAGCTTTCCAATTTGGCGCAAAATATTTTATCGGCCAAGCAAAACAACATCACGACTTTTTTGACAGGGGTCACAACGATCTTTTTACCGCTCACTTTAGTGACGGGCTGGTTTGGAATGAACTTTAAATACTTGCCTTTGATCTATACAAGACAAGGGTTTATAGGGACCTGTATTTTTTGTGTGTTATGTTTAGCGCTAGAAATTTATATTTTTTCGAAGAAAAATTTATTTTAGGAAGGAAATACGATGAAAATAGGAATGATAGGATTTGGGAATATGGCCCAAGCGATGTTGGAAGGTTTTTTATTGAAGGAATTAGTAGAGCCAAAAGATGTGTTTGTATGCGCCGCTCATTATGATTTGTTGTGCTTGAGGGCCCAACAATATGGGGTTCATGCTTGTAATGACGCGCAAGAGGTGATCGATCAGAGCGAGTTGATCCTTTTGGCGATCAAGCCTTATCAAGTCGAAGCGCTTGTGCCTTCTCTTGACTTTCAAGAAAAGCTTCTTGTTTCAGTCGTGGCAGGCTATTCGTTTGAAAAGCTTTCTAAACTCGTGTCGCATGGAAATACGATTTGCATCATTCCAAATACCCCGATCGCGATTGGGGAAGGGATCACATTGGTCGAGGAAGAAACGAACAGCACGCCTGAAGAATTGGCATCGTTCATGTCTTTGTTTTCTCCTGTTTCGCTCGTTCAATTCGTGGATGAAGCGCATATGAAGACGGCTTTGATCTTGGCGAGCTGCGCGCCTGCGTTTGCGGATCTGATGATCGAAGCTCTTGGCGACGCTGGCGTTGAATATGGATTGGATCGGAAGATGGCTTATACACTGGCTGCCAAAATGCTTGTGGGAACGGGAGGATTGTATTTGGAAAAGGGATTGCATCCTGGAGCGATGAAAGATGCGGTCTGTTCGCCGAAAGGAATGACGATCAAAGGCGTTACGACGCTTGAAAAAAGAGGCTTTAGAGCGTCTTTGATCGAGGCTGTCGAAGCGATCGAGGAGTCTTGATGGAGCTAAGGGTCCTGCGATATTTTTTAAGCGTTGCAGCGAATAAAAGCGTTTCGAAGGCGGCCAAGCAGCTTCATATCATTCAGCCAACTCTTTCAAGGCAGATCCAAGAACTAGAAGAAGAGCTTGGAGTGTCTTTGCTTATACGGGATCATCACCGGATCCGGCTAAGTCCAAAAGGCGAGGTGTTCGCCCAGCGGGCTAGTGAGATTGTGAAGCTATGCGATAAAGTGCAGGAAGAGTTTTCTAAGAAGATGAAAGGGACGCTTTCGATCGGCTGTATCGAAAGCAATGGTTCGAAAGAGATGGCGCAGTGGATCGCGAAATTTCATCGTCAATTTCCAGAAGTGCATTTTGAAATATTTAGCGCCGATTCGCAAGAGATCAAGCAAAAGCTGGAGGCGGGTCTTTTAGATCTTGGCTTTTTGATCGAGCCTGTCGAGAAGGAAGAGTATGAATGGATTCGTTTAAGATCGTGCGATTTAATGGGTTTGATCTTGCTTAGAGAAGATCCTTTGGCGAAAAAAAAGCACATTCAAAAAGAAGATGTATATTCGCTTCCGCTCTTTCTTCCGTATCGGAAAGAGGTGCGGAAAGAGATTTTGCGCTTTCTTGAAAAAGAAGAGAAGGATCTGCAGATCGTTGGCAGTTCTCGGTTGTTTTCGAATGTTGGATATCTTGTAGAACAAAAAATGGGATATGCCATTGGCGTGGATGGGATCATTGGTTTGGCAGAAAGCGACAAACTTGTTTTTCGTCCTTTTTCTCCGGAAATCAAGATGCGGACGATCATGGTTTGGCGTAAAGGGCGCTTGCTTTCGCCTGTGGCCGAAGCCTTTCTCGAATTTGTGAAAAAGGAGTTGAAAACATGATCAAATTGTTGGCGATCGATATGGATGGAACTTTATTGAACTCGTTTTCTAAATTGTCGAAGGTGAATTTGAGCGCGCTCTATCGGGCAAAGGAAGCGGGCATCGAGATCGTGCCTACGACGGGTCGGACGCTTTCTTGCTTGCCGCATACGCTGCAGGAACATTCGGATTTGTTTCGGTATGTAATCACGAGCAATGGGGCTTCTTTGTATGACACCAAATATAAGCGAGAATTATTTTCTTCCTCGATCCCGCGCTATCTTGTTCATGAGCTTGTTTTCGCTCTCAAGAAAGAGCCTGTTTTTATTTCAGCGCATATCGATCATGAATATTGGGTGGATGGAGCGCTGATGCGTTTGAATGGGCGTCTTTTGTTTGGTAAGGACGCGTTTCAAACAAAGGCGAGCAAAGATCTATTTGAGCAGTTGTTGAATACGAATGGACGTGTCGAGGAGATCCAGCTTTATTTTCTAGGCAAAAAGACAAAAGCGCGGATCCAGACGATCTTACAGTCGTTTCCGGAAGTGTATGGGGCTTTTACTTCGAATTATGTGGAGATCTTTAGTCGTTCTTCTTCCAAGGGGAAAGCGCTTGATCGGCTCAGGGAGCACTTAAATCTGGATCAAAGCGAGATCGCATGTATTGGAGATGGGGAAAACGATGTCCTTATGTTTGAGCAGGCGGGCCTTGCGATCTGCATGAAAAATGGAGAAGAAAAGATCCAAGAAAAAGCGGATAAGACGACGTTGTCCAACAATCAAAATGGGGTCGCTTACGCGATCGATCAATATATTTTAACAGAGTGAAAACTCTGTTTTTTAATGCTTTGAAGGCATAGTACTCGTATCCAATAAGTATTGTACAATTTTCAAATTGTTTTTTATGATGCCTGTAGAGGTGAAGAATATGGAAAAACAGATCAAGGATCTTTATCAGAAATTTCGTGAAGAAAATGTGGAGATGATCGATCGCTGGCTTTATTTCGCCTATAAGGAAATTCCAAGCAAGGTAGAATTGTCCATGAAGGATCGTTGTCTTTCGATCTTGGCGGTATTGTTGGGATCGCAAGGACAAGAAGAGTTTGAAAGGATCGTAAAATATGCGCTCGATCAAGGTGTCGAGGCAGAAGCGATCCAAGAAGTCGTCTATCAGGCGACTGCGTATTTGGGGATGGGGCGAGTGGCTCCATTTTATTCAATCGTGGACCGTGTTTTTTTGGATCGAAATGTTCAAGTGCGACAAGATCGGCAAACCACAAATCTTCAAGATTGTTTAGAGAAAGGAAACGCTTTGCAAGTTCGTTATTTTGGAGAAGGTTTGAAGGAAACATGGAAAAATGGCGGAGAGCGAGAAAATGTAAACTATTGGCTGGCGGCCAACTGTTTTGGGGATTACTATACGCGCAAAGGATTGAATGATCAGGAACGGGAGATGGTGACGTTCTGTTATGTTTACGCGCAGGGCGGCTGTGAAAACCAGCTTCGCGGACATACGAGAGGAAATTTAAATGTAGGAAATTCGAAAGAAAAGCTTTTGGCGATCTTAAGCACATGTATTCCGTGGATCGGCTATCCTAGGACATTGAATGCGTGGGCGATCGTGGATGAAGTGACAAAAGAATAGGAGGAATAGTTATGAAAGAGTTCAAAAGTGTTTTTGAGCGTGGTGAAGTCAATCCTTTTGGAAAGTATTTTGAAGGAACCAGTTATTTAAAAATGCTTTCGACAGAAGGGGTAAGTGTTGGGAATGTGATCTTTGAGCCTGGCTGTATCAATCATTGGCACATTCATCACGCAAGTCATGGTGGCGGTCAGATCCTTCTTTGTTTGAGCGGGCATGGATGGTATCAAGAAGAAGGAAAGGACGCCATTCCGTTGAAGGAAGGTTCTTTTGTTCGTATTCAGGCGAATGTGAAGCATTGGCATGGAGCGAGCAAGGACGACTGGTTCGAGCATATTTCGATCGAGGTTCCTGGAGAAAACACATCAACCGAATGGTGCGAGAAGGTCGATGAAAAAGAGTATGAAGCTCTAGTTTGGAAGGAAGAGTGAATCTAAAGCTAGAACAGTAGGAATTTGGTATACTTTTTCAAAAGGAGAAAGTATATGAAAATTTGTATTGTGGTTGGTTCGTTTCGTAAAGATTCTTTAAATGTGCAGCTGGCTCAGATCATACAGGAGAGTTTGGAGAAACGCGCGATTGGATCGATGATCCGGAATGACCTAGAGATCCCGATGTTCAATCAAGATCTTGAGTTTCTGGTTCCGGATTCGATTCAAAGCTGGCGGGACTCGTTCTTAGAGGCCGATGGGATCTGGTTTGTCACGCCTGAATACAATGGACAGATTCCGGGGTCTTTAAAAAACTTGCTGGATTGGATGTCTCGTCCTATGTCTTTAGGTGCGGCTTGGACCGATACAGCGATGCGAAATCAATGCGCTACTGTATCTGGCATTGGGGGAAGGAATGGTACGAAGAGCGTGCAGAAACTTTTGATCGAGCTTTTGAATTTTGGCGGCATGAAGGTGATGGATCATGATTTGGCGCAGATTGCGATGTCGAGCAAAACGATGGAGACGAGTCAGATCGAATATACGCCGGATGTCGAATCGATCGTCGAAAAACAAGTGGAGGCGTTCCTTTCTTTTATTAAGATGGAAGAGAATCGATGAATTGGATTTCTCAGCTTGGTGTCGTACTTGTTGTCGGGGTCGTCTTGTATTCGGCAATCAAGAAGGGCGTTCAAAAAAGCTTGGAGCGCCAGTACATGATCTGGATGCAGTCAGGAGCGTATGATCGGCTGCTTGATTCATTGCGCTCATGGAAAGGGAAGTGGGCCTTTCCCAAATATAATCGGTTATTGATGGAAATGCAGATCGCTCAGCTTCAAAACGAGGATGAAAAAGCCAACAAGATCTTAGAAGAGCTTTTATCAATCAAGACGAATCCGATGCAGCGGCAAGATCTTGTATTGCGGGCGTATGAATCGTATATCTATGAAGGAAATCGAAAACAAGCAAAAGCTTTGTTGCAGGAGATCAAAAAAACGATGGATCAAAATACGATCCAAAGAGCCGAATGGATGTATGATATTTATCTTTCCCACAAAGCCAATCATATCGACGCGCTCGTTCAAATGCTTCCCGAGCTTCCAGAGCATCAAAAGGGTGCTTGTTTGATGATGATCGCCAAATCGTATGCGAATAAACACGATGATCAAAAAGCGAAGGAATACGAGGAACAAGCCAAACAATATTTATAATCAAGGGATCGCGGAAATACACGATCCCTTTTTTTATTAGATTGAATGTTCAAGCACGCGCTTTCCTTGACCCATTTTTTGAGCACGTCTATCTCGATTTCCGAGATCATTCCTTCGTTTTGGAAAAGGTCTCGCGTCGTCTCGCTTTCAGCTCGTTGGCTTGCATCGATTCTAGACCTGGAATCAATAACCGGCAAATATCGGCGAAGATGTCGTCGAACTCCAAGAGATGTTTTTCCAAAATATCTTTGTCGTGATTCATAACAAAACTCCCTTCTAATATTCAATACGACAAAAAACAAAAAAATGAGCCCAAAAAGTAAAAAAATGGCAAGACCGATTTTGGTCCCGCCAATTTTCAAACGTTCATCAAATGCTTCAACACGATTTTTGGAACGAACTTATAAAAGATACCGACCAAAACGATCGTCACGATCAAAGCCAATAAGGCAAAAATATCTAAAGAAGGCGATACAAAATAAAGGAGCACGAACAAACCGAGAATGAGCCAAGAAACAAAGAGTTCACCCATCACATTGAAGTTTTGTTTGACCGCGCCCGTTTCATCTTCCCAGTCAAGTTTTGGATGGATCCCATCGATCAAGATCGAAATCAAATTGACTAAAATTGAAGATAAAAGCGCTCCACCAATATAAGCTAGATCATAATACCAAGCGTAGCTGAAAATATAATGGAAAGCGATCAGCATCAATAACGCGCTGATCATGGAAAAAAACAATCCAACGATCAATCGCGCGTCGATTTGTTTCGACATAGAAAGAGGAATGATCTTGATAAAGTCGATATTTCTTCCCTCTCTTGAAAATGTCGTCGCGCAGATCCCGTTCATCGAACCTAGGAAAAAGCCGCTAATGCCGCCAGCCAAAAACAACCCGGTCCATAAATTAAAGAAAGTGGACAAATCGATCGACTTGAGCATAGGTAAAAATTGACGGATCTCCGGATTGATCAAAAAAATCGCCACCATCATGATCGGACCCACAAACGATCCAAGCACCAAATTGGAAAAGTAGGTTGGCGAACGCAGCAGCGTCTTGAATTGAACGCCCAAATAACTCATGAAAGGATCGGACGCCTTGATCTTCTTTTCTTTGACCCGCTTTTGTCCACTGGAGCCGATCGTCAACGCGACAGGCAAATACATCTTTTCTGCCAAGACAACAAAAACAAGACCGAAAGCGAACGAAATCAAAAGCGAAATCAAAAACGCGCTCCAAGACCCAAAATAAATACTCTCGCTCACACTTGGAATTTGAAAAAAGATCTTCAACGCGTTGGAAAACAACTGCGGGTTTTTGCTGAGCATCTCTTGAACGATCTCCATCGCATCTCCAGAAAGACTTTGAGAACCCACGCCAACAATGACCGCCAAACCGATCGAAAGGATCCCTAAAACAAGCATGAACCGATCTTTGTTTTTAAAGAAAGGAATAAAGCGCATCACCAAAATCGTCAAGATCCCAATCACAAAGAGGACCGGCAAAAAATTCAAGAAGATCTGAAAAATAAAGAATACAGCGCCTAGCCCATTGACGCCTGCTTGCACAAAAGCGATCCAGACAGGAATCAAAAATAAAACGCTGATCAAAAGCGAAGAAACATACGCCATGAACGTCTTGGCCAAGATGATCGTTCTGCTCGGGATCGGCAGCGTCAACAGCTGCGGCACATCGTTTGAAAAGTAAAACGAGCTCGGGAAGACGAACAAAGCCGTCCAGAAGATGATCATATTCGCCAAAAACAACAACGCCTGCAACGTCAGTAAGCCAAGGTTGCTGTTTTGAAACGTATCCAAACATAAAAAGTAAGCCATCACAAGAATGGGTGAAATCGACAAAAACAATAAAGCGGCTAACGCGATCGTCTTACCACGATTCTTTTTCAGCGAATATGTGTTCTTGAACAAAGCTCTAGAAAGCAAGTAAAAATCACGCATTCGAAATCACCTCTAAAAAGATCTCTTCCAACGATTGATTCGGGAACTTTTCTTTCAGCGAATCCAGCGTCCCATCAAAACAAATCTTTCCTTTGTTGATGATGACGATCTGATCGCATAATTTTTCAGCCACCTCCAGCACATGAGTCGAAAAGAAGACCGTGTTTCCTTTTTGCGCATGCTCCTTCATCTTTTCTTTCAATAAAAAGGCGCTCTCGGGATCAAGTCCTGTCATCGGCTCATCCAAGATCCAAATGTTTGGATCGCACACTAAAGCGCCAATGATGATCGCTTTTTGACGCATCCCGTGCGAAAAACTCGATAAAGGCTGGTCTAGATCGCTTTCGATCTGAAAATCTTTCGCCAGCTGTCCTATCCTTTGATTGCGTAGACTTTGATCGATTTGATAAATGTCCGCCATGAAGTTGATATATTCTCTAGCCGAAAGCCGCAAAAACAAATCAGGCGAATCAGGAACAAGGCCAAATTCCCGTTTGGCTTGGATCGGATTTTTCGCAATATCGATCCCATTGAGCAAGATCTCGCCCTGATCGATTCCCAATGCTCCTGTCATCATATGGATCGTTGTCGTCTTTCCAGCTCCGTTTGGGCCAATAAAGCCCGTGATCGAACCCGAAGGAACTTGAAAGCGAATGTCGTCGACCGCCTTTTTTGTTCCAAAAGACTTCGAAACGTTTTTGATATCTATCATAAAAATCACCTCTCTGATGTATTCGATTATAAGCTTGTTTTTCGAAAGAGAAAACTAGGGATGGATGAGATGTCTCGATTTCTGTATGAAAGGTAAGAAATTAGACATGAAAAAAGTCCGTCATGCGGACTAAAGAAGCTGATCCCATGAAGGATGGCCAAACAAATCGGCGTTCACGGGCAGCCAATGCTCAAAAAGCTTTTTATTGTTGATCCTAAGAAGGATCTCGTTTTTCTCATAAGAGCGAATACTTGGATATAGTTTTTCAAGCACTTCGAATTGACTCGTCTCGATCAAGATCGTATCGCAAATCAAAGAAAGCGAAGAAAACAAAGACTCGATCGCATTCGAATTCAAATAGACGAGCACCTCGATACGCGCTTTGTTTTCATGCAAGGCATAGATCGCGAATCCCTCAGGTTCATAGCTCTTATTGTACATCAAAACGACATTTCGCTTCGCATGCGCATAATAAGCAAGATCGTTTTCAAACTCCTGCCGACTCAAATGGATCGAACTATCAAAGTGAGAAAGAAACGTCTCGTAAAGTGGATATAGATCAAAAGCAGGCCGATATTTTCTTACCCGACTGATCGGCAAATATGTCACCTTTTCGCTTGAGAGCGTATACACTTTCGTGACGCTCTGCATCCAAAAATCCTGCTGCAAAAAGGGCTTTGGAATACTTGTCTTCACAAGCGAAAGCAGCTCATTGCATTCGCATTTTTTGATATACGCCTCCAAGAGCTTTTTAAAATAGCCATGGTTGCGGTATTCGGGATCGGTCAAAGCGAACTCGACCACCGAGACGAGACAATCTTTGTTTTGGATCGAAAAGACACGCTTGGCCGCCTGCAAGATCGAAATGATCTGATCGTTCTCGATCAATAAAAACATATCTTCCGGATTGAATTTGTATTTGATCCAAGCCTCGATTTGATAATAAGGGGCATGCCAGGCGCTCTTTAAAAAGAAGAGCACTTGTTTTTCTTTACCTAAAGCGTTTTGTAAGATCATTGCCCATCATCGCTTTCTTCATACTCTACATAATCGACATCGATCGAATCCGGGCGCGCCTCTCTTGGCTGGATGCGAGGCTGCGGATCCTCGTAGTTTCGATAGTACGATTCAAAATCGCTTTCCTGCTTGTTGCGGCGAAACGCCTTGGCGATCGCGGCCACCACCCAAAAGAAGATCAAGAACGGGATCAGGACCGGCAAAATATAAAACGCGAATAAAAACGTGATAAAAACCGCAATAACTAAAATTAAAAACTGCATGATTTATTCCTCCATGGAAATTGGTGTTTCTTTTTCTATTTCTTCTAGAAAGATCGGCTGGATGCTTCCGCTCGACAATTCGAGCAAATCCGCTTCGATCTTTTTGTTGCCAACATATTCATAATACACTCTTTCTTGATAGTCCTTGTCGATAATCTCGATGCCTTTGGCTCGAAAATACCCGTCGACCTTGCCCAAAAGAGCGTAGTCGAATTCGATCGCGAACACTTCGACCTTTTTAGTTTCCAAAAGGACAGCCTCATTTAAAGCGAGCTTGACACTCGAAGAATACGCTTTGACTAGACCCCCCTTGCCAAGAAGAGTGCCTCCAAAATAACGAACGGTGACCGCCAAAATATCTTGCATCTTCATTCCTTGCAGCACATCGAGCATCGGCCTTCCCGCTGTGCCCGCAGGCTCTCCATCGTCATTGCTGCGCTCAAGAGAGCCAATGATCATCGCTGTGCAGGCGTGTCTAGCGTTTGGATGCTCCTTTTTGACGAGCTTTAAGAAACTCTTGGCTTCCTCTTCATTTTCGCTGCGATGCAAATACGTAATGAAACGGCTTTTTTTGATTTCGATCTCGTGTTCGACATCGTTCATGATCTTTGGCATATTTCCATTTTAATGGATTGAAGCTTTTGAGTCAAAATAGAGAACTATGATAAGATAGAATTGATTCAGGAGGTTTATACACTATGAGAATGAGTGACGAATGGATGGAAAAATATCATAATGAAATCGACAAGTTCGCACAAGAAACAAAAGAGTTTCACGAACACGATCTATCCCGCAAAGACTATAAAGGCATTTCGGGAGGATTTGGCTCGTATGCCCAGCGCGACGACCAAGAACACATGGTTCGTCTTCGATTGACGGGTGGAAAGCTCGATCGAGAAAATCTCGAATTTTTAGCCAATTTAGTGGATCGCTACAACATCAAACGATTAAAAATGTCGACATGCGAAACGATCCAGCTGCACGATCTATCCTACGATCAAGTCGCCCCGATCATTTGGGAAGCGGCAGACCATGGCATCTATACAAAAGCGGGCGGCGGAGACAATCCCCGCAATGTGATGGTTTCTCCTCTTTCTGGCGTGCAGGAAGGCGAAGCGTTCGATGTCAATCCGTATGCCGACGCGGTCGCTGAATATACGTTATCGGTTTGCCGCGACTTCAAGATGCCGCGTAAATTGAAGATCGCCTTTTCCAATGGCGTGGATGATTCCGTGCATGCGACCTTCCGCGATATGGGCTTTATCGCCAATCCGGATGGAACCTTCAAGCTCTATATTTGCGGAGGACTTGGAAACGATCATAAAATGGGCGTTTTGATGGAAGAAAATCTTGATCCAAAAGAAATCCTCTATTATGTGCGAGGGATGATCGATTTCTTCTGTCAATTTGGCAACTATAAAAACCGCGCCAAAGCAAGGACGCGCTTCTTGCAAGAAACGATGGAACCAGAAAAGCTCAAAGAAGAATATTTCAGGATCGTAGATGGACTCAAAGCCAAAGGCGGTCTCGACCTTTATAAAGTCGAAGAAAAAAATATCGACAAACAAGGAGAAGGAACGATCGTTTCCGCGCGCGTACTCCCTCAAAAACAAAAAGAGCTCTTCAGCGTGGAATATCATCCAATTGGGGGCGTTCTTCCGACTGAAATGCCGCGCAAGATGCTCGAGCTCTTGGAAAAGATGCCTGGCGTAGAGATTAGGATCGGCGCCGATGAAACGTTGTGGTTCATCAACTGCACGGCCAAAGAAGCAGCCGAGATCCTTGAATTGAGCAAAGAGAGCGCGAACACACCATTCGAGCATTCTGTCGCTTGTATTGGGGCGGCTGTTTGCCAGCAAGGTTTGCGAAATTCCCAAAGTATTTTGCGAGATTGTATTTTCAAAGTCCGCGAACATCCGGAAATTAGCGAAGTTCTACCAAAAGTGCGAATCTCAGGGTGCGCTTCTTCGTGCGCGGCACATCAAGTTGGTTCGCTAGGCTTTCAAGGTTTCGTGAAAGTGGTCGAAAAGATCCCGCAAGCCGCGTTCCGTGTCTTTGTTGGCGGAAGCGACGAAAAAGACAACGTTCGTTTTGGCGAATTTGTCGGTGTCGTTTTGGAAAAAGACATGCCAGATCTTTTTTTGGCGTTAGGAAAGGCGTGCCTGGAAAGTCAAAAAACGTGGGATGCTTTTGTTCAAGAAAATCGAGACGATGTCGTTTCGATCATCGAATCATTTGCCTAAATAAGAGGAATGGATGCTCATTCCTCTTTTCTTCGTAACTTTCTATTGCGTTCTATGTAAATTTCATGTAAATAAAAGTTAAGTGAATATGAATTCTGAAAGGAAAAAGGATTATGAGTAACACGGTATTGATGATTTTGAATCTGCTTTGTGGAGTCGCTCTCTTCTTGTATGGCATGTCTTCGATGGGGGACGGGCTCAAGAAAGTGGCCGGAAACAAGCTGGAGCTCATTTTGTATCGGCTGACCAATTCACCTTTGAAGGGTTTTTTGTTGGGTACAGCGGTGACATGTGTCATCCAGTCTTCTTCGGCCGCTTCGGTCATGGTCGTCGGCTTTGTCAATTCGGGCATGATGAAAGTCTCGCAAGCAATCGGTGTGATCTTGGGCGCCAATATTGGAACGAGCATCACAGGCTGGATCATTTGCTTGTCGTATTTGGATGCTGGAGGCATCGCTTCGTTCTTGTCTTCCGCCACGATCACGGCTGTGGTCGCGATCATCGGGATCATTTTGAAGATGTTTGGCAAAAAAGAAGTATACGCCCATGTAGGAAATATCTTGCTTGGCTTCGCGGTGTTGATGACAGGCATGTCGGTCATGTCCCAAGCTGTCTCTCCATTAAGAGAGAGTCCATTTTTTATCGATATGATGACTTCGCTCAACAATCCATTGTTAGGAACGCTCTTTGGCGTGGCGTTCGCGGCCGTGCTGCAGTCGGCTTCCGCGGCGGTCGGCGTGTTGCAAGCGCTCTCTACAACAGGGGCGATCGCTTTTGGGGCGGCGTTCCCGATGGTGCTTGGCATTAGTGTGGGCGCGAGCGCGCCTGTGCTTTTAGCGGCGGTGGGCGCGAACAAGAATGGTCAGCGGACTTCGTTTTTGTATTTGATCGTGGCTGTGATCGCTTCGATCTTAGCGCTGGTCGGCTTTTATGGGTTCGATCTCGTGTTCCATTTCGATTGGATGGATAAGACGATGGATCCTTTCTCGATCGCGATCATGAATACGGCGTATCGGGCGATCACGATGTCGCTTCTTCTTCCATGCGTGCCTTTGTTGAAAAAATTGATGTTCATCGTCATTCCAAAGAGCGAAAAGGACGAGGAGTCGACGGCCGAATTCGACAAGCTGGAGGATCGTTTCCTGTCCAATCCGCAAGTGGCATACGAGCAGAGCATGCAAGTCATGGAGGGCATGGCGAAA
Organism: Dubosiella newyorkensis; assembly: GCF_001945605.1. Classification (GTDB taxonomy): domain Bacteria; phylum Bacillota_I; class Bacilli_A; order Erysipelotrichales; family Erysipelotrichaceae; genus Dubosiella; species Dubosiella newyorkensis. Next base: position 16,450 of record NZ_MPKA01000079.1, read on the forward strand.
AAGGCGAAGAAAAATGTATTGCGCGCTTTGAATCTTCTGGATTCCTATTCTTCGGAAGGGTATAAAAAGGTCGTCGAGCTTGAACAGACGCTCAATAAATACGAAGACAAATTGGGTGGTTATTTGATGAAGCTGACAGTTTCGGGAGTTGGCGAAGAGCAAGGCAAGACCATCAATAAGGCGCTGCAGGCGATCAGCGATTTTGAAAAGATGTCAGATTACGCTTTGGAGATCGCCAATACGGCTAAAAAGATGCACGATGCCAATCAAAAATTTTCTTTGAAGGCGGTGGATGAATTGACGGTCGTAGAAACAGCGATCGAGGAGATCGTGACGATCACGGTCAATGGCTTCATCAACAACGATTCGAAGATCGTCAAGTCCGTGTTCCCTTTGAAGGATCTTGTGACGATGAACTGCAACGAGATCAAGAAGCGGCATGTGCTTCGGCTTCGTTCAGGCGAGTGTCATACGGAGCAGGGTTTGGCTTTGTATGATTTGTTGAACGATATGCTCCATATCGCGCAACACTGCGCGAGCTTGTCGCTCGATATTATCAAGATGGACGAGAAAGAGTTCAATCTCCATCGTTTCTTGCGCAAATACCAAGCCGAAAACGAGAACGAGTATTCGGACTTGCTCCATCAATACGAGATCAAATATTCGATTCAATCCTAGTGGAGGTCAACAACATTGGAAACGGAACGTTTAATACTCGACGAGATCGATCACGACCATATTTATGAGCAAGGCGTGATCGTGCAAGGTTGGCAAGTTTGTTTGAAAAAGGGAAGGAAAGCGATCGGGAAGTGCGCTTTGATCGAGCATCCTTGGAAAGAGAGGGTCGTTCTCGATCTTGTCTACGCGATCGATCCTGCCTTTTGGAATCAAAAGTATGGAACGGAGGCTGCCAAAGCGGTCCTTGATTACGCTTTTCAAGTTTTGAAGGTCGAGCGGGTGCATTCGATCATTCGGGATGTGAATGAATATTCGCAGATCATTTCGGTTCGTTTAGGCATGGAAGTGATCGATCGGATGACGCGCGTTCATGAAGGTGTCGAAAAGCCGCATTATCTCTATTGTGTCGAGAAAAAAGAGTTTTTGAGAAATTAGGATCCTGTTTGCTTGCAGGATCTTTTTTGTTTTGTATCGTGCTAGAATGGAGGCAGGTGATCGTATGAAATTTCGTTTAAAATACAACGCGCCCGTTATTTTAACGTTCGCGCTTCTTTGTTCGGCTGTGTTTCTTTTGTCACTTGTCTATGGGCATGCTTTTCTTTCGGATTGGTTCGTGACGCATCGAGGACCTTTATCGAGCGTGCACACATGGCTGAGTATGTTCACATATGTGCTAGGACATGCTTCGTTGGAGCATTTTATGAGCAATATGATGCTTCTTTTGCTGGTCGGTCCGGTGGTGGAAGAAAAGTATGGAGCGAAGAACACGCTGATCATTATCGTTTTTACGGCGGTGTTGACGGCTTGGGCGAATATGGCGGTGACGAACAATGGCTTGATCGGGTGTAGTGGCGTGGTGTTCGCTTTCATCATTCTTTGTAGTATGACTTCTTTTAAACGAGGGGAAGTTCCGCTGACGATGATCTTGGTCGTCGCGCTCTATCTTGGACAGGAGATCGTGGCGGGCGTGATTTCTTCGGACAATATTTCGCAAATGGCGCATGTGATCGGTGGAATCGCTGGGGCGGCGTTTGGCTTTTTCTTGGAAAACGGGAAAAGGAGATAGGATATGGAAGGCAATAATAAGAATAAGAAAAAACGGAAACGGCCTCTTTTATGTCTTGTGTCCGCTTGCTTTTTGGCGATGAGCGGCTGTGTGACGATCATTGAAGAAGAACCGGCCCAACAAGAAGAGAACAGACAACAAGAAGCACAAGAGAAACAAGAAGTACAACAAACAGAACAACCAAAACAAGAGACGCAACCTTCTTCTGTTCAAGCGAATAATACGTATGGTGAAAAAGTGTATGGAACGTTCGTGAATGCGGGCTATACGATCGTGGATAAGCAAGTCGTTCCTTTGGCGAATGGGAATGTGGAGACGGCTTTTGACGCGACCGTTCAAAACGGGAATGTGAAAGTGTTCGTGACGGATTGTGTTTCGAGCGAGTTGGCGCAAAAGACATTTGATGCCAATATCGCTGCTTCCAAGCAAAACAATATGGAGATCATGGAGCATGGAGCGAATGGAGATTTGTCGGTGGCTGTGGTGCGCAACAATCGGGCGAATTTGAATTTTGTCAACGCGATCGATTTGAGCGTGCCTTCGACGATCTATATGGAGGATTCTTTGTCTGAACAAATGGAGCCGATGCTTCAGTTGTTGAAGAATCTAGGCTATCCGGAGGTGGTTCAATAATATGGAACATAAAATTAGAAAGCAGGAGGATCTCTATAAGAGGTACGTCCGTCTTCTTTTAGAGAAGGAGAAGATCGTGAAAACGAATTTTCAAGTTCAACAGCGATTTATTGAATTGTTTGGCGATCTAAGGCTCGAGATGTTGAAGGTCGAGATCGAGATCGCCAAGATCAAGAAGGAAATGGAATATTTGGTTCGCAAGAAAAACCGGAACGAATCGTATGATCTTGAAGAGATGGATGATTTTGTCAACCAGGCGCTGGAAGGGATGAAAGCGCAATACGAGAGGATGAAGGAAGAGCAAGCGCAACTCAAAAACAAGAAGATGTTGAGTCAAGAAGAAGTCAAGGAAGTCAAGAGGCTTTATCGGCGGCTTGTCAAGCTCGTGCATCCTGATCTCAATCCACACCAAACCAAGGAGCAGAAGGAGTTGTGGCATCAGCTTCAAGAGGCATATCGAAACAATGATCTTGCTTGGTTGCGGGAATTGAATGTGTTGATCGTTTTTAAAACAAAGGGGCATGAAGAAGTCGAGATCGAAGATCTGGAGGATAAGATCGAAGCGGTGCGAGAAGAGATCGCGCTATTAAAAGAAGAGGATTTATACCAGATGAGAGAGCTCGTGTTCGATGAGGAATGGATCGATGCGTATAAAGAGCAGTATGAAAGAGAACGGTCCGATTTTGAGGTGTATCTTCGTTCGCTGCAGAAGGAGAAAGAGAAACTAATAGGTTCGTTTGGATGTCGTTTGAATTGAGTTTGAAAGACTTTCCGCCAAGCTTGATCTTGCCGGGGTCTATTTCGAATTTGTTCGATCCTTTAATCAAGGAGATCTTTTTATTGGATACGTTTGTCGCGGGCACTTCGCATGTAAAAGATGCTCGGGTGTTTGAATCGTTAAAGAGAAAGGACGCGCTTTTCCTTTGCAGGGAAGAGAATGAATATGACGCGATGGCGATTTTGGTGCTGGATCGTGATCATTGTAAGCTTGGCTATGTGCCGAAGAAGGATAATTTGATTTTGGCGCGTTTGATGGATGGTGGCAAGCTTTTGAAGGGAAAAGTGGAGTCGGTCGAGAAAAAGGGCGGATACTGGAAGGTCGAGTTCAAGATTTTTATGATGGATTTTTAAAAAAGAAGGAAACGGTTTTGGTTTTGTTTCCTTCTTTTTTTTAGTGTTGGGCGGCGTCTTTGATGCAGTCAATGGCTAGTGCGAGCAAAAGTAAAGGAAGCTCGTCTTGTTTTTGTTCATAGTGGATGGCGTAATGGTCGCTAAGATGCCAATGTTCGGGTTGGATCTTGGCTAAGAGGGTGTTGGTTTGATCATAGATTTCATAGTTCCATCCGAGCAGATCGCCTTGAACGCTCCATCCGTAATAATCGAGGTCGAGCTTGGTTTTGAGGCTGAGTTTTTGTTGGATCGTGCCGACGGGTTTGTCGTAGAGTTTGAGTTCGAAGCGAGGAAGGCCGAATCGCAGTTTTTGGATGATCTGGCCGACGTTTTGTTCGTTTTGATCATAGATCGTTTGATTTCTGGCGATTCCTGCTTTTCCTTGGACTGTGTAGAGAAGGTTTCCTTCTTCGTTTTGGATGGTGTATTGGCCAAAGAGCTTGAATGGTTTTTGGGCGATATAGAGTGTGTGTTTCATGGATATCACTATATCACAATGTGTTTTTGGTGGGTTTGTTTTTCGTTCTTTTTTCTTTCTTTTTTAAGGCATTTGACTAGTAGTCATTTTTTAGTTTGGGTATGATGGATTTAAAGATCAAAGATCTTGGAGGTATTTTGTATGTATTATTCAAGTGGTAATTATGAGGCGTTCGCGCATCCGAGAAAGCCAAAAGATGTGGAGAAGAAATCGGCGCATTTGATCGGGAGCGGGCTTGCTTCTTTAGCGGCTGCTTGTTTTCTAGTTAGGGATGGGCAGATGCCTGGAGAGAATATTCATATTTATGAAAAGAGTGATCATGCGGGTGGCGCTTTGGATGGCGATCAGCTGCCGGATGTTGGTTATGTCATGCGGGGTGGCCGGGAAATGGATAATCATTTCGAGTGCATGTGGGATTTGTTTCGTTCGATTCCTTCGATCGAGGATGAGAACCATTCTATTTTGGATGAGTATTATTGGTTGAATAAGGATGATCCGAATTTTTCGTTGTGTCGGGCGACGATCGATCGGGGAAAAGATGCGCATACGGATAAGAAGTTTGGTTTGTCGGACAAGGGGGCTTTGGAGATCGCGAAGTTGTTCATGATGCCGGATGAAGACTTGTATGATGTCAAGATCACGGATGTGTTTGACGATGAAGTGTTCAATTCGAATTTCTGGCTGTATTGGAGGACGATGTTCGCGTTCAAGGACGACCAGTCGGCTTTGGAGATGAAGCGTTATATGCAGAGATATATTCATCATATTGGCGGTCTTCCTGATTTTACGGCGCTTCGTTTTACGAAGTACAACCAGAACGAGTCGATGGTGCTTCCGATGGTGAAGTATTTGGAAGATCATGGTGTGCAGTTCCACTACAACACAGATGTGCGGGATGTGGATTTTGATATCAATGATGATTCGATCCAGGCTACGTCTTTGACGATCAAACCGGAAGGTAAGGATGACGAGATCATCAATTTAACGGAAAACGATCTCGTATTCTATACGAACGGTTCGAATGTGGAGAATTCGACGTATGGAGCGCAGGACAAGGCGCCTGGCATGGATGGAGAGATCCACGAGGGTGGTTCGTTTGATTTGTGGCGAAAGATCGCGGTGCACTCTGACAAGTTTGGAAATCCGGATAAGTTCTGCATGGATCCGGAAGATTCGAACTGGGTGTCGGCGACTGTGAATACGTTGGATGACAAGATCATTCCGTATATTGAAAAGATCACGAAGCGCGCGCCTTTGACTGGACATGTCGTGACAGGCGGGATCGTTTCGGTTCCGGATTCGAATTGGCTTCTTTCGTGGACGATCAATCGTCAGCCGCAATATCGCGACCAGCCAAAAGGGCAAGTGCTCGTTTGGTTGTATGGCATGTTTTCCGATCGTCCTGGCAACTTTGTGAAAAAGTCGATGCGGGAGTGCACAGGTAAAGAAATTTGTGAAGAATGGCTGTATCATTTAGGGGTTCCTGAAGATCAGATCGAGGAAATGGCGGAAAAGAGCGCCAATACAGTGCCTGTCATGATGCCTTTTGCGAGCGCCTACTTCCAGCCAAGAAAAGATGGCGATCGTCCAAATGTCGTTCCGAAGGGTTCGAAAAACTTCGCGTTTATTGGAAACTTTGCCGAAACGCCTAGAGACACTGTCTTTACAACGGAGTATTCGATCCGTACGGGCATGGAGGCTGTGTATACTCTGCTAGATATCGAGCGTGGCGTTCCGGAAGTCTGGGGCAGCGTATACGATGTTCGAGATTTAATGAACGCGACCGTTCAACTTCGGGATGGCAAGCCGATCACAGATATGGATCTAGGTTTGATCAAGCGTTTTGAGTTGAAGGAAGCTCTAAAAGCGATCAAAGGCACAGAGATCGAGAAACTCATGAAGGAGCATAAGGTCATTCAATAGCAGTTAAAATAAAGCATATAATCACGAACCAGTCAGAGATGGCTGGTTTTTTATATATTGCCTTAGAGTCAATCATCCTTTTAATTGTAAACTTAGTTGAATTATTTCTCTCTCATTTATGCGGATATAATTTTATATGTTCAGGATATGTCATTATAATTTGTCCAATTCTTAGAAAATAAATAGAACCATTGTTTAAATTATAATTTTGTCCCAAAAAGTAGATTTATGTCTCAGATAGGAGTATTATATGATTAAAGAGGAGTGAGTGGGGCAATGAAAAAGAAATCAGTGCTGAATTTAATAAAATATCATTTTGAAAACAATGAAAAGGCTTTTAGATCCGAAGCTTATTCTATTGCTAAGGAATTTAGCCAAACAGGTAATCAGGAATTAGCACAATATATTATGACGTTTCTTTCGAGTTCACAGACTTGGATACCGATGGAAACCAGTCGAAAGTATGAGTTTTTAAATCAAGTCGAGGGAAATGGGGAACCATTGTTGCTTCCAGAGCTGATTATGAATGAAATTATGGGAATCGCAAATGCGGCAAATCGAAATATGGGGGTCAATAAATTTCTGTTTGAAGGAAAACCTGGTACTGGTAAAACGGAGGCAAGCAAGCAACTGGGAAGGATATTAAATCGTCCGGTTTATAGCGTAAGTGTCGAAACTTTGATTGACAGCAAATTGGGACAAACTTCAAAAAATATATCTAAACTTTTTAAAGAAATTAATCAATTAGTAAAGATTGAACCATCTATTGTTTTAATTGATGAAATAGATTCTTTCGTTTCGAATCGAATGGATCAACAGGATGTCCGAGAAATGAGTCGGGTTACATCGACGATTTTAAAACAGTTTGATCAACTTGATTATCGTGCCACAATTATCGGTACGACTAACTTACTGAAACAACTGGACAAAGCCTTAGTAAGAAGATTTGATAAAGTTGTATCGTTTGATCAGTACACCAAGCAAGATCGAATTGAGCTTGCTGAAAAATTATTAAATCGTTATTTAGCTCAGGCAAAGATTACCACAAAGAATCTGCGTTTATTCAAAAAAATATTGGATTTGAATCTTCCTGAGACGCCTGCTGAATTAAAGAATATTATTCGTACAGCGATTGCTTTCAGCGATCCTCAGGATGAATCAGATTACCTAGTTCGTTTATATAGTTTAATTACTGAACATTCTATTCCGGATGCTCAAGCCTTAAAAGAACAAGGTTTCACTATTCGGGAATCAGAAGTATTGCTCCAAATATCGAGGAGCACGATCAATCGTGAATTAAGGAGGGGACAATGAACAATGTTTTTGAATTACGAGGAGAGATGAATTCAAGCAAACCTAAAAAGAACCGGCCTGTCCCACAGTTGAAAGGGCTGAAAATAGAAGTGGATACGATTCGAAAGTTTAGAAATCAACTTGAAGAGATCAAACAATTCTGGGAATCGGAAAAATATCTTGATGGTGCGTTGGTAAGTATCCACTATAAACGAGTGATCCCTAAATCAAGTCGGGTCAATCGTATCCTAGGTACAAAATCGAAGCCAAGTTCTAAATTTATATGTGGAGCAAAATATGATGGGTTTGATGAAAATAATATTGGTAAGGCTCATATTATTACCTATTATATTTCGATCGAACAATTAACTGATACGATTCAGCTTTTGAAATTTTTGGAAAATATAACAGCTACTCGATTTGAAGATACTGCTACCGAAAAAAAGGTTCGTGAGTTAAAACCTTTTTTTAAACAGAATGTTTACAGTTATTCGGAAGTTGTGCAAGGCTTAGTGGACTTAAAGGAAATTGAAACTTTTTCTATAGAAAAAGAATCTATCAATGAAAATGGGAATCATATGATTTCGTTTTATAAAACATCAACCAATCTTGATTGCTTATTTGAAAAACTGCATATTGATCCCTTGAATATTGAAAAGATCGACGAACAGACTTACGTGTTTTCAAAGCATGATATGTCTGTCATTTTACAAGAAGTTCCTTATCTTGTTTCTATGGGCTTGCAAGATCTAAATGAAGTTTGTCCAATCCAGTTTCAGATTTCGAAACCGCTCTATGAGCTAAAAGAAATACCTGATCCAAAGGATGAACCTGTTATTGGAGTCATTGATATGCATTTTAAAAAGGGCTCCACTTATTTAGATAAATGGGTCGATTATAAACGCGTGACTTCTGATGAGATTGAATTAGAGGATAACGATTACGAACATGGGACGCGGGTGAGTTCCATTATCGTGGATGGGCCAAGTTTAAATCCTCATTTAGATGATCATTGTGGTCGTTTTCGCGTTCGTCATTTCGGTATAGGAGCAAGTGGAAAATTAAATAATTCGACGGCTTTGAAACAGATTCGTGACATTATAGAAGATAATCTTGATATTAAAGTTTGGAATATTTCGCTAGGTTCAGAATTTGAAGTCTCTCGAAATTATATGTCTGTTCAAGGGGCTTTGCTTGATGAATTGCAGTTTAAATATGATATTTTGATTATCGTTGCAGGAACGAATAAACCAGAAAAAATTGGGAATGAATCTTATCGTATTGGCAGTCCAGCAGATTCTCTTAATTCGATCGTAGTCAACTCGGTGTCTTTAAAAAAAGAGGTGCCTTCTTATGCGCGTAAAGGTCCTGTGCTTTCTTTTTTTATAAAACCTGATGTTTCTTATTATGGAGGAACAGTTGAAGAGCCCATTCAGGTTGTGACTGCTTCTGGAGATATTACGCAAACGAGGGGTACGAGTTATGCTGCTCCTTGGATTGCCCGAAAAGCTTCTTATCTGATTGATAAAATGGGTATTTCTCGCGAAGTGGCCAAAGCATTGCTGATCGATAGTGCTGCCGGTTGGGGCAACCAGCAGAAATTTGATGTAGGTTATGGAGTTGTTCCAGTCTCTATTGATGATGTACTTCAATCAAAAGATAATGAAATTCGATTCGTAATGAGTGGAAAAATGAGAAATACTGAAATCTATACACATCGTCTTCCAGTAAATTTGATTGATGGAAAGCATCCATTTAAAGCAAAAGTTACGATGACCTATTTTCCAAAATGCGACAGATATAGTGGCGTTGATTATTCTTGTACAGAACTTGATGTCCATTTTGGAAGAGTGTATGAGGATAAAAAAGGCAGTTTTCAAATTAAATCAATCGATGCCAATCATCAAGGAGATGATGGGATTCATGTGTGTTATGAGAAGACGGCCCGAAAAACGTTTCGGAAATGGGATAATGTGAAGCATCTTGAGGAAAAAGTCAATGAAAGATCAAAAGATGTGAAAGCGATGACTGAGAAAGGGTTCTGGGGCATTAAAATCAATGAAAAAGAAAGACAGGATGAAAAATATGGAGAAGATATTGATTTTGGATTGGTCATTACTCTCAAAGAAATACATGATGAAAACCGCTATACAGATTTTATCAACCGGTGCATTGCTCATGGATGGATCGTGAATGAAATCAATATTGAAAACAGAACAGCGATTTACAATGTTGCGGAAGAAGAAATCGAATGGGATTAATGGAAAAGAAGCTCAGTGAAGATCTGAGAATCGGTATATAGTTGTTCAGGATATGCTTTCAAAGCAATACTATATATTGAAAAGATTATAAGAAGGAGTAAAAAGACGACTTATGAAGATAAAAAAGATAGAATTGATTAATTTTAAACGATTTACGCATTTAATTGTTGAAAAAATACCTGAGACGGCTAAAATGATAATTTTAGTGGGACCTAATGGCTCTGGAAAAACATCTTTTATGGAGGCACTAAATCATTATTATAAGTATACTGGATATTATGATATTGGAGATTATCATTATCTCAGTAAAATAGGTAATGAGGAGGAGCTCAACCATGATCAATGGTTTAAACGTGCATCAAAACTAGTGGATATTGACTTTCATGATATAACCCCTCCCAAAACTATTGGCAACAGTAGCGATATAAAAGGCCATTTTTATTTTCGGAGTGCATATAGAAATGAACCTGATTTTCAAATAAGTTCTATGCAAAGACAACCAGATCCTACTGAATCAATACGATTAAAAACACTTAACCAAAATGATCAAACGGTTTCTGCAAACTATCAAAGATTAGTAGCCACTACTATCTCGAGTGTATATAATGTTGAAAATGATTCAAAATCTGTTGCTACTTTACGTGAAGAATTAACTGGAAAAATTTGTGTTGCTATTGAACACGTATTTGAGGATTTGGAGTTTTCATCTCTCGGTGAGCCTCTTAAAAATGGTAACTTCTATTTCACAAAAGGAAGTACAAAAAATTTTAACTATTGCAACCTTTCTGCTGGGGAAAAATCAGTCTTCGATTTAATTTTAGACATGGTTGTTCAATCGGAGTATTATCCAGATGCTATTTACTGTATTGATGAACCAGAGACTCATTTGCATACCAAATTACAGGGAAACGTTCTACGAGAACTGTATTTTCTTATTCCAGGAAATTCACAGCTCTGGATTTCGACTCATTCAATTGGAATGCTACAAGAAGCAGAAGAAATTGAGAAAAAAAATCCAGGTACTGTTGTTTTTTTGGACTTTGGTGAACGAGATTTTGACACAGATCAAGTAATTTATCCAACAAAAATTGGGAAAGCAGTATTGGAAAAGTTTTACGAACTTGCTTTCGGCGATTTTGCGAAGTTAATGTTGCCTCGAACAATCATTTTTTGTGAAGGAGATTCAAATGGAAAAAAACGAAAGAATTTTGACAAGACGATTTATTCGACTATTTTTGCCAATACTCATCCGGATGCATTTTTTATCTCTGGCGGTTCTTGTAATGATATAGAAAAGATTGAGAACACGCATGGAGAAATAATTAGTACACTTCTTAAAAATACTCGAGTCATTAAAATCGTAGATCGAGATAATCGCAGTGATCAAGAAATTATTGATCTCAAAAAAAAGGGGATTAGGGTCTTGAAAGAGCGAAATCTCGAATCCTATTTGCTTGATGATACTGTAATCAAGAAATTATGTGATTCAGTTGGAAAAAGCGAAGAATATAGCGAATGTATTCGAGAAAAGAATTGTGCCCTTGTCGCTTCTATAGATAGAGGAAATGCTTTAGATGATTATAAATCAGCTAGTGGAGATATTTATAATTCGTTAAAAAAGCGACTTGCTCTTACAAAATGCGGAAACAGCGCGGATAGCTTTATTCGTGATACTCTTAGTCCATTGATTACACCTGATATGGATATTTATAAAAAACTAGAAGAAGAGATTTTTGGTAAAATGGGCGAAGAAGAAAATGACGAATAGAAAAATGAAGATAGAATCGATCAATATTATCGCTTAAAATGTTATGTTATTTCAAATAAGGCTAACTAAGGCTATTGATGAAAACAAACCGGAGAACAATCAACTATGAATTTCTAAAATTGATGGTATGTCAAGCTAAAATACAATCTAAATTTCTATTTTTTACAAATTGGAAGATTTTGTTTCGCTTTCCATTGACTACGGGTCCTCATCTCTAAGAATCCATTTTTTGTTGATTTTCAGACTCCCAGCTTTTGCTGCGGTTTGAAAAGCTCCTAGCTTATCTTAGGGATCCTCATCGTCAAAGCCGCTTCCTAGTTTTATCTGAACGCAACGTTTTCAATATCTTGTAGTTGTTCTCATATTCCATCGAGGATTCGTATCCGTAATGAAATGGATACGAATCCTATTATAGAATTCTTCTGTATATTTGAATATAGCTTTCTTTGCTTCTTTCATGATCGAATAGACGTATTTATAGTGCCATTAGGTTTCTAGCTGGTGGAGGATTTGATGAATTAATATTTGTGATTAGTATAGCTTTTTAAGTTATAAGGTAAATGCCAGAATGTTTGTTCCTTAAATTCTTTGTCATATTACTTTTCCATTTTTCATTTCTCCTTATTATAGAGATCAAGTTATGCTTTTTATAATGTTTTACTCCTTTAGTTTTCAGAGGTTTAAGCGACACAGTAATAATACTAGACTCACAGGTAGTGAGATTCCGCTTTTTATTTGGGTAACCAAATAACTAAGGGGGGATTCTCGAAATATTTTGGGTTATTTTCATATTGGAGATAATGTTTATGAACAGATTTTAAATAAGTATATTACGTTTGGTATATAAAATCTTATATGAAATGAATTTATATCAGTAGATTAGCTGATAAATTTGGGAATAATAGTTTAGATAAAATAAGGTTTTTGGTATACTTATCTGTAATAAAAGGAGTTATTTTATGAATGATCTATCGAACATAATTAATAAAACGGTTTCTATTTCTATATTTAATCGTGGTCGTGCTGGTCAAGTCTTCTCGGATGTAAAAAAACGCGGATCGTTGGTTGTTCTAAAAAATAATGAACCTGAATGTGTTCTTTTATCTCCAAAAGAATATGTTTCTTTAATGGATGAGTTGAATGATATGAGATTAGAACTTCTTGCGACACAAAGGATGCACAATACAGATTTATCGGCTACTATTCCTGCTGAAGATGTTTACAAGAATCTTGGAATTGATCTCAATGATCTAGAATGTTTTGATGAGGTAGAACTAGATTGAGCTGGAATGTAAAGTTTTTACCTGAAGCACAAGATGATTTGTTTTCTCTTGACAAGAGTCAGCAGAAGCTTGTCGTTAAAGCAATTCAAAAAGTAAAACAGAATCCGCTTTCTTCTCGAGAAGGAGGCTATGGTAAACCTCTGGGCAATAAACGAGCCAATAAACTTTCTGGTTTTTTGAAGATCAAACTTCGCTCTGCAGGTATTCGTGTGGTTTATCAACCTATTAAGACAGAATCAGAAATGTTAATCATCATTATCGGAGTTAGGGAAGATAATGAAGTTTATGAAGTTGCTGGCAAAAGAATTAAAAAGCATAAATTATAGTGGCAAACTATTATAACTGGTAATAAAGATTGAAAATAGCGTTTATAAAGGGTAACCAAATAATTCAGGGGGGACTTAAAATATTTCGGGGTTTGATGATCGAATGTAGATATCAAGTTAAAAATGTACAAATTCGATGAGATAAAAATGCTCAATTTTGTTTGAAAGATACTGAAGGATCTTTTCTCTCTGCCCAAAGAATGAGATTGCGTATATAATCGAAATTGGAAGTTCCTCTAGCATTCTTTTTGTAGTCTTTGGGTTTTCTGTTGAATGATTCCATAGGGCCGTTCGAGAGCCGTGCATAGTAGGTTTCAAGATCCTTTGATCCTTTTCTTGAAACTTCGGCTACTGTAAAAGAAAGTGCGATTTCTTTTTTGTGGGCTTTCAAGAACTGTGCGAATTCGACGAAGACCTGCTGATCGGATTATTTGTATTTTTGGATCAGGGCTTCGGGTGTTCTAGAGGCTTCCTCTGTTGTTGGATAAAAAACGTGTCATTGAAAGCGAGATATTATTCTTCGACAATATAAAAGAATCATTGTCGGGGAGGCTGAAATGACCGAAAAGATAAGAATAATCAGCAGATATGAAAAAACCTCTTAAAATAAATCTAATATGGATACCCGAATCTAAAGCCAAGCGGAAGTTTGGCTTTTTTTGTTATTTCCTAACCACTCTTTTTGTGATGTTTACTATAAATCATAATGACATCCAAGAAATATTCTATTATGATGATAGTATTAGAACGTTAAGGAAGAAAAGAAAAAGGTTATGAAGAAAAATACGATTGCGATCATCGATTCGATCAAAGAAAAATTTTCGAATTATATTTATTCGACTTTTACATTAGAGGATGTGAAAGATCAAGGTAAGCGGGAATTAAAACAGCGGGTAGCAGCCTGATGAAAGTTAAAGTAGAGTAACCACAGGAGGTGGCTACCCTATGGAAACGAATACCACTGCTCATAATGAAGATCTTGTATTTACCGAGATTCCTTTTCCAAAAA
>NZ_MPKA01000106.1 GCF_001945605.1 Dubosiella newyorkensis
ATTCTCTGTCATAATGTTTTGCCATTTTTCATTCCTCCTCATTCTGGAATTCAAATTGTTCTTCTTATGACATTCTACCACTTGAATTTTCAGAGGTTTAAGGAATACACCATTAATACTAAATCCAGGTACTGTATCCAATCAAAGAGAATAAACGAATCAAAAAATACTGGGAAGGTATAGATGAAAAAAAGGCCTCTTTAATAGCAAGTGCTATTAAAGAGGCGGATCTCCAGTAAATTATTTCCCGTGTCTACTTGACAGGGGGCTGATCAAAAGCGGCTTTCTTTTTTTTTTGTTAAATAGATTAAAGTGAAACCATTCAAAAGGAGGGATCGATGATGAAATCATTTCTAAAAGGTGTTCGTCAAAGTATTCTGATCATGCTTGACTACATTCCGATCGCGATCGCTTATGCCTCGCTCGCTCGTACTTTTGGTTTGAATCTTCTAGAAACGATATCGATGTCTTTATTTGTCTATACAGGAGCAGGTCAAATGAGCGCAGCTGGGATGCTTGCCAAAGGAATCGGAATGATTGCGATCGTTATGACCGTCTTCATCATGAATTTGCGTCATATTATTATGAGTACAGTTGTTATGGAAGATTTGCGACATGTTCCATGGTGGAAACGTTGTATCCTCGCTTTTGGCGTGACAGATGAAGTATTTGCGGTATATACGATGGAAGATGAAAAAAACAAGGGAAGTGGCATGATCTTTTTTGGGATCATGCTTGGGGCATGGCTTTCCTGGAATTTAGGAACGCTGATCGGCTATGGTTTATCTGGTTATTTATCCGCTTCTTTAATGGCATCTTTTGGGATGGCGCTCTATGCGATGTTTATCGCGCTTCTGATGCCCGCCTTGTGTAAACTAAAAAAGCTTTGGATCCCGGTAGGCGTGTCCGCTTTGATTGGGATGCTGATTTCTAGTTTTGTTTCTTCGAATGCCGGATTGATCATAGGCAGTCTGGCAGGAGCTTTTGTTGGAACGTTCGTTCTATCCGAGGAGGATCTTTCATGAAGATGGCGATCTTGATCGGCTTGCTTTCTCTTGCGACCTATCTTCCTCGCGTGCTTCCAGCGCTGTTGATCGATTCGATCCATTTTTCTAAGCGTTGGCGAACTTTTTTGCGCCTCTTACCTTATACGGTCATGGCCGCTCTCATCGTTCCTGGAACGTTATCTGGCGATGGAGAAAGTTTTGCTGGAAGTCTCGCAGGAACTTTTGTTGCGATCCTAGGTGGCTGGTTTTCTTTACCGCCTATTTTTGTCGTGCTTTTGGCGGTTTTAAGCGCATAGATCGTGAAGGTCGTATGCTAACATTTAGATTTTCTCGCGTCCTTTCTTTATAAAAAAATCAATCATGAATTTCTAAAGCTAGATCGATAAAAAAAGGAACGAGGGTCAAATCGTTCCTTTTTCGTCTATTCTATAAATTGGATCTTGCCGCTGACTGTGCTGATTTTTAATATTGATTCTGGATCTGTACCTGGAAAACGCATTTGAGAACCAGGAATCGAGGAGAAAATAAAATCTTTTTGCTTATTGATTTCGGTTTTGATCGTTCCGCATACTGTGTTTACTCGAATCGAGGAGTTTGTTTCGATTCCTAGGATCAGTTTGCCATTGACAGAAGAGATCTTTCCTTCCTTGATCCTGCAAGACTGTAATTTCGCATCGCCATTGACCGTATCGAAACGAAGCGTTCCAAGTTCATTAGCAACGATATCAATATCTCCGTTCACACTTGAGATCTTCGTGGAGTCAAAGTTGTTATTTTCTAAAAAAAGATTGCCGTTCACGACTTCAAATCGAGCCGAGCTCGCCTGCTGGTCGATCACTTTCATTTCAGCGTTCACGCTGTGGATCTCTAGCCATTCGAGATCCAAGTTATGAGGAAGATCGACATGCAAGATGATTTCCGGATATTTCTTCTTAAATAAGCTGATCTTAGATTGAGGTTTGGCGCTAATGATTAGTTTTGCTTCCTCTTGCAGAATATTGAGAAATTCTTGCCCTTTTTCACAGCGGATTTGTGCCACATCGTTTGTTTGAAGGACAATTTGTCCATTAGGAATCGAAATCAGCACACTTTTCAACGTTTCAAAGTAAAGACTTTTATTCGTTTGGGATGGAATAGGAGGTAGGGAAGCTTCTTTCGTTTTGGCTTCTTCTCCTTCAAAATAGGATACTACCTCTTCGATCGGTCCTAGGGAAGCCAAATATTCTTCTTCAGCTAAGCCCGATTCTTCCGTGGCTTCTTGTAAATAAGCAATCATATCCTCAACTTCTTGAGGAGAATGATGTGCAAGCAATTGATTCCTTAATTGTTCATAATAACGGTTCGACATTCGTTTCTCCTTTCGTTTACACGATAGCATCGATCTTTGTTTCGTATTGTTTCCAATCTTTGCGCATAGCAGTCAGTTCTTCACGACCTTGTAAAGTGAGCGTGTAATATTTTCGACGACGATTACGGATCGTCTTTTCATAACTATCGATCTGTTTTTCACTCTGCAGCTTTTTTAAGATTGGATACAGCACAGGTTCTTTGATATTTTGGATCGTTTTGATCGTTTGACAAATTTCGTATCCATACGAGTCTTGTTTTTCCAAACACGCAAGAATCAAAAATTCAAGCATTGGAGCTGGTAATGGAAATCGCATAGATCCGTCTCCTTTCTGTAGGTTTATTATAACATTATATATATAAAAATTATATATATAAAACTGAAATATATTAAGATTCAGAATTATTTTCGTAACTTTCTATCCGAACCGATCCTTCGTATAATGAATAGCAACGATAGAGGAGGTTCGGACAATGAAAATGATCTTGATCGTTGAGGATGACTTGGAAATTGGAAATGTTCTTCAAGAAATTCTCATCGCCGAAGGATATCGTATAGCTCGCGCTTTCTCGGGAACAGAAGCGCTCCTTTTTCTTTCGAATCATTCACCGGATCTTGTCCTTCTTGATTTGATGCTGCCAGGATTGTGCGGGGAAGAAGTATTAAGAGCAATTCAAGATATTCCAGTGATCGTCTTGAGTGCTAAAGTTGATCTAGATCACAAGGTGGATTTGCTTTCCGGCGGAGCGGTCGACTATATCACGAAACCGTTTTATCCAAGAGAATTATTAGCTCGCATTGCGATCCATCTTCGCACATTTCGATCTTCTCTCAATCAAGGGATCCTCGTATTTGATGAACTGGAATTAAATATGGATACGCGTCTTTTAAATGTTCAAGGAAAAGAAATCAAGTTGACACGTACGGAATTTGCGATCTTAAAACTTCTTATGATCAATCCGAATCAAGTGATCACAAAATCCCAACTGCTCGATCGAATTAGTGACGATACACCCGATTGTACGGAAGGTTCTTTGAAAATGCATATCAGCAATTTGAGAAAGAAATTACGAGAAGTAAGTGAAAAAGACTCTATTGAAGCGATATGGGGAATTGGCTTCAAAATGAAATCTCAATAATCTTTACTTTTTCTTTACTCTTTCCTTGCCTTTTTTATTTACTCTTTGTCGCTATAATGCCTCTAAATTGACAAGGAGGAAAAAACCAATATGGAATACGTTCTAAAAATCAATGGTTTAACAAAAAGTTATAAAAACTTTCAAGCCTTAAACGGACTTTCGTTGCATATTCCAAAAGGATCGATTTATGGATTTATAGGAAAAAACGGAGCAGGAAAGACCACGTTGATTCGTTTGATTTGCGGTTTACAACAACCAGATGAAGGGGAGTATACGCTCTATGAGAATTTAAATCATGATCCTTCGATCATAGAATCGCGTCGAAGAATGGGAGCCATCATAGAAACTCCATCCATTTATCTAGACCTTAGCGCGAAAGAGAATTTGATCCAGCAAGCAAAGATCTTAGGACTTCCCTCGTTGGATGGTCTAGAGGAGATCTTGCGTTTTGTTGGATTAAACGACACAGGAAAGAAAAAAGCGAAACACTTTTCCTTAGGAATGCGTCAAAGACTAGGAATTGCGATCGCACTCGTAGGTCGTCCTGATTTTATCGTTCTCGATGAGCCGATCAATGGACTTGATCCACAAGGAATCGTCGAAATACGTGAACTGATCTTGAAATTAAACAAAGAACAACAAATCACAGTATTGATATCCAGCCATTTTTTAGATGAGTTATCGAAGCTAGCAACCCATTATGGGTTTATTGAACGAGGTCGGATCATAAAAGAGATAAGCGCGAAAGAATTAGAATTGGCATGTCGATCCTATATCCGGATCGAAGTCACAAATATTCATACACTCTCTCGCCTACTGGATTCAAAACACTTGGAGTATTCGATTCTTTCAAAGACGACGGCTGATATTTATTCAAAAATCAATATTTCCGAATTGATCTTGATGCTGAAGAAGGAAAATTGCGAAGTTCTCTCGCTCCAAGAAAAAGAAGAAAGCTTAGAAAGCTACTATATTTCTCTTTTAGGAGGCAAGGATCATGCGTAATCTCTTATCCGCCAACTTTATGCGATTATGGAAAGAAAAAGTGTTTTGGATCTTGTTTTCATGGATGCTTGTTCTTGGCGCTTTATTTCCGATATTGAAGAAGATCAATGAAATCAAAACGAATATCATCGAAACGCCCGATAGTGCCTTTGGACAATTTGCGATCTTGATCGGAATCGTGATGGCGATCTTTTGTAGTTTTTTTGTAGGCCAAGAATATAGTGACGGAACGATCCGGAATAAGATCGTAGTTGGAAAAAAACGGATAGACATCTATCTTTCCAATTTCATTGTCTGCGTATTTGTAAGCTTGCTTATGGGTTGTGTTTTCTTTTTTACCTATTTTATTGTTGGGATCCCGTTGTTGGGTGGTTTGACGTTTGAGCCAAAAATCGTGTTCCAACTTATTATGACTGTTTTCTTTCTTTCTGTTGCTTTTTCAAGTGTCTACACGATGATCGCTATGATATGCTCAAGCAAGTCGATTACAGCAATTCTCTCTATTTTGCTGGCCTTTTTATTTTTGTTGAGCGGTCTTTATCTCAACAAGATGCTCAATGAACCTGAAACTATATTAGGAATGCGGATGGAAGCAGGAGAGCCAGTTTACGAGGAGTCGAAAAATCCAAGTTTTTTAGAAGAAGATGAACGAAAAGTGTTCCAGTTCTTGTATGATGCAAATCTTGGAGGTCAAGTGATACAATGTGCCACTCTCGATTCGATTCATTTATCGATCCTTCCTGTCTATTCACTCGTTTTCACCTTTGGAACTGTGATCATAGGTCTTAGGGTTTTTCAGAAAAAAAAGATCAATTAAGGAGAATTTGTTTTGGAATTGTGGTTATGGATGATAATCGGTATTTTAGTGGGTAGTATAGTAGTTTTATCAATAAAAATTTATTGTTTGCGAACATCGATTCAAGAAATCGAAAGAGGACTCATCGACCGACTTGATCATGATACAAATATTTTGATCGACGTTTCCAGTCAAGATCAGTTTATTCGAAGCTTGGCTACGACACTGAATCGGCAGCTTAAGATCCTGCGTCAAAAAAGCATTCAGTATCAAAACGGAGAACGCGAAGTTCAAAATGCGATCTCCAGTCTATCCCACGATATTCGAACGCCAATGACTGCGATCTACGGCTATATTGAGCTTTTGGAAAAACAAGAACATACGTCCGCTTCAAAACACTATATAGCCATTATTAAAAAGAGAATGGAGATACTCGCTCAACTTGCTGAAGAGCTTTTCCAGTATTCAGTGAGCGCTTCATCCACTATAAAAATGAAAAAAGAGCCTGTATTGATCAATTCGGCGTTAGAAGAAAGCATCGCAGCTTTCTATGGTACGTTGATCGATAGAAAAATCACGCCAAATATTCAAATATGCGAGACGAAAGTTATTCGAATGCTCGATCGTTCATCGTTATCTCGTATTTTTTCCAATTTATTGAACAACGCTATAAAATATAGCGAAGGAGATTTGACGATTGTATTAACGGAGCAAGGAGAGATCATTATTTCAAATCGAACGAACGCATTGGATCCGATTCAAGTCGGAAAATTGTTCGATCGATTTTATACAGTGGATACAGCTCAAAAATCCACTGGTTTAGGATTGGCGATCGTAAAAAATCTCGTTGAAAAAATGGAGGGAAAAATTGATGCTGTCTATAAAAATGGGATCTTGAGCATTATGATCGTTTTTGATGAAGAAAAGACGAAGAAGATCTTGAATCAAGGAATTAGCCAAGGTCGAGTAGAAACCAAACAAACGGATTTCGAAATCCTGTAGTGGCTTCAAGCGTATGACCGTCATGATCTAAGCATTCAAGCTTTACAATGTTCCGATATCGAACTATTTAAAAAGCTTGTGCTCGATCGTAGACTTTAAAAATCAGTGAATTTCGTAGAAAAAACGTAGGACCTGTTGACGATCCTACGTTTTTTAGATTCTGTTTTGAATTTGTTGCTCAAAAAAAAGAGGTGTTTAGAATTTCGTTTCTAACAACAACCTCTTTATTGTTTTGATTAGTCTTCTACGTTTTTAACGATGACAGCGACACCCATACCGCCGCCGATGCAAAGGGAAGCAAGACCATATTTTGCTTTACGCTTGATCATCTCATGGAGAAGGGAAACGAGGATACGGTTTCCAGAAGCACCTACTGGGTGACCAAGAGCGATCGCGCCACCATTGACGTTTGTGATCTCCATCAACGCTTTGCGGTCGATGCCTGTCTTTTCGATCAATTCATGAACAACACCAAGAGATTGGGAAGCGAACGCTTCATTCAGCTCGATCAAGTTCATATCTTGAAGAGTAAGATCCGCATCTTTTAACGCATTCAAGATCGCTGGCGTAGGACCAAGACCCATTACGAGTGGATCGACGCCGCCTTGACCACAACCGATGATCTCAGCGATTGGTTTCAAATTGTATTTTTTAACAGCTTCTTCGCTAGCAACGATGACCATGCTCGCACCATCGTTGATTCCAGAAGCGTTACCAGCAGTGACTGTTCCATCTTTAATGAAAGCAGGACGAAGCTTGGCGAGTTTTTCTAAACTTGTTTGACGAGGGTGTTCATCCGTATCGAAAACCGTCACGCCTTTTCTCGTTTTGATTTCGATTGGAACGATCTCATCTTTGAATTTACCTTCAGCGATCGCCATCAACGCTTTTTCTTGCGAAGCAAGAGCGAATTCGTCTTGCGCTTCACGCGTAATATCGTATTTCTTCGCGATATTTTCAGCTGTTACACCCATGTGTACATTGTTCATTGCATCTGTCAATGCATCATAGATCATTGCATCCACAACGGTTTGATTTCCCATTTTCGTGCCAGTGCGGTTTTTGCCATTGACCAAATATGGAGCAGCGGACATGTTTTCAACACCACCAGCTACATACACATCACCCCATCCAGCATGGATACGGATCGTAGCTTCGATGACAGCTTCAAGACCTGAACCACATACCATGTTGATTGAATGCGCAGGAATCGTTTCAGGAATTCCAGCATCCAACGCGATATGACGCGCAATATTTTGTCCAAGACCCGCCGAAATTACGTTTCCGATGATGACTTCATTAATATCTTTTGGTTCGATACCCGCTTCCTGGATCGCTGCCTTTAAAACAGTGGCTCCTAATTCAGCCGCAGGAACATTCGTTAAGCTTCCTAAAAAAGTACCGATCGCACTGCGTTTCGCAGCGACAATATAGGCTTTGTTCATACTTTGTAAATACCCTCTTTCTACTCTCGTAAGAGATTTCTAACGTTATATTAGGCTCTTTCCAGAGCTCTGTCAATGATTTGTGAATTTTTTAATAAGTGGAAAGCGCTTTTAATTGATTTGTTTTCCATCAATAAAAACATTTTTGATCTCATTTTGCGGATCGAGAAGGGAAGAAGTGCAAACGATCAAATCCGCATCTTTACCCACCTTGATGCTTCCAACACGATCAGAGATCTTCAAAATCTTTGCTGGCGATAAAGTGATCGCCTCGATCGCGTCTTTCCCGCTCAAGCCTTCTTTGACGCTCAAAGCCGCACAAATCGGCAAATATTCTTGAGGAACAACAGGGGAATCCGTGGTGATCGAAAACAAGATCCCGTGCTCTTTCATGACCTTTGGCGTCTTGAACGATTTAGCTTTCAATTCATATTTACTTTTATGGGTGAAAGCAGGACCCACAATACACGGATATCCGCTTTCTTTGATCTTATCGACTATGATCGCTCCATCCGTGACATGATCAAGAGTCAAGTCAAGATCGAATTCTTTACCGATCCGGATCGCTGTAAGGATATCGTCGCTCCGGTGTGCGTGACACTTGAGCGGCATTTCCTTTTTAAGAACAGGAATCATCGCCTCATACTGCATGTTAAATGGAACATCTTTTCCACTCTCTTTTTTCTCCATATACTCTTTTGTCTTGAACAACAAATTTCTTAAAAGAGCCGCAATATTCATTCGAGTTTTGATTTTCGAATCTTGATAGACCCGTTTAGGATTTTCTCCAAACGCCGCCTTCATCGCAATGTTCTCTTGTACGATCGCATCATCGATGCACTTTCCATTCGTTTTATAGCAAACAAATGTTCCGCCAACTACATTCGCGCTTCCGGGACCGGCCGCAACACAAGTGATCCCCGCTTCACGTGCATTTTTGACGGATTCATCCAAAATATAACAGCCATCGATCCCTCGAACTTGGGGAGTGAGAGGATCCGACATCTCATTGACATCGTTACCTTCCATTCGGATCGAACTTTCTTCCATGCCAAGATGACAGTGCGCTTCGACCATACCTGGATAGATATTCAATCCTGTACAATCGATGATTTCTTCTTTTGGAAGAGCATCTAGATCTTTGCCAACACCCGCGATTACGTTTTTAGAAATACGAATATCGCCAAAAAAATCTTCTCCTTCAACGGGGAAGACATGTCCATTTTTCAATAACATAATTCTCAAACTCCTTTCCACAATTTCTATCATATCACTTGTTAAAGAATTAACAAATAGTATTGACTTGAGAATGTAACAGCTTTACAATAAATCTGTATGAAAAATCTTTCTATTTCATGCAATCCAGACTAAAAAGTTCAATTAATATGGGAAAGGAGAACTTCATTTATGGATTTCAATTTGACAGAACAACAAAAAATGATGCAGAAGTTGTTCAGAGAAGTTGCAGAAAACGAAGTAAAAGAAAACGCTGCCGACGTTGATGAAAACGAACGTTTCCCAAAGGAAAGCGTAGAAGTTATGCGGCAAAGTAAAATGCTTGGAATCCCTTATCCACGTGAATACGGTGGAGCAGGTGCGGATTATCTAAGCTATATTCTTGCGGTCGAAGAACTTAGCAAGAAATGCGCGACGACAGGTGTCGTATTATCAGCACATACCTCATTAGGCACTTGGCCGATCGCTCAATTTGGCACGCCAGAACAAAAAGAAAAATATTTGAGACCACTTGCGAGTGGTGAAAAATTAGCTGCGTTCGGTTTGACGGAACCAAATGCCGGAACAGACGCCGCTGGACAGCAAACATACGCTGTTAAAGATGGAGACGATTACATTTTGAATGGAACGAAGATCTTCATCACGAACGCAGGAGAGGCTGATGTCTATATTATCTTTGCGATGACAGACAAGTCCAAAGGGACTCGTGGTATCTCCGCATTTATCGTAGAGAAAGACACTCCAGGCTTTACAATCGGTCTACATGAAAAGAAATTAGGTATTCGTGGATCTGCGACAAGCGAATTGATCTTCAATAATGTACGTATTCCAAAAGAAAACCTTTTAGGAAAAGAAGGGCAAGGGTTCAAGATCGCGATGATGACGCTCGATGGAGGACGGATCGGTATCGCGGCCCAAGCTTTAGGTATCGCGCAAGGAGCGATCGATGAAGTCATTCCTTATGTAAAAGCACGTAAACAATTTGGACGTTCTTTAGCGAAATTCCAAAACACTCAATTCCAATTAGCCAATATGCAAACAGCCGTCGACGCTGCTCGTCTTCTTGTTTATAAAGCAGCCATGGCCAAAGAAAACGGAGAACCATATTCGGTTCTTGCGGCAGAAGCGAAGTTGTTCGCCGCTGAAACGGCAATGGATGTTACGACAAAAGCGATCCAGCTCATGGGCGGATATGGATACACGCGCGATCTTCCAGTCGAAAGAATGTTCCGCGATGCGAAGATCACTGAAATCTATGAAGGAACTTCCGAAGTACAGCGCATGGTCATCTCTGGCGCTATGTTGAAGTAATCGTGAAAGAAAGGATCTTAATATGAAAATAGCTGTTCTCGTAAAACAAGTACCGGATTCAACAGAAATCACGGTCGATAAAAATACAGGTACTTTGGTCCGCGATGGCGTTCCTAGTATCATCAACCCAGATGATCTTGCTGGTCTTGAAGCGGCGCTCGCTTTGAAAGACAAAGACGATTCTGTAGAAATCACTGTTATTTCCATGGGGCCTCCTCAAGCGAAAGGTATGCTTCAAGAAACGATCGCCCGCGGAGCCGATCATGCGGTTCTTTTGACAGACCGTCGCCTAGGCGGTGCGGACACTTGCGCGACTAGCCGTACTTTGGCGGCCGCTCTTGACAAGATCGGATACGATCTGATCATCGCCGGACGTCAAGCGATCGATGGCGATACAGCGCAAGTTGGTCCTCAAACTGCAGAACGCTTGAATATTCCTCAAGTCACTTATGTGGATGAGATCATCGAATTGACTCCAGAATACGCTGTTGTTCGCAAAGCGCTCGAAGATGAAGAACAAATCTTGAAAGTCAAGCTCCCAGCTGTGTTAACGACACTCTCTGGCATGAATAAACCTCGTTATATGAACTGCATGGATATCGTGGATTCGTTCAACAATCCAGTTCAGATCATGACTTATGATGATTTGGTCGACATCCTTCCGCAAAACGAAATCGGTCTAGCCGGTTCTCCAACAAAAGTTCATAGAACATTTACAAAAGACGTTTCCGCAGCAACAGAGACATTCGATCTTCCTGCTCAGGAAACAGCTGAATTGATTGCGAAAACGTTGAAAGACAAGCAATTGATCACGAAGTAGAAAGGCGAGTAAGCAAAGATGGCAAAATTTCCTGATTATAAAGATATCTACGTATTCGTAGAACAAAAAAATGGAGAGCCTGCGGAAGTCGGGTACGAATTGATTTCCGAAGCCCGCAAACTTGTCTCCACGATCCCAAATATGGATTACAAAGTTGTCGGCGTGTTGTTAGGCGACAATGTGAAAGATAAAGCAGAAGAAGTGATCGCGCATGGCGCGGACAAAGTGATCATTGTCGATGATCCTCTTCTTAAAGACTATTCGACGCAGTTCTATGCGGATGCGCTCACACAAATCATCAAAGAATTCAAACCAGACTCTTTCTTGACAGGCGCAACTGTATTAGGACGCGATTTAGCACCTCGTGTGGCTGCCCGGATCAATGCTGGACTTACAGCTGACGCGACAAAGATCGATATCGACCAAGATAAAGTAGCCGATGGAGAAGCGCTCCTTCTTGTTACTCGTCCTACATTTGGCGGTAACTTATTCGGTACGATCGTTTGCCCTGACACACGTCCTCAAATGGCCACGATCCGTCCAAAAGTGTTTGACATGGCACCTATCGATGAAACTCGCACAGGGGAAATCATCGAATTCAAACCAGAATGGGAATCGACAACACCACAAGTCGAAATCATGGAAACAGTGGCAAAAGCTTTGGAAGGTGTCGATATCACGAAAGCGAACATCCTTGTAGGCGTAGGTCGTGGAGCTGAGCACAGCATCGAAACGATCAAAGAATGCGCTAAAGAACTTGGAGGAGAAGTTTGCGCGACACGTGCTGTAGTCGAAGATGGATTCATGGATAAAGATGTTCAAGTTGGGCAAACCGGAAAAACTGTTCGTCCTTCTCTCTATATCGCTTGTGGAATTTCGGGCGCTGTACAACACGTAGCTGGAATGGAAAAATCGGATATGATCATCGCGATCAATCGTGACCCTGAAGCGGAAATCTTCAAGATCGCCAATATGGGATTTGTTGGCAATGTAGACGAAGTTCTTCCACTTCTCGTTGAAGAAATCAAAAAAGCGAAAGCAGCTTAAGGAGTATACTAAATTATGACAAGAAAAATTGGTGTAGTAGGCGCCGGAACGATGGGGCAAGGAATTGCCAACGCGTTCGCAAGCGCTGGAAATGATGTAATCGTAGTCGATGTTAAAAAAGAATGGGCAGAAAACGGTGTCAACAAGATCTGCGCTGGAAAAGACAAACTTGTAGCGAAAGGCAAGATCACGCAAGAAGCCGCTGATGCCGCGAAAGCAAATTTAAAAGCGGGCGTTTATGAAGATCTTTCCGATCGTGATTTGATTGTAGAAGCTGTCTTAGAACAAATGCCAGTCAAAAAAGATCTTTTCAAAATGTTGGATGGTATCGTGAAAGAAGACGCGATCTTTGGATCGAACACTTCTTCGCTCTCAATCACAGAAATCGCGAATGGAATTCAGCATCCAGTGATCGGTATGCATTTCTTCAACCCTGCGGATCGTATGAAACTCGTTGAAGTGATTTCAGGTGCGAACACTCCAGAAGAAGTCAAAGACGAAATTATCGCGATCTCGAAAGAAATTGGTAAAACACCAGTTGAAGTCAATGAAGCCCCTGGCTTTGTCGTAAACCGTATTTTGATCCCGATGATCAACGAAGCAACAGGCATCCTTCAAGAAGGTGTTGCTTCTGTTGAAGATATCGATACCGCAATGAAATTAGGCGCCAACCATCCAATGGGACCTCTAGCCTTGGGCGACCTTGTTGGATTGGATATCGTCCTTGCGATCATGAACGTTCTTTATGACGAAACAGGCGATCCTAAATATCGTCCAACGACTTTGTTAAAGAAAATGGTTCGCGCAGGAAAACTTGGCCGCAAAACTGGCGAAGGATTCTATAAATATTAAGATTGATCAAAGGCGAAACACATTCGCCTTTTTTTGAAAGGAAGAAAGAAAATGACATTCGTAGAAATTGAAAAAAAAGATCATATCGCAACGATCACGATCAACAACCCAAAAGCGCTCAACGCGCTCTCCACAGCCGTCCTTGCTGACCTTGAACAAGCTGTAGAACTCGTTAAAAACGATCCAGACACATATTGCGCGATCATAACAGGAGCAGGATCAAAAGCCTTTGTAGCTGGCGCAGATATCGCTGAAATGAAAGACAAAACAGTGGAAGAAGCTGCTGAATATGGAGCGTATGGAAACAAGATCTTCCGTATGATCGAAACGCTTCACTGCCCAGTGATCGCAGCCGTGAATGGTTTTGCGCTTGGAGGAGGATGCGAGCTCGCAATGTCTTGCGATATTCGTCTTGCTAGTGAAAACGCAGTCTTTGGACAACCAGAAGTTGGATTAGGAATCACTCCAGGATTTGGAGGAACACAACGTCTTGCCCGTTTGATCCCTGTAGGAATCGCGAAAGAAATGATCTTCACAGGAAGAAATATTAAAGTCGACCGTGCTTATGAAATTGGGCTTGTCAATGCTGTCTATCCAGCGGATCAATTGATGGAAGCTGCACAGAAAATGGCAAAAGGCATCGCGAAAAACGCGCCGATCGCGGTTGAAAAAGCGAAAAAAGCGATCGATGCCGGTCTACAAGGAAGCATCGACGATGGAATCAAAGAAGAAGTCGAAGATTTTTCCGCTTGCTTCGCTAGCGAAGACCAAACATATGGAATGGACTGCTTCTTGAATAAAGTCAAAGATAAAGTCTTCCAAAATAAGTAAGAGGGTGTCTGCATGGCAAAAATCGTAACACCAAGTGAAGCGGCCGCGCTCGTGCAAGATGGCGACCGCATCGTAATGAGCGGATTCATTGGAATGTGTCATCCTCAAGAAGTCACATACGCCATTGAAAAGCGCTTTTTGGAAGAAGGGCATCCAAAAAACCTCGATCTCGTCTTCCCGACAAACGTTGGAGATGGAACCGATCGATTAGGAATGAATCATCTTGCGCATGAAGGTCTTCTTCGCTCGATCGTTGGAGGGCATTGGAATCTAGTTCCAGCTCTTCAAAAGCTCGTCGTAGAAGATAAAGTCCAAGCATGGAATCTCCCGATCGGCACATTGGAACAGCTTCTTCGAGAAATTGCCGCTAAACGGCCAGGCGTTATCACAAAAATCGGATTGAACACATTTGTCGATCCACGTCTGCAAGGCGGAAAGATGAATGATATCACAAAAGAAGATCTCGTTGAAGTGATGGAAATCGATGGGGAAGAGTATTTACGCTATAAACCGTTTAAAAAATTAAACGTCGGCGTCATTCGTGGTACATACGCGGATGAAAAAGGCAATATGACAATGGAAAAGGAAGCTGCATTCCTCGATGCCCTAGCCCTCGCCGAAGCAGTACATAACACAGGTGGAATCGTGATCGCTCAAGTCGAAGATATCGTAGAAAATGGGACACTCGATCCAAAACATGTCAAAGTTCCTGGAATCTTGGTCGATTACATCGTGAAAGGGACTCCAGAAAATCATTGGCAAACGTATATGGATCCCTACAAACCAGAATTGTCTGGTCAGATCAAAAAACCATTGAACGCGCTGGAACCAATGCCGCTCAATGCTCGAAAAGTCGTATCAAGAAGAGCTGCGATGGAATTGCATGATGATTCGATCGTGAATTTAGGAATCGGTATGCCAGAAGGTGTAGCCAATGTAGCCAATGAGGAAGGCATTCAAGGACTTCAATTGACTGTTGAAGCTGGAAATATTGGCGGAGTGCCATCTTCAGGTGTCGGTTTTGGTTCCGCGACCAATCCTGATTGCACGATCGATTCGCCAGCCATGTTCGATTTCTATGATGGCGGCGGTTTGAATCAATGTTTCTTAGGATTAGCAGAATGCGATCCAAAAGGAAATATCAACGTTTCTCGTTTTGGACCTCGTATCGCAGGATGTGGTGGATTTATCAATATTTCCCAATCGACTCCTGTCGTAGTATTCTGTGGAACATTTACGGCCAAAGGCTTGAAAGAAAAGATTGGCGATGGAAAGCTTGAAATCCTTGAAGAAGGAAAAGTCAAAAAGTTTATCAAAGATCTAGAACAAGTCACATTCTCCGCTGATTTCGCGAAGAAATCCGGTCAAAAAGTACTCTATATTACGGAGCGCGCTGTCTTTGAACTAAGAGATGGTGTCTTCACACTTACAGAAATCGCCCCAGGAATCGATCTTCAAAAAGATATTCTCGATCAAATGGAATTTGCTCCAGCCATCGCAGAAGATCTGAAGACGATGGACGAGAGACTCTTCAAAGAAGAGCCAATGGGACTTGCTGCATAGATACACATGAAAACGGGCGGAAACGCTCGTTTTTGTATCTAAATTTTAGTATAATGAAAGACAGAGGTGACGAGTATGCTTTTTTTTAAAAACGATTATGGACAAGGCTGTATTCCAGAAATATTAGAACTCCTATCTAAAACAAATGACGAAAGCATAAATGGATATGGGCAAGACCCATATTGTAAAGAAGCGGAAGAATTGATCCGCTCCAAGATGCCAGACTCACAAGTCGATGTCCACTTCATCGCTGGCGGTACATTGAGCAATATTTCAATGATCAAGCATCTGCTTCGTCCGTTTGAAGCGGTGATCGCTTGCGATACAGGGCATATCGCGACCCATGAAACTGGCTCGATCGAAGCAACGGGACATAAAGTGATCACTGTCCCGAACGCATCCGGAAAACTGAGCGCTAGCGCCATTCGGAAAGTCTATGACGATCACATGCTCCAATTTGAGCACATGGTCTTTCCTAAAGCCGTCTATATATCAAACGCGACCGAACTGGGCACTGTCTATACGCGCAAAGAAATCGAGGAAATTAGACGTGTATGCGATGAACTGAATCTATATTTAATGTGTGATGGAGCTAGAGTCGGCTCCGCGCTCATGTCGGGTGTAGACTATACACTCAACGATATGGCGCGCTGGTTCGATTTATTCTCGATTGGAGGAACGAAAAATGGAGCTCTCATCGGAGAAGCGATCATCATTTCCAACGGAATGTTGAAACCGTATTTTCGTTTTGTGATGAAGCAATCGGGAGCGATGCTTGCCAAAGGATGGCTTCTAGGACTCCAATTTATCGGTTTGTTCAAAAACGACGCTTTTTATAAGATCGCTAAACATCAAAATGAGCTGGCGCAGCAAATTCAGGTCAAAGCGCTCGAATTAGGCTATCCGCTTTTCGTAAAATCTGAAACCAATCAAGTATTCTTAGTCGTGAATCATAATGAATACGAATACTTAAAAAAACGAGTTGAATTTGAGATCTGGGACTATTGGAACGATGATCCTGTGATCCGTTTTGTCACAAGCTTCCACACAAGCCAAGAAGAAGTCGATTATTTGATCGTCTACTTAGAAGAAGCGAAAGAAAAAGAGCAAGTCTCAGACCGGCTCTAAATCTTCCAAAAACGCCCAGCCAAGAAATCCGTTTTTCTTGACTTGCGCTTTATTTGAATAGGTGAACACGACGTGAACGTGTTCGCCTTTTTTTAATGGTATATGATAATTCGTATAATCCGTTCCCTTTAAGTCATTGCCAAAAGTTTTGACAAAAGCACGATCGATCCAAAATTGGCGATGATGATGCTCAGAATATACGAGCGCTTGTTGTTCTTGTTCTTCTAAAACATCGATCTTTCCTTGATTAAAGTTGATATAAAAAGGAATCTGTATCGAAGGGTTGACATCCCGAACAACACGATAAACAGGCTGATCCTCAATATGTACGCTCATACAATGATCTTTTTCAAAAATCAAAGCGTTGAGCTGACCTGCGGATTTGACCATATTCCCCCCGTCGATTGAATAAATGTTTTTCGTCCCATCAAACAAAGGATCAAAACGCGCGATCGAGTCGCAATACTCGCTCACTGGAATATGTCCGACCACGACTTTTTTATGAAAAGAAACAGGACGCGTAAAGAAAAAAGGACTTGCCATAACTTCCCGAAAATCATCCCCAAACGTTTCTTCATTTTCGATCGCCGCATGCGCATAGATCGTCGTTTCCGTCTCGATCACATGAGGTAGATCATTCAAAAAACTAAGTTCCTTCAAAAACGCTTTTCGAAGCGCATACGCAAATTCATCCATATCCATTCGATCCATCTCGATCCCGATTTCAGAAGCCATTTCATGAATCAAAGAGTTTTTGCGAACAGAAAGGACCGATTTTAGAAAGGGAAGTCGATAATTATACAAAATGTTTTTGGCGACAAAATCACAATTGCCAGTAATACAATGCACATCCTCACTTTCAACTTGCTGCATCACGAAACGGACAAGCTGCAAGTTCTGGGGTCCTTTTTCCACTAGATCTCCCAGCAAAATCAGCCGATCTTCTCCTTTTTTATAGTCGATCTTCTGTAAAAGCCTTTGATATAAAGAAAGATTGCCATGGATATCGCTGATCACGATCTCACGACCAACCTCCTTTTTCTTCAAACGCTTAACGACAACTTTACGATTCATGCATCAAAAAGGAAAGAAACTGATCGCTTTCTTTCTCCCAATCTTCTTCACAGTGTCTCCCTAATGGCTTTACATGAAAATGGATCCGGACCCCTTTTTTCAAAAGCAGATTGGCAAGGTCTGTACAGCCCTTAGTCTCCATTACGAATTCATGCATTCCATCACCTTCTTGCGCCCCCCAAGACAAATAGATCGCAGTATGATGAAGAATATATGTTTCATTGATATCCGCCATCAACATATTCAAAGTCGGCAAGATATAAGGGGAAAGGACGATCGCTTTCGAATAAACTTTCGAATACTTGAAAACCGCATATAAAGCCATCAATCCGCCGCAGCTCGAGCCGCCGATCCAAGTATGCTTGCGATCGCTCAAAGTCGGAAAGTGCAAATCTATATATAGTTTGAGGTCTTCAATCAAAAAATTCATCGTCGCTTCTCCTTTCCCTGGAAAAGAACCAAAATGAGTATCGTAAAAAGGGTAGGGAGAATACTCATTCAGGCGATCATTGCCTTCATGAGAACATTCCTGTCCTACCACTATGATTTCTTTTCCATTTCTTTGGATCGCGTCAATCAAACGCCAAGACCGGCCATAGGTCGCGTCCTCGTCATAAAATAGATTGTGACCGTCAAACATATACAATACAGGATATTTTTTGTTGGAAGTTAAATAATCATCCGGCAAATACATATGGATCTTCCGATATGTATCCAACATATGCATGTATACATCAAACTTTAAAATCAATTTTATTCTCCTAATCGTTCCAATGCGGTTCTAAAGAACTCCTCACGTCTTCCATTGTTGGAAAAACGAGCTTTGATCGTAATATCGCCCATAGTCGCTGCATAAGCAGGCGGAAGCTTTTCTGTATCGATCAGCTCATCGGAAAACATCGATTCGATCTCCTCGGTCGTATATCGATAGTTGATCGAATTTCTACGCCCAGCAAAACCAGCCGAATACTTTTTGAGCTTCGAATACGAGGCGTTTTTCGTCAATAAGATCTCTGCCCATAAAGAATAAACATCCATGTCGTTGGAATAGTTCATCAAATCAGGCGCAAATCCTCCAGGTGGCCGGAAGTTGACTTCCAGACCGATCAGATCGCCTTTTTTGCCAAGACCTTCCTTATCCTCCAAAAGCTTAAAGTATTCGCCATGGAAAAAGCGGTTTTTCAAACCAAAAGCATCGATTACATTTTGAGCGATCTGACGATGCTCCTCCGAAATGTGGAAATCGTAGAAGCAACCGATCGAATCTTGGTTGTTGACAGAATCCATACAATTTCCCACATAATTCATGCTGCCTAAAAAGCGAATTTGGCCATCTCCATCGCAGATTCCATCCAGAGTGACAATATCTCCAGAAATATATTCTTCCAAGATCATATGGAGATCTTTGGTTTGCTCAAATCTTTCATAGAGCTCGTGATCATTATGGACTGAATACGTAAAGCATGCACCGACTCCATGATCTGGCTTTAAAACAAGCGGATATCCAACTTCATGAGCAAAGGCTTTCGCTTCCTCATAAGAATGCGGAAGACAATAACGAGCCACCGCAAGACCCGCCTTTTCATAATACTTTTTCATGGCGGATTTTGATTGGAATTCATCGATCTTTTCACTCGTAAATCCGGTTTTTACATTAAAATCATCCCGAAGCCTAGCATCTAAGCTGAGCCATGCCTCATTATTGGATTCGATCCAGTCGATCTTTCCGTACTTGAATGTGAAATAACCAACAGCGCGGACCATTTCATCATAATTGTGGAAACTGCTCACCACATAACATTCATCCACATATTGTTTGAGTTCTTGTTTTAACGAATCATATGGCGTATCGACGATCGCTAAGACGCGGGCGCCATATTTTTTTAAACCTCGACAAAACATCCAATAGCTTTCTGGATAGTTTGGCGAGATAAAGATAAAATTCATACCTTACTCCCTCCTTGCAGCTACGGCATACAAAATCGCGATGATCGTTTTTGCGTCCGTAATTTCCTGATTTAAAACTTTCGAGTACGCTTCCTCGAGAGGCAGCCAAAAGGAATGGAGATCTTCATCTTCGTCTTGGGGCAAATGTTCCTTGGCCTCGATTGGATCGATGGCTTCATAGATCCACAATTTTTCATCACAAAAACCAGGCGTCGTATAAAAGCTCTGGATCAACCGCATCGAAGAACAAGCGTATCCCGTTTCTTCGTTGAGCTCGCGCATCCCGCACTCTAGAGGATCCTCCCCATATTCAAGTTTGCCTGCCGGGATCTCGATCGTTTCTAGATCGATCGCTTGACGAACTTGTTTTACTAGCAAGATCTTATGATCGATCATGCATAAGATTCCGACACCTCCTGGATGATGGATGATATCTCGCTGATAGACTTTGTTTTTGATCGTTACATCTTCTTTGACCAACGTAAAGATCGGGCCTTCATAAATTACTTTTTCTGTCATTGTTTTTTCCCATTCCTTTGGGATGATTATAGCATAAATCACTTGACAAAAAAGAAAAAAGCGTTCCTGAGAACGCTTTCAGTGATTGACTTATTCAATGGCTTGATTAAAGGCATTGGTGATCGCTTGCCCGATCTTTTCTTGATAGGCTGGGTCTTGAAGCCGATCGTAATCTTCCACATTGCTTAAATACCCTAGATCGATCAACAAAGTCTTCACTTCTGGATCAGCCAAGATCGAAAAATTCGAATAATGATCCGTATCCACTCCGGTAAATGTTGAAACATTGATCGTGACTAATTCTTTTCCGATTTCATCGGCAAGCGTTTCACTCAACGGATCAGGACGGGTAAAAATCGTAAATCCTTTCATTGTCGCATCGTTTGAGTTACTTGCCTGAAAGGACAAAAGCACATCGACATTTTGGGCTTTCATATTCGCAAGCCGAGAAGCGTTTTCGCTCGCTTCATCCGAATGCGCGACTTGATCGTCTTCCCGCGTATAAATGACTTCATAACCAGCGGCTCTAAGCTTTTTTCCTACTTGCTTCGCGATCTCTAAATTGATGTCTTTTTCCGGAATCTCATTGTTTCCCGTATAGCCAAGATCCTCGCCGCCATGCCCGGCATCGATCCCGATCTTGATCGAACGCTTCGAAGGGATCGAAGAAACATCGTCGTTGGTGATCGGATTGTCTTCACGAACTTGAGGTACGCGAATATTTTGTTCCGGCGTCTTCGCGACTAAATTTGGCTGTAAGACGAGCGCTACAAAAATACCGATCACTAAGAAAAATACGGCCCGTTTCATAGATATCCCCCCATTTCAGTTTTTCATAGTATCACAAATCATAGGGAAGTAAACAAACTTTGGAAGATGTTTTAGAATTTGTTATAATTAGAACGGTGATGTCATGGAATTTCAAATATCGATCGACCAATTCGAGGGGCCTCTAGACCTTATGCTCCATTTGATCAAAACGAATAAACTCGATTTGTTCGATCTTGATCTTCATATTTTAGCCAATCAATATATAGCCTATATTCAACAAATGCGAGAACTGAAGCTCGAGATCGCCAGCGAGTATTTGAGCGAACTCGCAAGTTTGATCGAATACAAAAGTAAAAAACTTCTTCCGCGCGAAGAAGTCGAAGTGAAAGAAGAATATGAAGAAGACCAAAGAGAAAAGCTCGTTTCCCGCCTTCTTGAATATCAAAAATATAAAGAAGCCAGCAGTCAGTTGAAAATACAATACGAACATAGACAGCGGCAATTTGAAAGAGCGAGCGCAAGCTTGATCGAAACATGGAGGATCCCCAAAGAAGAAGGCGCTCTCGATCATCAAAATATCTATCTCCTTTCAAAAGCGTTTCATACAGTTCTGAAACGACAAGCGATCCTCAAGCCCTATCAAACACAAGTCAATGTCAAGGAGATCTCGATCGAAGAAAGAAATGTGCAGATCTTGGATCGTATGAAAATGAGCGAAGATGGTGTCTTATCTTTTGAACAACTTGTTCGAGAATGCGGCAGTCTGTATATGATCATCATTTCTTTCCTTTCGATCCTCGATTTGATCCATAAGCGGAGCATCGCGTATCAAATCGAGGAAAACGAGCATATCATACTCTATAGAAAGGATCAAAAACATGTCTAGAACAGCGATCATCGAAGGACTCCTATTTATGAGCGGAGAAGAAGGACTAAGCTTGGTGCAGATTCAGTCCGTGCTCCAAGAACTGAGCCGAGAAGAGATCTTAAACGAAATAAAATCGATCAAAAGACGATGCGAACAAGAAAATCATGGCTTCGAACTCGTCGAATACGCTTCCCGATATAAATTTGTAACAAAAGAAAGCATTTATCCTTACGCCAAACGGCTTTACGAAAACTTGATCACCCCGACTTTATCGCAAGCCGCTATGGAAACGCTAGCGATCATCGCCTATAAAGGGCCGATCACTCGTGTACAGATCGAAAAGATCCGCGGTGTGAGCTGCGAGATGATGCTAAAAAAGCTTGTCGCCCGAGATATGATCGAAGCCAAAGACCGTCTCGATGCGATTGGGAAACCGCTCTTATATACAGTCACACAAAATTTTTTGGACGCCTTCGAGCTTGATTCGCTCCAAGCGCTTCCTGAAATCGAAATCAAAGAAACAAAAAACGAATTATTTGAATCATAAACGAGGTAACAATTATGGAAAGACTACAAAAAGCAATTGCTCAAGCAGGAATATGCTCTCGCCGAAAAGCGGAAGAGCTCATTCTGGCTGGAAAAGTGAAAGTCAACGGAAAAGTCGTCGATACGCTGGGCACCAAAGTGCGCGGAAATGACGAAATCGTTGTCAATGGAAAAGAAATCGCGAAAGAATCGAAAGTCTATTATGTTATGTATAAACCGAAAGGCACGATCTGCTCTGTCAAAGACGACAAAGACCGGAAAACCGTTCTCGACTACGCGCCAAAAGGAGAAAGGATCTATCCGATCGGCCGTCTAGACTATGATACATCCGGTACATTGTTGTTGAGCAACGATGGAAACTTCACTAATATGATGATCCATCCTCGCTACCATATCCCAAAGACATATTTAGTCAATTTGCAAGGAATGCTCAGTCAAGACGATCTCAATCGATTGAAACACGGTTTGAAGACAAAAAACGAAACTTACCAGCCCGCAAAGATCCGCATTCGTCAAAAAGACTATACGCGCGATCGGATGATCTTTGAAATGACGATCTATGAAGGAAAAAACCATCAAGTCAAAAATATGATGGAGGCCTTAGGGCACAGTGTAAGAAAACTGCATCGGATCTCTTTTGGAACGATCAGCGCGGACGATCTAAAGCCAGGGGAATATCGACGCCTCAAACCTGTCGAGATCAAAGAACTCAAACGTCTCGCCTCGGAGGGAGAGCAATGAAGCAAGTCTTCACAGATCTAAAATGCGAACTCGATCAAACGATCCCGCTGGATGAAAAACAAGCACATCACCTTTTTGATGTGTTGCGCACGAAGGAAAACGAAACGATCCGCTTGATCTCGAATGGTGAAGTCTATTTAGCCAAACCACAAAAGAAACCGTTTGTTTTCGTGTTCGAGCGCGAACAGATCGAGCCTCGTCTTGTGGATGTGACTTTATGCACAGCCTTGATCAAATCGGATAAATTTGAATGGATGCTTCAAAAAGCGGCCGAACTTGGCGTCTCTAGGATCGTTCCTTTCGTCTCGCGGTATTCCATCATTCAACTCGATGACAAAAAAGCCATCAAAAAGATGGATCGCTGGAACGCGATCCTAGAAGCCGCATGCAAACAGTGCAATCGGAGTGATCTAGTGGAATTGATGCCGATCACGACGATCGACGCCTTGCAAGAATACAAGAGCCGCTGCAACCTAGTCGCCTACGAAAAAGAAAACGAGCCATCCAAGCATTTAGCAAACTACTTATCCAAAAATCCAAGCTCCGTGACATGTGTGATCGGTCCTGAAGGCGGATTTTCTAGCGAAGAGATCGATCAACTCAGTGAACTCGGTTTTGCTCGATGCTCATTAGGAAATCAGATCTTGCGCGCCGAAACCGCAAGCATCTATGTGCTGTGTTGCGTGGAATATCAAACCCATCTAGAAAACAAGGAGGTGGATTGATGCGCTTTTCGATCATTACTTTAGGCTGCAAGGTCAACGCGTATGAATCTCAATTTTATGCCAAACAATTAAAAGAAGCTGGCTGGGAAGAAGATAATGAAACATTCGATGTCGTTTTGATCAATTCGTGCGCCGTAACAAATACCGCCGCATCCAAATCAAGACAAATGCTTCATAAAGCGAAGCGGAACAATCCCAACGCTTATTCTGTGTTGATCGGCTGCTACGCTCAAGTGCTTAGCGAAGAAGAAAAAAAGGCGTTCGATGTGGATCTGATCATTGGCGCCAAACATAAAAAAGAAATCGTTGATATCTTGCTCGAACATATGCGATCGAATCAAAAAGACGATCTTTCTGAAGATCTCGCAGAACCGTTTGCGTTTGAATCGATGCCGATCGATCAATTCGAAAGCAAGCATCGCGCGTTTTTGAAAGTGCAGGATGGATGCAATCAGTTTTGCTCCTACTGCATCATTCCGTATGCTCGAGGAAGAGAACGATCGCTTTCAAGCCAAGAAGTGATCGCGATCGCGAAAGATCTAGAAGAAAAAGGCCATATCGAAATCGTATTGACAGGGATCCATACCGGAAGATATTACGATGAAAAAGAAAAACTAGATCTAGCAGGCTTATTAAAAAAATTGCTGGAAAATACGGGGGAACAAGTCAAATACCGGATCTCTTCGATCGAGATCACGGAAGTGAGCGACGAGCTCATCAATCTGATGAAAAAAGAGCCTAGGCTTCTCCACCATCTTCATATTCCGATCCAATCCGGCTGCGATAGAACGCTCAAACGCATGAATCGCCCATATACGGTGGCTGAATTTGAAGAAAGACTATCGCTTTTGCGCTCGAAGATTCCGGATCTCTCGATTTCGACCGATGTGATTTGCGGCTTTAAACAAGAAAGCGAAGAAGAGTTTCAAGAGACCTTGAAGACATTGGAGCGACTGAGATTTTCTTTTTTGCATGTCTTCCCGTACTCGATCCGTAAAGGAACGGCAGCTGAAAAAATGAAAGGCGATGTCCATGGGGCAGTCGTCAAAGAACGAGTCAACGCGCTTTTACGACTCTCGGATCGGCTGAGAAAAATAGATATGGAGCGTTTCGATACTCTCGAAGTCCTTCTCGAAAGTAAAAAGGGGAATGAAATGCACGGCTATACAAATCAGTATCATCCTGTTATTATAAAAAAAGATTCATTACATCAAGGAAGGATCTATACTCCTTATACAACGATCAAAGACAATGTCTATATCGTAGAATAGAAAGGATCGAAATGCGATTAAGTAAACTTTTTAAAAATGCTCCGACAGTCAACGTCAGCGGTCTATGTTTTGATTCAAGAAAAGTCAAACCGGACAATGTGTATTTTTGTCTGCCTGGACTTACATTCGATGGGCACGATTTTATCGATGACGCGATCAAAAATGGAGCGATCTGCATCGTTCATTCCCGAGAGATCGAAAAGAAACAAAACGGCGTGATCTATATCAAGGTCAGTGATGTCAACGCGGCGATGAACCAGTGCGCGCGCCTGTTCTATGGCCGGCCTAGCGATAAAATGACGATGTTTGGGATCACGGGAACCAATGGGAAGAGCACGATCGCTAATATTATCCGTTCCATCATGAATGAAGTTGAACCTTGTGGCTATATTGGAACGATCGCGATCGAATATGGAGACGTAAAACTCATGCCCGATCTAACTACACCGGATGCGCTTTTTTTGCAGTCGAAGCTTGCGGATATGGTCAATGCGGGAATGAAAGCGTGCGCTTTGGAAGTCAGCTCGCATGGACTCTCGCAAGGAAGAGTGGACGGGATCAATTTTAATGTCGCAGTCTTTACGAATTTTACATATGACCATTTGGATTTCCATGGAACATTAGAAAACTATTTTGATGCCAAGTGTATCTTATTCAAAGATCGGGTCCGTAGCGATGGGGTCTCGATCTTAAATATCGATGACAAAAAGTTTGAGGCGCTCAAATCGATCTCGAAGGCGCCCGTCATTTCGTATGGGATCGATCATGAAGCCGATTATCGAGCCATCAATATTCAAATGGACAGCAATTCGACGCATTTTGATCTAGTCTATCAAGGCAAAGCGTATTCTGTCATGACAAATTTGGTCGCGACCTACAATATCTACAATTTATTGGCCGCGATCGCTGCTTTGCACGAAAGCGGCGTTTCGATGGATACGATCTTGAGCGCTTGTTCTCATTTGCCGCAAGTCGAAGGACGGCTTGAACAGATCAAAGAAGGACAAAGCTTCAATGTGATCGTCGATTTCGCACACACACCTGATGGCATGGAGAAGATGATGCAGTTTGGCCGAATGATCACACCAGATAACTCCGATTTGATCGCCGTGTTCGGTTCTGCGGGAAAGCGGGATGTAGCCAAACGAAAAGTCTTTGGCGAGCTCGCGGATATATATTGCGACTATGTTATTTTAACGGAAGACGATCCTCGCGACGAAGATCCCAAAGAGATCGCGGATATGATCAAAGAGGGAATCAAGAATACAGCCAACATCTATATCGAAGATCGTTACGAGGCAATACGGCAGGCTATTGAAAATGCCAAAGAAAACGATACGATCTTATTGCTTGGCAAAGGAGACGAAGCATTTATTTACCGGGAAGAAGGAAGAGCCCCTTGGATCGGCGATGATAAAGCGGCTCGCGAATGTATTCAAAAATACCGCAAGTAATGGCTTGCATTCTTAAAAACCCATCTTTTACAGTTTTAACAGTGCGAAAGGCGCCTATCTCCTTTATTTAAAGGGTTTAGACGCCTTTTCTTTCTTTTATGAATTTCGCCACATTTTTCCCGTTGGCATTTTTGACGATTTTGTTC
>NZ_MPKA01000082.1 GCF_001945605.1 Dubosiella newyorkensis
TGAAGACGACAAGGTGGATAGGCCGGGAATGGAAGGGCAGCGATGTCCGGAGTGGACCGGTACTAATAGGCCGAGGACTTGATCAGAAAAGAGAAGAGAGGACGCCATGACTTGAAACAGACGAAAGAGTTGTGTCTGAAAGATTTTTCCGGTTTTGAGGGATCGATCGAGAAGAAGATCACCAAGAGGTGATCTTTTTTTTTGTTCTATGATAAAATACAATTATGATCCATCTACACACTCGAAGCTCTTACAGTTTATTGCATTCGCCAATACGCTTAGAAGAACTCATTCAAAAAGCAAATCAAGAAAATAAAAAAGCGATCGCATTGACTGATCTTTCCGTGATGTTCGGAACTATGGAGTGGATCAAGCGATGCAAAGAATCTAATATAAAACCGATCATAGGTCTGGAAATTACACTTAAAGAGCCAGAGTTCATGAATTTTGTGTTGTTAGCGAAAAACAATAGGGGACTTAAAAACCTTTTTAAAATTTCTAGCGAAGCATCTAAACAAACCTTGACCCTAGCTCAAATCAAACCGTATTTTGAGGATCTTTTTATACTCTATGGACATGAGGACGGGATTCTTTATCAAAATTATCAAGAAAGCAAAGAGGAATTTATCGCAGATCATCTTTTAGCGCTAAAAAAAGAGATTCCTGATCTCTATCTTTCACTTGTATGCAACGATTCAAAATATCATAAAAGATTAAACGAAATTTTTAAGAAAACCGCTCAGCAACTCAATATCCCTACTGTCGCTTGCAGCCGGATTTATTATCTAAAACAAGAAGATGTAGAAGATTTAAAAGTTTTGCGGGCAATTGAAAAACAAACTACATTGAATAATGGGACTCTCAACGTCTCTTATGGGCGTTATTGGAGAACGGACCAAGAAATGGAACAGTTATATGATCAAGATGATCTAGATCAAAGCGACTGGATCGCATCCCAATGCAATGTAGATTTTGAACATTTGGAAAAAAGCGATCTTCCAATTTATAAAAATAAGTTAGGTATCGATTCTCGATCTTATTTGATCAAGTTATGCAAAGCTGGATTGAAGAAGCGAATGAATGATCATATTCCTAAAATTTATATCGATCGTTTAGAATACGAATTATCGGTTATCACCAAAATGGGATTTACAAATTACTTTCTCATTGTTTATGATATGATTCGATATGCAAAAACTCAAAATATCTTAGTCGGACCAGGAAGAGGATCAGCCGCTGGTTCCCTCGTTGCTTATTGCCTTGGGATCACCCATATCGATCCGATCAAAAATCAGCTTTTATTCGAACGTTTTTTAAATCCTGAGCGGATCTCGATGCCAGATATCGATACTGACTTTCCAGATACTAGCCGTCATAAAATCATTGAATATTTGCAAGCTCAATATGGAGCCGATCATGTTGCGTTGATCGTGACTTTTTCCGCTTTGAAAGCGAAACAAGCATTAAGAGATGTTGCTCGAGTTAAAAATATCCCTAACCTAGAAATCGATTCGATCGTACGGTTGATTCCAAATGTTCCAAATATGAACTTGAATAAAGCTTGGAATGAAATTTCTGCCTTCCGCTCTAAGATCCAATCGAAAGCGAGTTATTTAGACTTATTTCATACTGCTCTTAAAATTGAAAATCTACCTCGGCATACTTCTCAGCATGCTGCAGGCGTTGTACTTAGTCAAAAAGAAATCGTCGAAGTCTGTCCGATCTATGCAGGAGATGGAACGATTCAATCGACCCAATTTACGATGGATTATTTAGAATCCTTAGGGCTGATCAAAATGGATGTTCTTGCTCTAAAGAATTTGACGACTGTCGAGAACATTTTATCGGACCTAAAAAAAACCTATGGACTTGAATTGGATATATATAAACTCAATCAAAATGACAAGAAAACATATGCATTATTATCCAGTGGAGATACGATCGGTGTTTTTCAATTCGAAAGCGATGGAATCCGAAGCCTTTTAAGAGATATTCGTCCACAAACCTTTTCGGATATTGCGATCGCTTTATCATTATATCGTCCAGGACCAATGGAAAACAAAAATGTGTATTTGGCAAATCGAAACCACCCAGAAACGATCCACTATCTGCATCCATTATTAGAACCAATCTTGAAGGAAACGTGTGGGATCATGATCTATCAAGAGCAGATTATGCAAATTGCGCAAACGATCGGAAATATGACATTAGCGCAAGCCGATTCATTGCGCAAAGCGATGAGCAAAAAGAATAAAGCACTTATGGATTCTTATGAAGAGATTTTTATTCAAGGTGCGACCGCTCAAAACATCAAGAAAGAAATAGCTACTAAGATTTTTAAAACAATGGAGCACTTTGCGGATTATGGCTTTAATAAATCCCATTCCTATGCATATGCTTCTCTTGCATATGCGATGGCTTATTTAAAAGCGAACTATCCTCTGTTTTTTTATCGAAGTTTATTGGACAGCGTGACGGGAAATAAAGAAAAAAGCGCAGATTATATTTTTGAGTGCTCCAAGAGGAATGTTCCGGTCCTTCCTTGCTCGATCGTTTCTTCAACCGATCGGTATTGCATAGAAAACAACGGGATCCGAATGCCGTTTCAAGTATTGAAAGGAATTGGAAAAACGGTTTATGATAAGATCATTCAAGAACGAAAGAAAAAGCCTTTCCAAGATCTTTATGAATGCATGGCGCGCTTGATCGCGTGTGGGATTAAAGAAAATGCATTGATTACTTTGATCAATGCAGGCGCCTTTGATCCTTTGTATCCTTCTAGGAAAACACTCGCTGAAAATTTAGATCAAATCATCAGCTATGCCAATTTAGTCAAGGTGGAGGATGAAACGCTTCATTTTGATTTTAGTGTCGCTTCTCCTCCAAATTTGATTCGACTAGAAGAGCAAGTGCTAGAGCGGGCCCAAAAAGAAAAG
Organism: Dubosiella newyorkensis; assembly: GCF_001945605.1. Taxonomy (GTDB): domain Bacteria; phylum Bacillota_I; class Bacilli_A; order Erysipelotrichales; family Erysipelotrichaceae; genus Dubosiella; species Dubosiella newyorkensis. Next base: position 2,937 of record NZ_MPKA01000082.1, read on the forward strand.
GAAGTCTATGGTTTTTATTTAAGCGAACATCCGATCTCGTCTTTAAGAAAAAAAAGATTTCAAAATTTAAGAACGTTGCGGGAAATCAGTGAACAGCTCGGTTTCGTCTCTGTATTAGGACGCGTGAGCCGCATCAAGCCCTACAGAACAAAAAAAGGAGATCTGATGGCTTTCTTGACATTAGAAGATGAAACACAAATGATCGACGTGGCGATCATGCCTCGTCTATATGGTCAAATTAAAGGATCGTTGCAGGAAAATCAAATCATTCTTCTCAATGGAAAAAAAGATCGAAAGGATTCGATTTTGGCTCAGAAGATCCAAATTCTTTCTTTCGATTTATAGTTGAATTGTAGATTCGTTTTTAGTATAATTCTTTCGTTGCAGACTGTTTAAGTATTGCAACCGCGCAGGAAAGGTATAAGTCGAGAGATCGCACCTTGATGGCGAGTCTCAGATTGACAGGAGGTGCAAAAAATGTACGCAATTATTGAAACAGGTGGAAAGCAGATCAAAGTTGAAGAAGGATCTGTGATTTTCGTAGAAAAGTTGGATGCTGCTGAAGGTTCAACTGTTGAATTTGACAAAGTGCTATTTGCCGATGGTAAAATTGGTCATCCTTTTTTAGAAGGAGCAAAAGTAACTGGTGTCGTTGAAAAACAAGGAAAAGGAAGAAAGATCACGATCGTTAAATACAAAGCGAAGAAATCTTCTACACGCCGCAAACAAGGACATCGTCAACCGTACACTCGAATCAAAATCGAATCGATCGAGGCGTAATCATGATTAAAGTCCGTATATCATGCACAGGAGACGATATACGAAGTATAGATGTGAGCGGTCATGCACTCTTTGATCAATATGGAAAAGATGTTGTATGCGCCGGGGTCTCGTCCGTAGTGATTGGCGCGCTCAATGCGCTCGATATATTATATCCAAGCGCATGCGATCTAGACATAAGCGGTAATCAGATCCACATCCATGTCTTAAAAAATAGCGATTCTATCCAAACGATGCTTTCAATGATGTTCTATCAATTGAAAACATTGGAAGAATCGTATCCTGAAAACATTCAAATTAAAAGGAAAGAGGTGTGATCATGCGTTTTACATTAGATATTCAGTTTTTTGCTTCTAAAAAAGGTGTAGGTTCGACGAAGAACGGTCGTGACTCTCATTCAAAACGGTTAGGAGCTAAATTAGCCGATGGCCAAAAATGCCATGCAGGAAGCATTATCTATCGTCAACGTGGAACTAAAATCCATCCAGGAACTAATGTTGGTCGTGGTGGTGACGATACATTATTTGCGACAGTGGACGGAATCGTAAAATACGAACGTCTCGGTAAAAAGAAAAAGAAAGTTTCGGTTTATCCAGCCTAACTTCGAGGTCTACTATAGACCTCTTTTTTCTTTGACCAATTGTCTAGATTCATATGTATTATCATTCTCCTATAGAATCGTTATAATAAAGTGGAATGGAGGAATCCGAATGTTTGTAGATCAAGTCAAAGTATTTATAAAAGCGGGAAATGGCGGAGATGGAATCGTAAGCTTTCGCCATGAAAAATATGTAGCCTATGGAGGACCATTTGGCGGAGACGGAGGAAAAGGGGGCGACGTGATTTTTGAAGCAGATCCTGGAATGACAACGCTGCTCGATTTACGCTATCATCGAAAAATTATAGCTCAAAACGGAGAAAAAGGAAAAAATAAACGAATGCATGGCGCCAATGGCGAAAATAAGATCGTGAAAGTTCCCCTTGGAACATTGGTAAAAAGAGAAGATACAGGAGAGATCGTTGCAGATTTAACAGAACCCTATCAACAACAAATCGTAGCTGAAGGCGGCAGAGGCGGAAGAGGAAACTGTCATTTTAAATCTGCCCGTAATACTGCCCCGAAATATGCGGAAGATGGGAAAAGCGGTCAAGAATTCACAGCCATCGTAGAACTTCGCGTCTTAGCGGATGTTGGATTGGTTGGATTTCCAAGCGTTGGGAAATCAACTTTCTTAGAAGCTGTTACTCGAGCAAAGCCAGAAATCGGCGATTATCCATTTACGACGATTACTCCAAATGTGGGCGTCGTTCAAACAAAAGATGGACGTAGTTTTGTTTTGGCAGATTTGCCAGGATTGATCGAAGGCGCCAGTCAAGGAAAAGGATTGGGCCACCAATTTTTGAAGCACATTGAACGCTGCCGCGTCATTATTCATGTGATCGATATGGGCGGTGAAGATGGAAGAGATCCAGTAGAAGATTATAAAGTGATCAATGACGAATTAGGTTCTTATCATTTACGTCTTCTTGAACGTCCGCAAATCGTGGTTGCCAATAAAATGGATCTCGAAAATTCTGAAGAAAACTTGAAGCGATTTAAAGAAGCATATCCGACAGTTCCAGTTTATGAAGCGACTACGATCATTCATGAAGGCTTGGATCCGATCTTGAGAAAAGCTGCGGATCTTCTGCAGACGACTCCGGCCTTCCCGATCGAAAATGAAGAAAATAAGAATACTGGAGTCGTTTATAAATTTGAAGAGCGGAAGAAAGATGTGGAAATCAAAAATATCGCCCCACATGTTTGGGAAGTATCGGGACCAAAAATCGACAAGTCGTTCGATATCAAAAAACTGAATACCGAAGAAGATTATTATTTGTTTGCCAATCGAATGCGCTATATGGGAATCGATCGAATGCTGCGGGAAGCTGGCGTTGAAGATGGAGATACTGTTCAGTTGAATGGATTCGAATTCGAGTTCGTAGAAAACTAATAAAAAGAAAGGGATAGATTATGGTACATGTTTTTTTCTCAGAAGGAGCTGCTGGATTAATGAAACTTCATCAAAAAGCGGGTCGGATTCCCTCTGAGGACACGATTTTAGTTTTAGCATTCATGCTTGATCAAGGAGACCTGCAAGAAGCGTATGATTCTCCATATAGACTCGATTTGATCTATAGACTGTATACACAAAATGGAGAGATCCAAGATACCGAAGCTTTGAAAGCCTCGATTCAACAATATGTAGAGAACGTGGATATCCTGCTCAAGAAAGCAGCGAAAAACGAGCCGATCCGGATTTACATGGAGACTTCTCCAGCCGATGTATCTGGATATATATTTGTATGTCATCTTTTAGATCCATATGATATTGGACTGCATTTGATCGAAGTTCCTCAAGTGTTGCACAATCCAAATTACACGACATTTTTTCCTTCCTTGGAAAACATTCTCTATCAGCACGTAGATTATTTGCTTTCCTTGGATAAAGAAGTTCCTTATTATGATGTCAATTATTATTCAATGATCTGGGAATCGATTCGAAATGAAAACAGCGCCTTAAGAGCGATCGTGAATGGGCAAATCATGTCTGTGAGCGATGATATCTATGATGTGATGATCTTAAATCGCTTTGAAAAAAGCAAGTTGGAAGTGCAGGCGATTGGCGAGATCATCGGAATCTACCAACAGAAGCTCAATGATTATTTTTTAGCCGATCGGATCCAAAAACTCATTGAAAAAGACCAGCTGACTGTATTGGAAGATCATGAACATCCATACAATCGTTTGCTGATCCGGACAAATTGATAGAATATCACAAATGAGACCGAACGTACTTTTCAAGCGCTTTTCGGTCTTTTATTTTTATGCTTCTATAACCAAGCTCGATCCATCCGAACCGTTCCATTTCTTTGAGCTTTTTAGAAACTGTGACTCGCTGCAAAGAACAAGATTGGGCAATATCTTCATGCGAGTATGGGATCTGAGAATTGGTGATATCTAAAGAAGGATGTGGAGATGCGGTTTTTTCCAATAAAAAATCTACGATCTTAGCTTGCGCATCCAACAAAGATAAACGACGGATCTGGTTGGAAAGCGCCTTTAAGCTTTCCGATAAAAAAGCAATGATTTGAAGATACGATTGGGGCGATTTGGATAAATAAGGGAGCAGTTGCTCCAAGTCGAATTCTAAGATCTTCACATCATTGACTGCTTCTATGTTGCTCGTATGAAGTCCTCCTAAAAATAAATCGGAAGCGCCAAAGATCTTGTCTTCACCAATCACATCGAGAGTCACGACTTTACCATTCTGGTTGAGAATGTAAGCTCGTACCCTACCTTTGATTATATAGTAGAAGGTGTTTCCATAATCTTGTTGATAATAGATCGTTTGACCGGGATCGAAACACCGAAGTTTCCCGACCTTATAAAACGCTTCCAAAAGATCTTGGCTGATTTTTTCCGATTTCATGCTCTAATTGTAGCATAGAAGACATTTTAAATCGGATGAATTCCTATAATAAAAGTGTCTAGAGGAGGGAGCGTTATGAAATCTTATCAAATCTTGCTTCGAATCGTTTTAGGGAATCTGATCATGGCTGTCGCAGTCAATATGTTGATCGTGCCATCTCATTTTATTTCTGGAGGATCGACCGGTGTCGCTTTGATCATCCAACACTTCACAAGCCTTCCGTTTTCTTGGATCGTGAGCGCGATCAATGGAATCATGTTTTGTGTCGGGTTCTTGTTTTTGGGGAAAAAATTCGCGGCCACAACTTTATTATCAACGATCATATATCCATTCTTTATCGATATCACCGCGTTTCTTAGTTCTGTTGAACTTGTCAGAGATCCTTTGATCGCCTCGATCATGGCAAGCGTCATGATGGGTGCAGGACTTGGAATGGTGATCGAATCGGGAGCGAGTACTGGAGGCATGGATATTCCGCCTATCATTTTAGAAAGAAAACTTGGATGGAATGTCGCTCTGCTCATGAATATTCAAGATCTTTTGATCTTATCCTATCAGCTTACATATTCTTCTTTAGAACAAATCATTTGCGGGATCACATTTGTATTCATCACCTCCTTGTCGATGAATCAAGTGCTGACACTAGGGAAATCAAGCCTGCAGCTCATGATCATGAGTAACCGTTCTCAAGAAATCCGCGATCTTTTCATTCATACATTAGATAAAGGGCTAACATTGTTTGAAATCGAGGGCGGCTATTCGCAAAAAGAAAACCTAGCCGTATGTGCCTTGGTAGAAAGAAAAGAACTTTATCTTGTTCAAAAAGAAATCAGCGCGATCGATCCAAAAGCGTTTATAATCGTTTCAAAAGTACAGGAAGTCAGAGGACAAGGATTTAAACCTTTAAAAAACAATCGATTTTGAAAGGAAAGAATGATATCGTTAGTTGAAACCAATATAAGCTCTCTCTATCCAAGTTCGATGATTTTGGATGGAGAATACGCTGAAGTAGAAAAACGAAGCTTCTGCTATAATGAGGAAGTCAGCTCTTCAATGAAAAGCTGGTGGATACAAAACAGAAAAGGAGGTGCGGCAATTCCTCTATGCCACATCCATATCATGGTACTGGTTGAGGTATCCTTGCCTGATTTTGATGAAATTTTTAACTTGGAATGTGAATGGGATCCGCGCCATCCAAAAAAAAGGATTCGAGGAAATCATTTCAATTTTGGATCCAGATTTCGTATGTCTTCAAGAAACAAAAGCGCAGCCTGAACAGATCGATCTTGAGGATTTTTATCCTTACGAATATATCAATAGTGCTAAGAAAAAAGGGTACAGCGGTACGATGATCATGAGTTATGACGAGCCACTGAATGTTTTTTATGGAATCGGACAAGAGGAACACGATCAAGAAGGCCGCGTGATCACGCTCGAATACGAGAACTATTATTTGATCAATGTTTATATCCCAAATGCAGGCGAGAACCTAAAACGTCTTGAATATCGAAAAGAGTGGGATATAGCGTTTGGAAAGTATATTAAAAGTTTGGACAAGCCAATCTTATTGTGCGGTGATTTTAACGTTGCGATCCACGAAATCGATGTCTATGATCCAAACGCCGCGCAAGGACATGGCGGATATACCGATGAAGAAAGACAAGGATTTCAAAAAAACTTGCTTTCGGATCTTGTTGATATTTATCGACTCAAACATCCTGAAGAAAGGAAATATACATGGTGGTCGTATTATGAAAGAGGTCGCGAGCGCGGAGAGGGATGGAGGATCGATTATTGGCTCATCTCTCCTTCTTTAGTGGATAAGGTTCGTTCCGTTATGATCCTTGACGATATTTATGGGAGCGATCATTGCCCAGTATTATTGGATATTGACTTATAAGATCCTTGAATGGATCTTTTTTGATGGATATAAAACAGAATTTCTGAATTAGCGAAAGAATGATGTTGTATTCAAACCAAGGATTATGTATGATGAGAACATATTTTATGAGGAGAGACTATGATTGCTTTTTTAGATGGAATCGTAAAATTGATAAGAAAAAATTCAATCGTGTTGGATGTGCATGGCGTAGGCTATGAAGTATATGTCGCCACTCCACATACGTTTGTCAAAGATGATGCTATCTTTTTATATACTTATCATCAAATTCGTGAAGAGTCTCAGCTCCTTTTTGGCTTCAAAAATGAATTGGATCTGCAGATCTTTGAACGTCTCTTGAACGTTAAAGGGATCGGTCCAAAGACGATCATGAATATGATGAGTAAAAAAACAGGAGATGAGATCGTACAAGCGATCGAAACCCAGGATGTGAAATTGTTAAAATCGCTTCCAGGAATTGGGCCTAAAAGCGCAAGTCAGATCGTTCTCGATCTAAAAGGTCAATTGGTCGCCTATCGAACGCAAGTTCAAGAAGATAAGCATCCGATCTGGCAACAGACAGAAGAAGCGCTTATCGCACTCGGTTATAAAAGCGCACAGCTTTCGTCGATCAAACGTGAAATGATCAAACACAATGATTGGTCGGTCGATGAAATGCTTAGACGATCACTCATGATGATCGCACAAGAAAAGGGGATATAAACGATGAACGATCGAATCATGGATGCCCATGAACAGGCACAAGACAATATAGAAGCGTCTTTACGTCCTCTTTCGCTGGACGAATATATAGGACAGCAAGGACTCAAAGAGAATTTACGTGTTTTTATCCATGCTGCTAAATCAAGAAACGAAGCATTGGATCACGTGTTGTTTTATGGTCCGCCAGGACTCGGAAAAACGACACTTGCGAATATTTTAGCCAATGAAATGGGAGGGCACTTAAGAACAGCTAGCGGCCCCTCGATCGAAAAGACAGGCGATCTAGCCGCAATATTGAGCACTTTAGAAGCAGGAGATGTCTTGTTTATTGACGAGATCCACCGCCTTTCTAAACAAGTCGAAGAAGTGCTATACCCAGCTATGGAAGATTATTGCCTCGATATCATCGTGGGAAAAGATACGGGATCGGTTCATAGTATCCGTCTAGCGCTTCCTCCTTTTACATTGGTAGGCGCAACCACTCGAGCCGGCTCCTTGAGCGCCCCTCTTCGTGATCGGTTTGGGATCATTTCACAGCTTGAGTATTATAACTTGTCGGATCTAAAGAAAATCGTATCGAGAACAGCCCGTGTCATGAACACGGAGTGCGAGCCAGAAGCGATCGAAGAGATCGCTCTTCGTTCAAGAGGAACGCCTCGAATCGCGAATCGCGTCTTTCGAAGAGTTCGCGATTTTGCTCAAGTCTACAATGAAGGCGTGATTTCTTTGGAAGTAGCAAAAGACGCATTGGATAAACTGCAATTCGATTCGCTTGGACTCGACGCGGTCGATCACAAATATTTAAGAGGGATCATTGAACGCTTTCATGGTGGCCCGGTGGGTCTTGAAGCGCTCGCCAACAGCATAGGGGAAGAAGCGATGACGATCGAAGATGTATACGAACCATATTTGCTGCAGATCGGATTCATCAATCGAACGAGCCGCGGACGTATTGCTACCGAAAAGGCCTATCGACATTTAAAGATCGACTATCCGAAAGAATAAGGTATAATGGGCTTTATGACAAAATTATCGAATCTAGCACAGCAAGTGTTGAATACTTTAGAGCCTGATCTTGAAAAACAAGAAAAGTGGCTCGAGCATAATGAACTTTATTCATGTTCCGAAAGCGCAGAAATGCTTTCTTTTCGAGAAGTGATCGAACAAGCGAAAGAAGAAGGGCAAAAGATCTTTGTGGCAGGGGATTATGATTGTGATGGCATCATGGCCACTACGATCATGGTCGATGGACTCCGTAAATTTGGGTGCACAGTCGGTTTTTATATTCCAGATCGGATCAAAGAAGGTTATGGTTTGAATACCGCGACCATCGAGCAAGCCTATCAAAAAGGCTATACTATTTTGGTTACTGTCGACAATGGGGTAAAAGCGCAGGACGCTCTTGACCTAGCTGCATCCTATGGGATGACGACGATCGTTACCGACCATCATACGATCGAGCATGAGATCGATTGCGATATCTTGATCCATCCAAATTATTTGGAAGAGCAATTTTCAACGCTTTGCGGGGCAGGGATCGCTTTTGAGTGTGTCCGATCATTAGGCACAGATAATTCATATCATCTTTTGTTGGCGGCCATTGCCAGTGTGGGAGATGTGATGCCTGTGATCAAGCAAACTAGAAGGATCATTCAGCAAGGGATCCAATTGCTCAACGAGAAAAGAGAAATGCATATTAGTCCTTTTATCAAAGACTCCAAGGTCAATGAAGTCACTCTTTCTTTTCAAGTGGTTCCTAAGATCAATGCGGTAGGCCGGCTTTGCAATATGGCGAATGTGAATAATGTCGTTCGCTATCTTCTCTCAGAAGACCCTGTGGAGGTCAGCAAGCTTCATAAGCAGATCGAGGAAATCAACGATCGAAGAAAGAAGATCTCTGATCAAATGTGTAATTATGCGATGAATATGGTTCATCCTGAAGATAAAGTGATCTTGATCCAAAGCCCAGGTTTTCATGAAGGAATCATTGGACTTGTCGCAGGCAAGATCTGTGCAACGTACGATAAACCGGTGATCGTAGGGGCCCAAAATGTCGATGGCTACAAATTGAGCATGCGCTCTCCTAAAGGATTCCATTGTATGGATTTTTTGGGGGATTTCGAAGAGTTTAGTGCGATCGGTGGACATGAACAGGCAGCAGGCTTTTCGATCGATCTAGAGGCGTTTGGTCGGTTCGTGCAATATGTAAAGACGAAAAGCGCGAATTATTCTTGGAAAAAACAAGAAGAAAGCTCGATCTTGATCGATCCTTCTATGATCTGTATCGAAGACATTGAAAGCTTAGACGCTCTTCGGCCTTTTGGCCCCGCTTTCAAGCTTCCTATGTTTAAAATGGAGCATCCAAAAATCAAAACGTACTACGACTTTCAAAACCATAAACATCGGCGCTATACGCTGGATTCAGGCTTGACTTGTATGTACTTTAATCAGCCGCTTTTAAATGTAAAATTGAGCGTCAATAAGATCCAAGCCTTTGAAGGACAAGTGCAGATCAGCGAGTATCAAGGACGCAGACAGCCTAATTTTATGATTGAAAAAATAAACTATGAATAGGTATAATAAATTGTAATCCAATAGAAAGAGGACGTATTGAATGAATTTAAAAGACAAGATCGCAAGCATTCCTGATTTTCCAAAAAAAGGGATCATGTTTCGAGATATAACACCGATCTTAGCGGATCCACAAGCGATGAACTACACGACAGAGCAAATTGCCGATTTTGCCAAAAAGGTAAATGCGGATCTGATCGTTGCTCCAGAAGCAAGAGGCTTTTTCTTCGGGACACCAGCGGCTATGGAAGCCAATATTGGTTTTGCTCCCGTACGAAAGCCTGGAAAGCTTCCAAGGGAAACGATATCAGCGACATACGAGCTAGAATATGGAAGCGATGAGCTGCAGATGCATGCGGACGCGATCCATAAAGGACAAAGAGTGTTAATCGTGGATGATCTTCTTGCGACAGGCGGAACGGTCGAAGCGATCCAAAAACTCGTTGAACAACAAGGAGCAAAAGTTGTCGGCTTCGCGTTCGTGATCGAGCTCGATGACTTGAAAGGAAGAGATCGATTCAAAGACATTCCTGTCTTTTCTCTCACGCATTACAAAGGCGAATAAGCAAATAGAAAGGGGCGTTTATGAGTGTAAAAGGTGAAGTCACATTTGAAGAGTGCAAAGAAAACATCAAAACCTATATAAAGCGCCCAGAAAATCTAGATTTGATCCAAAGGGCTTACGAGTTTGCTCATGAACATCATAAAGGACAGTTTCGAAAAAGCGGTGCACCTTATGAAGTTCATGTGATCCAAGTTGCGAACACCCTTGCGACACTTCGGTGTGGACCTAAAACGATCGCAGCAGGCTTGCTGCATGATACTGTGGAAGATTGTGAAGGCGTGGACCATGATGTGATTGCAGCGAATTTTGGAGAAGAGATCGCCGTCATCGTAGATGCGGTCACAAAGATCAGAGCGATCAAATTCAAAGATGAAAAAGAATATCTGGCTAGCAATCATAGAAAACTCTTTATTGCTCTTGCCAAAGATATCCGCGTTATCCTTGTTAAACTCGCGGATCGTCTGCATAACATGCGGACATTAGAATTCATGCCTGAAGCGAAACAGAAAAAGATCGCATCCGAGACACTTCAAGTGTATGCGCCGATCGCGCACCGTCTTGGTATTTCGCAAGTGAAAAACGAGCTCGAAGATCTTTCTTTCAAATATTTATATCCTGAAAAATACGAGCAGATCAAAAGACTTGTCCGGCAAAGAGAGAGCGATCGAAACGAACAAGTGCAGGAAATGATCGCGGATATTGAAAAGATCTTAAAAATGTATTCGATCCCTTATCGTATTTTTGGCCGTTCGAAGCATTTTTACAGTATCTATAAAAAGATGAAGACAAAAAACAAGCGCTTTGAAGAGATCCTTGATTTGCAGGCCATCCGTATCGTCACGGATTCTGAAGTCCATTGCTATGAGATCCTTGGGTATATCCATGCGAAATATCGGCCGATCCCTGGTCGCTTTAAAGATTATATCGCTATGCCAAAAGCCAATATGTATCAATCGCTGCATACGACAATCGTTGATCCAGATACAGGACATATCTTTGAGATCCAGATCCGCACAGAACAAATGGATGCGGTAGCCGAGCAAGGTGTCGCTGCGCATTGGAAATATAAAGAGCGCCCTGGCGTAAATACTGAAATCGAGCAAAAAGAAATCGAAGACAAGCTTTCTTGGTTCCGTGATTTTTCGATGATGACGGACGAGGAAAGCGAAGACCCTTTGGAATATATGAATGTGCTTCAAAAAGATATTTTTGAAGCCAATGTCTACTGCATGTCTCCTCGCGGAAAGATCATCGCTTTGCCACCAGGTTCAACGCCGATCGATTTTGCGTATCGGATCCATACAGAAGTTGGGCATAAAACAGTCGGGGCTACAGTCAATGGAGCGATCGTTCCGCTCAATACCCAATTGAAAACGGGAGATGTCGTGGATATATTGACAAGCAATCATTCGAATGGGCCAAGCAAAGACTGGATCAAAATTGTCAAATCAGGCCATGCGCGAAATAAGATCCGCGCGTTCTTGCAGAAACAGGAACACCAAAACCGCAAAGAGCTTATCAAAAAAGGCGAGGCGGATCTTGCTGAAGAATTCAAGCGCTTAAAGATCGATGACTCGAAACGATCGGTGAAAAGATTAGAGTCGATCTTGCAGACACTTTCTTTTAAAACGGTCGATGATCTATATATTGGGATCGCGAATCGCAGAGTATCGCTGCAATCAGTCGTAGATCGTCTTGTAAAAAGAAATGGCAATGTGAGCGATGATGAAATCGTCAAGATCTTCAATAAAAACAACGAGAAGAGTGCCAAGACGAATAGCTGTGGCGTAATTGTCCCGGGAATTGAGACGATCGCTGTTTCTTTGGCGAATTGCTGTTCACCGATACCACAGGATACGATCGTGGGCTATATTTCCAAAGGACAAGGCGTTAAAGTCCACCGATCAGATTGCCCGAATATCGCTCATGAAACGAAGCGATTGATTCCGGTACAATGGGTCGAAGATCAAGACGATACAAAGGTCTACGAAGTCAAGCTTGTTGTCTTTTCGGATGATCGAAATTATTTGCTGAGCGATATCGTCACGATTTTACAACAGTCCAAAGCTTATTTAAAACATGTCGATTCTGCTGTCGACGATAATCTTTTGACCGCGACTACCAAACTGACGATCGGAGTTCATAATGCCGATCATTTGCAGACGGTCATTTCAAATTTAAAAAAAGTTCGTTCTGTCAACGAAGTACAGCGTACGATTCAATAAAGGACACGTATAGAGTCAAACTATACGTGTCCATTTCTTTTTGATCTCGAATTGAATATACACGAGTCGAGAAAGGAACTCGCGCCATTTATGTTTCCAAGATCGGTCTTTATACGTCCATAAAACAGGGTGCTTGAAAAATTGCCGAGCGAGCGCATTGGCTCGTGAAGCGTGAACAGAGGAAGTAAGGATTAAAATCGAATTTGTATCTATGAGTTCTTTGGTGAATTTCATATTTTCATATGTGTTCTTCGCATGAGGTTCTAGAATCATAGGAATATCGCAGCGAGCCTGAATATATTTCTTCATTTGCTCCGCCTCTATCCATTTATTTTTGACAGCTCCTCCACTAATAATTAATACTTGGTATTTGTTTTGCCGATAGGCTTCAATCGCCAATTCGCAGCGGTTTTTTTGCGAAGTTGAATAGGAGCCATCGTCTTTGCTTGGGCATCCAAGCAATAAAGCATATTGAAGAGGCTTCGCTGGCTTTTTAGGGATCCTAAAAAAATAGAAATAGGTTAAGAGGCAAGCCAAGCTGCTGAAGATCAGTAATTTTGAGGTGAATTTAGAGAACATAGATCGTATCCTTTATATTTTGTTCCATAATGCTTTCGTACAAAAATTTACTTTTGAGATGGACGCGTTTTAAAAATGGCGGCAGAGCCCGAAATCGGGTATATACTCTCGATCGATCGATTTCTTTCAAATATTGTCGGCCGTGCCCATTGAATCCTAAAACGATCGCGCAAGAAAAGTGATCATGATTCTTCATCTCTTGTTTTTCGATCTGAAGCATAATGAAGAGACAAACGCGTTGGATCCTTGCTCGCGTATAGGTTTTAGAGATCGTTCGAGATAAAAAACCTTCCCAAGTTCTTTCTTTTTTTGCGGCTTCGACCAACCGATACTCGATTCCTTCGCTTACTAGAAAATATTGCTCGATCTTGCTTGGATCGCTCATTAAAAGAAAAAGGCGAAGGTAAGGATAATACGAAGACCATTGCTGATTTAGGATAAAATACTCAGAAAGAAACTCGTTCGTTCGCTTTTCGAAATAATCTTTACGGGTTTGCGTAGCGCTTTTAAACTGGGCGGATCGTTTGATGCTAAGAGGAATGATCCCGTATTTTTGACAATATTTGATATACTGGATTCCTAAAATATCGTTAGGCTGAAGCGCATAGGCTGAATTTTGGGCCCAGCTTTTGGAAGGGTCTTTTTCTTGCGATTCTACCTCATGCAATATATTCGTCAAAGTTTCGATCTTATTGGTTTCTGAGCCAAAAACGATCCACTTCACGCCAATACTGGCCAGCGATTCGATCGCGTATTTCGCAAATTGATCCGCGCTTTGGGCCGCATACACAGCAGGGAGTTCGATCACGAGATCGGCCCCATATTGAATCGCTAATTGACTTTTATGATAGGGATCGATCAAAGAAGGAAGGGCGCGCTGAGAAAAGTAAGAAGAAAGGATCACAACAAGCACATCGCATCCTGTAATTCGTTTCGCTTCTTGCAGATGGTGGATATGGCCTTGATGCATTGGGTTATATTCGACTATGATTCCACAAGCTTTCATGCATCTATCGTAACAGATTCTTTTGGTTTTTAAAATGGAAAAGACGTGCTATGATGGATAGAAGAAGTGAAAGCGCATCGAATCATAAAGAACAAGTTGACTTTCCTAACTCGTTTCCTTATAATATCAGATGCGACATGAGGTGAAAATCGTGAAATTTACGAAAAAAGACTTCTTGAATGCCCATCTAGGAAAGATCCAGATCGATGAGTGGATCGGCATTGAAGAAAACGATTTACTTCATCATACGCAAGTCAAGTCCATTCCAAAGGTACATGTTACTGGAGATCTTCAATATGACGGATCCACTCTGGTCTATTCAAACTTGGAATTGGAAGGTGTGATGATCGTTCCGGATTCCATAACTTTGGAGGATCTGGAAGTGGAATTTGACACTGAGTCGCATGAGATCTATTCGTTTTCTCCAATCAAGGAGGAAGAAAACGAAGAGGATATCATCGTGGTGAAAAAGGATACGATCGATATCAATCCGGAAGTCTTCCAAGCTGTGATCTATGAAGCCCCAATGTCGATCACTCGACTCCCAAGGGAACAGTACCCGAAAGGAAATGGTTGGCAAGTGATCTCGGACCAGGACAAAGTGGAAAAGGAAGACAAGATCGATCCACGATGGGAAAAGCTGAGTGAATTCAAATTGGATGATGACTAGGAGGTGCAGACATGGCTGTTCAACAAAGAAGAAATTCAAAAACAAGAAAAGCAAAGCGTAGAACTCACTACAAATTGGAGAAACCAACATTGACGAAATGCCCAAGCTGTGGTGAATATAAATTAGCGCACAAAATGTGTGAATGCGGAGAATACAACGGCAGACAAGTCGTTGAGAAGTAGAATGTATTTTGATACATTCTTTTTTTTGTGCATAAGTGCAAATTTTAGAGATATAGACAAGATAGAATTACGGGAGTATAATGAATATGCTTTACGGAATCGAAAGACAAGGAGGGAAATGATGAATCCAATTTTTATCATTTCTTTGTCTGGGATCGCAGGGATTGCTGTGGGAGTACTCGTTATGATGGGGATCTCTCGTGCAGGTTTAAACAAAAATGAGCAAAAAGCGGAACAATTGTTGAAAGAAGCGCAGATCGAAGCGGATGCGAAGATCAAACAAGCTGTGTTGGAAGGAAAGACACAAGCCCATGATCTAAGGATCGAAGCCGAAAAGGAGATCAAGGAACGAAAACAAGAAACGATGCAGTTTGAAAATAAATTGCTTCGCCGAGAAGACAACTTGAATTTCCGTGATGAAGCGCTGACTCAAAAAGAAAAACAAATATCCGATAAGCTGCAGAAAGCGAATGACAAGCTCGCATCTCTTGATGCAAAAGAGAAAAAATTACAAGAGCAGATCGATAAACAAATCTTAGTGCTTGAAGGTGTGGCAAAAATGTCGAGCCAAGATGCGCAAAAAGAATTATTTGCTGTTGTTGAAAAGAAAATGGAGCATGAAACAGTCGCTTATATCAAAGACAAAGAAGAAGAAGCCAAAGCAACAGCAACCGAAAAAGCACAGAATATCATCGCCTTAGCCATTGAGAGAATGGCTCAACAAGAAACCCAGGAACGAACGGTATCCGTCGTCGCTATTCCTGGCGAAGAAATGAAAGGACGGATCATCGGTCGCGAGGGTCGAAACATTCGCTGCTTTGAACAAGCAACGGGCGTTGAGCTCAATATCGATGATACGCCGGATTTGATCACGATCACGTGCTTCAATCCGATTCGAAGGGAAGTGGCCCGTTTGGCTTTAGAACATTTGATCAAAGACGGGCGGATCCAACCAGGTCGGATCGAGGAAGTTGTACGCAAATACCAAAACGAGATCGATCAAGAAATCATGAAGGCCGGAGAGGAAGCCGTATTCAAGCTAGGGATCGGGCGGATCGACCGAGAGATCGTTCGTTTGATCGGAACGTTGAAATACCGCTATTCGTATGGCCAAAATGCATTGCAGCATAGTATGGAAGTCGCCTATTTGGCAGGCTGTATGGCTGTTGAACTCGGTTTGAATCAACAGTTAGCCAAACGTGCTGGTTTATTGCACGATATTGGTAAAGCCTTGAATATTGAACAACAAGAAGGATCGCACGTAGAACTTGGATATAAGTTCTGCAAAAAACATGGCGAAAAAGACATTGTTTTGAACGCGATTCAATCGCATCATTACGATGTGGAACCTAAATATTTGACAAGTCATATCGTCATTGCGGCAGATACGATCTCTGCGGCAAGACCTGGCGCTCGAAAAGAAAGCGCTCAGGCTTATATCAATCGTCTAGAAAACCTCGAAAAAATCGCTGGTGGTTTCGAAGGGGTTCAGCAAGCATATGCGATCCAGGCGGGTCGTGAAATCCGGATCTTGGTCAATCCGGACCGAGTCGATGATGTTACATGTGTTAAACTCGCACGCAATATCCGAGAAAAAATTGAAAATGAGTTGACGTATCCAGGTCAAATCAAGGTCAATGTGATTCGCGAAGTGCGAGCACAGGAAGTTGCTAAATAAGGTGAAGTACTGAACTTCACCTTTTCTTTTGAGTTTGTTAACCCTTACTAAATCGCCTTGATTCAATATTTCTAGAGTGTATAATTAAATGTGTAAATAAGAAATCAGTAGGAGGATTAATAAAATGGCAGCAGTAGTTAACCAAGATATTTGCATCGGATGTGGAGCATGTGTAGGTGTTTGCCCAGTGGGAGCAATCGCGTTGAACGATGAAGGCAAAGCCGCTGTAGATCCAGATGTATGCATCTCTTGTGGAGCATGCGTAGGTGTTTGCCCAGTTGGTGCGATCACTTTAGAGTAATTCGCTCTAGAACCGAAAAAATGATATAATGAAATCAAGCAAGCAATGCTTGATTTTTTTTTGGAGGCATATTTATGAAAATAAAAGAAAACTGGTCTTTGCCTGACCTCAAGGAAGCAGGACGCCGTACAAGAAGCGCGATCGAAAGAGTAGATCAATACTTGATTCCTGCCCATGCGATGCACCTTGGAGAAGGAAAGACGTATCATATTTCCACCTATGGCTGTCAAGCCAATGAGCGCGATTCCGAAACGATGGCCGGGATCCTAGAAACGATTGGATTCAAACCAAGCGAAGATCTCGAACATGTCGATGTGATCTTGATCAACACTTGTGCGATCCGCCAAAACGCAGAAGAAAAAGTGCTCGGAGAAATTGGCAATTTTAAAAGATTATACAAGGAAAATAAAGATCTCATTATTGGAGTTTGCGGATGCATGGCTCAAGAAAATTCATTTGTCAAATTGTTGTTGGAAAAATACCCTCAAGTACGGCTGCTTTTTGGAACCCATAATATTCAAGATCTGCCACAGCTTCTTTATGAAGCGATGAATGAGCATACAAAAGTCGTCAAGATCTATTCTAAAGAAGGTGAGGTCTATGAAAACCTACCAGTAAAACGGTTTGGTCAGCATAAAGCTTGGGTCAATATCATGTATGGCTGCGATAAATTCTGCACATATTGTATCGTTCCATATACACGAGGAAAACAAAGATCAAGAACGATGGAACAGATCCTAAAAGAAGTGCAGGAACTAAAAAATGAAGGATATAAAGAAATCACTTTATTAGGTCAAAATGTAAACGCGTATGGAAAAGATATGGAAAATGGAGTTGATTTCGCAAACCTTCTTGAAGAGGTCGCAAAAATCGGGATTCCGCGGATCCGCTTCATGACTTCGCATCCTTGGGATTTTACGGATCAAATGATCGATGTGATCGCTCAATACGAGAATATTATGCCATTCATTCATCTTCCGATGCAATCAGGCGACGACGAGATCTTAAAGAGAATGGGACGAAGATATACGAGCGAATCGTATTATGAATTGTATCAAAAACTAAAAGCCAAAGTGCCCAACGCAGCCATTTCGACAGACATTATTGTCGGCTTTCCGAATGAATCCGATGAAGCTTTTCAGAATACTTTAGATCTAGTAGAAAAATGTAAGTTTGATAATGCTTTTACATTTGTTTATTCTCCAAGACCTGGAACGCCCGCGGCTAAAATGGAAGATACGATCGATGCAGAAACAAAAAAACAGCGCTTGTATACACTCAATGAAAAGTGGGGCCAATACGCGCGACAAATCAATACATCATACGAAGGCAAAGTTGTTCGAGTGCTCGTGGATGGAATGAGCAAACGCAATGAAAATGTATATTCTGGATATTCCGAAACAAATAAACTCGTCAACTTCACAGGTGAGAATATTCATCCTGGTGATTTTGTGGACGTATTGATCGAAGAGGCAAAAACTTTCTCGCTCGACGGTAAAGCCATTTAGTGTGATATAATACAAATATTACGAACGAAACAGAAACGAGGAGGATTTATGGCGAAAACGAATACGCCGTCCACAAATGAAAAAGTCAAAGTTTTTATGCTTGGTGGCTTGGACGAAGACGGAAAGAATATGATTTGTATTCAAGTTGGCGAAAAGATCTATATCATTGAAGCAGGCTTGAAATTTCCGGAAGCAAAAGAATCATTAGGAATCGAATATATCATTCAAGATTTCTCTTATTTGATTGAACATAAAGATCAGATCGCAGGAATCATCATTACCCATGGACACGATGATGTGATGGGGGCATTACCTCATCTTCTAAAACAAGTAAAGGCGGATGTCTATACTTCACCGCTTGCCGCTAAAGAAATACAAAAGCTCTTGAAAAAAGAAAAGATCACAGGCGTAAAGATCCATTCTATTAAAAGGCACGATAAAAAGACGATCGGAAAACACCGCGTCCTCTTTTTCCCAATCACCCATGCCTATCCAGGTGCATTTGGGGTCGCAATCTCATCAAGTCAAGGCTATATTGTCTATTCTGGAGAATTTATTGAGAACTATGATGATCTATCTGAAAATTATCGTGGAAACATCACGATCGGAGCGGATCTAGGAAAAGAGGGAGTGCTCGTTTTAATGCAAGAGAGTAAAGGGGCAGAACGAAATGGGCACACTGCACCAAACCATCGGATCGATAAAAAGCTCAATAAGCTTCTAGATCTCAACCACGATTCTCGACTCTTTATAAGCTGTTACACGCAATCGGTCTATCGAATCCAAGAAATCATCGACTGTTGTATCAAACAAGAGCGTAAGCTCGTTCTGTACACGAAAGAGCTGCGTTCTTTGATCGATGGACTTGCCTATATTGGCTATAAGATCCCGGATGGCGTAGTCGTGGATGCTTCCAAGATCGATGAATACACCAATGTCGTCGTATTGATCAGCGGACAAGGAAAGCCGCTCTTCACCTTGATGTCCAATATCGCCAATGATGAAGTAAATGATATCACGATCAAGCCAGACGATCTGTTCGTGATCGCTTCGCCAGTCGTTCCAGGTGTAGAAAAAGTGTTCCGCAATATGGAAAACGATATCTACAAACGGGATGGCAAGATCATCAATCTAGATAAAAATGTATTGAGCATGCATCCATCCAAGGAAGATCTCAAAATGATGCTTTTCTTGACCCGCCCAAAATACTATATTCCAGTCAAAGGGGAATATAGAATGTTGTGCGCGAACGCGATGATAGCAGAGGAGATGGGAATCCCACCTGAAAATATCTTGATCCTGGACAATGGGCAAGTGGCTGAATTCGAAGAAGGAAATCTCGTATCGTATGAAGTGAAAATGAATCTGCACGAGACGATGATCGATGGCAAGGAAAACTGGGATATGGCTGGTGTCGTATTAAAAGACCGCGAAATCTTATCGACCGATGGGGTCATGATCCTGGCGATCGGTTTGGATGCCAAAACGAAAAAGATCATCAATGGACCAGATATTCAGACACGCGGCTTGATCTATTTAAAAGATGCTGAATACATCACAAAAGATGTCGCGAAAATCATGGAAGATACGATCGAGGAAGCGGTAAAGAATAAAACATACGAAAATTTACAAGTTCGTTCGGACATTCGTGATAAAGTATCGAAATATTTATTCAAACAGACCGCAAAACGGCCAATGGTCCTTCCTGTGATCTTAGAGATCAATAAATAGAATTAGAAAGTTGGTAAGAATGGCAGCAAAGAAAAGAAAGCCACAAAAAAAAGCAAACACTGCCAGATCAAAATCAAGCCAAACGTCAAAAAAAGCACAAACGAATTGGAAGACATCCAGATTGTTCCGTTTGTGCTTTCTCATTTGTATCATTTGCGCTTGTTTGCTGGCCTTATTTAAATTTGGAATCGTAGGCTCGTTTTTCTTCAATTTGATTTCATACTTTTTTGGATTTGCGACCTATGTGATTTTGATCTTAGGGATCGTTTATGCGATCTGGACGATCTATCATAACGATAAAAAGAAGATTCCCAAGAGCTATATTGTAGGAATCATTTTCGTGCTTTCGGCGCTTTTGCTCTATCAAGGCTGCCGAGAATTCCAGGCCCATACTCCATGGAGCGGATTCATGCGGATCGTATCCAATACTTGGCCTATTTTGAGCGGAGAAATGAATTATACTTCTGGCCTATATGGGACATTGTTGTCTGGAATATTTGCCAGTATGTTCGATTACAGCGGCGCCTTTTTGATTTCCGCGATCATGGGACTGATCGGTATCATTTTATTGACTTATTATTGGTTCGCCAATCTAGACCGGGATACGATCAAAGAAAAACTCAAAAAACCTAGACCACAAAGAGAAATAAGAAACGAGATCCCGATCTCTTATGAAACAGCCGAAACACGCTTTGAGCCTATTGACCTAGAAGAAACTCCAAGCAAGAAAAAGAAAAAAGCGAAGACAAAGCGACAAAAAGACTTTGGCCTTGTGGCGGATGAGATTCCAAATAAAGATCAACCAAAAGCGCTCGAAAATGTCGTGATCTCGCAATCACAACCGAAAGAAAAACCGTCGAAAAAAAGTGAAGTCGTCAAACGCAATGAAATCTCAAGATATACGGAAGATCTATATCCAGGATATAAATTGCCGCCAACAAAACTGCTCAACGATGTTTCTCGACTATCCCGTTCTTCGATCAATTTACAGCATGCGCGAGTGGATGGACAAAAATTGATCGAAATATTGGATGAATTCAACATCAAGGCTGATTTGAAAGAGATCCATATCGGGCCGACCGTCACAAAATTTGAAATCAAACCTGAATTAGGCGTCCGAGTTTCGAGGATCTCGAATTTGACCGATGATATCAAGATGGCGTTGGCGGCCACAGATATTCGGATCGAGGCTCCGATCCCAGGAAAAAATGCGGTAGGGATCGAAGTGCCAAACTTAGAAAAAACACCTGTGCAAATGAAAGATCTAATGATGCATATTCCAAATTCGAAACAAAAAGAACCACTCTTGTTTTGTTTAGGGAAAGACTTGATGGGTGAATGTGTATATGGACAGCTTGATAAAATGCCTCACCTTTTGATCGCGGGAGCAACGGGTTCGGGTAAATCCGTTTGTGTAAATACGATCATTTGTTCTTTATTGATGCGGAGCCGACCAGATGAAGTCAAACTTATTTTGATCGATCCAAAAAAAGTCGAATTTACACCGTATAACGATGTTCCGCATTTGATCGCTCCTGTCATCACGGATGGAGATCTTGCGAATAAAGCGTTGAAAGTTGTCGTCCAAATGATGGATGAGCGATATAATTTGTTTGGCGATATCGGAGTCAAGAACATCGCTGGCTACAATGAATATGTACGAAATCATCCCGAAGACAATTTGATCTATTTGCCACAAATCGTCGTGATCATTGATGAGCTAGCGGATCTGATGCTTGTTGCCGCCAAAGAAGTCGAGCAGTCGATACAAAGGATCACACAACTTGCCCGGGCAGCAGGAATCGTATTGATCGTTGCTACACAAAGACCAAGTGTGGATGTTATCACAGGGGTGATCAAGTCGAACATTCCTAGTCGGATCGCCTTTGCGGTCGCCAGCGTTGTCGATTCTAGGACAATTCTCGATCAAGCTGGAGCAGAACGGCTATTGGGCTATGGGGATATGTTGTATTTACCCAATGGTGAAAACTCGCCAAAGCGGGTGCAAGGTGTCTTTATCAAAGACGATGAAGTCAGTGCGATCAGCGAATTTGTGAAAAAGCAAGGAAAACCGAAATACGATGATGTTTTCATCACTCTAAAAGACTTACAGAGTCAAGGAGGGAAAGTGGCGCAAGAAAGTGCGGATCCGCTTTATGATGAAGTCAAGCGATTTGTGATCGCTTCGAAAAAAGCGTCGACTTCTTTGATCCAACGTAAGTTTTCGATCGGTTATTCTCGCGCCGCCCGCTTGATCGATGTATTGGAAGAAAATCGGATCATCGGGCCGGCCAACGGCTCAAAACCTAGAGAGGTGCTTGTGCAAAGCGCTGTTGATGTTTCTGAAGATTGACTATAATTGAATGGAGAGGTGGCCTTATCATGAATATTTTCCTAAAGATTGGAGACTCTGTTCCTCGCGATGACTGTATTTCTGAAATCGTACAGCTAGGCGATTTTGTTTATTTATCGGGCCAAACAGGAAGAGGAACGACGTTCCATGAACAATGCGTGACAGCATGTTATCGGGTTATCGATGTATTGAAGGATCTAGACCTTAGAATCGATCATATAGTAAAGTTTACGGTTTATTTGACCGATATTTCTCTTAAGGATCAATTTATTTCAGTTTTTAAAAACTTTGTAGAAGCGCCATATCCGGCAATGACGATCGTTGAAGTAAGCGCATTAGAAAACGATGCGATGATCGAAATCGAAGGGATCGGCGTCAATACGCTCCGTCACGAAAAGAGTATGCAATCTTCGAATTGTTCGGATTGCGATGATCAGCCGACTCATTAAAAAGCATCATTTTGCAGAACCGGTAAATCAGCATGAATCGGTTTAAAATGAAGGAAGAATGATCAAGAAGCAAGGATGATTTATCTTTAAAAAGAAGATAACATCCTTTTTCTTTTGACGAAGTCACTTTTTTGATCGCAAAATAGTTGACCCAAAGATCTGGGATGATCTCAAGTAGGACGAGCGAAGAATTGATATAGATCGGAACGTGCTTGCGAATATTCATATGGTATTGGAAAGAGGCTTTCCTCCCCTCTAAACTCGATCCAAAATACAAACACATTTCATTGATCAATTTCTTGATCGTTTTAAAAGAGTAAAGATGGGTATGGTCATTAAAGTCGGCTTGGACTCTTGATCGTAAATAATCATATTTTAAATAATTTAACATGCCATTATTCTACTTCTTGAATGTGAGAATTAAGTGAGAAAAATAAAAACAAGCCGAAGCTTGTGATAAGCTCCCCTAATAGTAGACACGCCAAACAACTAAATTTGGAGGTCCTATTAGGGGGCTTTTTATATGGGAAGAAAATCAAAATACACTATAGATTTTAAATTATCTGTTGTTGACCGCTATTTAAATAAAGGAGAAGGATCCGTCACGATTGGAAAAGATTTAAATCTTAATCCAAACACTGTAATGAAATGGGTAAAACAATTTCAAAAGTCGGATGCTGAAGTTTTTCTGGAGAAACCAAGAAATCAATCCTATTCAAAAGAATTCAAAATACAAGTGATTGAGGAATATTTGGCAGGAGGATGTTCGTATCC
>NZ_MPKA01000050.1 GCF_001945605.1 Dubosiella newyorkensis
GAACAAAATCGTCAAAAATGCCAACGGGAAAAATGTGGCGAAATTCATAAAAGAAAGAAAAGGCGTCTAAACCCTTTAAATAAAGGAGATAGGCGCCTTTCGCACTGTTAAAACTGTAAAAGATGGGGAATATGCAATCGTTTGCATTTTATTTTGTCGTTTTTTCGTTTTTATACGCTTGAGCGATATACATAGCGGCCAGCAAAGAAAAGATGACCATGATGCAAAGCAAGATCCAAATGTTCCAATGAAAGATGTTTTGTCCCAAAGAAGAAACAAGCGTGATCAAGATTTGAATGCCGATCGCTATAAACAAAAAGGTTTTGTTTTTGGTCTTGATCATCTGCATGATCAAGAGCGTGTAGCCCACTTGAAGCACGAGCTGGCACACTTGCCCGACCGCTTCGGCAAGAAGCAGATTGGACATGTTGGGAATATTTTTGCCCGCGCCAATGAGCATACCTAAAAACACGTTCATTCCGATCGTCAACGATGTTTCAAGCCCCCCATATCCAATACCGAAAGCGAACGCGTCCATCAAAGTCGTATCGTTTCTAGAAAAGACATGGATCATGAGCCAGCGGAACAGTTCGCTAAAGATCGGCGTGAAAACCGATAAGAACACGATATAAAGCGGATAGTTGGCAGCGATCCAGTTTTGGGCCGCATCCGAATTCGTAAATAAAGATAGCGTAGGCAAGAAAAGTGCCATTTGAAAGAGGACGTAGGTCAAAGCTCCCACCAAAAGAAGCTTCCATTTTCCTTCTTCATGTATACATAGATAGATCGCACATCCCAGAGGAAGAAGCACGGAGCAGGCGATCGTGAATAATTGTGAAAAAAGCAACATTAAGAACACCTCATTTTTCCAAAATATATTATACACAAAGTTTTCCGCATTCTATGGATTTATAAAGGAATTTATCAGTTTTTTGTGGATATTTATACGACAATGTGTCCTAATTGGTCGCGTAAGTGTCTTTTTTAGCATTTTTTATCATATATCTCCTATTTCCGATTGGAATAGACTATTATCAGAATAAGAAATAGCGCTTACAATGTGCTAGAAAAAAGATCAAAAGGAGGATTTAAGTTGATCATGAAAACATGGCGTAAATTGTTGGCAACTGGTGCTGCCGCGGCGATGTTGTTGACGGGTTGCTCGTCTGGAACTGATTCTGGAAGCTCTTCCGGCGGCGATTCCGGCTCTGCGGATGGATCGAAAGGTTCTGTTTATTATTTGAACTTTAAACCAGAACAAGATGAAGCATGGCAAAACTTGGCGAAAAAGTACACAGAAGAAACAGGTGTCGATGTGAAAGTCGTAACCGCTGCATCGGGTAACTATGAAACGACTTTGATGTCGGAAATGGGAAAGAGCGGCGCTCCTACACTATTCCAAGTCAATGGTCCTGTTGGATTAAAGAACTGGGAAGAATATGCATATAATTTATACGACACTCCAGTGTTCAAGCAATTAACAAGCGATGACTACGCGCTTTACATTGGACCAAAAGAAGATCATGATGTTGCGGCTATCGCATACTGCATCGAATCGTATGGTTTGATCGTGAATAAAAAATTACTTGAAAAAGCAGGTTACACAGTGGATGATATCAAATCGTTCGACGACTTGAAAAAGGTTGCGGATGATATCGCGAAACGTGAAAAAGAGCTTGGATTCACAGCCTTCACATCAGCAGGTATGGATTCTTCTTCTGACTGGCGTTATAAAACACACTTAGTCAATATGCCGATCTACTTCGAATATCAAAACGACGGAATCACAGATACAGATGCGATCAAAGGTACTTATCTTCCTGAATATCGTAAGATCTACGATCTTTACATCACAGATTCTACAGTTCCTGGAAAAGATCTAGCTGCTAAGACGGGCGATGATAGCCGCAACGAATTCGAAAGCGAAAAAGCGGTATTCTATCAAAATGGTTCTTGGGAATATACGAATTTGACAAACGACGGCATGAAGGCCGAAGATCTGACGATGATCCCGATCTACATTGGTGTAGGCGACGAAGCAAAACAAGGTTTGACAACTGGTACGGAAAACTACTGGGTAGTCAACAAAGAAGCTTCTGAAGAAGACATCCAAGCTACATTGGATTTCATGGACTGGTGCGTAACATCGGAAGAAGGAACGACTGCGATGGCTGATGACATGGGCTTTGTCATTCCGTTCAAAGATGCTAAACCTAGTGAAAACGTATTCGTAGTTGAAGATCAGAAATTAACAGAAGAAGGCTACAAGCCAGTAAGCTGGAACTTTACGACAATGCCAAGTGAAGAGTGGAAGAACGCTTTAGGTTCGGCTTTAACTCAATACGCGGCAGATCCTACAGATGCCAACTGGAAAGCGGTTGAAGAAGCATTCGTAGACAACTGGAAAACAGAATACGACTTGGCCAATAGTTAATAGGCTGTCTATAATTGATCGAAAATAACAGGCAGGCATGATGTTCTGCCTGTTTCATAGTTTAAGGAGGATAACATAATGGAACGTACACTTAAGAAATACGGATGGTTGTTCGTACTTCCTACGCTTGTTGCGTTCACGATCGGCTTCATTGTTCCATTTATTGAAGGATTATATTTGTCGTTTTGCCAATTCACAACGGTCGGCAATGCAACATTTACTGGTTTTTCGAATTATGTGGCGGCTTTAACGGATGCTTCATTCTTGAAGTCGGCTGGTTTTACAGTGATGGTTGCGATCGTAAACGTGCTTGCGATCAACATTTTAGCTTTCGCACTCGCTATGGCGCTCACACAAAAGGTCAAAGGAACCAACTTGTTCCGTACGATCTTCTTCATGCCAAACTTGATCGGCGGTATCGTATTGGGTTATATTTGGCAGATCTTGCTGAACTGCGTTCTTTCGCTAGTGGGAGAACCTTTGCTTCGTTTGAATCCAACCGCTGGCTATTGGGGCATCATCATCTTGATGTGCTGGCAGCAAGTCGGATATATGATGATTATTTATATTGCGGGACTGCAGAATGTGCCGGATGATTTGATCGAAGCCGCTAAGATCGACGGCGCGACCGATTGGCAGATCCTTTGGAAGATCAAGATCCCGATGATGATGCCTTCGATCACGATTTGCGTATTCTTGACGCTCACCAACAGCTTCAAGCTCTTCGACCAGAACTTAGCGTTGACAGCGGGCGATCCAAACCATATGACGGATATGTTGGCGCTCAATATCTACCAAACATTCTATGCTCGTGCGGGCAAGCTTTGGAAAGGTATTGGACAAGCAAAGGCGGTCATCTTCTCGATCGTTGTCGTTCTTGTCAGCTTCTGGCAGCTTAAAGCAACACGCTCTAAGGAGGTACAACAATAATGACTCAAAAGAAGAAAGCGCTCAACATTATTTTGTTGATCATCTTGATCCCACTCGCGCTCGCGTGGCTCTATCCGATCTTTATGATCTTGATGAACTCGCTCAAGGTCGAGTCGGCCATCACGACAAGCTCGGCATTCGAACTTGTGAATGGAAGCAATTTTGGGGGAAGCATCAACTATTTGAAAGCTATCAATTCATTTGGCTTCATGACTTCCTTGTTCTATTCGTTTTTTATTACAGTGACTTCTGTAGTCGCCATCGTCATCTTATGCTCGATGTGCGCATGGTATATTAGTCGGGTTCACTCTAAATTCAGCAGCTTCTTATATTATTTGTTCGTCTTCTCGATGGTCGTGCCATTCCAAATGGTCATGTTCACACTGTCGCAGACAGCCGATATGCTGAAGCTGAACAATCCGTTTAATTTATGGGTCATTTACTTAGGATTTGGAGCCGGATTGGCTGTATTCATGTTTGCCGGCTTCGTGAAATCGATCCCAGTCGAAATCGAAGAAGCCGCGATGATCGATGGATGCACTCCACTTCAAACATTCTTCAAAGTCGTGCTTCCGATCTTAAAACCGACGATGGTTTCGGTCGCGATCCTAGAGGCGATGTGGGTATGGAACGACTACTTGCTGCCAACCCTCGTGCTCGATATCACAAAATATAAAACAGTTCCAATGTTGATTCAATATTTCCGCGGAAGTTATGGTAAAGTAGAGATGGGACCGATGATGGCTTCCATCATGTTAACTGTAATTCCAGTAATCATTGTTTACATCTTCGGACAAAAATATATTATCAAAGGTGTAGCGGCAGGAGCTGTCAAAGGATAATCGTTCAAAAGCTCAATGGTCTATTGAGCTTTTTTCAAGCTAGAAAGAGAGTAAAGTGTATGAGAAAAAACGGTATATTGTTACCTATCACAAGTTTGCCAAGCCCTTGGGGAGTAGGGACTCTTGGCAAAGAAGCGTATTCGTTCGTGAACTTTTTGAACGGAAGCGGCCAAACGTATTGGCAGATCCTTCCGATCAATCCAACAAGCTATGGGGATTCGCCATATCAATCGTATTCTACGTTTGCCGGCAACCCATATTTTATCGATCTTGATCTGCTGGCAGGAAATGGCTTGTTGAATCAAAACGAATATGACTGGCTAGATTGGGACACAGAAAAAGATAAAGTCGATTATGGATTTCTTTATAATCACCGCTTCAACGTGCTGAAATTAGCGGTCGATCGTTTTCTGGAAAATCCAGATCCTGAATATGTCGAATTTTTAGAGAATAACGCAGATTGGTTGGATGATTACGCTTTGTTCATGGCGCTCAAAAACAAGCACGAAGGAAAAGCTTGGTGGGATTGGGATGAAAAGTATAAATTCTATTCTCCAGAAAAAGCGGAAGAATGGAAAGAAGAGTTGAAGGAAGACTATGAATTTTACCGCGTCCTTCAATTTTTCTTCACCAAACAATGGAACGCTTTGAAAAAATACGCCAACGACAAGGGTGTCGAGATCATTGGCGATCTTCCGATCTATGTAGCGCGCGATTCGGTCGACGTATGGGCTCATCCAGAATATTTTGAACTCGATGAAGATTTGAATCCAAAACGAGTAGCGGGATGTCCGCCAGATGCTTTCTCCGCCGATGGACAGCTTTGGGGAAATCCATTGTACAATTGGTCGAATCAAAGAGAAGACGGTTTCAAATGGTGGATCGATCGCATCGATTATGCGACAAAACTCTATGATATCGTTCGGATCGACCATTTCAGAGGATTCGACTCGTATTATGCGATCCCTTACGAAGACGATACAGCCCGCAATGGGGAATGGGTCGATGGTCCAGGAATCGACCTCTTCAAAGCGGTGGAAGATTCGATTGGCAAGAAGAAGATCATTGCCGAAGATCTTGGTTTCTTGACACCATCTGCCAAAGATCTGCTCAAGAACACAAAATTCCCGGGCATGAAGATATTGCAGTTCGCATTCGACTCTAGAGATTCCGCCAATGGCGAGTATTATCCATTCAACTACCCAGAAAATTCGGTCGCATATACAGGAACGCATGATAACGACACGATCATGGGTTGGGTCAATACGGCGCATCCAGACGATGTGCAGCTCGCCATGGATTATATGGACTTGCAAGATCCAAAGAACATGAATTGGGCCATGATCCGGGAAGTCATGAAATCGCCATCGAACTATTCGATCTTGACCGCGCAAGACTTAGTGGGATTAGGCTCGGAATCACGGATGAACGTGCCTTCACGTCTTGGTGGCAACTGGCAGTGGCGCCTTCTTCCAGGACAACTGGATGATGCCATCCAGCAAAAGCTATTACATTTGACAAAGCTCTACAAACGCTTCCCGATCGAAGCAGAAAAAGAAGAGAAAACAGCACAATAATCGAAAAAGCCTTCCAATCGAAGGCTTTTTTTATGAGATAAAAAAGAGTTATTCATTGTTCAATTCTTTTTCCAGCTCGATCAAAGAAAGATCGATGTCGTCCTCGTTTTCGATCAATTCCTTGATCTTTGAATCAAGGATCAGATCCGCAGGCGGATCTATTTCGATATTTGGTCGTGGTTTCTTGCGCATGATCAAATCGATCAAAGAAGAGGAAATGCCTATTTGCTCATAATATAACGAAACATCGCCATTCGACTCATCGAGAACGAAGGGGCTGATCCCCAATCCATTGAAGACGATTTCTTTTTGATTCTTGGTGTCGCAGCAAAACGCTTTTAGAAGATCCCAAGACAAATCAGAAAAAAAAGTCCGACTCGAAATACCCATATAAAGAAAAGAACCTCCAGAAAACCCGCTGTTGGATGAATTGGCCGGCATCGGAAGACATTGCCAATCAAAATTTGAATACCGCTTGATCCGCCACGGATAAGGATTATACGTCACAAATTCCGCATAGCTCATGGGCGCGAACGCGACCTTTCCGCTATCTAGATCCTCTTTGGTGGGTTCTACACCATGATGAAGATCTTTTAATTCTTTCAAATAAGTGATCGCTTGCTTGAAAGGATCTTGATGAAGTTGGAAGGCGCCCTCGCTATCTAAGATCTCTACATTGAATGCATCAAATGCATGTTCCCAAGAATATCCATAGATCCCAAATTGATCAAGAACGCCATTTTTGTCTTTATCACGACTCACTTTTTGACAAATCGTATAAAGATCGTCGATCGTCCAGCTCTCATCAGGAATGGGAATACCTTCTTGTCTTAAAAGGGAAGTGTTGACCAACATCATATCCGGATTGCATTCCATAGGAAGAGCGATTTGATGGCCTCGATCGGAAGCAAGAGAGAGGGTGTTTGGATTATATTGAATCTCCCTAAAACCCAAGTCGCTGTCGATCAGAGGATCAAGGTTTTTTAAGACCCCTAATTTTTTATAGAGATCCAAATCGCCTTCGATGAGTAAAAACACATCCGGACAGCTTCCTTCTAGAATTTTATCCGACATCCAAGACGAATAGTCATTCAAAGAAATTCCCGCATCGTATTGAACACGAACTCCAGGATGATCCTGTTCAAACTGCGCAATGATCCCATCGATAAGCTCGTATGTAGAAGCGGAAGGAACATTCCAACTTCCTCCGATAAATACACCAAGACGAAGCACGATCGGCGTTTGCCAATAAATCAAACCCGCAAGCAAAGAAACGATCACGATCGACCAGAACACGATCGACCATTTTTTATTCATGATCATGAGCGCCGCCCTATATACCCATTTTCCACGGCCCAAATGGCAACTTGCGTCCGATCCCGCAAATGCAGTTTACTTAAGATCCGCGACAAATAATTACGAACCGTGCCTTCTGAAAGATAAAGATTTTTAGCAATTTCTTTATTCGAAAATCCATGCCCGATTTCATAAACGACATCCCACTCTAGCTCGGAAAGGGAATTGACACTTTCTTCTTCCACTTGGATGATGGGTGTATTCTGCCGCTGGGAAAATAGATCCACGACCTTGCGGGCAATGCCCGGATTGATCATAGCGCCCCCCGAATAGACAGTTTGTATCGCGTGATGAAGTGTATCAAGATCCCCGGCCTTGAGCAAATATCCGCTTGCGCCATATTGAAGCGCTGAAAAGACAAAATCATCATCATCGAACGTTGTCAAAATAATGACTTTTGTTTGTGGCCAACGCTTCTTGACCTTTTTAGTACATAAAACGCCATCCATGACCGGCATTCGAATATCCATCAAAATGATGTCGATCGGCTCGCGCTCTAGAAATTCAAGAACCTCCACCCCGTTTTTGGCGACCCCTTTAACATCTAGATCGTCTTCGCACGATAAAATGATTTCCAAAGAACTGCGGATCATTTCCTGATCATCCGCAATCAAGACTTTAATCATCAAATTCTCCTTTCTGAAGCGGAATGAGAGCTTTGCAGACAAACCCATCCGACCCATCATAATAAAGCGTGCCATGGATCGTGCTGATCCTCTCCTTCATTTGCATCAATCCATATCCAGGTTGGATCGACGCGCTCCCCTTTCCATTATCATGAACGATCACTTGCATCTGACAAGGATCGTTTTGGTCCATTTGGATCCAGATATTGATCATCGAAGCATGGCCATGCCGTATGGCATTGGTGATGCACTCTTGAATCATCCGAAAAAGAACATCTTCCTTCGTCTTTTCAAAATCAATCCGCGGCATTTGCCATGATAAGTTGATCTCGACATTCGAAACCGCCATAAATTCATTAATCATTTTCTGCAGCGCGCCTTGCAGACCATGTTCCTCCAAAGCGCCAGGACGCAGCTTTTCAAGAGAACCACGAACGTCTTGGATCCCTTCCGTGACGACATTCCGAATTTTTTGAAGCTGAGTTTTTACAAGTTCCGGTTTTTTTTCGATCATGACCAAACAAGCGTCCAAACCCGCTGCGATGCCCGTCAAAGCATGACCTAACGTATCGTGGATTTCGCGAGCGATTCGTTTTCGCTCGTTGTCTTGGGCGATCTTCTCCGAGAGGGCTGCATAGTTTCTAAGCTTGGCGTTGACTTGATTGACCATATCTAATTCTTGCGCGATACTTTCTTTTTCTTCGTATTGGTTGATCAAAAAATAAGCGATGATAATAATGAACAACAGTAAATTGATCCCTTCCAACAAAGAACGGAATAGAAGCAAGATCGAAGAAGTCCAAGAAGAAAAGATCGTAAAATAAGAGCGCAAATCACTCATCGGAAAAAATTTTTGCATGAGGGCATAGTTCGACCCAATATATAACAGGATCGAAAACACGATGATTTCATATATTTCTTTATTTTTTAAAGGCCGTCTAGGACATATCATATCCACGATCACGAGTAGCACGATCGATTGAGTCGCCATATTGAGCAAAAGCACGATCCCATACGCTAAAATCCACTCCATCACAAGATCTCGAAAAAGGAAAGGAGTCAATACCGTATTCTTAACCACATGCAGGACGAACAAAGCGTATAAACCAAAGCAACCTATAAAAACCAGCAACGGATTTTTCGGAATATGAGAAAGCTGAGTCAAAAAGGAGAGGCTTGTTTGACGATCGATCAAATACTTTGTGCCAATCAAACATACACTCGCATACAACATGATGATCGCATAATTGAGAACGATCATTCCTGCACGCAGCCGATCGATCGTCCGATAATACGCCCGCATTATTGCCAGCCTCCCTTCGAATAAAAATCAATCGAATCATGATCGATCATCTCTACAGGAATCACGATATTTTTTGACACGGGCGCGCCCTTTAAATGATCGTACATCGCTTGAGCGGCCTTTTTACCGATTGAGTAAGGAGATTGCGCGACCGTTCCCAAAACCATAGGATCCTTCGCGAGAAGCGCCTTCATTTCTGGCGTTCCATCCACCCCATAAATATAAATATCTTTCCGTCCTATATTCTTTAAGGCCGCCTTGGCCCCTAAAGCGCTAGGATCGTTAAGCGCCATGATGATCGAAATATCCGGAGTCTTGGCAATCATTTCCTCCGTTTTTGGCATCGCGATCTCGAGCTGACCAAGACATTGCGCCTCATTGACGATCTGGAACCGATCATCGGAAGCAATCGTCTCTTTGAAGCCGCGGATCCGCTCGCTAGCAGACTGCACAGAAGAATGTTTTAAAAGGCCGATCTTTGCATGATCAAAATGAGACATGATATGCCTAGCACATTGAACGCCCGCGCCATAATTGTCGGATACGACTGTAGAAAGCAAGGAAGTCGAATCGCTTAAAGGAACATCGATCGCGATCACCGGAATCCCTGCCCGCTTCGCTTTGGCAAGCGTAGGCTCGAGCGATCTAGAATCGACAGGATTGATAAAAATACCATCCACTTTCATATCGATGAACTGCTCGATTTGTTCTTGTTGTTTGGATTCATTTAAAAGAGGATCCCGCACGATCAGCTGATCGCCACGCGCTTCGATTTGCTTGCGCATCTCATTGTTGATGACTTCATAAAAAGGATTGTTCATCGTCATATAACTGACACCAAAGCGTTTTATTGGCTGTGTAGAAGAAATATAATAAAAATAGATTGGCAAGACAAATAGAGCCATTAAACCAATCAATAAAAAAGGATATTGTCTTTTCTTCATCAACTTACGTCCCCCGTTCCCTTCTTTTCTTTAAGTATACAAATTCTTCATGGAACCGACAAAGTATTTCTGTAAAAAAAGCCAACGCGCAAGTTGGCTTTATGATTTGTCGATTTTTTGGTTTTTCATGCTTTTTTGAATATGCCGGAACATCAAAGGGAAGAAAAGATGCTCCGACTTGGAAGGATTGCTTGGAATATGACGATCAAAGACAAGCTTCAAAAATTGATCATAGTTGTCTTGCAGTTCTTTTTGATGACTCTCTAAGATATGGAAACGGTAGATCTTCAAGCCTTGACTTTTATAAGAACTTGTCAAACGAACGGGCAACAACAGAGAATGTCCTTCATAGATCACTTCAAGATACTCTTTTTCTTCCGCTTTGATTGTTGGCTCCTTATCAAAAATGATCTCGAGCTCGCTCTCGCTCAAACCGGCAATCGCCCCCTCGACAACCGAATCGTTTTGTTTGAGGATCCCTAGAACTGCCGCTTTCTGCAACGAAACGACACTTCCTTTTCGGCGGCCAATAAAGAAGAAGATCGCCACCAACAATAAAATCGCGTTATAGCTCAGCCAAAACAATGTGATCGAGCCCCCATAGATTTTATGGTGCAACATCGCATGCAAAATATGACCTCCGCTCCATAAAGTCAAAAGGAACAAAACGATAAATGGCAAAATATACTTCCATTGAAAATGCTCCGCGCTCTCGATTCCTTTTTTTGTCACCTTGAACTTTTTCAAAGAAATCCCGATGAATTCTAGAAAGATCGGACCGATCAAAAACGGAAACATGATCGTTTCATATAAATTGGTCCACAAGCTCGTTCGAATGTTGCTCGAAAGCCGGCGGATCGCCCAGCTGTCCGCCATATACATCGGGATCCAAAACAACAAAGCCACCCATAAAGGAGTCCGAACGACCGAAATATCCAAAAGACCCGAAATGATCGGGATCAAGATATAGAAAAATCTGGAAAATGGCGAAAACCAATATTGGATCGACGTCCAATAGTTGATCTTCTGCGCAAAAGAGAAACGACTTGTAAAAAACAAATTGATTTGATAAAGGACATTCACCACGCCACGCCCCCAACGGATCCGCTGCTGAATCAAACTTGGAAGATCTTCTGGCGCAAGCCCCGAAGCAAGAGGCTCCGAGATCGCGAGCGAAACAAATCCATTCCTTTCGATCAATAATCCCGTCGCAAAATCTTCCGTGATCGCTTTCGTATAAAAGCCGCCAACCGAATCTAAAGCTTCCCGACTGATCAACGTGTTCGATCCGCCATAAATCACGCTATTTGAATTGGTCTTCGCCACTTCGATTTCACGATAAAAATAATCTTGCTCATTGGCTACATCTTGTTCCGCATACAAGTGATACTGAAACAAGTCCCAATTATAGAACGTCTGTGGCGTCTGTAAAAAACCAAGCGGGATCTGTTCAGACTTATCTTTCCCCTCATTGCGAAGCTTGGCGTCGATAAAGTAAGGAACGGTCTTCATCAAAAAAGAAGAATGAGGAATCATATCCGCGTCAAAAGTCACGATGATCGGCGAACTCGTCTGTCTGAGCGCGTTGTTCAAATTTCCCGCCTTCGCCCCTTCGTTGTTGTCGCGCGTAAAATAACCGATCCCCATCGACTCGGCAAGCTCTTTTGCCGTGACGCGCCGTCCATCGTCGCACAAATAAATATGAACTTTGCTTTTGTCGGGATACAGCATCCGCTTGCACCCGCTGATCGTCTTATACAACAATCTCTCGTCTTCGTTGTAAGTCGCGATAAAAACATCCACATCCGGAAATAAAGCCGGATCCTCAGGAATCGAAGGCAAAGGATAGTTTTTCTTGTTCGACATGATCTTGAAATTAACCATGAACTCGATCAATCCTACTAATTCGATCCCCAACAACAAGATCCCTAACGCGAACGTTAATGGCTGCGAAACGGAAGGAATCGTAAACAAGACGCGCCACAAAATATAAAGCGAAGAAAAAAACAACGCGATTTGATAGACCGAAGACAAAGAAAACCACTTTTTATTCTTTTTCATCGATATCGCCTCTTTTCAAACGCAAAAGATCCGGATAAGTCGGATAGAATATCGGCTTTTGCCTCATACGGCTGTTTTGCACAAAAACGCCCGCCAAAAACAAAACCACCCCAAAGACAAGATTGAGAGAAGAGTTGAACCAACCAAGCCGAAACTGATTGTAAACAACAACGATCAAACCAAAGAGGACAACAAAAAGCACACGCCCTTGTTGAGGATAGGTCGGCTCTCCAATATGCAAGATCCGTTTTAAATATCCGCACAATAGAAAACTGAGCTTGATAAAAATGGACATCTCGATCCAGAACAACACAAAACAAAGGATCAAAAACCAGAACGGATCTTGATTTGCATGCGGAAACATAAAAGGAAAACGCCGAATGAGCAAGATCTCAAGTTGACATGCCAAGATCACGCCAAACACGCTTCTAAAATTCTCCACACCCCGAAAACACGCGTAAATGCCTAAAATCAAGGAAACGATGGATAAAACAACTAAGATATTTTCACCACAAAAAAGAATGCCATGATTAAAAAAGTGGTCTAAATAATGAAATTCCTGCATAATGACCTCCCATCTATTGAAAAAATTATACCAACGCACAGAATCCCAATAAAGAAGGATGCTTGCTCGATAAAAAAACTTCTAACCTAAATGGCTAGAAGCTCTAAAAAATTGTGATTATAGATCGTCCACCAACGCGCTCGACTTGGCGTAAGCACTCGATTTAGCTTCAAAGAAATCGGTCTTGATCAAATTCGCGTTCGAATATTGAGAAACCCACTCCATAGAAGCCGGCTCCTTCTCATGACCTTCAAACAAAACACCTAAGCCAATGCTTTCACTTCTAAGATTGCCTAAATAATGAATGTAGTCTTCGATCATCGATGAGGACAAGCCGCCAATCGAATCTCCAATCACATAATGGCCCCAGCGGATCTCTTCCTCCACCCCTTGACGGATCATGTTCCGATAGACTTCTTTCTTTTCTTCATCGAACAAAGAAGGCTCTTCTTTTTGCAGTTCGACGATCATATTTCGAAACAACCATAAGTGTGTGTTCTCGTCCCGATTGATATAGCGGATCTCCTGCACGCTGCCAGGCATCTTTCCATTCCGTCCTAAATTATAAAAGAACATGAAACCAGAATAGAAATAGATTCCCTCCAAAATGAAGTTGGCGATCAGCACCTTCATGAAGGTGAACGCGTCTTTGTGTTCTTGAAAATCGTTGTAAAGGTCGCCGATGAATTTATTGCGCGCCAAAAGGTGGGCGTCCTCCTTCCATTGATACAAGATTTCCGTACGCTCTTGGGGCGAGCAGATCGTATCGAGCATATACCCATAGCTTTGCGAATGCACCGATTCATGAAACGCCTGGATCGTCAAGCATAAATTGACTTCGTTGGCCGTGATGTATTCCCCAATATAAGGAAGGTTGGCTGTCTGCAACGAATCCAAAAAGATCAAAAACGAAAGGATCTTGTCGTACGCGCTCTTTTCAGATACGGAAAGTTTACGATAATCCTTGATATCTTGATTCATATTGATTTCTTCAGGGATCCAAAAATTGTTCATCGCCTGCCGATACCAATCCGACACCCAATTGTATTTCATATTGTTGAAGTCATTCAAATTTGTCGTATTGCCATTGATCATGCGCCGCTTTCTGACCTCAATATCGCCATGCTCATTAAAGAGCGCTTTCTTTTTTAATTCCATAATTTCCTCCTAAGCCGAGCACGATTCGCACTCTTCCACCTCGAGTGACTTGCTTCGTACATAATATAACGTTTTTACATTTTCACGATACGCTTCAATGAACAAGTTCAACACTTGGCGCAACGTGTATTCATTCGTGATATATAAATTGACCGATTGCGACTGGTCGATATGTCTTTGGCGCACGCCAGCCGCGCGAATGAGCCACGACTGATCGATATGATGCGCTTGCTTATAGAACCAGAACGTTTCGGGATTCAAGTTGGGCGCGATGCGTGCGATCATGCTGCCCTTTTTCTCCTCTAAAAAGAACTTGTTCATGATCGGATCGATCGCCGCAGTCGTTCCTGCTAAGATCGAGGTCGACGAGGTGGGCGCGATCGCCAGCAAGTAAGCGTTTCGAAGACCCTCTCTTTGGACTTCTTCCTGCAATTTTTCCCAGGCCTCGCCTTCATAATGTCGCTTTCTAAAGTAGGCGCCACTTTCCCATTCGCTCCCATGAAAGTTTGGATACGCTCCTTTTTCTTTGGCGAGCTGATGACTCGCTTTGATCGTATAGTAATTGATCTTTTCATACAGCTTGTCGACAAAGTCCAAGTGTTCCTGGCTTTCGAAACGGATCTTGTTGTTGACGAGCATATGATGATAGCCGCTCGTTCCTAATCCGATCGAGCGATAGTTGGCGTTGGTGATCTTGGCGAAAGGAATCGGCGCGTAGTTGAGCTCGATCACATTGTCTAGCGCGCGAATGATCGTGGAAATCACATCTTCAAGTTCTTGGTCATCGTTCACATCGATATGGCCAAGCGATAAGCTGGCTAGATTGCACACGACAAAATCGCCTGGCAAATACGT
This sequence comes from Dubosiella newyorkensis, assembly GCF_001945605.1. GTDB lineage: Bacteria > Bacillota_I > Bacilli_A > Erysipelotrichales > Erysipelotrichaceae > Dubosiella > Dubosiella newyorkensis. The sequence goes on from NZ_MPKA01000050.1 coordinate 14,652, forward strand.
GTCGACCACGATGCTTTGTCCTTGTTCGTCTTTGATTTCTTGCTCGATATGGTAAAGAGGCGACATGTTTTGCGCGATTTCCGTACACAAATTACTGCAATAGATCATTCCTTTATGCGAGTTTGGATTGGCTTCATTGACAATGTCGCGGTTAAAGGTGAAGGGCGTTCCTGTTTCCACAGCCGACTTGATGATCAAGCGGACAAGATCTTTTAAAAGAATAGGGCGTTTGTCGATTTTCGGGTCTGCCACACAATCCCAATATCGCTCTTCCCAAAGCGGGCCAAAACAATCTTCAAGATGATAGCCTTTGACTTCATGGATCTCGTGAGGATCCATCAAATACCACATTTGATCGAGACTTTCTTCAGCCATCTTCCAAAACAAGTTCGGATAACAAATGCCAGGGAAGACGTCGTGGGCTTTTTGGCGGTCGTCGCCATTGTTCGTGCGTAGGGCTAAGAATTCTGGCAAGTCTTTATGCCAAGCGTCTAAATAGACGGCCACTGCGCCTGAGCGGACGCCAAGTTGATCGACGGCGATGGCTGTGTCGTTGACAAGCTTGATCCAGCGGATCACGCCGCCAGCCGCCCCTTCAAAGCCGCGGATCGTCGAGCCGCTCGCCCTCACTTTTCCAAAATACATGCCCATGCCTCCGCCAAATTTGCTGACTTTCGCGAAGTTGTCCAAGCTTTTATAAATTCCATCGAGCGAGTCTGAGACGGTGTCGATAAAGCACGAAGACATTTGATGGAAAGGCTTGCGAGCGTTGGCCATCGTTGGGGTGGCCATGGTCGCTTTTAGGGTGCTAAGCACCGTATAGATCTTCTTGGCCCATTCGACTTTGCGCTCGCCTTCTGGAATGGCTAGATGCATCGCGATGCCCATGAACATTTCTTGGGGAAGCTCCATGAGCTGGTGGTCGTGGGAGGTGAGCAAGTAGCGTTTGGCCAATAGATCAAGTCCGCTATAGGTGAACAAGAGGTCGTGGTCTGGTTTTAGCGCTCGTTCGAGTTCGTCGATTTCTTCTTGGGTATAGGCTTCGAGAATGTAGCTTCCATAATAGCCTTCTTGTTCCATGATCTTGATTTTTTCATAGAACGTGCGGGCGTTTTTTTGGCTCCAATAGTGGTGGGTGAGCCGGTGGAGCTTGCACATCAAGAAACGGGCGGCGATCATTTCCCAATCGGGGCTTTCGATGCTGATGAGTTCGACGCAGCAGCGCATCAAAATATCCAGCGCCTCCATTGAAGTGAGGTTTGGATGATCGTACGTCTGAAATTTATGGAAGAGGTCGAGAAACGAGGCGTTTTCGAATTCGTTTTGCGTCCTTTTGATCAAGGCGACGATTTCTGGATCGTCGATGCGTTCCTTGAATTTTTCGAGGATCGCGCGCTTTTGAGAGCGCTTGTCGCGATAGAGGATGTAGCTTTTGGCTTCTTTGAAATAATGGAAGCGCATGAGCTCTTCTTCGACAAGGTCCTGGATCTGTTCGACGGTGCATATTGTTGGCGCGTTTTTGATTTCGGTTTCGATCGTTTCGACGATTTGGTCTAAATGAGTTTGGGAAATCGTGGATCCGACGCTTTGAAACGCTTTTAAGATCGCGTTCTTTATTTTATGACCATCGAACGTTTGGAGTTGATGGTCTCTTTTTTCGATTTGCATCATTAAAAATCTCCTTATGGGCGGATCATAGATCCGTGTTCGGTATTGTATTCTACCACAAAAGTCGAGGAAGACTTTCAAACAATGGTGGGTTGTTTGTGGAATACGACCGATTATTCCAGTTAAAAAGCCAAAAATGATCGGTGGGTAAGAAAATGAAGACTAAAAAAGTCAACATTTGGTATAGTGAGGCTGAAAGGTGAGACTATGAATCGAAAAGTTGATTATGCGTTGCGTTTGCTGCGGGCGCTTCAGGATCAAGAGCTTCACACGACATCTTCCCTATGTGCTCTTGCGTGTATTCCGAAGCCTTTTGCCCATAAGATCTTGAATTCTCTTCATAAGGCGAATGTGGTCCAGAACATTCCTGGGGCAAGAGGAGGGAGTCGTTTGATCGCCGATCTTGGTTTGCTTAGTTTGTATGATCTAATGCAGATCTTGGATGAAAGAGAGTCGATCAGTCCCTGTTTGGAGCCTGCGTATCAATGCGAATGGAGAGCGTGTCATGAGAGTCGATGTATGGTTTGCGAGCATTTGCGATCGATTCAGGCCCAAGTCGATTCGATCTATCGTTCTAAGACGATCGCTTCGCTTTTTGAAGAAGTAAGTCCATCACACGATAAATAAGGAGGAAATGATGTTTCGATGCAGTGAAGAGCACGAACAATTGCGTGCAGAGATCCGAGAATTTGCGGAAAACGAAATCAAGCCCTACGCGTTCCAATGGGATCGCGAAAACCATTTTCCACGGGATGTCGTAGAAAAAATGGCCCGAAAGGGCTGGCTTGGTATTCCCTATCCTAAAGAGTATGGAGGCATGGGGAAGGATGTTTTGAGTTATTCGATCGCGGTCGAAGAGCTGTCTAGAGTGGATGGAGGAACGGGCGTTATTTTATCGGCGCACGTTTCGTTAGGCAGCTGGCCGATTTTCGCCTTTGGTACCGAAGAACAAAAAAAGAAGTATTTGACACCGTTAGCTAAAGGAGAAAAAATTGGCGCGTTTGGTTTGACAGAACCTAATGCGGGAAGCGATGCGGGTGGTACGGAAACGACAGCCGTTCTAGAGGGGGATCATTATATTCTCAATGGCGAAAAGATCTTTATCACCAATGGTGGCGAGGCGGATACGTATGTGGTGTTCGCGGTCACGACACCAAATATCGGAACAAAAGGAATTAGCGCGTTCATTGTCGAAAAAGGAATGGAAGGCTTTACGATCGGGGATCATTACGATAAGTTGGGGATCCGCTCTTCGGCAACAGCCCAGCTCTTGTTCGATGATGTGAAAGTGCCGAAAGAAAATTTGTTAGGAAAAGAGGGCGAAGGCTTCAAGATCGCGATGGCTACGTTGGATGGAGGTCGGATCGGGATCGCTTCGCAAGCTTTAGGGATCGCGCAAGGCGCTTTTGAGAGCGCGAAAAACTATACGTTGGATCGTGTTCAGTTTGGCAAGCCGGTGGCTTTCCAGCAAGGTCTTTCTTTTAAGCTGGCGGATATGGCCACACAGATCCGAGCGGCTAGGATGCTTGTATATAGCGCTGCTGAATTGAAGGAAAAGCACGAGCCGTATGGCATGGAGGCGGCGATGGCGAAACAATACGCTTCCGATACGGCTGTGAAAGTTACTGAAGAGGCGATCCAATGCTATGGCGGAAATGGCTACTTGAAAGGCATGGATGTAGAGCGGATGTATCGGGACGCGAAGATCACGCAGATCTATGAAGGAACCAACGAGATCATGCGTGTCGTTATTTCGTCCTATCTTTTGGGAAAACCGCCTAAAAAGGAAAAGAGCGCAGGCGCTATGCCGACAAAGGCTGCCAAAAATATTACGGGTCCGCGTAAGAAGGTCATTTATAAAAAAGGGTCTGCCCAAGAAAGAGTGGATGCTCTTGTCGAGAATTTGAAGGCGGATGGTTATGACTTTACGGTCGGGATCGCGATGGATACGCCGATCACGAAGGCGGAGCGTGTCGTTTCGGCCGGCAAGGGAATTGGTCCAAAGGAAAATATGTCTTTGATCGAGGATCTTGCCAAAGCGTGCGGGGCTGCGATTGGTTCTTCGCGTCCGGTGGCGGAGACGCTTCAATATGTGCCGATCGACCGGTATGTGGGCATGTCGGGACAAAAGTTTAATGGAAATTTATATATTGCGTGTGGTATTTCAGGGGCTGTTCAGCATTTGAAGGGGATCACGAACGCTTCGACGATCGTGGCGATCAATAAAAATCCGAACGCGCCAATCTTTAAAAATTGTGATTATGGTATAGTGGGCGATGTCAATGAGATCTTGCCGCTTCTTTCAAAAGCGTTGGATACGGGTGAAAAACAGCCGGCGCCTCCAATGAAGAAGATCAAACGGGCCACGCCAAAGAAGGAAAAGCCGGACTATACGATCATGGTTTGCGATGGTTGTGGTTATGAGTACGATCCGATGGTTGGCGACGAGGCGAATGGAATTCCGGCCGGCACTCCGTTCGAGAAGCTTCCGGAAGACTGGGTATGTCCTGAATGTTCGGAAATCAAGGCGAATTTTGAGAAGGCGTAAGGAGAATGAGCATGCATATTGTTAGAGAAGTTACGGATCATTTATATTGGATCGGGGTCAACGATCATCGTTTGGCGTTGTTTGAAAATATTCATCCGATTCCTGAGGGTGTGAGCTATAACTCGTATCTTTTGAAGGGTGAAAAGAATGTGTTGTTTGATACGGTGGATTGGGAAGCGTGTCGGCAAATGATGGAGAACATAGAGTATGTTTTGGATGGCGAAGATCTAGATTATATTGTGATCAATCATTGGGAGCCTGATCATGCGGCTAGTCTTCAAGTCGTGTTGGAGGCGTATCCAAACGCGAAGATCATCGGAAATCAGAAGGGTTTTCAATTGGCGGAGCAGTTTGGTTTCAAGATCGACGAGGATAAAAAGATCGTAGTCAATGAGGGGGATGTCGTGGAGGTTGGCGATCATTCGTTGACGTTCTTGTTTATGCCGATGGTGCACTGGCCTGAAGCGATGGTGACGTTGGATCTTACGAATGGCGCGCTCTTTAGCGCGGACGCGTTTGGTTCGTTCAAGGCGTTGGATGGTAAATTGTTCAATGACGAGGTGGATTACGATCGGGAGTGGATCGATGAAAACCGGCGGTATTTGACCAATATCGTTGGGAAGTATGGTCCACATATTCGTAAAATCTTGAAGAAAGCGGCGCCACTTTTGGATCAGATCAAGTTCATTTGTCCGCTGCATGGTTTAGTTTGGCGCAGTGATTTTGGTTACTTGTTGGATAAATACGAGCATTGGGCGAATTACGAGCCAGAACAAAAGGGTGTCGTGATTTGTTACGCCTCGATGTATGGAAATACGGAGCAGGCGGCGCAAGCGTTGGCGAGCAAGCTTTGCGAGCTGGGGGTCGAGAATGTCGAAGTGTTTGATGTTTCGAACACGCACGTTTCGTATTTGATTTCCGAGGTGTTCAAAAATAGTCATCTTGTCTTGGCATCGTGCACATATAATTTGGGCATTTTCCCGGTTATGAAAAATTTCTTGGAGGATATGAAGGCTTTGAATGTTCAAAATCGGGAAGTGGCTGTGATCGAGAATGGGTCGTGGGCGATCCGTTCGGGCGATTTGATTTCTGAGTTCTTAGATGATGAGATGAAGCAGATGACGGTCTTGAACGATCGGATCACGATCGCTTCGCATTTGAAAGAAGGGCAGGAAGAAGAGCTGGACGAGCTTGCCAAAACGATCAAAGATTCTTTAAGAGCGTAGCTAGAGAAGTTCGAAAGAGCTTCTCTTTTTCTTGTGAAAGAAATTTTATCTCTTGTATCGTTTCAATGGACAGATATAATATAAATTAAGATAAAATATCAACGAAATTATGATAAGGAGAAGTGCGATGATACAAATAAAACCAGTTTCCGATCTGAGAAATAAATTTTCGGAGATAGAGAAAATTGTAAATTCTGGCGAACCTGTATATTTGACTAAAAATGGTTATGGCGCTATGGTGGTACTTAGTCTTGAAGAGTATTCTAAATTGATGGATATGGCTGAATACAGAATGGATGAAGCTGATTTGGCGGCTGAAAGAGATGGAAGACGTTATACGCATGATGAAGTTTTCGGATCGTTGCGAAGAAAAGTTAATGGCTGATTCATCGTATATTTTGCGCTATTTGCCATTATTTTATGAAGATTTAGAAGAAAAAGTAATTTATATTTCTGAAACACTAAAGAATCCAGAGGTGGCGAATCATCTTTTGGATTTAGTAGAATCAGCTATTTTTGAACGTTTGCCAAACGCAGAGTCTTTTGAGCCTTACCATTCGTTAAAAATAAGGAGATATCCATATTATCGTATTTATATAAAAAATTTCGTGATTTATTATGTTGTCATAGATGATGAAGGACCGAAGAAGATCATGGAAGTAAGACGCTTTTTATATAAGGGACAAAATCGGGACACCTATATCTAGCTGTTGAGAGAAGTTCGAAAGAGCTTCTCTTTTTCTTTGGTATAATGAAAAAAAGGTGGAATAAGGTATGGAGAATTTTGAACTCTTGGTCACGGAGCGGGCGAATGAGCGTTCTCGTGATTTGAGCGCGATGTCTCTCGGGAGCAAGTGCGCTTGATGAATGAGGAAAACTATAGGGCGCTCGATTGTCTTGGATCGCAATACGATAAGATCGTGAGGGTGATCGAAAAGTGTGTGGAGGCGCTGAAGCGTGGTGGGCGTCTTATTTATATGGGGGCAGGAACGAGTGGAATGATTGGTTGGTTGGATGCGTTGGAGTGTCCTCCGACATTTGGCCTCGAGCCTAAAAGAGTTCTTGGCTTATTAGCGGGTGGTCCGGATGGCTTTTTGCATGCGGGTGTGGAAGATCATGAAGAAAATGGCCGGAGGGATCTGGAAAAGATCGATTTGTGTCCGAATGATTTGGTGATTGGCTTGGCAGCGAGCGGACGGACACCGTATGTAATCGGCGGACTGCGGTATGCTTCCAAGGTCGGGGCTTCTATCGCGGCTATCGTATGCAATGAAAAGAGTCCGATTTCTCAAAAATGTCCTTTGACGATCGAGGCGTTGTCTGGTCCGGAAGTACTGACGGGATCGACTCGTCTAAAGGCGGGAACGGCGACCAAGCTTGTATGCAATATGATCAGTACATTGAGCATGGTGGAGTTAGGTAAAGTGTATAAAAATTATATGGTGGATGTGCAGATGTCGAATGAAAAGCTCGTGGATCGGGGCGTGCGGATCGTATGCGATACGACTGGCTGTTCTAGACAGGAAGCGTACGAGACACTAGAGAAGGCCGACTATCATGTGAAGTGCGCGATCGTCATGCGGATGAAAGAGTGTTCGAAAGAAGAAGCCTATGCGCTATTAGACAAGGTGGATGGCAAAATCGATCGGTTGCTGAAATAGAGGGAGGATACCCATGAAAAAAGGGTTGTATCGTTTGGAAGAGTATTATAAGCATCAGGCGACAGAAAGCGAAAAGGAAGTTTTACGTTTTATGATCCATCATCCACAGGAAACGATCAGTATCGATATTCATACGTTAGCAAAGACGTGTTTTTGCAGCGCGGCAACGATCGTGCGGATCTGCAAGAAGAATGGGTTTTCTGGTTTCAAAGAGCTGAAAGTCGCGCTTGGAAATGATATCAATTTTTCTAAGCAGCTTCGGCAAGTGAATTTGGAGGCTCGTTCGGGAAAGCGGATTCCAGATTTGGTGGCTCAAGTTTTGAATGCGAATATTGCGGCGATTGAAAATATTTATAATTTGTTGGATTTCGAGGAGCTTGAGCGGATCGTTGGTTTGCTTCTGGAAAGCCGGTTTGTGTATTTATATGGAATTGGGGCGAGTTATTTAGTGGCCAAAGACTTTCAGCAGAAATTTGAGCGAGTCAATAAGCGGACGTTTTTGTATGAGGATACGCATATGCAGTTGATGAGCGCGACGAATCTAGAGCCTGGGGATGTCGCGATCATCATTTCTTATTCGGGACAAACACGGGAGATCCTCGAGGTCGCTTCGAATGTGAAACTGTGTGGGGGGATCGTGATCGCGATCACGAAGTATGGAAGGAATCGTCTTGCTGCGATGAGCGACCATATCTTGTATGTGCCAACGATCGAAAAGCCTTTGCGGATCGCGGCGAGTTCTAGCCGAGTCTCTCAGCTGTCGATCGTCGATATTGTTTATAATACATACGTGTCGATGGAAAAGGAAAAGGCGATGGCGAGAATCGTCTCTACGAACAAGCTCTTGGAAAAAGAAACGGAAGAGGAAGTGTGAAGTCGAAAGCGGTTTCACTTTTTTTGAAATAATGGTCGGAATGAGAGAAGAAAAGTTCAAAGAGATGAAATAATGTTTCATAATTAGCTCTAAATATTGTGAATAAATGGTGGATTGTTTAAATTGGAGGCAGGAGGAATCAGAGATGATCGACTTAAGCAAACTAACAACGGAGCAAGAAAATCCGAGAACGAAACAATTAAGCGCAATGGGGATCCGAGAGGCCATTGAAATTATGAATGAGGAAAATTTACAGGCTGTCAAATGTATTGAGAGTCAATATGATCGTTTGGAGCGTGTGATCGAAATGACGAGCGACGCTTTAGAACGAGGAAGAAGAATCGTCTATATTGGCGCGGGAACGAGTGGCCGGATCGGCTTGTTGGACGCGGTCGAGTGTCCCCCAACATTTGGCGTAGATTATGAAACAGTGATTGGTTTGATCGCGGGAGGAGAAAACGCGTTCGTAAAAGCGGTAGAAGGTGCTGAAGACTCGAAAGAGCAAGGGCGCGCCGATCTTGAGGCGATTCATTTGAGTAAAGAGGATGTGGTGATCGGATTGGCGGCGAGCGGACGCACGCCATATGTGATTGGGGCTCTTGAGTACGCGCGTCAAATTGGAGCGCATAGGGCGGCGATCGTGTGTAATGAAAAGAGTCCGATCTCTCAAATTTGTCCTTTGACGATCGAAGCAATCGCGGGGCCAGAAGTGCTCACGGGTTCTACGCGTTTAAAGGCGGGGACAGCGACAAAGCTTATCTGCAATATGATCAGCACGTTGAGCATGATCCGGATCGGTAAGGTTTACAAAAATTATATGGTAGATGTGAAAATGACGAATGAGAAGCTTAAGACGCGTGCAGTCAATATTGTCATGTCTGTGACGGATTGTTCGAAAGAGCAAGCGCAAAAGGCGCTTGAGATGGCGCAAGGTCAGGTAAGAAACGCGATCGTGATGATTTTGTTGGGTTGTTCGAAGGAAGAGGCGGAAGCCGCTTTAGAACAAGCGGGAGGACAAATTCAAAAACTAGTCAAGGAGGAACAATAAGATGACAAATCTAGAGATTGCAAAACAGATCGTAGATCTTCTTGGCGGCAAGGAGAATGTATCTAAGACGGCGCATTGTATGACACGGTTGCGTGTGAGTGTAAAAGATGTAAAACGTGTGGATCAAAAGGGTCTTAAAAATTTGGATGGTGTTTTGGGCCTTGTGCAGGAGGGAGAAGCGATCCAGATCGTTCTTGGTCCTGGTAAAGTCAAAAAAGTGACGGATTTGTGTATTGAGGAATTTGGATTACCTAAAAACAGTCAAGATGGGTCTTGGGAAGAAAACAAGGCGAAGATCAAAGGCGCGCAAAAGGAAAGTAAGTTGAAAAAAGTACTGAAATTGATTTCGGAGATCTTTGTTCCGCTGATTCCAGCGATTATCGCGGCCGGATTGTTTAATGGATTTGCGAGTCTGCTTGCGCAGATGATGGCGGATGGTGTCGTGTCTGGACAATTTTTCACGATGCTTCAGTTGATCCTTTCTTTGCTTGGATCAGCGTTCCTAGGTTATTTTGCGATCTATACGGGGATTTATGCGGCGCAAGTGTTTGGGGCCACGCCTGCTTTTGGCGGGATGATCGGGGCGATCAGTATTGGCGCCAATTTGGTGGAAATTTCCAAAATGGTTGGTTTGTATAATGAAACAGAACCTTTGGAATCAATTTTAACGACGGGCAAAGGCGGGATCATTGGTGTGATCTTTGGTGTCTGGATCTTGTCGATCATAGAAAAGAAAGTGCGAAAGCATGTGCCGGATGTTCTTGATTTGATCGTGACTCCGTTTGTTTCTTTGTTGGTGACGGGTGTTTTGTTTATTTTTATCATCATGCCTTTGGCGGGGGTTGCCAGCGACGCGCTTGTTTCGGGGTTGACGCTGATTATTAATTCGACGCATCCATTGGTTCGTGTTTTAAGTGGATTTTTGTTGGCTGCTTTGTTTTTGCCGATGGTCTTGCTTGGATTACATCATGGATTGATTCCAATTTATGCGATCCAGCTTGAGCAAATGGGTGGTGTTTCTTTATTTCCTGTTTTGTCAATGGGTGGCGCTGGACAAGTTGGGGCTGCGATCGCGATTTATTTAATGGCTAAAAAAGTAGGGAACGAGCGTTTGAAGACGATCATTACTGGAGCGCTTCCGGCTGGTTTCCTTGGTGTTGGGGAGCCATTGATTTACGGAGTGACGTTGCCATTAGGAAAACCGTTTATCACAGCTGGAATTGGTGCTGGTTTTGGTGGCGCATATATTATGTTGACGCATGTTATGGCGAATGCTTGGGGGCCTAGTGGTCTTGTGGCAATCCCACTGATGCAAGGGGTAGGAAGCATGCTTAACTTCTTTATTGGATTGTGTATTTCTTATGTTGGTGGTTTTGTGGTCACGAAAATGTTTGTGACTCAAAAAGATGTACGAGAAGAGGAAGAAGTCGAAATTGATGGAAACGCGATTCCTTCAAGTGTTCAATTGATGGCGCCAGTCAATGGAGAGTGTATTTCTTTGTCGGATGTGAATGATCCTGTCTTCTCAAATCGGATGATGGGGGATGGGGTCGCCTTCCGCTTTACGGAAGATCTTATTGCTTCGCCTTGTCATGGAAAAGTGTGCATGATCGCCAATACGAAACATGCGATCGGTTTGATGAATGAAGATGGTGTGGAAGTCTTGATCCATATTGGATTGGATACCGTTGATTTGAAGGGAAAAGGATTTGATATCCTTGTGCAAGAAGGGCAGATCGTAGAGACAGGAACGCCGCTTGTGAGGCTGGATCGTTCTTATCTTCAAAGCGAAGGCGTCGATTTGACGACACCGATGATCGTGACCAATTCAGCTAATATGAATGTCATCACCTATCCAAATCCAGATGTCAAGCAAGGAGTCACAACGGTGATTCAATGTGAAAATTAAATAAAATCAATAGAGCAGTGGCGTTCACTGCTCTATTTGTTTTTCCATTTGTTCTGATGCCCCGCTGTGCAGGGCTTCGTTTCGAATCCGTAGTCTTTGGCGAACTGCTCGAATCTGGCATTGACTTTTCCTTTCGAACGCGCTGTTCTGGGTTCATCCATAACGGTTTTCATATTGTCTGTCTTCAGCGCTTTCGGCACGCCTCCGGCCGTTTCGAATGCCTGATCGAGAAGATGGAGAAGAACATCTCTTTTCCGGCTCAAGGAAAGATAGAAGACCTTGAAACGGGAATACGAGTAGACCAGGGAAAAGACATTGATATGGATCGTTTCTCCGTTTTTGAGCTTGAAGTTCATATCCTCTTTCCAGTCAAGCT
>NZ_MPKA01000067.1 GCF_001945605.1 Dubosiella newyorkensis
ATATACAACGATTCGATCTCCCGAACCGAATAGTCTTCGAATTCCGGAATCGTTTTTTTCACGATATAAGCCAGGATCGCCTTTTTGGAAAGCACCTTTTTGCAGGCCGCATCGAATGTCTTTTCTTGATTCCATTGTAGCATAGGATACGAGAATATTTCTTCTCGAACAAAGCTGTACATAGTGATTCCCCCTTCTTATATTCAATACGACAAAAATCAAAAAAATGGTCCCAAAAAAGAAAAGAACTTCTCCAAAAAATTTAGAGAAGTTCTTTTTCCTTAATTCGCGTTGCTTGCCGCGATCTTCACTTTCGCGAACATATCGGCAATCATCTTTCGCGTATCCGCATTATATTCGAACACTTCATCGTTTTTATAACCTGTCCGCGGAACATACGCGTTGATTCCTTCAAAATCTGTTTCGGCAAGCTCATCCTCCACCTCTTTATTTGGAGAAGTATACCCTACATAGCTTGAATTATCATACGCAGCTTCATATTGACACGTATAATTGATAAACGCGTACGCCAAATCAACATTTTCTGCATTCTTTGGAATAACCATCGCATCCGTCCACAAATTCGTACCACTTGTCGGCAAATAGTATCCGATATTCTCATTTTCAGACATCACATACGCGGCATCCCCCGAATAGATCAAACCAAGCGCTTTACGACCTTGCGCCATATTATCTATGATCTCATCCGTCACGATCTCAGGATCCATTTCCTGCACACAACGAAGCAACCAATTATACGCTGCATTGATTTCTTCCGGATCCGAAGTATTCATCGAATAGTTCAGCGCCTTCAAAGCCATCATGAACGAATCACGCTCCGAATCGTACAAATACAAATCACCTTTATACTTTGGATCCAAGAAAATATTGAACCCTTCCTTTTCCAGATCAGAAAGAGGCACTTTATTTTTATCATACACGATTCCTACGCTGCCCCAGAAATAAGGAACAGAGTACGCATTATGTGGATCATACGCCAAATCAAGAACACTAGAATCCAAAAGATCCATTGAATCTTGGATCCGCGATGGATCCAAAGGTTGCAACAAGTCTTCCTGAATGAGCCGTTGAATCATATAATCGCTAGGAATCAAAATATCATAACGATCTTTGTTCGCCACCTTGATATACATCTGCTCATTCGAATCAAATGTATCCATGACCACTTTGGCCCCTGTCTCCTCTTCAAAATCAGAAATGAAGTTTTCCCCAACATATTCTCCTGGCATATAGATATGGAGCGTTTGTCCCGCATACGGTTTACTTCCCGCTTGCCGACCCCATCCAAACAAGCCGATCACTAGCGCAACAATAGCCACCGCCCCTACGATCTTTGGCCACTTCTTCTTTGGCAGAAGCTCTCCCATATTCACTTCTTCTTTCTTCACCATTTTCTTTCTCAAAAACGGAAGAATATTCATCAACACCAAACCGATCGTAATGAAAAGAACCACAAGCGTCGAAATCGCGTTGATGCTTGGATTCACGCGCTTCGACATCGTATACACCATGATCGAAAGGTTCTTTACCCCTTGACCTGTCGAAAAATAAGAAATGATAAAATCATCAAACGACATCGTAAACGCGATCAACGCTCCCGAAACGATTCCCGGCATGATCTGAGGAACAATAACTTTCGTGAGCGCCTGCCAAGGAGAAGCTCCAAGATCCATCGCCGCATCTGCCAAATTTGGATCCAAGCTTCTAAGCTTTGGCATGATCGAAAGCATCACATACGGAATACAAAAAGCAATATGCGCTAATAATAAAGTCGTAAAGCCTCGATCGATCTGGAACGTGATGAACAAAAGCATCAAGCCGATCGCCGTTACGATCTCCGGATTCATCATCGGCAAATCGTTGACCTGCTGAATATAACGCTTCACCCACTTTTTCGAATACGCCATCCCGATCGCCGTGATCGTTCCTACGATCGTCGAAACAGCCGTTGCGATCAGCGCGATCACGATCGTGACATATAACGATTCCATCATGCCATGATTCTTGAACATCGCCTCATACCAGCGCAGCGAGAACCCCGTAAAAGCCGTCAGCGATTTCGAATCATTGAACGAGAAGATGATCATAAAAACGATCGGCAAGTAGAAAAAGATCAGCGCAAGCGTCATGATGACCTTGCCAAAAATTCTCTTGTCCTTCTGCATCCTATCTCTCCTTGTTGGCTTTTTGATCGAGCTTGCGGACAAAAAGCATCAAAAGCATCATTACGAGCGCCATGATCATCGAGATAGCCGAACCAAAATTCCATTCTCCCACAGTGATGAATTGATTCTCGATGACATTTCCAATCAAGAAATATTGACCGCCACCCAACAATTTTGGAATGAAGAAAGCCGAAACCGCAGGCAAGAAGACAAGCGTGATCCCCGAAACGACACCTGGAAGCGAAAGCGGAAACACGATACGCCAAAACGTTTGAAATTTATTGGCACCTAGATCCGAACTCGCATCCAGCAACGAACGATCCATCTTCGAAAGCGACGTGTTGATCTGCAAGATCATAAATGGCAGAAAGTTGTACACCATACCAATCAACACAGCCGTTTGTGTATATAAGAGCTTGACATCATGAAACCCAAACAACGAAAGCAGCCAAGCAGCCGGTCCTCCATCGCTCAAGATCCCGATCCATGCATATGTACGAACTAGCATATTGATCCACATCGGCACAGTGACCGCCATGATCAAGACACCTTGCATCTTTTCTGAACAGCGGGAAATAAAATACGCGATCGGATAGCCAAGCAACAAACAAATCGCCGTCGTCTTCAAAGCGATCCACAACGAACGCCACAAAATGATCAAAAAGTCTTTATCTGTAAAAAAGCGAATATAATTATCCAAACTCAACTGGAAGTGAACGATCGAGTTGCCCGGCTTCAAAAATGAATACATCAAAATCAAAATCATAGGGACAAGCAACATCACAAAACTCCAAATCAAGTAAGGGATCGCCAATTGAGCAAACTTTTTCATTAGAATCCCATCTTCTCCATCACATGAATATCTTCAGGCTGGAAGGAGAGTCCGACCTCTTTGCCTTCCTCCACAAAATCTGTCGTATGGATCTTCAATTCCCGACCTGTCGTCCAGAACGTCATCGGATAGATCCCTTCCTTGATCGTGTCTGGATCAAAGTTATAATCCACCGAAAGATCGACTTTCTCATCTTCATTGTCCAGTTTCCAGCCTTGCGCGTTCGCCCACGTCTTCAAATCCGTATCGAGAGCCATCGATTCTTTGATCTCATCGACCGTTTTAAAGAAGTTGAACGCCGAAACCGCCTCATTCGCCTTTTTATTCTCTACGACACGCTGATCGACCACCCAAATACGGCGTGTGATCGAAAGCCCATTGATCGTAGAAAACGTGACCTCATATTGACCGATCTCGTTCTTTAAATCGGTATCCACTTTTTGGATCGGAAAATACTCATCGGTTTCTTTTGACCACGCTTGCGCATCGGCGCGAGCGATCAGAACCGACTCATCCCAATCCTTCATATCCTCGATATCGAGATAAAAGTCATTCGCCGAGATCCGAACATCTTCTTTTTCCACGACATTGGTTTCGTTGTTGTTGACATGCATATTCACAGTCACATGCGTTCCAGGAACCGTCTCGACCATCACTTCATAATGCACACCTTTGAACAACACGTTTTCTACCGTCCCAGTCAACTTGCCTTGATTCAGAGGTACGATATCAATATCTTCCGGACGAATGATGATATCCACATTCTCGTTTTCCTTGAATCCAACATCGACACAATCAAAATTCATATCATCAAAACGCACAAGCTTGTCTTTGAGCATCTTCCCTGGAATGATGTTCGATTCTCCGACGAACTGCGCTACATATTTATTGACTGGTTCGTTGTAGATCTCTTGTGGAGAGCCCACCTGCTGGATCTCCCCCTCCTTCATAACCACGATCTTATCCGACATCGTCAGCGCCTCTTCTTGATCGTGCGTCACAAAAATAAACGTGATCCCGACCTCTTGCTGGATCCGCTTCAATTCGTACTGCATCTCCTTGCGAAGCTTGAGATCGAGCGCCCCTAACGGCTCATCCAAAAGCAGAACATTTGGCTCGTTTACCAACGCTCTTGCGATCGCGACCCGCTGCTGCTGGCCCCCCGAAAGAAGGGTGACATCTTTATTTTCATACCCCTCTAGACCAATTAGACGCAGCATCTTCATCACCTTCTGCTCGATGACATCTTTACTCATCTTTTTGATTTTCAAGCCAAAAGCGATATTATCAAACACATTCATATGCGGAAAGAGAGCGTACTTTTGAAACACCGTATTCAGCTCCCGCTTATAAGGAGGCAGTTTCGCGATATCTTTTCCATCAAAGATCACTTCTCCTTTATCCGGTTCTAGAAAGCCGCCTAAGATCCGCAGTAGCGTCGTTTTTCCGCAGCCACTCGGCCCTAAGAGCGTCACAAACTCGTTTTGATAAATATCGAGATCGATCCCTTTCAATATGATCTGGTTGTCAAATTTCTTGACAATATTCTTAAATTGAATGATCTTCTTGTTTTCTTGTTCCATGGTCTGATCCTTTCTAAAACATCGGAGGCATCGTGATCCAAAGCACCTTGGCTTCTTTGCGACTCGGATTCTTTAAATAATGACTTGGCGCCGCGTTCAAATAAAACGTCTCTTTCGCCTTGAGACGATACGTCTCTTTCCCCATCACTAGGCAAATATCGCCTTTCAGCACATAGCCAAACTCTTGGCCGCGATGTGGATCGATCGTCTGCGAGATCCCATTGCCTTCTAGCGTGAGCAAGATCGGCTCCATCTCGTTTTTTTGCGCGTTCGGCACGATCCACTCGATCGTATACCCTTCTTGCTCGGAGACAAAAAAATCCTCCTTGCCAAAAACGACCTGCTCCTTTCCTTCTTCTTTAAAAAAGGAAGCGAGATTCGTTCCGAGCGCTTCGAGAATATCTTCCAATGAAGAGATGCTCGGAGAAGTCAAATTCCGTTCGACTTGCGACAGAAAACCTTTCGTCAGCTCCGAACGAGAAGCGAGTTCCTCAAGCGTCAGATCATTGGTAAGACGCAGTTGTTTGATCTTTGTTCCAATGTCCATACTCCGCTCCTTGTGTTTAAAATATAAAACTATTTATTTATATCTAACAAACAATCATTATTATAAACAAAAAGTTTGCAAATACAATACACAACTGATTGCTATTTTTTTATTGTTATATCTCAAGCAAAACAATAGGGTTCCAACATAAGTGACCCTATACTAAATATTGAAAGAAGGAAAAAAAATGGAACAAAAAGAATATCCAACCGATGCGTTCGTCAAAGAAGCGCACGAAAAACACATTCCGATCATCGATGTGCGTCCAAAAGAAATGTATGAAGAAGGCCACATTCCAGGAGCGATCAATATCCCGCTCTCTACGATCCAAGATGCGGATGTCAAAGATGGAAGCTACCTCTATTGTATAATCGGCTACCACGCCGGACTCGCCCAAGAAGCACTCGCAAAAAGAGGCATCCACACGACCGATATCGGCGGACTCGATTTCTATCACGGACCACTTGAAAAATAAAAAAGATAGAGCCAAAAACTCTATCTTTTTATGAATTGCTTTCTTACGGAATACAGCGCGACAAAGACGACGAAAATCTCCAAACGACCCAACACCATTCCGATCATTTCCACGAGCAAGACAGGCTCGATCGTCTGCGGTCCCGTCATTCCGAAAGACAAGCCGACCGTTCCTAAAGAAGAGGCAAAATCAAACAAGGCTTCGATCACGCCACAATTGGAAAACACACAAATCAAGAACGTCCCCGCCATCAAGATCAATATATAGACCCCAATAAAACAAAAGATCTGCCGGATCAAAGCATCTGTTGCCCTTACTTTTCCTTGCGTGCGCGTAAATTCGATCGAGGAAAGTCCAGGAACATCTTCCACTTCTCTTCTTATATGTGCTTTGATCGCCTTCAAAAACAAATCGACTCGCATGATCTTGATCCCTCCTGCTGTAGAGCCCATTCCACCTCCGATGATCATCAAAACGAGCAGCACACATATCGGAGCGGAGGTCCACTCTGCATACGACATCGAAGAAAAGCCCGTCGTCGAGATTGCCGAAATTCCATCTAGGAGCGCTTTTCGAAAACTCTCGATCCACGAAAAGTCCATCTGAAAGCGAAGCAGCACAGTCAATACCACAACAGAAGCGACGATCAAGCCGCTCATGAACTTGACTTCGCTCACCTTCCAAACTTGCTTGAACTTGCCTTTGGTCAAAAGAAGCAGCACCGCAAAATTCGTCGTTCCAAACAACATCAATACGACCGTCACGAGCTCGATCGCCCAAGAATCGTATTCGCCAATGCTTCCAGCCTTTACCGAAAATCCTCCTGTCGAAAGAGAAGCCATCGCGTGGTTGATCGAATCAAAAAGAGGCATGCCCGCCATACAATAAGCCAACGTGCCTGCTGCCAACAAAAAAAGAAAGATCTTAAAGATCGTCCTTGCGGTTTTTTTCAAAGTCGGCATGAGCTGATCTGGATGCCCTTCGCTTTGAAAAAGCATCACATCGTGTGGGTCGTGTGTGACCATGACCATCATCATCACAAAGCCTAGGCCGCCACAAAACTGCATGAAGCTGCGATGAAACAAAAAGATATGCGGCACTTGGTTTACATCCATGACTGAAAGGCCTGTCGTCGTCCATCCCGAAGTCGATTCAAACAACGACTGGATCAAAGGAAGCTGTCCAGAAAACACAAAAGGCATGGCGCCGATCAAGATCGCCCAAAGCCACGTCCCCACCACGACAAGCGCGCTCTTTTTTCCAAGAGCTGGACGGTTTTCTTTTGAAGATCCCTTTTTCTGACAAGAACGAACATAAAGCAGCGTCCCGATGCCAACGGAAAACAACCCACTGTATAAAAAAGACAAACTATATTTTAAATCTTGCGGATAAAACACCACCACCCCAATAGGAATAAGACATAAAAGCCCAATCAAGATCATTAGTTTACCAAAACAAATGTTTACGCTGCTTTTCATTGCTCTTTTCTCCTTTCAGGATTTGGATCGCTTCTTGTTTTTGGACATCACTTGTGATCAGCACGAGCTGATCGCCTTCCATGATCGTCGTTTCTCCTTGGGGAACGAACAATCCATCCTGTCGTAAAATACTGCCAATCACAGTATTGCTCGGAAGCGAGAGCTCCCATAACTTTTTATGGATCGCAGCGTCGCTCGCCTCCATATCCAACTTGACGATCTGAAGTCCTTCTTCCAACCGCATTTCGTCCATAAACGCCTCTTGTTCGATCATGCGCGTGATCAAAGAGACTGCGCAGACAACGCGATCGACCCCACATCGTATAAAGAACTTCTTGTTGGCTAAATTACTTACAAGCGCAGTCGTACGCACCTTTGGAAAAATATTCTTCGCTAGGCGGCAAATCATCAAATTGTCTTCATCTCGCGGACAGAGCGCAATGACTTGACAAAACGCTTCCATTTGCAGATCTTCAAGGACATAGGGTTTTGTCCCATCGGCACAAATAACTTTTGAAGGACGATATTCCATTAGCTTTTGACAATCTTCTTCGCTTTTATTGATCAAAACTGGCATCATTCCTCGAGTGGATAAAGATTGGGCGAGCGATTTCGCTTTAGCGCGCCCTCCAACGATCAATACTTTTTCTTTCATGTTCTATCTCCGTAAAATTTGCGTATTCTCGCTTTCCTTCTGCAACAAAGAAGAACAGCGCTCTACCCATAGATCATCTAAACAAATCGTTTCGATCGCATAACCATCCATCACCTGTTTTCTTTCTGGATCGATTAAGCGGACAAAGATCTTGGCATGCTCGTTACACTCTCTTAAAAGAAGAGCGCACATCACATTCGTGCAATCATCATTGGTCGTCACGAAGATCTGATCCATCTCTTTTACGTGGACCATCGACAAATCATCCATATCTGTCACATTTCCGCATGCTTTCAATCCATCATAATTTGGAGATAGCTTGACGAAGGCCGCTTCGTTTTGGTCCACGATCGTGACGCTCTCTTCTCTTTGCGAACAAAGGCTCGCTAGAGAAGCGCCTAATCGAGAACATCCAAGAACGAGCACGTTATGTTCATGCTTTCTATTTCTTCCTTTTACCATGCTAGTAACCTCCTTTTCTTGGGCGTTTCTTCATACACGCCACTTCCTCGATATTCGACTTCGCTGAATAAAAATAAATTTTCTTTTGCGGGCGTATATGTCGAATCGAGTCCGACAGCAGCCCGAAAATGCTTGATCGCTGTTTGGCGGTTGCCGATCTTCATCAACAACAACCCCATAAAATTATGTGGCTGCGGAGAATCTGGATATTCCATCATAAGATCCAAGATCTTCTGTCTTCCTAATTCATACTTTCTATTTTCTATATATTCACGAATTTCTTGACTTGCCTGCCGCAAGTTCATCGTTGTTTGTTCCACGTTCATTGCCTCGCTTTCAACTACAGTATAAGCATACAGAAAACGATGCAAGAAAGGTGTGAGAGTCGACTTTTGAATGTTAGAATTGTGTGAGGAAAGAAAAATATGCTACAGACGACTCCAAAAGCGCAAAAATCGCTTCTTAAAAACCTTGGCATGATGATCTTATGCCTTTTATTACCGACTGCGATCGGCTTTTTATTTATTTCCTTCAAGCTGAGCGACACGACGATCATCTTGTTGTATTTATTTGGCGTGGTTTTGTGCGCCAAGTTCACAGATGGTTTTTACTATGGGATCAACGCGTCGGTGATCGCGGTGATGCTCTTCAACTATTTTTTCACCGATCCCCTATTTACTTTGCGGGTGAATAATTCCGATTATCCGATCACGATGCTGATCATGATGATCATTTCCCTTTTGATCAGCACATTGACCTCGCAAGAAAAACAAAGCGCAACTCTCGCTCGGCATAGCGCCTTGCAAGCCACGACGCTCTACAACTTTACGAACACGCTTTTAGAAGCCAACGAGATCGAGCAAGCCCAAGAGATCATCGTTCGCTCCTTTAGCGACACGTTCCATACTAAAGCCGCTTTTTTACCTCAGACCAAAAAAGGCCAGGCGGCCCCTTATCTTCTCCAGCAAATCCAAGCGAACACGATTAAGCATCGAAAATATCGACCAGAAAATCTAGAGCGCGAGTTTTCAAGTTGGCCCATCAAAAACAAAGAGGGCGCTTTTGGCTTGCTTTTGCTTCCAAAAATAAAAGAGGGCGGCTTTGACGAGGCTCAAAAACAACTCATCCATTCGATGTGCGCCTGCGCGGCTTTGGGATTGGATCGGATCGAGAACCTCCATCAATATATGGCTTCGCAAGAAAAGATCACCCAAGAACAATATCGTTCGAATTTGCTTCGATCCATTTCCCACGATCTTAGGACCCCGCTTTCAGGGATCATGGGAACGAGCGAAGTCCTCATGCGACTTGAAATCTCTCAAGAAGAGCGTATCCAAATGGCGCAAGGTATTTATCAAGAGGCAAGCTGGCTTTATTCACTCGTTGAAAATATCTTGAATCTTACACGGATGGAAGAAGGACATCTTATTTTGAACAAGCAAGAAGCGCTTGCCGAAGAAATCATCGAAGCGGCTTGCTCGACGGTCGAAAAGCGCAATAAAGATCGAACGATCCAAGTAAACATCCCCTCTGAGATCATCACGGTCGATGTCGATGAAAAGCTGATCGTTCAGCTGCTCGTTAACTTGCTTGAAAACGCGATCCGGCATACGCCCCAAGAAAATAAAGTCGAGATCGTTCTCGAAGCCGATCCTATCAAAAAAGAAGTCCGCTTTATTGTCCAGGATGAAGGCGAGGGAATCGGCAAAGAAGATTTGCCACATATTTTTGAGCCTTTTTATACATCGAGCCAAAATCAAAAAGATCGAGCGCGCGGCATCGGACTTGGTCTTGCGATCTGTCGTTCGATCGCCCAAGCGCATGATGGAGAACTGACAGCGCATAATCGTTGTGATCGAAGCGGCGCTCGATTCATATGCACCCTCCTTATGACAGAAAGGAAAGATCTATCGTGAATATTTTAATCATCGAAGACGATCAGCAGATCCGCAGCTTTCTAAGCTACATTTTAGAAAAAGAAGGATATCATCCAGAGATGGCGGCGACAGGAAAAGAAGGGCTCCAATTGCTGAAAGAAAAAGAATTCCAGTTGATCTTGCTGGATCTAGGTTTGCCCGATCTTGATGGAATGCAAGTAATCGAGAAAGTCCGCGCCGCTTCCAATCTTCCGATCCTCGTGATTTCGGCCCGCGATCAAGATCACGAAAAAGCGGACGCCCTTGATCTAGGCGCTGACGATTATTTAACGAAGCCATTTTCAACGACCGAACTTTTAGCCAGGATCCGCACGGCCCTTCGTCATGCCCAAAATGAAAACAAGACCCAGGCCGCCCTTGTCAAAAGCGTGCAAGGGTTGACGATCGATCTTGATTCTCATCGTGTCTTTGTCAACGAAAAAGAGATCCATTTGACGCCGCTTGAGTTTTCGCTTTTAGCGTGCTTATTCGAGCAAATTGGCAAAGTGTATACGACGCAAGCGATCTTGCAAAAAGTATATGGGACCCAATATGGAAGCGATACGCGGGCGTTGCGCACCTTGATGGCTTCTCTTCGCCGCAAGATCGAACCTCAGCCAGCTAAACCGCGCTATATTTTAACGGAAATTGGTGTCGGGTATCGTTTGAACGATCACGCATAAAAAAATGATGGATCTTGGAGCCATCGTTTCAGACTGCCGTCCAATAGAGTGTCGGCAGTTTTTTCTTTTTGCAACTGTTACCTATCCTACTCATATACTATATTTAGAAGTATTTCTACAAAAGCCATGAAACCCGATTCGATATTAACGATCGATTCCCGGGATAATTCAAAGCTTGATTTTTTTGGATTACTTTTGAGATCGTTTCCCATTTTTTAATGACCTCTTTATCTGAATAATCATCAACGCTCAATTTATTTTAAGGAGGTTTTTTTCATGTCTGATGAATATTCATGTCACGATCAGAAAACAAGCGCATTGGATCAGGTTTTCTAGATCATTCTCAACGAATGCATTCAGAACAGATCCAGCATTTTCAAAGGCCCTACAAACATACGAAGAGAAAACCCTCACAAAAAATGAATTTAAGTTATCCAAAAACTTGACAGATTTCCAGTATCTAGCTTACTTTGACAAATCAACATGAAGCAAATCCGCTCGCTCCTTGATCAATCGTTTCACGTTTTCTTTTTCTTCTTCAGGCAAAAAAGATTGTTCGCACGCTTCCAAAAAAAGATCAATATTTTTCAGCATTCGTTCGATTAGTCTTTCAGCAGTTTTCTTTTCGATCTCAATTGAATGCGCAAACTTCAAAAAATCCCCTCGCCTCAAATTTCGTTTTTTTCCATTCAACGTTAAAGCGGTTTGATCTAAATCTGTAGGCATCACGATATTAACAGGAAGTTGATCATACACCGGAGAAAGCTGATATACACCCGCTTTGTTTTGAATCAACGAGAAATTTTTTAAATGCATATCGGAATTGCCAATAAGAAACGCAAAAACAAGCCGGATAAACAATTCAGTCAAGTCGAATTGATAGAAAGCCGAATATTTTTTTATCGTTTTCGCACACCGCTCATAAGAACTGTTGTATTTGTCTTCCGTTAAACGGTTCTGAAGCTGGCAAAAATCTTCCATCGCCATTTTTACGACTTTTTTCTTTTTCTCCACCCGGTCAATTCGTTTCGTAATATACGCCAACGTCCCGTTTGTTAATCGAATCAACCCGAATGGGACGGCAGGAATCTTAGCGATTTGCGCAAGACGCATCCCCAGCTGCTCAAATTCAGGAAGATAAGAAAATTTTTCTGTTTGTGGTTTTAAAATATACCCTGTCGGATAATCCACGATCGTTAACCTCGATCCCGTCTCTTCTTCGATCAAATGTAAAGAAAGCTTTTTTTGAACGCCAGGCACCGTATATCCTTCGCTTACCGTTTTTCGGGCGATTTCCTGCAAGATCGAATCATCCAAATCAAGAACCGGATGCAAAGTCATTCCGAAAAATTTTTTAGTACATCCCGTATGCCATTGCGACTCCATTTCTTCTGGCGTAGGATCGACAAGCTCTTTGCCACAATATAAACATCTCATCTTTCACTCTCTCCCCATATAGACACATTTCCAATGGCATCTTTACAAGCTACAAGCAACACGCCAAAACGATCTTTACGATCAAGCTTCCAGTTTTGGATTGTCACATCATACAACCATCCTTCTGGAATTAGTCCATCAAAAAAAGGAAATAACACAGACGATTCATATGGTTCTTCGCGAAGCGGCAAAGTCAAGCTGACATCTTTCGCACCTTTTATGGCTAAATAGTCTTTTTCATAGGAAAAACGATAGCCGCTATCCGTCTCTTCAATGGTTCCGGCTTTTTGTTCCTCCACCCATACATTTCCTTTTCTCATTCCTCGCTCCGTTTCAAATCACCCGGCACCGCTTCCTTGCCAAACATCCTCAGCGCCTTGTTCACCTTGTCCATTCGAACCGTTTCCTTTCCTTGCTCCAGTTCTCGGACAAACCGCAATCCCAGTCCAGCTCGCAAGGCGAACTCCTCCTGCGTGATTCCAAGTTTTCTTCGCTCCGTTTTGATATAGTTTCCAATCGTTGTCATGTTGACATTTTATACCTTATCGGGTACATATTCAACAAAAACCACGATATAATACCTTATCGGGTATAAAAACGGATATTCCATCTGTGTGAGTACCCGAACGGGTATAATTTTGTTTAAGAAAAAAAGAACTATGCTCGCTTCTAGTCTTGCCTAGAAACTTACACAGTTCAATTTACACTCTTACTTTTTTCTCAACCTTTGATATAGATCGGCGTTGAATCCGCCATGATCTGTTGCGCGACTTGCTGGGTCGAAAACATGAATTCGATCGCCTTATGATCGGTCTTTCCTTTGCACGCTTCGCCTAAGCGTTGAAAGAGCTTAGGATCTTGCGGATCCATATCGACGATGCAAAGCCAATGCACTTCCTCGCCTTCAATACGTTCCTTCAAATACATCGACTGGATGCTTGGAAGCTCTTGAGCTTCTTGATAGAGCGCCTGGATGAGCGCTTCGACTTTTTTGACCGGCTCGCGCACTTGCAGCTTTTCGCCTTTTTTGATCCGTGTCGGTTTGATCACTGTCTTCTTTGTCTTTTGGATGCCTTCTAAAAATTCAACATCGATCGGAACGTTGATCGAGAATGGATCGAGCACGATCCCTTCGACTTGATCTTTGGCCATTTCCACGAACGGCATGAATTGATCGAAAGACAAGACGAGCGTATGGACGCTTTCGTCTTGGTTCCATGAGCTGAGCTCTTCATAGTCCGTGAACATTGGAAAGTAGTATCTTCCTTTGTCATCCTGCAATAAAAGCAGCTGGATCTGGGTGTCTGGCTCGAACACGAGCTGACCGTTTTCATCCTTATCGGGTTTTTTATCCCATTTGGCTGGAGCGAGAACATCCGTATCTCGCAAGATGCGGGCCATGTTCGTGATCGTTTCTTGATTTTCGTTTTCACGAAGCGCTTCGAGCGCTTTTTTTAATTCAGTATTCTTATATACATTTGCCATATTTATTCTCCACTGACTGCGCATTTTTCAAAAAGAATGCTAGGACAAACAACTTGCTTATACGTCCAGTCCATATCGTTTCCGATCGCCACGACATGGTTCATCAAATCCAAGAACGTGCCTGCGATCGTGATCAAAGTGACCGGCTCTGATCTTTTTCCATCCTTGACTCTATATCCGGAAGCCTGCAAAGAGAATTGCGTCGAGACAAAATGAATCCCCGCATGCAGTCCCATCAGATCCGTGATGACTAAGCCATTCTGCATTTGCTCCATCAAGCCATCCAGATCTTTTTCTCCTGGGACGATGCTCAAATTCATCGGCTGCACGCTCACTGGCGAAGCATACCCGGACTTGAAGCCATTGCCTGTGCTTTCCGTATTCATCTTGATCGCCGATTTGATATCATAGAGCGCTTGCTCGAACACGCCATGATCGACGAGCACCTTACGCTTCGTCAAAACTCCTTCATCATCAAAATTCGCGATGCTCAAAGCGTTAGGATCTCTTGGATCATCGATCACGCTGACCTGTTCAGAAAAGATCTTCTTGCCTAGATCCTTAGCGATCGGCGAGATCCCTTTCGCGATCAAATCGCCCGAGAAAAGACCCGCAAACGCTCCGAAAAGCGAACTCATCGCATCTTTTTCTAAAATGATCGGACATGTTGTCGATGGAATCGAGCGCGCCCCTAATTGATCCAGCGCCTCTTGACACACCTCTTTCACAAAAGCGTCTATATCGAACGTATCGAAATTCTCGACGACCTCGACCTTTGTCGCGTCTTTATAGACCCCGTTTTCGAGAGCGACGATAGAACAAACAAGATATTGAACTTGGTCCTCGTCTTCTAAATGCAGGCCGAGCGAATTCGTGATCTCGCGCGCCCCTTTTCCTTCCTCATAGCCAAGATAGCCGACTTGGACGATCCGTGGATCGTAGGCTAGACATTTTTCTTCGATCTTGTCCATCGTCTTTTCCACTTGCTGCATAGAAGGCTGTACCCATTGCCGAGAAGAAACCGCTTTTTCTTCCAAAGGCTTTGGTGTGGCGAACACGACTTTTTCAGGCGTCTGGATCGTCTTGGCTTGATCGACGAGCTGCTTGAGCACGCTATCCATCTTCGAATCGTCCACTTGTTCAAGAGCGATCATCGCCACATTGCCATCGACGATCCCTCTTAGCGATGTCCCTAAGATCTTGCTTGTCACAAAGGTATCCATCGCATGCTCGTACCACGTCATTTCCTTTGACGCGCTAAGCGATTGATAGATCTCAAAAGATTCTAAGCCAAGCTCCTTGGCTTTTTCGATCCAAGCTTGCTTATTCATTGGCAGTACCTCCTACGGTGATCTCTTTGACTCTAAGTCTTGGCTGTCCTACATCGGTCGGGATCGAACCGCTGATCGAACCACACATTCCTTGGGCCCGTTCCAAATTATCTCCCACCATATCGATGTTCATCAAGATCTCTTGTCCCGTTCCGATCAAAGAAGCGCCTTTGACCGGATCGGTGATCTTTCCGTTTTCGATCATATAGCCTTCTTGCACCGCAAAATTGAATTCTCCCGTTTGAGGGTTGACGCTGCCTCCCCCCATCTTTTTGGCATATAAACCACGCTCGATCCCTTTAAGCATGTCTTCAAGAGTATCCGTGCCTGGTGCGATATACGTATTGGACATTCGAGACGTTGGCTCGTATTTATACGATTGCCGGCGGGAAGAGCCACTAGAGGCCATACCCATTCGACGGCCATTGAGCGTATCGATCATATAGCTTTTTAAGATACCATGATCGATCAAGACGCGGCGTTGTTGCGGATTGCCTTCGTCATCGATATTTTGCGAGCCCCACGCATTCGGGATCGTTCCATCATCGATGGCCGTGACTTTTTCATTGGCGATCTGTTCGCCTAGCTTGTTGGCGAAGACAGATTGATTTTTAGCCACCGCTGTCGCTTCCAAGGAATGCCCGCACGCCTCATGGAAAATGACACCGCCAAACCCATTATCGATGATGACAGGCATCTTGCCCGAAGGGCAAGGCTTGGCTTGGCTGAGGACAAGCGCGATCCGAGTGGCTTCTTTCCCGATCGAGCTAGGACTTGTCGTTTCAAAAAATTCAAGCCCCATGCTTCCTCCAGGCGAACAAGCGCCCGACTGGAGCGTTTTTCCATCGCTTACATACGAGCTGATCGCCATACGTACCCGGTGACGATCGTCTTGGACAAGACGTCCATTCGAATTCGAGATCTGTACCTTTTGATGAACGCTCGCCAGCGAAGCCGACACTTTTTCCACCTTCTCACTCGCCTCATAAGCGGCTTGGCTTCCTTCCATTAAAAGATCCACTTTCTCTTGAAGGGGACTGGCAAGCGGATCGATACGGATCGGATGCTTGTCTTCGATCTTTTCTTCCTTCAATTGGACCTTGACACCCTCGTCTTTTGGACCTAACGCGTCCACAAGGTCGGCGATCACATTTTTGAGCGAGTCCATATCTTCAATATCCGTATAGCCATAGACAGATTGAACGCCTTTATATAAGCGGATCCCTACTCCTGAACTTTGCGAGCGGTCCACGCCCTCAACGACCTGATTGAGCATGGAAATACTTTCTTTATTCGTATCTTCTTCAAAGATTTCCGCAAAATCGGCTTCGGAGCGCATGCACAAAGTGAGCAGTTCTTCCAACTGTTCTTTTTTTAACATGGTTTTCCTTCTTCCTATTTTATATAGAACAAATTATACCACAGAAGAACGAAAAAAAAGCAGACAAGCGACTTGTCTGCTAAATCAAGATTTTCTCGAGCGTATGCCGGACGATATCGTTTACCATATTCACGCTCAGCGATTTCTGGAGCTGTTTTTCTTTTTGGCTTTGCCATTGATATAAGATCATACTGCTTTCATCTTCATAATAGGCATACAAAACGATAATATACAACGAATCGAGGATCTCGTACAATTTTGAATCTTTTTCGCAAGAGGACATGACCAAAATAAGCTGCGAACGAAGCGCTAAGATCCGAGATGAAAACGTTGTCTTTGGGGCTGAAAAATCGATCGTCATCCCGCCTTTACCCGTGCATACGACCCCTTCCTTATCGGTGAACGAATACAATAAATCGCAATGTTGATCATCAAGATATGTATTGATCTCATTGAGCAGATCTTTCCATTGTTTCATTGCGATTTCATGCGCTTTATATTGATATTCGGCTTCTAGGCGCTGCAGTTCATCGCTCCAGTGCGAGAGGTCAAATGAATAAGTTTTTTCGTTTTTATACATATTCCTTTTCCTTTAAATATTCTATGGAAAATTCTAACGATATTTAAGTAAATGTCAATTAAATATGTGTTAAAAAAGTGATACATTACATTGTAAGCGCTTCCTTGATCGATTTTGCGAACAAATGAACAGGTTCTGGGGCTTCTCGACCATACTTTTCACATAATTGAACGATCGCGCTTCCAATGATGATCCCATCGCTTTTTCTTGCCATTTGTCGAGCTTGTTGAGCGTTCGAGATTCCAAATCCGATAAGACAAGGTATGGGGGTGTAATCTCGAGCTTGCTCGATCACATCAAAGATCTCTTCATGCAAGCTGGCTCTTGTTCCTGTGATTCCTAAAGAAGAAACACAATACAAGAAGCCGCGCGCTTTTTTGGCGATCTTTTCTAAACGCGAAGAGGAAGTCAACGTGATCAAAGAGATCAAATCGATCTGGTACTTTCGGCAAATCGCGTCGAACTCTTCCTTTTCTTCGTAAGGCACATCGGGCAAAATAAGGCCTTGAAGACCTACCTCCTGCATCCGCTGGACAAATTTTTCGATCCCATAAGCAAAAACGACATTCGAATACGTCATGACATAAAGCGGGATCGTATACGTTTTTCGCACTTTTTCTACGAGTGAAAAGAGGGCGTTGGCATCCACATTTTGTTGGAGGGCCCTTGAAGAGGCGGCTTGGATCACTGGCCCTTCGGCTACAGGATCGGAAAATGGGATCCCTAGCTCGATCGCGTCCGCGCCAGCTTCCACTAAAGAAGCGATGAGCTTTTCGCTCGTTTCAAGATCAGGATCTCCACACATGATATACGGAATAAAGGCTTTACTCATAAATTTCTTCTCCTTGATAGCGCGCTAAGGCAGCACAATCTTTATCTCCTCGTCCAGATACCGTGACAACCAACACTTTGTCTTTTCCTAGAGTCGGAGCCAGCTTTTTGACATATGCAAGAGCGTGAGCGCTCTCGATAGCAGGAATGATCCCTTCGATCTTCGAGACGTATTGAAAAGCTTCCAAAGCTTCATCGTCTTTGATCGGAACATACTTGGCTCTTCCTTGATCAGCAAGATGGGCGTGTTCAGGACCAATGCCCGGATAATCGAGTCCGGCAGAAATCGAATACACGGGCGCGATCTGTCCTTTCTCGTCTTGGCAGAAATACGATTTCATGCCATGAAAGATACCAAGTTTCCCTACGGCCATCGTAGCGGCAGTCTCGTTTATGTCAATGCCCCTTCCAGCCGCTTCTGCGCCAATGAGCTCCACCTCTTTTTCATCAATATAATGATAAAAGCTTCCGATCGCGTTGGAGCCTCCACCTACGCAAGCGATGATCGCGTCGGGCATCCGTGCTTCCTTTTCTAAGATCTGTTCTTTTGATTCTTTGGAGATGATGGCTTGAAAATCGCGCACCATGCTTGGAAAAGGATGAGGGCCCATGACGCTTCCTAAACAATAGTGCGTATCTTCGATGCGTCGGGTCCATTCGCGCATCGCTTCGTTGACTGCATCTTTCAAGGTGGCTGTCCCGCTTGTCACAGAAACGACTTCGGCTCCCAAAAGCTTCATTTTATAGACATTGAGCGCTTGGCGCACAATATCTTCCTGTCCCATATATATAACGCATTCCATGCCAAAGAGAGCGGCCGCGGTGGCGGTGGCCACGCCGTGTTGTCCAGCGCCTGTTTCGGCGATGAGCCTTTTCTTCCCCATTTTTTTGGCGAGCAGCGCTTGCCCCAGCACGTTGTTGATCTTATGGGCTCCTGTATGGTTGAGGTCTTCGCGTTTCAAATAGATCTTGGCGCCCTTTAGATCTTCGCTCATTCTTTTGGCGAAATAGAGGGGCGAAGGTCGATTAGCGTATTCTTTTAAAAGTGTCGTCAATTCTTCTTGAAAGGCGGGATCCTCTTTATAGTGCGTATAGGCTGCCTCGAGTTCTTCAAGAGCGTGCATGAGGGTTTCGGGAACATATTGTCCGCCATGGATTCCAAATCTTCCTTTTGTCATTGTGGTTGTCCTTTCATTTTTTGGATGAGTTCTTGAATGCGGGCTGCCGTTTTTTGACCATTCTCTTCGGCGCCGCTCGATACATCGATCATATAAGGTTCATAGCGCATAGCTTGCCGGATATTGTGGGCATCGATCCCTCCGGCGAGGGCGAATTTTCGCTTGACCTCTTGTAGCTGGTCCCAATCGAACGTCTTTCCTTCTCCTTTTCCCGCATCGAGAAGCACGAGATCGGCTTTTGACGCGTTTACCGTATCAAAGGATAGTTTAGGATCGACTTGGAAGGCTTGAATGATCGGGACTGTTGTTTGTTTTTTTAATTGTTCGATCATGTCTTCTTGTTCTTGGCCATGGAGCTGTATGGCGTCGATCGAGCCTTCTTGAACGAGGTCGAGCATCGTATCTAGGGGAGCGTCGACAAATACGCCTACTTTCATGATGCTTGGATCAAGCTTGTCGGCGAGTTTCTTGATTTCTTGTTTTTGGATCGAGCGTTTTGATGGTGGATAGTCGATCACGAAGCCGACCATATCGATCTTGGCTTGATTGACGGCTTGGATGTCGGTTTCGTTTTTGAGTCCGCAGATCTTGAGTTTCATAGTCGTTTCCCTTCGAGTCGTTCGAGCGCTTCTTTTTTATTGTCCGAGCGCATCATATATTCGCCAATCAGCACGGCGTCGACATAGTTTTGTTTGAGCTTGTCGATTTGTTCTTTCGAATCGATGCCGGATTCGCAGACAAAGAGCGTGGATGGCGGGATGTTGTCGCGAAGCTGCAGGCTTTGTTCGATGTTGACGGAAAAGTCGCGTAGATCGCGATTGTTGATGCCAACGATCTTAGCCCCTGCCCTAAGCGCTTTGGCGATATCTTCTTCATTTCTGCTTTCGACTAGAGCGTCCATTCCAAGTCGATGCGTGAGTTCTAAATAGCTTTTGAGTGTGGCTTCATCTAAAAGAGAGGCGATCAATAAAATGGCGGAAGCTCCCAATGCGGCCGATTCATAGATCATATAGGGATCAATGATAAAATCTTTGCGCAATACGGGAATAGAAACGGTTTTGGCGATTTGTTGGACATATTCGCTTTTTCCTAAAAAGAATTCGGGTTCGCTCAATACGGAGATCGCGTGCGCGCCGGCTTGTTCGTATTGTTTGGCGATTTCAAGAGGTTCAAAGTGTTCTTTGATCACTCCTTTGGAGGGCGAGGCTTTTTTGACTTCTAAAATATAGGCGAAATCTTGGTTTTTAAGCGCCTCATAAAAGGAGGGATGCGTTGGTGTTGGTGTTTCGAGCAGCTTAGAAAGAGGTACGGTTCTTTTTTGGTGTTCGACGCGCTTTCGCGTGCTGGCTACGATTTGTTCTAAAATATTAGGCATAGCTGGCCTCGATCATTTTTTGTAGGATGTTGTATGGGGCGAAGGAGTCGAGTTGTCGTTCGGCTAAACGGACACCTTCAAGGAGCGAATTGACTTTGTTTGCGGCATAAAGAGCGGCTCCAGCATTGAGGCAGACGGCTTGGCGTTTGGCGCCTCGTTCTTTGCCTTGCAAGATGTCGAGGGTGATTTTGGCGTTCTCTTGCGCGTTTCCGCCGACGAGCGCTTCTTTGGGCTGACGTTCATAGCCAAATTGTTCGGGTTCGATCGTATATGTATGAAATTGTCCTTGGTCGATTTCGCAAACATAGGTGGCGTCGCTCATCGAGATTTCATCGAGTCCATCGAGTCCATAGACGACAAGGCCTCTCTTTACGCCAAGCTGGCTCAATACGTGGGCCATCGTTTCGACTAAGTCTTTGGAAAAGACGCCCATGACTTGGGTGGTGGCTTGAGCTGGATTGGTGAGGGGTCCTAAAATATTGAAGATCGTTGGGATCTTGAGTTCTTTGCGCACAGGGGCGGCGTATTTCATTGCCGGATGATGGTTAGGGGCGTATAAAAAACATATGTTGGCGGTTTCTAAGCTGTCTAGGCATTGTTTTGGGGTGGTGTTCAAGTTGAGGCCGAGGGCTTCGAGACAGTCGGCGGCCCCGCATTTGGAGGAGGCGGCTCGATTGCCATGTTTAGCGACTTTGATGCCGGTGCTGGCGATCACGAACGAGGCGGTCGTCGAGATATTGAATGTGTTGGAATGGTCGCCTCCTGTTCCTACGATTTCGAAGACTTCGTCTTTTGGGTGGATCTGAATGGCGGCGGAGCGCATGCCTTGGGCGGAGCCAACGATTTCTTCGATGGTTTCTTTTTTCATTTTTAGCGCGATCAAATAGGAGGCGATCAAAGCGGGGGAGCAATTTCCTTGCATGATTTCTTCCATGACGTTTTTGGCTTCGTTTTGATCAAGGGAGTGGTTTTGGGCTAGTTTTTGGATGGCGGTTTGGATCATGATTGGATTCCTTTCATTAGATTGGCGATGATTTGCGTGCCTTGGGGGCTCAAGATCGATTCGGGATGAAACTGCACCCCATATACAGGATAGGTCGTATGTTCGATGGACATGATTTCTTCTTCACAGATGCTGGTGGTTTTTAAGTGTTCTGGAAGTTTTGTGATGGCTAGCGAGTGGTAGCGCCCTCCTTCAAAGGTGTCGATATTTTCGAATAATGGGCTTGGTTGTGTCACTTGGATCGTTTTGGCTTTGCCGTGGATCTTTTCTTTGGCGTAGCCAATTTCTCCGCCTAAGGCGAGGGCGATCGCTTGATGGCCAAGGCAGACACCAAAGATCGGATAGGTCGTATAGAGCTGTTGGATCAATTCGATGCAGATGCCAGCGTCTTCGGGTCGTCCTGGTCCTGGAGAGAGGACGATGAGCGCTGGATCGAGCTTTTTGATCGTTTCGATATCGATTTCGTCATTTCTTGCGACTTGGACTTCATCATAGCTGGCGAAGCAGTGGTATAGGTTGTAGGAGAACGAGTCGTAGTTGTCAATGAGCAAGATCATAGTGGGCTCCTTTCTGGATCGATTGCAGGATCGACGAGGCTTTGATGTGACATTCTTGGAATTCGCGTTCTGGGTCGGAATCGGCTACGATGCCAGCCCCGACCGAATATAGAGTTGGTCTTCTTTTTTGTAGGCGAGGCGGATGCCGATGCAAAAATCGAGGTTTTGGCTGAAATCAATGTAGCCAAAGGCGCCTCCATAAATGCCGCGTTCGCTTTGTTCGAGTTCTTGTATGATTTGGCAGGCGCGAAATTTGGGCGCGCCAGAAAGTGTTCCTGCTGGCAAGGTGGCAAATAGGGCGTCGAGTGGATGGGCGCTTTCTAAAAGTTCGCCTTGGATGGTGGAGGCTAGGTGCATGAGCGTAGAGAAGCGGACGATGTCTTGGTAGCGGGATACGTGGATCGTTTGGTTTTTGCAGATTTTTCCAAGATCGTTGCGTCCTAGGTCGACGAGCATGTCGTGTTCGGCTTTTTCTTTTGGATCGTGTTTGAGTTCATATTCGAGTTGTTGGTCTTCTTGTTCGTTTTTGCCTCTTGGGCGAGTTCCCGCTAATGGGTAGGTCATTACTTGGCGATCATGGACGGCGATGAGCGTTTCTGGACTGGCGCCTGCGAGTTCGAGATCGTCCATGTGGGCGTAAAATAAATAGGGGCTTGGATTTTGGATGCGAAGTCTTTGATAGAGGGAAAAGAGGCTTCCTGTCACTTTGGCTTGCATCCGGTTGGAGAGGACGACTTGAAAGATGTCGCCTTCTTGGATATATTGTTTGGCTTTGGTCACGTTTTGGATAAAAGCGGGTTTTTCAAATTGGAGGCTGAAGTCTTCTAAGATCGTGAATAGTTCGCTGTTTTGCGTGATTTCGTTTTCGTGAAGTTTTGTTTCGAGTTCTTCGATTTGTTTTTGGGCCTTTTTATAGTTGGTTTCTAGATCGTTGGTTTGGATGCCGCTGATCAAGTGGATCTTGTGTTCATAGTGATCGTAGGCGATCAGGGTGTCATACATGGCTAGATCGAAGTCGTTGAACATGGTTTGTTTGCTGAAGCGAAGTTTGGGTTCGCTACAGCGCAGGCTTTCGTAGGCGAAATAGCCGACCAATCCTCCGCAGAAGAAGGGGTAGAGATTGGGGGTCTGTTGTTGGTCGATCATGGCTTGTAGTGCTTGTTTGGGGTCGGTTGTTTTTTGGTGGGTTTTTGTGTCGTGGAGCCGATCGTGTATGGTGAGGGTCTCATTTTTGTATTGGATGGTGTATTGGGGTTCGTAGCCCATATAGGAATAGCGGTCTTTTATGGAGCTTTCGAGCAAAAACGAGCGAGAGGTGCCAGCTTTTACTGTTTGGAAGAGGTCAATGGCGTTTTGATCGGCCTCGATCGTTTTGATGAGGGGGATGCGTTTGGCGTGGGTTTGTTGATAGATAGTTTGGATTTCATAAAGATCGTTCATCGTTTTTCTCCTCTATAGAAAAAGCCCGTCCTTAACGAAGCTTTTTCTTCGTCAAGGACGAGCTTGATTTATTTCTATAGCCCGCGGTGCCACCTTGATTCTTCGAGTTTGAAGCGCTTTAGAATGCAATCACATTCTTGATCTTTTACGCAGATCGTACGTCATAGAGTACTCGGAATGTTCCTTTGACTATGCCCTCGGCGGTCCATTTGGCAGTTCGCTTTTCTATCTGGCTTCCACCGTCCCAGACTCTCTATGAGCGCGTCGC
The DNA here is from genome assembly GCF_001945605.1 of Dubosiella newyorkensis. Lineage (GTDB taxonomy): Bacteria > Bacillota_I > Bacilli_A > Erysipelotrichales > Erysipelotrichaceae > Dubosiella > Dubosiella newyorkensis. The sequence continues at coordinate 23,684 of NZ_MPKA01000067.1, forward strand.
TGCTTTGATCTCCGCTTCATCGGTTTGGTTGGGTACAGAATACAGAGTTTGAAAATAAATGTCAAATAATTTTCTCTTTTTTTCTGAATATAATTGTAACTTCTAGAAAATTTACAAAAAAAACAGATCCCGAAGAATCTGTTTTCTATCCTTTATTTTGGAGGGTGATGATCAATATGAACGCGATCACGCCCATGATCGTCCAAAATAAGTATTTTTTCCAGTTTTGCATGGATGCCACCTCGTATCTTTGTTTCATTATACGAGATGGAGCGTGTTTTTAGTCTTCGATTGCTTCCACGAATCGTCTTGTGATCACTTGTGGGCGGGTAATGATGGAGCCGACAACGACGCTGTACGCGCCTAGGTCGAGGACGCGTTTAACTTTTTCTGGCGTATCGATATTTCCTTCTCCGATCACTGGATGCTTTGCGGTTTTTAGAAGTTCGCGGATGATTTCGAAATCGTTGGTTTCGATCTTATCGCCTTCGCTTTCTGAGGTATAGCCTACGAGCGTCGTTCCGATAAAGTCAAAACCTAGATCATCGGCGTGGCACATTTCTTCGAGTGTCGCGCAATCGGCCATGAGTGGCTGGTCTGGATATTTGGCGCGGATCTCTGCGTAGAATTCGTCGAGTGTTTTGTTGTCGGGACGTTGGCGGCATGTGGCATCGACGGCGATCACGTCGGGTCTTTGTTCCATGGCCATTAGTTCGTCGACTTCTTTCATCGTTGGGGTAATGTAGACGTGATTGTCTCCATATTGGCGTTTGATGATGCCAATAATCGGAAGGTCTACTTCTTTTTGGATTTCTTGAATGTCTTCGACGGTGTTGGCGCGGATGCCGCTTGCTCCGCCTTCCTTGGCGGCTTTGGCCATTCGGCCCATGATAAAGGACGAGTGCAGCGGTTCTTCAGGAAGCGCTTGGCACGATACGATCAGTTTTCCTTTGGCTTGTTCAATTCGACTCATTGTTTTCTCCTTTGAATGGTATATCTTTATGCGAATATTATACTTATTTTCTCAAGAAATCGCAAACGGCAAAAGCAGATCCTTCGTGTCGAGCAGTTGGTGCTTGATGACGACTAGATCGGCATAAGAGATTGTGTCGTATTCGGCGCGCTGTAGTTGCAGCTGCATAAAGGAGATCAAGGTGGCTAGAGAGGCCCAGGTGGCGCTTTCGCCCTTGCCTTGGTCGACTAGAGTGTGGATATTGGATTCGTTCAAGGCTTGCAGATAGGAAAAGAGGGTCGTTTGGGCGCTTGGCATTCCGGCAAGCATTTCTTTTAAATGGGGGTAGAGGCTTGTTCTGCAGGCGTTCAAGAGCGCTTTGGCGTAAAACAAGACGGATGCGCTGTAATCAGCGTCCAGGTCTTCGTCATAGTATTCTTCGAGGTCGATGGCGGCTTCGAGAGCGTCTTGCATCGTGCCTGGCAGGTTTTCAAATTCTTCTTCGATCATATTGAGTTTTTGAAAGAGCGGGTCGGTTTCTTCGATTTCTTCTTGTGCTTGTCGTTCCATGTTGGGTTCGATATCGCCTCGCATCATATTTTGGGCTATGGATTGTAGGTTGGCTTTTTCTTCTTCGCTGAGGGAATCGACCATTTTTTGGATGGCGCTAAAATCTATATCATTCCAATTCATTGTATATCCTCCGTTATGATTTATTGTAACAGATGGAAAGGGGTTTTCAGAAAAATTTTCAAAGTTTCTTGAACAACTTTTCATTTCCTCGTATAATGCTCGTTATAGGGAGATGTAAATTATATGGAAAACGCAAGAATCTTTTACGAAAACGATTGTAATATTGGTCAGCTTGACGGAAAAACGATCGCGATCATTGGATATGGATCGCAGGGCCATGCGCATGCGCTTAACTTGAAAGAATCGGGATGCAATGTGATCATCGGTCTATATGAAGGTTCAAAATCTTGGGAAAAAGCGGAAAAAGCTGGTTTTGAAGTGTATACGGCGGCGGAAGCTGTAAAAAAAGCGGATATCATCATGGTGTTGATCAATGATGAAAAACAAGCGGCTTTGTATGAAGAAAGCATTAAGCCAAATCTTAAAGAAGACGATATGCTCATGTTCGCGCATGGGTTCAATATTCATTTTGGCGCGATCCAACCTCCAAAGAATATCGATGTGGCGATGATCGCTCCTAAAGCGCCTGGCCATACTGTTCGTTCTGAATATTTAGCAGGCAAAGGTACGCCTTGCTTGATCGCGGTAGAACAAGATCATTCTGGGAAAGCGTGGGATCTTGCCCTTGCTTACGCGGCTGCGATCGGTGGCGCTAGAGCAGGTGTATTGGAAACGACATTCCGCACAGAAACGGAAACCGACCTTTTTGGAGAACAAGCTGTTCTTTGTGGTGGCGTTTGCGCTTTGATGCAAGCTGGTTTCGAAACGCTCGTAGAAGCGGGATACGATCCTAGAAACGCTTATTTTGAATGTATTCATGAAATGAAGCTGATCGTAGATTTGATCTATCAAAGCGGTTTTGCGGGAATGCGTTATTCCATTTCGAATACAGCTGAATACGGCGACTACATCACTGGACCAAAAATCATTACTGAAGAAACGAAAAAAGCGATGAAGCAAGTGCTAAAGGACATCCAGGATGGAACATTCGCTCAAGAATTCTTAGTTGGCATGTCGGATGCCGGTAAACAAACGAAGTTCAAAGCGCTTCGTAAATTGGCTAGCGAACATCCAAGCGAAAAAGTCGGAAAAGAGATCCGTAAATTATATAGCTGGAACAACGAAGACGAGCTGCTCATCAACAACTAAAAAGAAGATAAAAAAAACAAAGAGAGAAATCAGCGCTCTATCAGCGATCTGTATTTCAGCTCTTTGTTTTTTTATGAAAAACTCGTAGGCAAGCCCCGCTCATGCGGGGAAATACTAACAAGTCCTCTTCAATAAGCACATCAGATTTAATGCCTACTTTTTTTCTTTCTTCAATCATAACATAACATGAACACTTCTATTTATAATGTTTAAAAAATCAATCTGGTTTAAATCTATAAATATCTAAAGGTTGTCTACTCTGATCTTTCCATTCCTTCCAACCATTTATTGCTTTTCCAATTACTACCGAACCCGCCGTGGATGGAGAATGACAAATAACATTTTGTTGCAAAATATTATTCTTAATCTGCGCATTTTTTCTGCATTCAGGCAGTCGATCCTGATCTGATGGAGCACATGTACTTCCTTTGAGTACAATAAAATTCCCATCCTTCACTTCCATAGCGGCTTTCACCAACCCAAACCCCTTAACTTTTCGATTCAAAAAATACGTTCCTTCTGGAATATTTCCGCATTCTTCATTACTTCTTCTTTTCTTTGTGGCTTCAGTAAACACTTGTTCTTTTGTTTCCATACTTGGATAGATTTGAAGTCCTTCAAATGACGACAAAAGCTGTATTACCAAATCTAGATCCAATGCAAAAAGCTCTGTATTTGGAACTCGACTCTTACTAAAAATATCATCCAATAAAGCCTCTTTTTCATCATAATCATTCACTTCAATCGCAAATTTTCTGCGTAATCCAGTTACATTTGAATATCCATTACGCTCTAAGTTATACATGCGTGATTCAAAATTATTTTTCCCTGTTTTTCCGATCTTAATCAATCCAGGAACAACAGTACTCATCACATAGATTATTCCTTTAGCCATATAATTATCCTTATGTTTTGCTTTTAAATATTATATCGCACTCATAAAGCTTCATCAACGTAAGTCGCTATTAAAATCTTAACCGAGTGTGGATAAAGATCTCATAACCAGATCTATATCCTTGTTTTCTAATTCTTGAATAATATGTATATAAGTCTTTTGGGTCGTAGTCATACTCGCATGTCCTAACCGACGTGCAACACTTGCTGTGGAAACACCCGCAAACAATAACAATGAGGCATGAGTATGACGAAGTCCATGAATTGTAATGACTGGAATATTCGTCTCCCTGCAGTGTCTAGCCAAAACATCATTTGCTGTTGAATTATAGATTTTCTTATTTACAAAAATCGGATCTTCTTCCGGTAAATTTTTAACTAACGTTGAAAATTGAACGACTGTTTGCCAATCAATTTGAATTTTACGAACAGAAGAAGCATTCTTGGTAGGTAAAAAACCGCCACTTCCTTTGTAATCCCAAGTTTTTGAAACCGATATAGTTTGCCTAGAAAAATCAAAATCTTTTGGTGTAATAGCAAGAGCTTCTGAAAATCGCATTCCTGTTTTAGCTACAAGCAAAATAAACCAATCCCATGAAATTTCTTCTTTTAAATAAAGAGAGGCTATAAGAGTATGGAGTTCATATTGATTTAAGTATTTAATTTTCTTATCCCTGGGCTGTTTCCCTTTTATGATTGCTTTACGTGTTGGATCTCTTGGAATTAGACCTTCATCAACCGCATCTAAAATAGCTCCCTTTAGCTGATGATGAAAATCCATCGTAGTTTGTTTTTCGTGATCTAGAGCATAATCATTCAAAATCTGTTGATACGTTATTCTAGATAAATCTCCAAGATGTAAATTAGGCGCTAACTTTTTTACCCACCTCAATGACATATAATACTTATTTAATGTTACGTCACGAATAGCACCTTTCTTATAAACTTCGATCCATTTTTCAAAATATTCCCAAAACAGAATTGTATTATTAACTTCATTAATCATCTTTTTTTCTCCATCTTTGTTCATAACGACTTACGTTGATGAAGGGTGATAAGGTGATCGAGATAATTAAAAAAATTTCCAATCTTTCCTTGTTCCACTAGAGATTTTGGATAAGATATATAAGTTGACTTTAAAGAAGTTTTAGAAATTGAACTAACTTTAATCCCTTGTGTTAACGGGAGCAATTGATCATGATAATAAGCTGAATTTAAATAATAGCCAAGATAACGTGGCGCAAATTTACTTTGTGGTCGATAAGGAATAGTATGTAACCCAGAAATCACAATTTCTTCCGTTAATCCTTCAATTTCTGTACATTTCCCCACAGTTTCATCTTCAGCTGTATCTGCCATAACGATATCGCCATTTTTTAAAAATGATTCTTTATATTTTGAAATGATAGATTCATCTTTTATTGTTGGTAATTCCTCTTTTTTTACATTTAGTACTTCACTAAAAATAACTAATAAATCTCCATAGTGAACATTTTTAACTTTTCCTTCTCCAGACGATAGTTCAGCTCTTGAAAGAGTATTATTTTGTAAGTTTATAAATGCTTCGCCTAACCTTCGCTGTTCCCAAACAAAAACAAAAGGAGAGCAAAAAAAATAAATTGGCTCTCAAATTCTCTCTTTCAATTTTTTATAACAAATTGGATTGAATTGAATCAAATTGAACAAAAAATCTATATTTTTTATATGAGTTTCTACTGAATTGGGGTTAATCCTAACATTTTTAATTGTTCATTGATTTCTTTTTGAAGCTTTTGAATCTCTTCATCATCTTTAGATATTTCACGAATGACTGCTTCAAGATCAATTTCTTCTTCAGGCTCAGAAGTATCAACATATCTTGGAATGTTTAGATTATAATCATTACTCTCTATCTCAGCGTAAGTAGCTACATGTGAATACTTATCTATATCTTCTCGATTCTTGTAAGTTTGGTAAATTTTTTCAATATTCTCTTTTGTTAAAATATTTTTGTTTTTTATTTTTTCGTACTCGTTGCTTGCATCAATAAAAAATACATCTCTAGTCTTTTTGTTACGCTTTAGAACCATAATAATGGTTGGAATACTCGTTCCATAAAACAAATTAGCTGGTAATCCAATAATAGTATCAATCAAGTTTTTCTTAATTAGATTTTCTCGAATCATTCCTTCTGCAGCACCTCTAAAAAGAACTCCATGAGGTAATACGATTGCCATAGTTCCTTCACTATTTAGATGAAAGAGTCCGTGAAGAAGAAATGCATAGTCCGCTTTAGATTTTGGAGCAGTTCTTCCATAGTCTTTGTATCGCGGATCTTTAATCGTGCTTTCAGTTGGTTCCCATTTTGCAGAATATGGCGGATTTGCTACGACCGCATCAAATGAACGTGGATGATCGATTCCTTTTGCATCTGGTCCATCTGGCCAGTCTCTCCCCAACGTATTCGCATTACTAATATGCATATTTTGATAGTTAACACCATGCATCATTAGATTCATCCGAGCTAAGTTATATGTTGTTGTATTCATTTCTTGCCCATAATATTGAATAGCTCCCGGTTTATGACCACCTTTTAACTCATCTCCTACCGTAAGCAGCAAAGAACCTGACCCACAAGTAGGATCGTATACAGTAAAGGCTTGCTTTTCAGCTTCTTTATCTTCTGTTACAATCTTAGCCATTACTATAGAAACTTCGTGAGGAGTATAAAACTCTCCGCCCTTTTTTCCTGCTGACGCAGCAAATTGTTGAATTAAATACTCATAAATTGATCCTAAAACATCTTTTCCAGAATCATCTTTATAAGCAATATCATTCACTAAATTTACAATTTTATTTAACGACTTTGCACGATCAACCGTTGTCGTTCCTAATCGAGAGTCGCCTAAATTTACATCACTAAATACGCCATAAAAGTCAATCTCGGCTTCCTTATTCATTTTGGTACTCGCATTGAATTCATCAAATATTTTTTGATAATCGCTTGGAATCACCTTAGAATTATTAATTTTATCGATTAAGGATTGCCATGTATTCTCAGGCATAATTCCATAACCAAGAGCTGAAGTTAATTCTTCCAAAAAATCTTTTCTATTTTCTTCATTATTGGCATCTTTTGCATAAGCTTCATTAACCGTCATACCAGGTTCAACTATTATCAAGTCTTGATCAACCAAATAATTCATCTGTTTTTCTGAAAGATACCGATAAAACATAAAAGCTAAAATATAGTTTTTATATTCAGAAGCATCCATTGTTCCACGAAGCTTATTAGCCATCTCCCAAAGAGAAGACTTGATTTCATCTAATTTTCTTTTTTCTGACATATTCTTTATCCTATTAAATAGGATTCTCCTTTCTTTTATATCAAATTGTAATCTGCTTAATCATTAAACAAACATTTGTTGTAAGAGTCCTTTTTTCAATTCTTTCAAGTGATCTAGCTTTCGCTGATGAAGGGTAATAAGATGGTCAATCTGGTTAAAAAATAAAGCGATTCTTTCTTGTTCTTGTTTTGAAGGATAAATCATCAAATATTTCAACATTTCTTCAATCTTTAATACTCGATTTCTTCCAGCTCCTCCTGGTGAAGATAACCATAAATGATGACGAAACCGCTCATCAATAATCACATATCGGAAAAAATCTGGAACCATATCATCGTGAAACGAGAACTGAGGGAATCGATGAGAAACAAGCTTTCCAGCATCGTTTATATCTGTAATAGCTACAGCATGTTCCCATCCAAAAGTAATATTTACGATAAATTTTCCCTCTGCTACCCGATACATCTGGGCTGTCTCTAACTCATTCCCTTTTTTTACGTAGCTGTGAAAAGTACCTTTTGCATGACTTCTAATGCCTAAACGATTATATCCTTCATGGGGCGTATTTACAGCATCGACATATTTATCCACTATTTCTCCAAACCTACGCTGTTCCCAATCGTTTTTGAATCCTGGGAAGCGTAACTCGGGAACTTTTTCTCCATTTTTTGGAAACATTTTTTGCAATAAGCCTTTTTTTAACTTTTTTAGATCATCAAGCTTACGCTGATGAAGGGTGATAAGGTGATCGAGATAATTAAAAAAATTTCCAATCTTTCCTTGTTCCACTAGAGATTTTGGATAAGATATATAAGTTGACTTTAAAGAAGTTTTAGAAATTGAACTAACTTTAATCCCTTGTGTTAACGGGAGCAATTGATCATGATAATAAGCTGAATTTAAATAATAGCCAAGATAACGTGGCGCAAATTTACTTTGTGGTCGATAAGGAATAGTATGTAACCCAGAAATCACAATTTCTTCCGTTAATCCTTCAATTTCTGTACATTTCCCCACAGTTTCATCTTCAGCTGTATCTGCCATAACGATATCGCCATTTTTTAAAAATGATTCTTTATATTTTGAAATGATAGATTCATCTTTTATTGTTGGTAATTCCTCTTTTTTTACATTTAGTACTTCACTAAAAATAACTAATAAATCTCCATAGTGAACATTTTTAACTTTTCCTTCTCCAGACGATAGTTCAGCTCTTGAAAGAGTATTATTTTGTAAGTTTATAAATGCTTCGCCTAACCTTCGCTGTTCCCAAGGTTCCGTAAATCCAGGGAATCTCAACTTAGGTACATTGGCTTTTTTATCTTTTTTTTGTTCTTTTTCACTCATAATCTCTCCTTATTCTGGGTGTTTCATTTGATCTGCTAATTCATAAATTGCGGTTCTTAATGAATTTCTATATTTGATTTTAGACATTTTTTGAATTTCAGGATCTAATGATAGTTCTTTATATGTACTTGCTCCCTCTTTTAAAATATTTGTTAGCTGATTTGCATCGTCTAAGTCTTTTTCATTATATTTGTGATTGTTAATCATATTTAAAAGTTCTTGGGAAGATACGACATCTGTAATTCCCCATTTATTTCTAAATCGGAGTAGTTTTCGTTGTAGGTTATCATTCTTCGCTTCTTTTATAACATCATAACTACTAGTAAGTTTAAATGGATATTTTAAACTGGATCCTGAAGGTGGAAAATCTTTATTCTTGATTGCTCGTGTTGTTTCAAAGATTTCTTTAGCATAAGTTCGATCTTCAAGTCCATTTGCGAATTTATAAATTTCTTTTTCCGTTTCTGCTACTAATTCTTTTTTATCCTCATGAACTTGATTCAATAAGTCTTCTAATAGTTTAGTTAAATAATCGTAATTCACTAACACGTCTTTTAGATATTCAACTTTTAAATCAATCAATATTGGAGAAATTTTCTTCTTTTTTGCGATTTTTTCTTTCAATTCATTTACAACCACAGTATTCAACCGTTGATTTTCTTCTGGTGTCATGCCAATCTTCACAATTAAAGCATCTGGATTATCATAGTCAAACCCAGACTCAGGATCTTTATTTCCATCGGAAGAATCGTCTCGCGGTGGAAACTGCTTAAGTTTTGCAAGTCCTTGATAGTATTTTCTTAACTTAGACAACAGTTGTTCGTCTTCTTTTTCTGAAGGAGGTATTTCATTAAAATTATCCGTCATTTTTCGAATATCCTTAATTTCATCCTGCACTTTTTTAAGCACTTTTTCAAAATCTCCTGCTAAAACTCCGTCATCTTCTAATAATTTTCCTTGTTCTCCAGTGCTTTTATTCGCATTTTCTTTATTTGTATATACAGCTAACGCCTCTTTCATTAATTTTTCGTTTTCTCTTGGCCATCTATAATTCACCACGTGTCCGTATGGTTTATCAACTGGATCTTCGATTCGATTCGTTCTTGAATAAGCCTGTACCAAATCCGCATCACGAAGAGTTCTATCTACATAAAGAGAGTTTAGTTGAGGAGCATCAAATCCAGTCAGCAATTGGTCTACCACTATAACTAAGTCTAAAAATTTTCCATCCGAATTTGTTTTTTTCAAACGAGATTCTAAATCTTCACGATATTCTGCCGCTGTAGAAGAATCAAAAGATGTGTCAAATTGTTTATTGTACTCATCAATGGCTTCATCTAACCCTTTATTGGTTTCAAGCATAGAATCACCGTTTGAAGCATCTTGAGAAAAAGTAACCGCGACCTTTAACGGATAGGCATATGGTTCTTCTTTTTGAGCCCGTAAAAACTCACGGAAATACATCATTGCCATAGGAGTGCTAGCTCCGCCACCACCTACTCTTGTTGTAAGTAAAGCATTGTATTTTCCGTCAACAGATCGATTTCTCCAATTGGACATAATATCTCGAACTACTTCTTTTACGTGAGCATAGTTATTATCATAGAAACTCTTCGAGACTTTATCATCCATATCATATTCAGTCATATTATTGATTTTTTCATTGATCTGTTCTTCGGTCCAATCTGGATGCTCGTTTCTGAAAAAGGCAGGTAGATACTGTTCCTTCATGGCTTTCTCTGAAATAGTGGTTAAAAAATCTACTTTGAATCCTAGAACATTTTTATCTGCAATTGCGTCTCGAATTGTATAGGCATGTAATAAAGAACCAAAAATATGTTTTGTTGAATACCTTGAATTTGTATGATCAAACATCGGTGTCCCAGTGTATCCAATAAATGCACTCTTTTTAAAGGCTTTTTGGACTTTTTCGAAAGCCCCTCCTCCAGTTGAGCGATGAGCCTCATCAACAATAAATAAGAAATTACGATCCGGAGCTTTAAAATTTTTCCGAGAAACTAGACGTTCGAGCTTTTGAACAGAAGTTATGATAATGTCATTATTTTTTTCTTTTAACTTATGGCTAAGTTCACTTGTATTTTTCGTATTCTGGATACTCGTCACTTCTTCTTTTGATTCTGGATCATAAGCTCGATAATTCTCCAAAGTTTGACTTGTTAGCGCCTTTCGGTCAACTAAAAAGATAACCTTATCTACATTTGGCAATTTACTTGCTAACCATGCTGTTTTAAAAGAAGTAATTGTTTTACCAGAACCCGTAGTGTGCCAAACATAACCAAGTTTTCCTGACCCATAATCAAAATCATACCCTTTAACTGCATTTATAACTTTTTCAGTAGCTACCACTTGATAAGGCCGCATAACTTTTAACGTCTCTTTATTTTGAGTTCCATCCAAAATCATATAATTAGTCGCCATATTATGCGCCATTGGAATCGATAAAAAACTATCTGTAAACTCTCTCCAATCTCTGATAATTTTATTATCTGACCTTCTCTGCCAGTGGAAAGCAAAAGCCGTATTGAACCGCTCAGCTGTCGTATTCGCCATATATCGCGCATTGTTTGGAGACATAGCAATCAATATTTGCAAAGTTGAAAAAATATCTCTAAACTGATTTTCATCTGCATATTGCTGCATTTGATTCAAACCTTCTTTAATATCGTGAGAAGCCTTCTTCAATTCTATCTGAATAATTGGCAATCCATTAATCAATAACGTTACATCAAATCTACGATTCTTTTTTCCAGGAATTACAGCTGGTCTTTCAATTTGATTAACTACTTGATAGACCGTATTTCCCGCACCAATTTGAGATTGATCAAAAACAGTTAAAAATACGTGCCTTCCATCATCCAAATCTACTTCAACCTGAGACACACCATTCAAACCGTATAAAAATTGTCCTGCTTTAAACGGAGTTGTAAGTTCATTGATCACTCGTTTTACTTGCGCAAATTCATTCTCTGATAACGGCCTTTCGAGTGTATCCTGATTAAGTCTTTCAAGAATCTTTTTAAAATTATCCCAAAGCTGATTGGTTGTTTTAATCTTAGGTTCATAAACCCAATTTCGTGTTTTCAAAATATGAAACTCATCTTTTAAATCTTCTTTAGTCGATAATGGACTATTACATAATTTTTCAATTAAATTTTTTTCAAATTGATTTTCAGTCTCAATCATATAACTTTTTTAATTGTGCAAGCACAACCTTCTCCTTTCGTTCGGAATTTTTCTTTTTTAATCGTGTTAATTTTTTCAAATTCAAATAAAGATCACCAATGATTTTTTGTTCTTCTAGACTTGGTAGTTTTGGTAATCTTAAATTTTCTAACTCTCGAACCGAAATTAAATGAGAGTTTATTCCGTTTGATTTTCTTCTCATTTCTTTTTCAATCATATGATCTTCATTCAGCAAATAAAGCAGATAAGCCGAATCCAAATTAGAGTTAGGAACTATTCTATAGAAGTTTTTTGTTAACATAAACCCATTGTGTACAGGTTGGACAATTGCAGCATCGCCAGTAATGGAATTAACAATTAAATCTCCGGTATGAACAACCATTACAGAATCATTGGTTCGTATTTGACGAGCCTCTTTCAAATTTTCTTCTGTATCATCCAATTCTAGATCCCGCTGCAACATATCTTGTGTGTAATAATAATACACAGGAGATTCATCCGATTCTGAAACCCTTATCCGAAACTGAGGAATTCCTGATTCAACTATAAAATCTTTCATATCTCATTATGTGCTTTTTTATAAGCACCCTTTCTAATTACATTATACTTCGCTGCTACATAAAGTCAATATTTGTTCTTAATGAAAAGCACATAATCAAGCCAAAAAAGAATTCATCCATTGCTGACAATAAATACAAATCTAAACTCTTATACTAGAAGTTCTTCAGAAATAATATTGCTTAACTTTTCCTTCGATCTCGACAAATCTTTTTAGGTATAGGTAGTCTTCAACGATTAATTTCCTAACCCTGCCCATCTCATAAATTCCGCATTTTTCTATTCCTTTTGAAAGAACTTTTTTTTACAATTAATTTATGGCAAAAATCAATCGTAAAAAACAAATCCGAAACCTTTCGATCCTTACGGCCGTGTTATTGATCGGAATCGGCGGAAGTCTAGCTCTTGTTTTACCAAAAACACAATCTAAGCCCAAAGAAGCGCAAGAGACTAAATCAATCACTCCCTCCTACACACCACTTTCAAAAGCAGAATACGCAAAAGTTGGCGTTAATGAACTGGGGGATGTTCCGATCATGATGTATCACGGAATTCAGAACCTCACCAACGACCAAACCCCCTATACAGGAGGCAACATCGATGTGGATGGATATCAACGCACAGCTGAAGCGTTTCGAAACGACTTACAGTTTTATTATGAAAACGGCTATCGAATGATTCCTCTGATCGATTATGTGAATGGCACGATCGATGTCGAAGGAGGTAAAAGTCCGATCATCTTGACATTCGATGACGGGATCGAAAACAATATGCTCGTGAACGGACTTGATGAAAAAGGAAACTTAATTATCGATCCAAACTGTGCTGTCGGTATTCTTGAAGCCTTCAAAAAAGAGCACCCGGACATGCCAGTCACTGCCACCTTTTTCTTGAACGAAGGCTTATTTTCTCAACCCGAATATAATGAAAAGATCCTTCCTTGGATGATCGAGCATGGCTATGATATCGGAAATCACACGCTCCACCATCCCGATCTTCTAACGACCACTTTAGAGCAAACCCAAGAAGAAGTGGGCGGACAATACGCGATCTTGGACCAAATCGTTCCCGATCAATATGTGCCGATCGTAGCCCTGCCTTTTGGATCTCCCTACGACTTAGAGCACCCCAATATGGATGCTGTCTTCCAAGGCACCTACAACGATCGCCCATACACCACAAAAAGCGCTCTTCAAGTCGCTTGGGAAGCGAACGCCTCTCCTTTCTCAAAAACGTTTGAACCTCGCTTTTTAAAAAGAATCCGAGCCTATGACAATAATGGAGAAAACTTCGATATTCAAATGAACTTTGAACGTCTCAAAACTTCCCGCTATGTTTCGGACGGAGATCCCGACACCATCGTCTATCCCGAATCTTTGCAAGACATGTTCAATGAACAAACCAAAAAGAAAACGATCCCTTATCCCGATTCTATGCAGAAAGAAGAATAATCTGCATATTTCCATGCAGAAAAAAGAATCTACATGAAACAATGAAAAAACCGTTAGCCAAACGCTATCGGCTTTTTTTAACAGCAATCGCTTCATACGGACGCAAAACAAACACTCCATTTTCATAGATCCGATCTGGATAATTGGACAACAACAGTTCTAGCTCTTGTAAATCAAGCTCCACATTGGTTTTTGTTCCATAGAAATTGCACAATACATAAATTTCTTCATCCATTCCCTCCCGCTTATACGCATACACAAAAGGATGATCTTTACAGAACGGAACATATCGACCATTTTGAATCGTTTCATTTTGTTTTCGGATCTGGATCAGCTTTTTATAAAAAGCATAAATCGAATGCGGATCTTTCATGCTCGCTTGTACATTGATCGTCTTATAGCTTGGATTGATCTCGATCCAAGGTTTCGTATCGGAAAAGCCAGCAAACTCTTGATCGTTCCACTGCATCGGGCTGCGCGCGTTATCCCGCGACTTCGCGCCTAAGATCTTTAAGATCTCCGTTCCGCTTTTTCCTTCTTCCTTTAAGATCTTGGTATAGTTCAAGCTCTCCACATCTTGATACAAGTCGATCGAACCAAAATAATTATTTGTCATTCCAATTTCTTCGCCCTGATAAATATAAGGTGTTCCTCTCATGAAATGGAGCGCCAACGCCAACATTTTCGCAGACTCGTTTGGATACTTTCGATCATCTCCAAAACGCGAAACACTTCTTGGCTAATCATGACAATTCCAAAACAAAGCCATCGTGCTATCGGCTTCCTGCATCCCTTCTTGCCAAGTATGGAACAAATGTTTGAGTTCTTCAAAATCAAATGGTTTAAGCGTCCACTTTTCCTTATTTTCATAATCGACTTTCAAGTGATGAAAGTTAAAGACCATATCCAATTCTTCCGCCTCTTTGTTCGCGTATTTTTTACAATTCTCTAACGAAGTGCTCGACATCTCCCCAACCGTCATGATCGTTGGATCTTGTCCAAACGAATTTCTATTCAGCTCGTGCAAATATTCATGAATGTGCGGACCATCCGAATAGAAGCGTCTTCCATCCCCTATATCATCATTTTCAAACGATCCCTTCGACATGTTGTTGACCACATCGAAACGAAAGCCCTGGATGCCTTTTTGCATCCAAAACTTAATGATATTGGCACACTCTTCCCGCACTTTAGGATTGTCCCAATTGAGATCCGCTTGCGAAACATCATACAAATGAAGATAGTATTCATCAAGATGCGGAACATTGTGGAAAGATCGAAAGAATGCCTGGAATTCCTCCTACGCCAATATTCGTGGCCGTCACTCCAAAGCTAACAGAAACGGTAGCTGCCAAAGAAGAGCCGACCATACCACATAAGAATGGAAAACCATAGCGCAAATTCACACCAAAGATCGCAGGTTCTGTCACACTCAAATAACATGAAATCATAGCTGGAATTGAGATTTGTTGGGCCTTCTCATTTTTCTTTTGGAGAACACTCATCGCAAAAACAGCAGAGCCTTGGGCGATATTGGAAAGAGCGATCATTGGCCAAAGATTCGTTCCACCAAAAGATGCGACAAGCTGCGAATCGATGGCGTTGGTCATATGATGGAGTCCTGTGATGACAAGGGGCGCATAGACAAATCCAAAAATAGTCGCGAACAACCATTTTACATTCGAATTCAAACCTGCCCAAATGATATCGGAAATCCATCCGCCAATGACCCATCCAACAGGGCCTAAGATCGTATACGCCACAAGAACCGCAAGAACAAGCGAACAAAACGGAACGACGATCATGCTTACGAGAGCAGGCGTGATCTTTCGAAAGAATTTTTCAATAAAGACAAGAGCGAATCCAGCCAAGATGGCAGGGAGCACTTGCACTTGATAGCCAATCATTTCTACTTGCGCAAACCCAAAATCCCAAACAGGAATTTCTGTCGCGCCCGCGACCGCATAGGCGTTGAGAAGTTGTGGAGAAACGAGCGTGATTCCTAAAACGATTCCTAAAATTTGGGTGGTGCCCATCTTTTTCGTGATCGACCACGTGATCCCGACAGGCAGGAATGAGGGGGGCAAAAATTTCACCCAAATCGGACATGATCTTTTGAATTGGTGTTTGTTGCGATTTCGCATCGCTCTTCAACGCTTCTTTGGACACGCCTTCGATTCCAGAAACATCCACAAAATCGTTATAGTATTCTTGGACTTCGTTGCCAATAATGACTTGAAATTGTCCCGACTGGGTAAAGGTGCCTTTCGCGCTCGGTAATTCTTCGATCGTCTCTATATTGACAAGCGATGGATCGACAAGCACAAACCACATACGAGTCACACAATGCGTCACCCCTTGAATGTTTTCTTTACCACCAACGAGTATAAGGAGTTGTTTCGCTTCATCTTTGAATTTTGACATGAGTTCTCTCTCTTTCTTTTCTATTGATCTATCTTGTACGTACAAGATGTCAACCATGAAAAAAAGAAATAATTTTCCTACAAATGAGGGAATAGATTTCCTACAAATGAGGGAATAGATTTCCTACAAATGAGGGAATTCTGTTGAATTCCCTCATTTTATAATGATAAAATCCTTGTAGGAGGTCATTATTATGGAATACAAACCTCGCATTCTTGATGAACTTTTAGAAGATAAGTTAGCTGGAAAAGGTGCTGTTTTAATTGAAGGTCCAAAATGGTGTGGTAAAACAACAACAGCTGAACAGGTTGCTAAAAGCGTTCTTTACCTTGCCGATCCAAAGGAACGAGATGAATATTTGAATCTTGTAGATATAAATCCTTCCCTTCTTTTGGAAGGAAAAACACCTCGATTGATTGATGAATGGCAAATTGCTCCAAAATTATGGGATGCGGCTCGTTTTGAAATCGACCATCGAAATCAAGAAGGTCAATTTATATTTACAGGTTCTGCTGTACCAGCAGACTCTACTCAAATCGAGCATAGTGGAACTGGACGTTTCGCTTGGTTGACCATGTACCCAATGTCGTTATTTGAATCTGGAGAATCTTCAGGTTTCGTTTCTCTGAAAGACCTTTTCAATGATCCCTCTATGATATCGGCTAAAAATGATCTAAAAATCGACGAGCTCGCCTTTTTGGTTTGTCGAGGAGGATGGCCAAGAGCAACTTTCATGAAGCCAAAAATCGCTCTTGAACAAGCGTACGATTATTATGAAGCCATTATACGTTCAGATATTTCACGAGTAGATGGTATTCAAAGAAATCCAGAACGAGTAAAAAAGCTTATGCGAGTCTATGCAAGACATAGCGGTCAACAAGTCGCTTTAACAACACTTAGAAAAGATATGCTAGCTAACGATTCAGAAGGACTTGATGTCGACACAATCAACACATACATCTTGGCTCTTAAAAAAATCTTTGTGATCGAAGATGTAGAATCCTGGAATCCAAATCTTCGTTCGAAAGCTGCAATCCGCTCTTCCGACACTCGTTATTTTGTCGATCCATCCATTGCGGCAGCCTCCTTAGGAATTGGACCAACTGATTTGATCAACGATCTAAATACTTTTGGATTTCTCTTCGAGACCCTTTGTATTCGTGATCTAAAAGTTTACGCATCCGCATTAAACGGTAAGATTTATCACTATCGAGATAGTTATGGATTAGAATGTGACGCAGTCCTTCATTTACGAAACGGAGATTATGGATTGATCGAAATCAAACTTGGAGGCGAAAGACTCATTGAAGAAGGAGCTAAAAACCTTAAAAAACTCGCGAATAATTTAGATACCACAAAAATGAAATCTCCCTCGTTTCTCATGGTTTTGGTCGGAACTGGCAGCTATGCCTATAAACGAAAAGATGGGATTTTCGTAGTTCCGATCGGATGCCTAAAAAACTAGCTCTTTTGGATTCAAACTACTATATAATGAAAGCATCAGAAAGGTAGAACGCAAATGAAAACAGACTATCATCTTCACACAGCCTATAGCGACGATTCCATCTATCCCATGGAACAACTCATTCAAGACGCGATCCAACTAGGGCTCGAAGAAATCTGCATCACTGACCACGTAGACCATGGCGTTAAATACGATGCCGATGATCCAAACCGCCCAAAAGATGCGGTTTTGAACGTCGATTATCCGCGCTACTTTGACGAGCTCGCCACCCTCATTCCCCAATACCAAGATAAAATCACGATCAAAAAAGGACTTGAATTTGGTATCCAGCTTCATACGATCGACGCCTATCAAAAGCTGTTCGAACAATATCCACTCGACTTCGTGCTTCTTTCCATCCATCAAATCGAAAACCAAGAATTTTGGAACCAAGAATTTCAAAAAGGAAAAAGCCAACAAAAATATAATGAAAAATATTATGATTACTTGTACGAGATCCTCCAACATTACGATGCCTACAGCGTTCTTTCCCATTTGGATTTGATCGTCCGCTACGATCCAAAAGGCCGCTACCCTTTCGAAAACGTAAAGCCAAAAATTGAAAAGATCTTGCGCCACATCATCAAGAACGGAAAAGGAATCGAAGTCAATACTTCCTCCTTCCAATATGGATTGGACGATCTAATGCCTTCCCGAAAGATCCTAGCCCTCTATAAAGAGCTCGGAGGAACGATCATCACTATCGGAAGCGACGCCCACACCCAACAATACGTAGGCAATCATATCGAAGAAGTCAAAGCCGAACTCAAAACAATGGGCTTTCAATACTTCCATACATTCGATGCCATGAAACCAATCGCTCACCCGCTTTAAAAGAAAGGAAAAAGCAGAATTTTCATGAAAATAGAACATACAGCCATTTATTTTAACGATCTCGAAAAAGCTAAGGTGTTTTTTGAAACGTATTTTAACGCCACGCCCAACGAACTCTACCACAATCCAAGAACAGGATTTCGCTCCTACTTTTTATCGTTCGAAGAAGGAGCTCGCCTAGAAATCATGAACAAAGAACAAATGGAAGACTTGCCAAAACCACTCAACCGAACCGGCTTGGCTCATCTTAGTTTTTCTCTTGGATCCAAAGAAGCGGTCGATCAACTCACCCAACGCCTCAAAAACGATGGATATGAAGTGATCAGCGGACCAAGAACGACTGGAGACGGCTATTATGAAAGCTGCTTCTTAGACTTTGAAAACAATCAAATCGAAATTTCCGAATAAAAAAAGCGTCCTCCAGCGACGCTTTTACTTTTCCCTTCTCGAAAATTCTACAAACCGAAACTTGTCGGGCCGATGTTTTGACACCGTATAACAAAACAAAGTCGCATCCTCTAAAAAGTTGTACGATTTAACACAAACGAGCAAATCATACCCCTCCAGATCGAGCAGCTTCTTTTCTTCTTCGCTCGCCTTAACGACCGTGATCTCTTTTCGCGCAAACGCGATCGGCAAACCCAAAGTATTCTCAATATATTCATAAATCGAATCCGAAGCAATCTGCGCATCCAGACCAGGAATGATCTTGGCATTGATATAATCTTCATCCAAAATGATCTTTTCCCCATCGATCTTTCGAATTCGTTTGATCTCATACACAAAACTTTCCGGACCCACATTCAACTTTTTTTGAATACGCGCATTAGGATGCCCATACTCAAAAGAAGACACGATCGTTTTCGAATGATACCGATACGCCGATCGTTCTAGCTCTTTAAAACTTGTTAAACCCGAAACCGGAAAAGAAATCAGACCCACATCCAAAACCAGCGAACCCTTCCGCTTTTCCTTTTGAATATAGCCCGAAGACGCCAACAAATTCAAAGCCTTCCGAACCGTATCCCGACTCGAATCATACAGCTTCATCAACTCGTTTTCGCTAGGCAAATACGTCCCTGCCCCATACTCTTTTTCTTCGATCTTGCCCTTTAAATCCTCATAAATATCGTGATACTTTGCCATAGACCCACCTCTGTGCCATTATACGTACAAGAAAACCACAAAATCAACTTGTAAGCGTTTTCATAAAAGATTAAAATAGAAGAAAAGGAGATTTTGATATGACACATGAAGAAATTGCTGCCTACGTGCAACCCATCTTAAACGAAGCTTTTGAAGAAATCATGGATGACGTGACCCAAGCCAACCGGATCTCCGTGATCGCCAAGATCTACCACGAACTCTATGAGATCCCAGAAGACCGTCTCCAATGGCTCGACGATGAAGAAATGAAAGAAATGATCCTCACGATCTACTACGCTCTTTCTCGCCAGCGCCACGCGTTAACGACAGGCGTCGCCAAAGAAGTCAAGAAATATGTCAAAGCAAGCTATAAGGACTGGAAACTATTAGAAGACATGTCCTCCGATGAAGACTGATGAAGATCAGTCTTTTTTTTCATCCCAATCACGCAGGAATGATTCGATCCATGCACAAAATTGTTCGCCACTTCCTATACTTCATCTAAAAAAGGAAATGCCTACACATTTCCTAAATACACACGACGCAAATACTTCTTAGCGATCTCCTTCAAATGCTTCAAAGACTCGATCGAAGTTGGCGCCTCCTTCTCCTTCCAACGCGGAAAATACCG
The DNA here is from genome assembly GCF_001945605.1 of Dubosiella newyorkensis. Lineage (GTDB taxonomy): Bacteria > Bacillota_I > Bacilli_A > Erysipelotrichales > Erysipelotrichaceae > Dubosiella > Dubosiella newyorkensis. The sequence continues at coordinate 43,797 of NZ_MPKA01000067.1, forward strand.
CGTCAAATGCAGCGGAATATTCGGATCGATGCTCGCGATGAACTTTGCCAAATTCTCGATCTCCTCATCCGAATCGTTCTTATGTGGCACCACCAAAGTCGTGATCTCCACATCCGCCTTGCTTGCCGCTCTTTCAATAAAGCGTTTGACCGTCTCGAGATCGCCCGACAAATACTGATAATATTCTTGCATGAACCCTTTCAAATCAATATTGAACGCGTCCACATACGGAAGCACTTCATCCAAAGCCTTCAAGCTCGCGCTGCCATTCGTGACCACGGCGACCTTCAAACCCTTTTCTTTCGCCAGCTTCCCCGTATCCCGGATAAACTCCCAAGACATCATCGGCTCATTATACGTGAACGCGATCCCAATATTGCCATACGGCACGAGCTCGACCGCCTTTTCAACAAGCTCTTCCGGAGTGATCGTTTCGCAACGAGCATCCAGATCCTCTTGCGCGATCTCATGATTTTGACAAAAAGGACACGCCAAATTACACCCATAACTTCCCACCGATAAGATCATGGAACCAGGATGAAAGTCATGCAATGGCTTCTTTTCGATCGGATCGAGCGCCGCCGAAGAGATCTTCCCATAATTACGATCGACGATCTTTCCATTCACATTCATGCGCCCCTTGCACCAGCCAACCTGACCATCCCGCAATTCACATTCTCGAAAACACGTTTCACACTTCATACATGCCGCACCACTTCAAAACGCTCTAACGTGCAACCCGGCTCATCCGTCAATAAACCAGCCTTCTGTTTCGCGATCGAAACTTGCTTTGTGATCGTATCGACACCCTCCAAATCCGGAAGCAATAAGCCACGCTTGCCATTCTTCGAAACGATCACTCCATACTTTTTCACATCCAGCTGACTTTCATCCTCGATGATCTCTGGTTTCCCTAACACATCCACATTGATCTCCAGCTCTTCCAGCTCCCAAGGCTGAATCGCCGGAAAACGAGGATCCCGCATCGAAGCCGCGAGCGCGTTACGCACGATCTCCGTCGCCACATTCGCCTCCGTTGGCTCCGTCGTTCCAATACAACCACGAAGCTCGCCATTTTTATGGATCGAAACAAAAACACCCGCCCTCTCTTCCAACATTTCACTCGGAAGCGAAGCCGAAGGAATCACCAACTCATTTTCATGAATCAAATCATTGATCGTATCCCGCGCCAACTTGACATACGCGTCCTCCTTCTTGATCCTCTCCTCGTACGCGTTTCGATCTTGCGCCTCAGCCATGATCAAAAAATGACGATCCAAATCTTCTTTAGGATCTGTAAACGTAGCTACGCCATAACCAACCCCAAATTCAGCCGAATGCGCCAACGCCTTCGCATCCACAGACAAGCCATCCAAAGCTCCCGCTAATATACAAAACGACTTCTGACCACAAACCATCGCCTTCTCCGCGTCCTCTTCCGAAACCTCGAGCAACCTTAAAAAATCTCCATCACCCAAGATCTCCATGATCTTCTCATCGTACTTTGGACCTTCTGGACGATAGCCATAATGCGTACCCGCCTTTTGACAATGCGAAAGATCGCCACTCGCTACGATCGAAACCTTACGTCCCAATTTCTGAGCCGCCTCTTGGATCGCCTGCCCCACTTGATAATGCACCTTATTATTCGGACCCCCAAGACCGATCCGTACAAACTTCGTCTCCGGCGCTAAAGACTTCAAAAAGTAAAGCGGAACCATCGTCCCATGATCCAAAGAACCATCTTGTTTGCCTAAAGTTCCAGCCGGAATCCCATTCTCCATGCAAATCGACTCGATCGCATCGACAAGCTCTTGATCATAAGGAATTCGAAAACGATCATACGGATCGTTGAACTGAGCAAGATCTCCCTCACCATACGCCCCCTTCGAAAGCTGAATATAATCATAATAGCTTGGCGCATGTGGAGAAATGATCACCACCGTATCCGGCTTGGCCTCCACGATCTTCTGCGCCGCCTCTTCCATTGCGCTCGTAATATTCTCGATCTTTTTTTCTTCCCCACGCCCAACATTCGGAACAATGAGAGGTGGATGAGGAACAGCGATCCCATTCAAAACTGACATAAAAAAGACCTCCTCTTTAAAACCCATTATACGCTTCTTGTTCCACATAAAAAAAAGACAAGCATAAAAACTTGCCTTAATATTTGATCGTGTCCGGATGACGGATCAAGCCTTCCTTTCTCAAAAGCTCATACACTTCATCTTTTTCAAAAGGAACCTTGTTTTTCCAATAGTCGATGAACATCGATTCCGCTTCTTTCTTTTGCGAAGAAGCTCCCTTCAAAGCCGCCTCCGCCTCGACTTGCACCCAATGCGGACGCGTCAAAGACTCGTCGATCGCCTCTTTGGCCCGCTCTTCCAGATCGATACTATCCAGCAAACGATCCAGATCCTCTTCCCAAGCCGGCAAGAAATTCAACACCCGATACGCCGTAGAAGGAAGCTCCAACTTTTCGTATTCGTTCAAAGACGCTTCATCTTCCTGCGAAACACGAATCGTCTTAAAATCATAAGGGCGAAGCTCTTCCAATTGAGCTTGACTCAGCGTAGGATCGAGATCCATGAAACGCGCGAAATATTCCGCTTCCTTTTCATCCAGATCATACTCTGTCCACAACATTGTATACGGCCTTTCCCGACTCGCATCGCATTTGACCACATACCCAAGCTCAAGAGTCGTCGAAGCGCCCTTCGTTTTCGAAACCCAAATATAAAATGTATTCAATAGTTCTTGATTCGACATAACAGCCTCCTACATCGATATATGTAAGAAAATTATATCATAATCATAAAGCCTGTTTCATCTTTTGATAGTCTTCTTCCAAAATATACACGGAAGCGCAGCCCCCGCCACACGAAAACAAACCTTTTCCTTCTTCATCCATATACACTTTATGATTTTCATCATGAAGATCGACAAACACTTTCTTCGCCAACGACAAATCGTTGACCTCTTTCTCTTTGTAGTCCGCGATCGTCAAGATCACCACGACAGGATGTTCTCCGGGCGCCAGCCAACACATCTTCTGCCCATCGTCATCGTTAAAATCCACGATCGAATCCGACAATAAATTTTTTCGGATCCAAACCATCTCCCGCAAATATGGCGTAGGCTGAATATTATCATGAGGGATCCCATAATAATCCCCATAGAACACACATGGATACTGACAACGATTCAACAAAATAAGCGCGTAAGCAGCCGGCTTGAACCACTCCGAAACCCACGACTCCAAAGCTTGACCAGGCTGCGTATCATGATTATCACTAAAAGCACACGCAAAATCCGGCTCAAGATCACTCAAAGTCCCATCAAAAATATGCCGAATATCGTAGTTGCCATTCGAATTGCTCGCCTCCATGAGCCGATAGTGCAACGGCACATCAAAAAGCTTCATACAATGCCCACTATCCTTCAAATACTCGACCAACTCATCCGTGTTGTTCGTCCAAAACTCGCCCACCGCAAAATCAGGATGATTGCCATATTCCTTCATATTTTTCAACCATCCAATAAAGAATCGCGCATCGATGCTTTTGATCGCGTCAAGACGAAAGCCCTTCACTCCCGTCACTTTCGTATACCAGCTCCCCCAGCGATACAATTCCGCCACAACTTCCGGCACCGAAAAATCAACATCCGCACCCATGATATAATCAAAATTACCACGCTCGTGACTCACATTCTCCGACCATTCTTTTCCCTCGAACTGAATGATATCGTTCCGATTCGTATTGGCATCATAATCCGTTCCCGTAAAATCATCCTTATCCCATTGAAAATCGGAATATTTACCATCCCTTTCAGGAAACGTGAATTTTGTCCATACTTTCGCATCAAAATAATCACTCGTCTTTTGATTTCGGTCTCCATCGTTGATCGTCTGCACCCGCGCCGTTTCCGATTCATCCGACCCCATGCGATGATTAAGGACAATATCGCCAATCGAAATCATTCCTTCTTTATTGATCGCGTCGACAGCTTCAATATATTCTTCTTTCGACCCATACTTTGTTTCGATAGACCCTTTGGCGCAAAACTCCCCCAAATCGTACATATCGTACACACCATAGCCAACATCCGCTTGACCTGCCTGCCCTTTATAGGCAGGCGGAAGCCAAACCATCGTAAATCCATTGTTCTTTAAGGCGTTGACTTCCTTTTTGACCTCTTTCCATAAAGATTGGTCTTCTGGTAAATACCATTCAAAAAACTGCATCATTGTTTCTTTCATATTTTTCACCATCCTAGAACCCTATTGTAGTGAATTTTTCAGAAAATTTATTTCATTTGCCCACCAAAGAATTTTGAAAGCGTCTCAGGCTGAGCGAAATGATCAAACGCTTTCTTTTCCTCGTCGCCAATGATATCGGCCGTATGGTACTGGATAAATTGACTATAGATCCCCTCCATCGGGATCCGCGTATTGATCGGTCCCGATCCTGCCATATAGGTATAGGTATCTTGATCTAGATCAACGACAAGATAGCGCGAATTGAATAAGATCTTCACGCCCTCGAGCACATCGACAAAGATCCGATTCTCGACTTCGAGATGTTTTCTTCGATCCCGCATCTTCTTGAACAAATAAATGAGCAAGAGCGCGAACAAAATGAGTAGACACCCCTCCAAGATAAAGCCGCTCCGATTGGCGTTGGAAACCATCACATCCGTAATTTGGCGAGGAAACCCTTGCACGAGCATGAAATCATAGCAAGGCACAGGCAAAACACTCACATTTTCGATCGGACCTTCTTTCTCGTTGACAAAAATCGTCTCTTTTTGATCGTTTACCGCATCTATGACTTGCCGACTATCGGAAGTGCTCATCGATTTTTGATCGAGCAAATACGGATAGAGCGGATCCCCACTCACATTGGAAGAAGAACTCGCCACGATCGTTCCATCCTTCGAGCTCAAAAGCATCGGCACGCGCACATTGAAATATTCTGTCGTCAACATCGAACGCAAATAATCTTGCGCGAAAAACAGCCCAAGAAAAAGACCTTTGATCTCGCCGCCCTCTTTGACAGGCGCGTAAAAAACGATCATCGGCTTTCCATTGATGCGGGAAGCCGACACATATTCTAGGCCACTTGCCCCAGACATCCCTTTTTAAAATACGACCGATCTTGGATCTGGCACACTTGCCCGTCGCTTGAAAGATTGTTTCCATCCCGATCGACATAGCGGACCGCGTCAAAATTCGTATGGTTTTCAAGTTCTTTGAGTGTATCGACATCAATAAGCGCGGAACTATCTCCCATCGACGCTAAATAGGCGCTGTTTTCGATCCGCTGCAGCGCGGTGTTGAACTCGCTGCCGATCCTTTCTGCGCTTTGGGCCGCGAACGATTTGGCGTACTCCTTATTTTGTTCTTGGATGCGTGTCACATTGGCAGCCATGTAATACCACAACAAGCCATAGCCGATCACGAATACGAGCACGACGATTCCTAGCGATTTCCACTTCTTCTGCCGATTCTTCATGATCTTTTTCCCTTTTTCTTTCTTTTTTTCGATACTTTTATTGTGTTTTCTCTCCGTTTTTCTGACAACAAAAAAAGCACCTGAACTCGATTCAGGTGCTCGCAATTTATTTTGTCGTCTCAAAGCTCCAGTTTTTGAACCAGCACTCTTTAAAAGCGCAAATCTTGTCCGCCAAGGTGATGATCCAGCCTTCCCGATGTTTTGGAGGCTTGATCGTCAAAGGAAACATGTGCTTTAAGATCGCGTCCTTCTCTCTTGGATCCAATCCAAAATCCCGATGCGCGTTCTTGCACGCAAAGCGTGGATGCTTGAATCCATGCCATTTATGCCAATCGGCATCTTCATGCCAATCATAAAGATAATAATCATGCAAAAGGGATGCGCGGATCAGTCGATCCTCATCGACTTTGATCTTTAAAAGATCCGCGATCTTCAAACTCGTGTAGGCGACATGACACACATGTTCATGAACGCTCACGTTTTTATGGTGTCTATATTGATGTTGTTGGAAAAAAGGGCCTTTTTGTTCCAGTCGAGTCACATGGTGGCGCACCTTCTCCTTCATCAGCTCTCTTTTCTTCGTATTCATAAGACGATTATAAGAAATTGACCCTTAACAATCAATATAAACATCATGGTATTTTAGAGGACAGATTCACACGGTCTTTATCTTTTTTGTTTCATTTTTTGCGAACGATACCGATTCATGACCGCCATGAAATCTTGTTTCCGCACTTGACAAAAATCGCGCTTTCCAAGCACGCTTAGTCCCCTCTTCTCGATCTCTTCCATCAACAGATCGGCGACTTCCCCTAACGTTTTTTTACCATCGATATACTTTTGATGGGCTTTGAGCACCATGGCTCCAAGAGTAGGAAGCTGTTCTGGATCGATGAGCTGCTCGATCAAACGCACATCCAATGGCTCCTGATCAAGAATGATTGCGTCTAAGCCTTGGGTCTTCACTTTGATCCGGTCTTTGCTTCCGATCGGACCAGGAAGCAATACACGCTTCCGATAAAACGCTTCTGGCTTTTCTTTCGTATGCGGGGAGCATAAGCTTGGATACGCCAGCGCCATTTCCTTCGCTCGATCCGTCACATTCAATGGAATGTATTGATCCATCTGGATCACAAGATCCGCCACTTCAAAGAAGGCGCCACTCGAGCCAGCCACCAAGATCGTGCTGCACCCTTCCATTTCATACAACTGCTCGATCCGATCCACCAAAGGAACGATCGGCTCTTGGTCGCGATGGACGACTTTTTGCATCAAAGCGTCCCGCACCATAAAATTGGCGGCGCTCGTATCTTCATCCATCAACAAAAGCTTGCAGCCCGCCTCAAGCGATTCACTCACAGAAGCGGCTTGCGAAGTAGAGCCCGAAGCGTCTTCGGTCGAAAAATCTTTAGTCGACTTGTGGTTTGGCAGATCGCGGATAAACGTTTCGATAAAATCGTTATGGACGCTTCGTCCATCTTCGGCGCGCGATTTGATCGCGGTAGGATCGCACACGACAAATTCACGACCATCCCCATCAATGTGATCGTAGATCCCTCGCTCTAGCGCCATCAACAAAGTCGATTTACCATGATAGCCTCCCCCGATGATCAGCGTGATCCCTTTTGGAATACCCATGCCTTTGATCTCTTTGCGATGCGGCAGCACGATCTTCACCTCCAAAGAAGAAGGAGAAAGAAAAGGCACGGCCTCTTCCATCGGCTTTTGAGAGACGCCTGATTTTCTTGGCAAGATCGAACCATTGGCCACAAAAGCGACAAGTCCTTTCTCTTTGATCGCTTCGCGCAGCGCATGCTGATCGTCCGCTAGGCTGTGAGCGATCATGAGCGCTTCCCGGTCGGTTTCACTTAATTTTTCATAAAGCAAAGCCGATTCGATCTTAGAAGGCAAATAATCAAAAAGGATACGCAAAAGCTCTAAGGAGAGGACTTTGCGCCCATTGGCTGGAAAGCCAACATGAAAGCGGAGCGTGATCGTATCCTCTTCAACTCGGATCGCGGAACGTTCCAAGACCTCTTGTTTTGGTTTTGAGATCGAGATCACACCGCTTTTTCCGCTCCCTTTGCCTCTGAACGGGTCGTCTTTGAGTTGCTTGACAAAAAAGCGAAGCAGACGATCCTCTAACGATACACGACGATATTTTGTATCGTGGAATTTTTTAGGAAACGTATTGGGCACGCGGATAGATACGTCGCTTGGCGCGGCGAACGGGTCGCCCTGCACGTGGTCGATCGATAAAATATAAGAAGGACAGGTGTATTCTCCTCTGCAGTCTTTATAGGCTGGATATCCCCGTCCTTGTATCCTTTGACAAATTTGGATCAAATCTTGTTTTGTTTTCATAAACTACACCTCAATGCATCTTCATCATAGCGTGTTTTCATGAACAAAACTTGTATTATGACTTCAATAACAATTAACACCACAAATAATCAAAATACATTTTATTTTGCGCTTCCCAGCTCGCTTCATTGTGTTTCCCATCCGGAATGATATTGATTTGAGAAAGGGCGGGCTTTGTGATCGAAGCAAAATGATCTAAATACGAATAAAGCGTCTGGCTATCCCGGCTCATTTCTTGATCGCCAATGCTCAAATACAAACGCGTATCGGGATGCAGCCAATCCTCCCCCACCTCTTCTTCGAGTTCTTTGGCGCATAAAATCAAAGAGGGCGAAAGACAAGCTGCCTTCGAAAAGATGCGGTTATAACGGATTACGCCATAATATGCCATCAATCCTCCCATCGATGATCCGCCGATCCCCGTGGCCTCGCGCGAAGGCCATGTCCGAAAACGCATGTCGATCATAGGCTTAAGCGTATGAACAAGCCAGTGCATGAACAATTCGCCATTGCCCTTGAGCGGTCCTAAAAAAGAATGCTCCTTGGGATAAGGACAATATTCATGAAGGCGGTTATTGCCTTCATGATCGCATTCGATGCCAACGATGATAAATGGCTTCTCATACGTGGATAAAAAGGCCTCTAGACTCCAGCTTTTGCCATATGTCGCGTCTTCATCGAAAAACAAATTATGACCATCGAGCATATACATGACCGGATATCGCTGGTCGCTTTGATCATAGTCGTCTGGCAAATAAATGTGCAAAGTCGTCATTCGATGCAATTCTTCGATTAAATATGGTTGTTTTAAGATCATACTCATGAATTCCTTTCTTTTAAGCGCTTTCTTTTCTTTCCTATTCTCTATTATACGGGTAAAAATAAGAAAAAAAAAGAATACAGAACATAATACAATTCATGAAATGTCTATGCATCGTGTGAATTCTAATCTTTCTTTAAACAAGCTAGCACTCTTGTTGATATGTTGCTAAAAACAAGTATAATAAAGACATTCCAATTAGAGGAGAAGTCTATGAATAAACAAAAAAAATCGCTATACAACTATTATTTGATCGCTTTGATCGTGGTCGTTCTCCTGAACTGGGTCTTGTTCCCTTTTCTAAGCTCGCAAAGGATCAAGGACGAATCTTATTCGACCTTTTTAGATCAAGTCGAGGAGAGAAAAGTCGATAAAGTCCAGATCCAGGACAACACGATCTCCTACACGCTCAAAGGAGAAGACCAAAAGTATGAAACGGTCGCGATGAACGATCCAGATCTTGTCAACCGCCTGAAGCAATCGGGCGCCACGTTCGCGCAGATCCCGACGAGTCAAATGAATCCGATCCTCGTTTCTTTGATCTCCTTTTTCTTGCCTCTTGTGATCTTGTATGGACTTGGCACATGGTTCTTTAAACGCATGCAAAAGAAGATGGGCGACCTGCCAGATCAAATGTCCTTTAGTCAAGGCGGCTTTGGGATGGGAGGCCTAGGCAAATCGAACGCGAAAGTCTACGTCGGCGAAAAAACGAAGACGACCTTTAAAGATGTAGCCGGACAAGAAGAAGCGAAAGACAATCTTAAAGAGATCGTCGACTTCTTGAACAACCCGGCAAAATATAAAGAGATCGGCGCCAAGATGCCAAAGGGCGCACTTCTTGTCGGCCCTCCAGGCACAGGGAAAACCTTATTAGCAAAAGCCGTCGCTGGAGAAGCGGGCGTTCCATTCTTCTCGATCTCAGGTTCTGAATTCGTTGAAATGTTCGTTGGTCGAGGCGCGGCCAAAGTGCGCGATCTATTTAAGCAGGCCCGCGAAAAAGCCCCATGCATCGTCTTTATCGACGAGATCGATACGGTCGGTAAAAAAAGAGATTCTGGGGGAATCACCGGCAACGATGAACGCGAGCAAACGCTCAACCAGCTCTTAGCGGAAATGGATGGTTTCGATGGTTCGAAAGGCGTCGTACTTTTAGCCGCGACCAACCGTCCGGACACCTTGGACCCTGCCTTGACACGTCCTGGTCGTTTTGACCGCCGGATCCCTGTCGAGCTGCCAGATCTAAGAGGGCGGGAAGCGATCTTGAAGCTACATGCGAAAAACATTAAGACCTCTTCAGAAATCGACTACAACGCCATCGCAAGGGCGGCTGCCGGCTCGAGTGGGGCCGATCTTGCCAACATCATCAACGAGGGCGCTCTTTTAGCCGTCCGCGATGGCCGCAAGCAAGTCACGCAGCGTGATCTTGAAGAAGCGATCGAGATCGTGATCGCTGGCGAACAAAAGAAAGGGGCTGTCATTTCGCCAAAAGAGCGGATGATCGTCTCTTATCATGAAATCGGCCATGCGCTCGTCGCGGCCAAATGCAAAAACACGGCGCCTGTCCATAAGATCACGATCATTCCTCGTACAAAGGGCGCTTTAGGCTATACGATGCAAGTCGAAGAAGAAGAAACGAACTTATTGACGAAAGAAGAAGCATACCAGCGGATCATGACCTATTGTGGAGGAAGAGCGGCCGAAGATCTTGTCTTCCATTCGATCACAAGCGGCGCGAGCAACGATATCGAACAAGCCACAAAGCTTGCGCGGGCCATGGTCACTCGCCTTGGAATGTCGGAAAATTTTGGAATGACAGCCTTAGAGACAGTCAACAACGCCTACTTAGGTGGAGACACGACACTAGCTTGCTCGAATGAGACAGCGGCCAAGATCGACCAAGAAGTGATCGACTTGATCAAGAAAGCGTACAAAGACGCGTATTCGATCTTAGATGAAAATAAGATGAAGCTGCACGATCTTGCCAAATTCTTATATGAGAGGGAAACGATTTCAGGCGAAGAGTTCATGGAAATCTTGAACAAGCCAGCGCAGATCCCGTCTTCTCAAAGCGAAAACTAAAAAAAGAAAGCATTTGAGGATACATCTGGAACGAAAAAAGTCAATAATGGATGTAAGATAGAAATAGAGGTATTACATTCATGGATGCACAAGTTATGCGAAATTTTACGTATGGTCTGTTTGTATTGACGGGTTGCGATGGCGAACACAATTCTGGTTGTATCATCAACACGGCGATCCAAGCTTCTGAACTGCCTGATGTCGTGACAGTGAGCGTCAGTAAAGACAGTTATACGTGTGAACTGATTCAAAGAAGTCGTAAATTTAATATTTCGATTTTGGATGAGGACGCGAAATTCGAGATCTTCCGTCATTTTGGATTCCAGTCAGGCCGCGATTTTGATAAATTCAAAGACTATGACCACAAGGCGCGCTCAGAAAATGGACTCTACTATATTACGGAAGGAACCAACGCGTTTGTGAGCTGCGAAGTCGATCAGGAGATCGATCTTGGCTCGCATGTGATGTTTGTCGCGTTCGTGACCGAAGCGAAAGTACTCAGCGACGTTCCTAGCGCTAGCTATACGTATTATCACACGCACATCAAACCAAAATTCGAAGACAAGAAAACGACAAGCGGGAAAAAAGGCTGGAGATGTATTATTTGCGGATACATTTATGAAGGAGCCGATCTTCCATCTGACTTCATTTGCCCTTGGTGCAAGCACCCGGCTTCTGACTTTGAACCGATCGATCTATAAAATCAAAAAAGAGATCTTAGCGAAATATATCGCTTGGATCTCTTTTCTTTTTTATCGTTCTTTTTGTCGATTTTTCACAGCCTCGAATCCACGTTCGAGATCTTGAAGAAGATCGTCGATATGCTCGGTCCCGATTGAGAGCCGGATCGTATTTGGCCGGATCCCTTGTTCGGCGAGCTCCTCTTTTGAAAGCTGCGAGTGGGTGGTCGAAGCAGGATGGATCACTAAGCTTTTCACATCGGCCACGTTTGCAAGCAAAGAGAAGATCTCTAGCGCGTCGATGAATGCCCAAGCCTCCTCTTGGCCTCCACGAATATCAAAAGTAAAGATCGATCCGCCATCGTTCGGGAAATATTTCTCATATAATGCGTGGTCTGGATGGTCAGGAAGCGAAGGATGGTTGACTCGTTCGACAAGGGGATGTTTGCGTAAATATTCAACGACTTTTTTGGCGTTTTGAGCGTGGCGTTCTAAACGGAGCGAAAGCGTTTCGGTCCCCTGCAGCAATAAGAACGCGTTGAATGGTGAAATCGTCGCCCCCGTATCGCGCAAAAGGATCGCGCGAATATAAGTGACAAGCGCAGCAGGTCCTGCCGCTTCATAGAACGAGATTCCATGATAGCTTGGATTGGGCGCCGCGATATTCGGGTATTTATCGCTTTTGCTCCAATCAAATTTGCCTGAGTCGACGATCACTCCGCCTAATGTCGTTCCATGACCGCCTATGAATTTTGTGGCCGAATGGACGACAATATCGGCGCCATACTCGATGGGCCGGATCCAGAAAGGGGTTCCAAATGTATTGTCGATCACTACGGGGATCCCGTGACGATGGGCGATTTGGGAAACAGCTTCGATGTCTGGAATATCGCTGTTGGGATTTCCGAGCGTTTCTAAAAAAATGGCGCGCGTGTCTTCTTGAATAGCGGCTTCCAGCTCTTCAAGATCGTGCACATTGACAAAGGTCGTATCGATCCCATATTGAGGGAGCGTATGGGCCAGCAAATTATAGGTGCCTCCATAGATCGTTTTTTGAGCGACGATATGACCTCCATTGGCTGCCAATGCTTGAAGCGTATAGGCGATCGCGGCCGCTCCTGAAGCAACGGCCAGCGCGGCGATCCCTCCTTCTAACGCGGCGATCCGCTTTTCAAAGACTTCTTGAGTGGAGTTGGTGAGGCGGCCATAAATATTGCCGGCGTCTGCCAATCCAAATCGGTCTGCCGCGTGCTGGCTATCATGAAATACATACGAGGTCGTTTGATAGATCGGTACGGCGCGCGCATCCGTCGCGGGATCGGCTTGTTCTTGTCCAACGTGCAGTTGTAATGTTTCAAATTTATAATCACTCATTTTATTTCTCCTTCTTTCGTGTTTAATTGTTGATCGACTCCCAAACATAGGTCCGGGAGCAAAGCATTCGTTCACTAAAGAAGCATCGAGCAAAACAAAAATGCAAGCCCATATTTTCTTCCTCCTTTGGATTGAATTGGTCATATTATACTAGGAAGGAGGGTGGTTGTAACTTTTTGGTTTTGATCATCGGTGATCAGAAAAATTGATCATTCAATTTCGCGATATTGAAGCAATTCTTCGATATACGCTTTTCCATAGAGTGAAAACGTGCTTCTTTTGCGGGTGATATAGCCGATGATCAAAGGATCTTCTTCTATGAGCTTGATCGCGCTCAAGCCTTGTAGAGTGGCATCTTTTCTAGAAAGCATACCTGAACCGATCGAATACCCGCCTAGCTTCGCGATGATTTCCATCGATGTGGCTCGATCATCCGATTTGATCATCTTCTCAAACACATGATCGGCCATCGCCTCTTCGTTGAGATACAGGCTTCCTTCTACGCTTTGATCGAAACAAACATAAGGATAGGGCGCCATTTCTTCGATCGAGATTTCTTTACGTCCTGCCAAATCATGATCTTTCCATACATAAATATACGTTTCTCGCTGCATCGGTGGTGTAAAAAGCAAACCATATTCTCGAAACAGTTTTTTCATGAGCGCTTTGTTCGCGCTTGAATACGATACGATCCCGCCTTCGCTTTTGGAAGTTCGAACATCATCAAGCACCGCTTTCGTTTTTGTTTCATGGATCGAAAACACGAACTTTTGGGGATCAAATTTTTTGATCACGTTCGTAAACGCTTCGATGGCGAAGGTAAAATGCTGGGTCGAGACCGAAAAGCGTTCTCGCTCATCTTTTTTCGTTAAAAACCGATCTTCCAAGATTTCATATTGGCCGACGGCTTTTTTGGCGAAGTTGACAAAATCCCGCCCTTCCTTGCTCAAAGCGACTCCTTTATTCGTCCTTTCAAAGAGCAGGAATCCAAGCTCTTCTTCGAGTTCATGAACGCTGGAAGAAAGAGCGGGTTGAGAAATATAGAGTCGACTCGACGCTTCGCGCATCGAATGACATTCGGCGATCTTCAAAACGTATTTAAGTTGATTGATATTCATGCGAACACCTCTTTTTTTATTCTACCCAAAAAAAGCCCTCATCCAAGAGGACTTCTTCATTCATCATGACCTTTGTCTTTGTTTGCCTTCGATCTTTTCAACGGTAAACTTATAGACGGCTGTATTCAATACTACCCGGTCGATATACGTACTTCCTTCCACGAGTCGTTTTGGCGCGCAGCGTTCCAACAAAGCCATCAAGCCATTCTTTTTTTTCGTCTTCTTTTTCGACAAGCTCGATCTTTCCATGCGCGATCACGCTGGCGTAATCGGTCGAAAAAAGCTCAGGACGCAGCGTTTCATGATCAACGATGCAAAAACCAGCATTGGGGTTCGCTTGTACATATTCATAACGCATTCCTTCTTGCGCGCCATGGAAATAAAAGCATCCATCTCGATATCCATAATTCATCGGAATCGAATACGGCTTTCCTTCCTGGCTCAGCGCTAGCGTTCCATACGTATTATTCAAGATCAGCGCTTCGATCGCCCCACGATCAAGAGCGCACTTTTCTTTCCGCACGCTTATTCTCCAAGATCTTCCCCGTTGGAGGCGATCACTTGCTTGTACCAATCAAATGAATCCTTCTTCAAACGAGCTCCTTTTCCTGTGCCATCGTCTTGATAATCGACATAAATAAAGCCATAGCGTTTGTGCATTTCTCCCGTCGAAGCCGACACAAGATCAATGCAACCCCAAGGCGTATAGCCAATCAAATCCACGCCATCGATTTCGATCGCCTCTTTCATCGCCTTGATATGATCCCACAAATACTCGATATGCGCTTGGTCGTGGATCGATCCATCTTCTTCGAGCACATCTTGCGTGCCAACTCCGTTCTCCACGATCATCAAAGGCTTTTGATAGCGATCATACAAAATATTCAAAGAATAGCGAAGTCCCATCGGGTCGATCTGCCAGCCCCAATCCGAAGCCTTCAAATACGGATTCTTGAAGCCAAGCGACATATTTCCAATCGATGTTTCGGCCGCGTCGCTTTGTTTAGCCGCGCAATTGCTCATATAATACGAGAACGAGATAAAGTCGACCGTTCCCTCCTTCAAGACCTTCTTTTCCTCTTCGCTCAAATGAATATCGATCCCCTCTCGCTCGTATTCTTTAAGCTTGAATGCTGGATAATAGCCACGCGCCTGCACATCACAATAGAACCAGTTCGTATTCATCTCTTGCCAGCAAGCCATGATATCCTCCGGATTGCATGTCAAAGGATAATACGCCATGAACGCGATCATATTGCCGACTTGATTGCGCGGGTCGATCTCATGAAGCAGCTTGACCGCTTCAGCGCTCGCTAAAAGCTGATGCTTCGTCGCCATCGCCAGTTTTTTAGGATCCGTTGAAGGCACACCAGCCCCCATAAAGCCTCCATGCTCCAACGTATTGATCTCATTGAACGTCAACCAATACTCTACTTTTCCTTTATAGCGTTCAGCAACGACCTCGACATAATGAAGATACGCGTCGATCGTGCGAGGATCCACCCAAGAGCCCCATTCGTTGCTCAATCCGATCGGCGTTTCATAATGAGAAAGCGTCACGAGCGGCTTGATCCCATATTTCAAGCATTCATCGAATAATTCATCATAAAAGCGAAGCCCTTCTTCGTTTGGCTCTTCTTCTAGCCCCGTAGGAAAGATCCGCGTCCAGTTGATCGAAAGGCGGAACGTTTTAAAGCCCATTTCGGCAAACAACGCGATATCCTCTTTAAAACGATGATAGCCATCCACCGCCTCATGAGACGGATAATCAAAGCCTTCAAACACCCCAAATACAGCATCTTCTGGGGCATCGAGCGTAAAGAGCTCATCCTTATGGATCTTGCCATCCGCCGTTTTATACGTTACATACCGAGGCGTTGTTCTCGATCCTCTTGTCACGACATCCGCGCTCGAAACACCTTTTCCCCCAGCGTTCCAGCCCCCTTCATATTGGTTGGCAGCCACTGCGCCACCCCATAAAAAATCCTTTGGAAAACTCATAGCCATCTTCTCCTTTTCTTTTTCTTTATTATACTGAGAAAAAATGGAACAAAAAATGAAACGTTGTTCCTATTTTTCGATGATCTCGATCGCCTCCGCGATCGAAGAAACGATCCTTTGCGCCTTTTGTTGCACTGGTTCAGGCGCGTAAGGAAAACTAAAACTATGCTCGATTCCCTCGATCATCGGCAAATCGTTGTAGTTGTCCCCAATACAATACAAATCAGACTTGGAACATCCAAACGCCTGTGCCAGTGCCTCGATGCCTGTCGCCTTCGAATGCGGCCAAGCGACCACATCCACGAACGTACCATTTCGAAACGTGCTGCAGTTCACGTTTTTCGCATGGATCTTTTCTAAGATCGACTTCGCCTCTTCTTCGCTCTCTCTTTCGATCGACACTTGCAAGATCGGCTCATTGATCTGCTCGACAGAAGAGAGGATCACCGTCTTTTTGGCCACGTTTTTGGCCGCCCACGAATTCGGATCCGCAAAAAAGTGTTCCATGCCGACAACTACCATCCCTTGGATGTCCGCAATCTCGATCAATTGCTCCAAAACCATTTTCGAAAGCGTATCTTCAAACAACACTTCCTCTTTCGAGAGCGCCACGCTCGCTCCCGAAGAAGCGATCACAAAATCAAAATGCAGATCGTTGGTCTGCAGATCCCATAAATTCCTCAAAGGTCTCCCCGAACACAATCCAAACTTATTTCCTTCCTTCTGAAACCTTTTGATCGCTTCTAGATCCTTTGGATGATAACCATCCTCAAAATGAAGCGTTCCATCGTAATCACTTGCCAAAATCTTCATAACGTCCTCCTTGGTCCCCTTCCATTGTCCCACGCCTACTCAAAAAGACAAGAAAAAAAGCTAGTCGATCGACTAGCTAAAATGCTCCAACAACATTTTTTCGGCCTCGCTGGACCACAATCCTTTATTCGCTTTGCATACCGCATCCAATTCCTTAAAGAACGGATCGCTTTCTCCAAGCTTTCCAAAATCCTCGATCGCAGTCATCGGCATATTGATATGCGTGTAGACCAGCTTTTTTCCACCCGGGACATTTGGAAGATCCTTCGTCGTTTCAACGACCGAATCGAGTCCTCCAACATGCGTGATCATGACCGCCGAATTGATCAGACCCGCGTTGTTTTTGTCGATCGCCTCTTTCATATCATCGATCGTTCCACCGGTGCTGCCAATGATCTTGCTGCGCGAATAATGACAATCGTACAAATTGACGTTGGCAGAGAATTTAGGATCCGTCGGCCCCGCGAACAAATTCATGCATCCATCATAGGCCATGATCTGGTTACCGATCTCGCAAACCCCTTGATTCGGAATATACACGAACACATCGTCGTAGCCTTTCCCTTCGCTCAGTTCCATAAGCCCTTTGACTTGGTCGTCCATTTTCGAAGTATTGACATAAATCAGCTCGACTCCATGTTCTTTCGCCTCTTCTTCCGAAATGACTTCCCGCGCCCGCTCGATCCTTTCATCGTTGATCTCCGTAACAACGATTCGCTTCGGCTTGTTTTCATACGTCAATCCATACGAGATCGCGCCTAGTCCCATCGGGCCGCATCCACCAAGAATGATTAGATTTCCATCTTTTTTCGTTCCCATGATGTGCTGATATCCTCCAGGCTTTGTATGATAATTCGTATGATAACCACCAATACAGCACGATACTGGCTCAGCCACCGAACTTGCGAAATAAGAATCGCCATCAAACGTCCAGACACAACCAGCCTCTAAAATATCGTTTGGAAAAATACAATATTCTGTATCGCCCCCGCACCATTCATATGAATACCCTGGCGACTCCATTTGGCCAGGAATGGCGGGCTGCTGCGCGAACTTTTGGCCCGGCTTGAACGTGTCCTGCCACTTTTTCCCTACTTTCACGATATCTCCCGCAAATTCGTGACCGATGATGATCGGATGCTCTTTGACATCGTTAGGCACACGCTTATGCTTTTCCCCTTGCTTGACCGTTTTCCAAGTCGACATGCAAATCGAATCGGAAACGACCTTGACTAAAATTTCATCGTCCTTGATTTCAGGAAGCTCAAATGTATCGAGGCGAATATCATCCACCCCATATAAACGGACTGCTCTAGTTTTCATTTCGATTACCCTCTCATTCTTTCTATTTGTACAAGATCCTTCAGATCTTCGATCACTTCAAGCCTCGCGGGCTGCGTGCCCTCAGTCGTGCAAGCGCCCGCGCTTGTTGCCATGCATAGGATCGCCAGCTCTTCTAAAGAAAGCTTATTTTCCAATCCAAGCGCCATCGCCGCCACCATCGCATCGCCCGCGCCCACGCTCGATTTCAAATCGATCGGCAACACAGGACAATACAAGAAAGCTTCTTCGCTTAAAAACAGCGCGCCTTCGCCCCCCATGCTGATGACGACAAGACGTGTTTGATCATTCAACAACTTTTCGCCAAGCATAACTGTATCTTCTAAACTTTCCGGCTCTCTCACCCCAAAATATTGAGCCAGCTCAAAGCGGTTTGGCTTGATCGCGTATGGCTTAGCCTGGATCCCTTCCTTGAAAAGCTCTCCATCCGCATCGAGAAGCACCCGGATCCCGCTTTCCCTGAGTGAAGCGATCATCTCTTTATAGATCTTATTTTCTACGCCTGGCGATACGTTGCCCGACAAGACCACATACGAAGAAGGATCAGCTTTCTTCTTGATCAGCTCGACTAGCGCTTGCACATCCTCCATCTCTACATAAGGTCCCGGCTCATTGAGTTCGGTCAATTCCATCTTGGCATTGAGCACCTTCAAATTCGTCCGGGTGTTTCCCTCGACCCACACAAATTCATTCTCGATGCCAAGATGATCCAAACTATCTTCGATGACGCGTCCGCTCGAACCTGCTAAAAATCCAGTCGCAAAGCTATTCGAGCCAAGCGCTAACAGCGTTTTCGAAACATTCACTCCCTTGCCGCCCGCGTCTTGTCGCACATCGCGCAGCCGATTCAGACCTCCGACCACAAGTGTATCCACAAGAGCGGTCTTATCGATCGCTGGATTGAACGTGACCGTGACGATCATGCTGCTTCTCCTGTAAGAACACGATAGATCAAGTCTGGATCGCCTTGGACCACTTGCTCTACGACATCCATATCGCCTAGCTTTTCCGCGATATTTTGAAGGATCGCTACATGCTCGTCAGTCGTTGCGGCGATTCCGATCACGATGCGTACAGTTCCGCCACCCCACGCGATCCCTTCCGGATAAATATCGACCGCAAGCCCCGTCTTTTTGACATAATCTTTGACTTCATATTCGCCATGGGGAATGGCGATATCGTTTCCAATATAGGTCGTCAAAGAATGATCGCGGTTGAGCATTCCTTGAATATAAGGCTCTTCAATATAGCCAGCGTTGCGCAAGACCGTTCCGATCGAGACGATCGCCGAGTCACTGCTGTCGGCTTTTTGATTCACGCGGATATTTTCGATTTTTAAGATTTGCGGTTTCTCTTCTTTTTTCTTTCTTTTAAATAGTGCCATGTTTTTTTCCTTTTCTCTTTCTATGCGAAGGATTCTGTCTGAAGCATTTCCAAATACAAATTGGACAGCACGGAGACGATCCTTCTTTCCTCTTGAGCCAAGACCGCTTGTTTCAGTTCGGTTGACTCCATCATATTGATCGTGATCAAAGACAGAAGCTTTTGTTCATACATTGCATGCGCCTTAGGCAACAATAAGACAACGACAGCCTCGATCTTAGGATACTTTGTGAATTTTCCTTCTTTTGGCCAAATAAATTGCGCTTGCGCGCTCTTGACGCCTTCGCTTGTGGCGTGAAGCAAGCCAAAATGGAGCTCATCTATGAACAAAGAGCCGATCTCTTCTCTTTTTTTGAGGGCCTCCTCGATCATGGACTGGTTTCCGAGCGCTAACACACTGGCTTCTCCGATCATATCTTCCACCGAAGCGTCTGGATCGATGTGAGCGAACACTAAATTGTTCAAGATCCCCAACATTTGCTGGCTGCATTGCTGGATCGAAGCGATCTTTTGTTGGTGATCGACGCTTTGATCCGCTGATCGCGCGATCGGCAGATCCGCTATGATTTCACGAATCGTGTCGATATCTTGCGCGGAGAGGAGCGGATTGACCTTGATTACCGGCAAACGAGTCGATTGAAGCTCGAAAGTCGTGATGATCAAATCGAGCCCTTCAAAATCTTGTTGATAATATTGTTCTAAAGAGAGTGTCTTAAATTTGATGCGATTTTGAAATACCGACTGTAGGCGAGCGACCAGCAAGGCCGAAACGCCGACCCCAGAAGCGCACACGACTCCGGCTTGGACCTTTGTTCGACGGGCTTCGATCCGCCTTCTCTCTAGGCTGGCGCCAATGTGCATCGTCATAAAACCAATTTCTGCCTCAGAGATCGACAAATCGATCTTCGCTTCTAATTTTTTAGCGGCTTTTTTTGTGTCCGCATACAAGCTCGGGTATTGTTCTTGGATCTTCTCAAGAAGCGGATTATAGATCGGAAGCGCATATTGAAGGCGGATAAGCGTTGGCTGCAAATGCGTGATGAAGCCTTGCATGAATTGAGGATCCATTTTGAGCGAAGAGCGGATCGGCAAAGGCAGCTGCTCGATCAAAAAGAAAGCGAGCTCATCGATTTGTTTATTATCATTCGTATTTTGTGGATTGGCGCTTTTGGAGCCCAGCAAATGCATGGCGATAAAAGTCGTCTCGGCTTGCGGGATCTGGATCAAAAACGTCTCCTCGAGCTTTTGGCTGATCTTTTGGGCTTGTTCCATCGCTGAAGTCTTGGCGATCGAAGCATAGAGCGCAGGATCGGAAACGATCTCTTCTCCTTTTTGGATACGCTCGATGGCTACGACAAGATGAATGATCAAGCCAATGTAGGCGCTTTGGGCGTATTGATCGAGATGCAGCGTTTTATATTCGTTCGTAAACAGATCCAAGACTTCATCAAGGATCGTTTGGTTCAAAAGCTTCAAGATCCCTTCGTTGCTGGAGGCGAAAATTTCTTTTTGCAGCGCTTGCGGATCTAAGGAGTCGACATCGTTTTGAAAGTTTTCAAGTGTATTATGAACGATGGCGCTCATCGCCCTCCGCCTATTTTCTTCGCTCCCAAGAACTTGAATCTTATTTTTATGGGTGCGATCGAGCTTTAGATCGTATCGAGCCAAAAGCGGCTCGATCGCTTCTAGATCTTTCGAAACCGTCGTTTCCGAGACTTCAAATAGATTTCCATAATAGACGAGCTTCTTCACTTCAGGAAAGCGGAGCAGCTCGAAGGCGAGATACTTCTGCCGTTCCTCTTTATGAAAGTAAGGGATCGATTCAGCCTCTAGATCATCAAGAAGAGCTCGCTTATCTTCCTCTTTTCCTTCTAGGCGGATCCCTTTCCCCGCTTTGCTTGCAAGAGAAAGACGATAGCGCTTGAGATCGACATTCTGCAATTCACGAAAGATCGTCCTCCTCGAAGTTTTGAGACGTTTCGCCAAAGCATCGATCGAAACATAGTCTGGATCCTGTTCTAAGCAGATCTTCAAGATTTGCTTGAACCGATTGGAATACAGCATTTTCCCTTAAGCTCCACAAAGATCATGCACGATCTGATCGTATTCGCTGCTGGCCATAAAGTTTTGGATCGGATAGATCTTCGCTTGCGGGCAGCGCGCTTTCGCTCGTTCGACAAGCGAGTTCTGGGTCACGATGATTTGCGTGTCGAGAGGCACTTCATTTAACGCGGAATGTGGCACTGTGATATCGATGCCCGCCGCTTTGAGTTTTTTCGTCAAGTTGGCGGCTCCCATCGCGCTCGAGCCCATGCCTGCATCGCATGCGAAGACGATCTTGAGATCGGCTGGCACGAAAGAGGAAGCTGCAGGAGCGAGTCCTTTGGAGGCTTGCTTGCTGGCGTTCACTTTCGCTTGAGCTTCTTGTAAGTTGCCTTCTTTCGCAAACACTTTCAACAAGATGGCGTTGACTGCAAACGAGACAGCAGCAGCCACAAGGATCGAAAGCAAGATGCCTAGATAACTGTCTTTCGCGCACATGCCAAGAATAGCGATGATCGAGCCTGGCGAAGCGGCCGAGACCAATCCAGAGTGGAAGAGCGTGTTGATGAAGACACCGCTCATGCCTCCGAGAATGACTCCGACCAAAGTGATCGGATTCATGAGCACGAATGGAAAATAGATTTCATGAATACCACCGAAAAATTCGATGATCATCGCCGAAAGCGACGATTCTTTGACTTCTCCTTTTCCAAAAAAGAAATACGCGAGCAACAAACCTAAGCCCGGTCCCGGGTTGGCTTCGATCATAAAGAAGATCGATTTTCCTGTTTCTTGGACTTGTTCCATGCCAAGAGGAGTAAAGATGCCGTGATTGAGGGCATTGTTCAAAAACAAGATCTTGGCTGGCTCGACTAAGATCGAAGTCAAAGGAAGCAATGAATGCTCTACAAGCCAATTGACACCGTACGAAAGAGCCGAAGTGATCGCCACACAAGCGGGCTCGATCAATAGACAGCCAACGCAGGCGAGTATCGCGCCAAGGATGCCGGCTGAAAAGTTGTTGACGAGCATTTCGAATCCACTTGGGATGTGTCCATCCAAGAGGGTGTCGACTTTTTTCATCAAATAGCCGCCGAGAGGTCCGGCGATCATGGCGCCGATAAACATCGGTGTTTCCGTTCCGGCGATGATCCCGATCGCAAAACACGCGCCAATAATACCGCCTCGATGTTCATAGATCATCTTTCCGCCAGAGTAGGCGATCAAGAGCGGAAGCAAAAAGCGTTGCATCGGAGCGACGATTTCGTTGAGGGTCGGATTTGGAAGCCATCCTTTTGGAATAAAAAGAGCGGTGATCAAACCCCAAGCGATAAAAATAGAAATGTTGGGCATGACCATGCTCGATAGAGCGCGGCCAAATTTTTGAACTTTTTCTTTCATGATTCTTTCCTTTCTTGTTTGTTTTGTTGATTTAAGTATAAAAAAGTCTTCGTTTTTTTTCTATGTGGTCCGATTTTTATTTGGCACACCGAGTTGTGTCAAAGAATCAAAGAGAATGTCTTTTGGATCATGACAAAAAAAATAAAGAGACAACGACGTTGTCTCTTTATTTTGATTCAAGTTCTGCTTTTCTTTCCTTGATCAAATCTTCCATTTGATTGAGCACTTCAAGGCTTGTGGCATGCTGGATGAAATTCGCTGCCAGCTCAAAGGAAGTGTCGCGTACTAAGAAGTTATCAAAGTACTCTGCTTGGCTAATGCATGGACTGAATTCACGAGTCAAAGCATTTTTGTTGTAGCCAAGACCAGCGATTTCTATGAAATTCATAGATAAGAGTTTTCGAATAACGGCCTGTACTGTGTTTTTGCTGATGTGTGGGGCTTCCAAGCAAATATCATTGGATGACAATGGCTTATTCGATCTCCAAAAAATCTCCATGATTTCATTTTCACGTTTGGTTAAATGGGAAACTTTCATTACATTGACCTCTCTTTATTTTTACAATTCTATTATAAATTTTTCTGCAAAAAATTACAAGGAAATGATATATCGTTTCTTCATTTTTTTCGTTAAAATGAGCAATCTATGATTATAAGAACGAAAATCACTCTCGATTGTATGCATTCCTTGACTTATCTAAATACTTTAGGACTTGGATATATAAAAATTTAACAGAAACAAAAGTTCGTACGTACAAGAATCATGAAATTAAATTACGTTATTGCCCGTACCAACTTAATCAGTATAACACAAATATACTTAGGATACGATACTTTTTTGACTGGAAACGTTTTCAAATGTCTATTTTTTACAAAGTATGATAAGTTATTCTTATGGAACAAAATACGCAAACAAAATTTATTACAATTGGAGAGATCTTATTAAGATTGAGTCCTCCTAATTATGGAAAGATCATCGTAAGCAATATGTTCGAGGCCAATTATGGAGGGAGCGAAGCCAATATCGCGCTTGCTTTATCGAACCTTGGTGTGGACAGCACCTTCTTTTCGATCGTTCCCGACAACCCGCTAGGCAAGGCGGCCATCCGCATGCTTCGAAGCAACGATGTCCATTGCACTCCGGTCATCCTTTCTACAGAAGAAGAGACCCCTAGCCATCGACTAGGCACCTACTATTTAGAAACAGGATATGGGATCCGTCCAAGCAAGGTCACGTACGATCGCAAACATAGCGCGATCAGCGAATTCGACTTTTCTAAGATCGATCTCGACGCGCTTCTCGATGGTTTTGACTGGCTCCATTTGAGCGGCATCACGCCTGCCCTCTCGAACAACTGCGCTCAATTTATTTTGGATTGCCTAAAAAAAGCGAAAGAGAAAGGCATTATCGTCAGCTTTGATGGCAACTTCCGCGCCACGTTGTGGACCTGGGAAGAAGCGCGCGATTTTTGTACGCGATGCCTTCCGTATGTCGATGTTCTCTTAGGCATCGAACCGTATCATTTATGGAAAGAAGAAGGAGATCCTTCCAAAGGCGATTGGAAAGACGATATTCCTTATCAGCCTTCGTTAGAAGAACAAGAAGCGATCTTCCAACGTTTCATAGAACGCTATCCAAATCTGAAATGCATCGCCCGCCATGTTCGGACCGCCCATACGGTCAGCGAAAACAGCTTGAAGGCGTATATGTGGCAAGAAGGAAAAACGTTCGAAAGCAAATCGTTCCGTTTCCATATTTTAGATCGAGTCGGAGGTGGGGACGCGTTCGCGAGCGGATTAATCTACGCGATGATCCACCAGTTCCCGCTTCAAGAACAAATCGATTTTGCGGTAGCAAGCAGCGTGCTCAAACATACGATCCATGGCGATGGAAATTTGATCGACGACGAGCAGCTCATCAAAAACCTCATCGAAATGAATTACGATATCAAACGTTAGAAGACAGGCTTGTTCAACCTGTCTTCTTTTCATGTTCTAAAAGACGCTTTTTATTTTGGATCCCGCCAGCATATCCGGAAAGCGAGCCATCCGACTTAACAACACGATGGCACGGGATGACGATCATAAAAGGATTTTTAGAGATCGCTTGCCCTACCGCTTGCGATGAAGAAGGCGCTCGATTCATTTTGAGCGCGATCTTTTTATAGCTTGTCACCGTATTATAAGGAATCATTAACAGCTCTTTCCACACTTCCTGCTGAAAAGGCGTTCCATATTTCCAAGAAAGACGAGGCGTGAAATTAGGCTTATGTCCGGCAAAATAGAGATCGAGCCATCGAATGATCCCGCCAAAACAAGTCCGATCTTCCTCTTCAATAAAATCAGACGTCTCGATAAAACGGATACGGATCAAGGCGCCATTTTCGCTTTCCAGCAAGAGATCGGAAAATGGATCTGGAGTCTTGTAGATGTGTATTTTTTTCACCATTGATTTTCCGTACGAGCAATGATCGCATCTTGGGCTTCGGGCATGAGCGATACGAACTGAGCGCAATATCCAGCGACCCGAACGATCAGATCTTGATGCTGTTGAGGATATTTTTGCGCTTCTTTGAGCAGCTGTGAAGAATGGATATTGAATTGGTTATGATAGATCCCCTTCTGTTGGCTGACACGCAAAAACGCAAGAAAGCGTTCAAGATTCTCTTCGCCCTCTAGCGATTCAAAGGCAAAGCGCATATTCAAGAGCTGGCCAGCCGCCACTTTCGAATTTGGAAGCCTAGAAACCGAATTGATCACAGCACCCGGTCCATTTCGATCCGTTCCTTGCACAGGAGAACAGCCTTCATTGAGCGGGGCTCTTGCTTCTCGTCCATCGGGTGTGGCGCCCACATCAAGTCCATTCGGGACATACGAGGTGATGTTGCTTGTAGACATCGTATACGCGCTGATCTTCGGCCCTTTTCCTGTTCTTAGGCTCGTATAGTGCGGCAAAAGCTTTAAATACGATTCGAATACATCGCTAACGATCTGATCGACATACACTTCGTCGTTGCCAAATTTTGGAGCCGCCAACAAAAGTTTCTGGATCCGTTTCGAGGAAGCGGATTTCCAATTGTCCTCCATCGCCTGGATCATCTCGTTCCAAGAAACGACCTTTTCTTCAAAGACTTTTTGTTTGATGGCGGCCAACGAGTTGCCCACCACGCACGGTCCAATGTTGGATTGGGAAATGATATCGTACTTGCATCCTCCTTCTTTGAGCGTTTTTTGCAGTTCGAAGGAGTTGGCGATCAAACAAGAGGCGAGCAGATCGGCATCGTAGATTTCCAAAGAGGCGTCGCAGATCTTATCGCACTCTACCGCAAGATCTGAATAAAACCGGAGCGCCATTTCCCACGCTTCCCACACTTGTTCATACGTTTCATAGTTTTCTTTCAAAGACAAAAGCTGAATGCCTGTTTGTGGATCTTTGCCATGGTAGAGCACGATTTCGAGCACCTTTCCCCAGTTCACATACGTCATTCCGGTAGCCCGGTGTCCATATTTTCCAGGCACCCCTGTTTCTACACAACCGATCGGACAATAATCATAGGCGTCTTCTCGATCTACGCCAAGATCAAGCAAGCCTTTGATCGCGACTTCGTCATTGAACAAGGATGGCATTCCACAGCCTGTGCGGATCAAAAGAGCGGCGCGCTCTAAAAGAGGCTTGGGAGTACGGGCGTGATAGCGCATCGAAAAGTTAGGCTCGGCCAAACGAGTCTGATGCATCGCTTCCATGCATAAGTACGAAAGGAGATTGGTGCCGTCGCTTCCATCTTTTTTAAGACCGCCGACCACGAGGTTGGAATAGAGCGGATAGCCTTGTGAAAAGCGCGTATGGCCATACGGGCGTACTTTGTTATTGATGGAGCACAACAAGAAAAAGTGAGTGATGAGTTCGAGCGCCTTATCTTGATTAAGTGTTCCTCGTTTTAGATCCTCCGTATAATACGGTTCCATATATTGGTCGAATCTTCCAAAACAAAACGAATGTCCATTAGATTCGATCATTTGCAAGACATGAAGCATATACACGCTTTCGATCGCTTCGTAAAACGATCTCGCCTTGCCTCGAAGCATCGTACGAGCGATATGAGCCATGTGTTCCAGTTCTTTTTTACGGATTGGATCCGCTTCTAGGTTTGCCATATCTTCAAGAAGGCATGCGTACCGTTCACAAAAGGCGAGGCTGGCTGTTAAGACGATCTCGACGGCTTGATCATACGGATCCTTCTGGATTTTTTGACGTTTTTTCGCTCTCTCGATCAGTCCCAAAAGCCCTTTTTCTAACAACATTTCATGATCGATCACGATATGTCCATCGCCGGACATAGAAATCCCCCCTAAATGAAGGGTGCCTTGTTTAGCGGCCTGCCGGATCGTGTCGCTTAGATGGGCTTGAACTTGATCTTGATGGGTCTTTCCTTTCCAATAAGGTTCGATGGCGTAGAGCGCTTTTTTTGTCGCTTCATCGCATTCAAATCGGTCGCCAGTCCTTTGTTCGAATGGAGTGGCTCCGTTTCTTCCATCGAGCTCGTCAATGACCCATTCGATCGAGTATTCTGGAAAGATCGGCGCCGCAAAGCTCTTAGAGGCTTGGTTGCCAAAAAACAAGCTGTCTGGCTCGATGTAAAGATCCATATGTTCTAGGGTGTAGGCGAATGCTTTGGCTTTCCTTACGATGTACGGTTCGCCCTCGCTTTCTTGAAAGCTTTGCGTATAGAAGACGGCTCGCTGAGAACAAAGACTCGCCTGTCGTTTGGTGAGTCTTTGTCGGATCGTATCGATCCTTTCCCAGTTGATCGTAGAATCTACGGCCGTGTAGTTTAAAAAGCGAGTCATTTTAAAGTCCAAGAACGACTGGCACTGAGCGATATCCAACGCCCATGCGATCGATGCCCATATCGATCAATTTGAAGAAGTGTTCTTGGGTGCGGATACATCCGGAACCTTTGATCTTGATCTCATCGCCTGCTTCATCCATCATGATCTGGATGACTTCTGGAGTTGCCCCATGTGCTTCATGGCCAGTTAAAAAGCCTGTGCTCGTTTTGACGAAATCGACGCCGGCTTCTTTGCATATAGAAACCATCTTGCGGATCTGTTCTTCGTTGAGCGCGTCGGTTTCAAAGATCACTTTGATTTCACGTCCATATTTATGAGCGGCTTGAGCGCATTCTTTCAGATCCGCTAGCACTTCATCATAAAGGCCAGAGCGGATCTTGCCAAAGTTGGCAACGATATCGACTTCTTTGACCGTATCGTATTTAGCGACTTCTTCGATTTGTTCGACGCGGCTTTTGGTCGAGCTTGCGCCAAATGGAAAATCGGTGACAGGACAAAGCATCGTCTTGCTTCCTTTTACATAAGGTTCTAAGAGTTCCATATAGGCTGGGTTGATGCAGATCGTCGCGCAGCCAAGCTTGACGCCATCTTTTGTCAAGTCGATGATCTCTTCTTCGGTAAATTCAGGTTTCAAGACAGAATAGTCAATATAAGAGGCGAGTTCCTCTGTGCTCATTTCACATGCTTTTTTGTTTGGGTGTTTCATAATCTTTCCTCCTATTCTCATCATACGCTCATGATCGAGGAGAAAACAATAAAAAAAGAGCAATATATGCTCTTTTCTGCTCATTTCAGCAAAGATCCTACAAACGCAGGGACCTGTGCTAGATCGTCTTCTTGCATCGTCCAATTAACTTTGACTTCTTCATCGATCACATGAAAGCCAGCCTCGGTCAAGTATTTTTTTAAATGGGGCACGCTCTCTCCGCTCCATCCCCACGTTCCAAATGCGCCTGCTTTCTTGCCTTTGAACTTGAGCTGTTTTAAGAAAGCAAGCCATCCAGCTACGCTGGATAGAATATCGTTGCCTACGGTCGGCGATCCTAGCGCGATCGCTTTCGATTTTAAGATTTCTGTCATGATATCGTTTTTATCGGTCTTCGCGATATTGAATACTTTTACGATTGTATTTGGCGATTGATGGGCAATTTCTTCTGCAATTTTATGCGCGATCTTTTCGGTGCCGTTCCACATCGTGTCGTAGACGATCGTCACTTGATCTTCTTGATAGGCATTAGCCCATTCTGCGTATTTTTCAATGATTTGGGATGGCTCTTTACGCCAGATCGCGCCATGGCTTGGACAAATCATATCGATCGGCAAATGGAACGATTCAATTTCTTTCAGTTTGCGGATAAGCATTGGCGCGTATGGGTTTAAAATATTCGCATAATATTTCATCGCTTCTTTCATCATCACGCATCGATCGGCTTTGTCGTTAAAGAGTTCTTCGATCGCATAATGTTGTCCAAACGCGTCGTTTGAAAACAAGATATTGTCTTCTGTTAAGTAGGTCGCCATAGAATCTGGCCAATGAAGCATCGGCATTTCAATAAAGATCAATTTTTTCCCATTGCCGATCTCCAGCGTATCTCCTGTTTTCACTACATGAAAATTCCATCCTTTTTTGCCGTATTGTCCTTCAAGACTCTTGACAGCGTTCTTCGTACAATAAATCGGCGTGTCAGGGATTTTTTCCATCAGATCGCTCAGCGCGCCTGAATGATCGCATTCTCCATGGTTGGCGATGATATAATCGATAGAATGCAGATCGATTTCTTGTTCTAAGTTTTCAATAAAATCAAAGCGATGCGGGATCCATACCGTATCGATCAATACTGTTTTTTCTTCTTGGATCAAATAGGCGTTTTGACTGGATCCATGCTCCACAGAATAATCGTCGCCATGAAAATGCTTTAGCTCCCAGTCAATATAGCCGATCCAGTAAACATTGTTTTTTACTTGTCGCTTCATAGGTCTATCCTTTCTATTGTCATTCTTGGTATTAACATGGATCTCGCTTTTATTCTATTGGAATGATCTACAAAAAAAGCTCCGCCTTAGGAAGAGCTTCTATTATTAATATCCATATTTCTTTTTTTCTTCTTTCAAGAAGAAAGCCGAAACAAACAAGGCGCCCACTTCAGCCACTGAGATTGCCGCCCAAATGCCATCCAATCCAAAAAGAAGCGGCATGACGATGATCGAAACGACCTGGAAGACAAACGTTCTCACAAACGAAAGAAGGCCCGAAATAAAGCCATTATTGAGTGCTGTGAAAAAAGAGCTCGCGAAAATATTGAAGCCCGCCACTAAGAATGATAACGAATAGATCCTGATCGCGTGACTTGTCAAAGTCATCAGCTCAATCGAATACGAAACGAAGATCGAAGCGAGCAAATTCGCCATCATCTCGGCCAAGATCGTCAGCACGACAGCTGCGATCGCGATCAAGATCAGCGACTTTTTCAATAAATTTTTCAATTCTTTATGGTTGTTGGCGCCATATTGATAGCCTAGTACAGGCGTGATCCCGAAGGCGTAGCCAAGATAGGCTCCGACAAACACGAAGGCGATATATTGAATGATCCCATAGGCGACCACGCCATCCGAGCCGATCATCTTCATCAGCTCTAAGTTATAGAGCACATTGATCACGCTCATGCTCAAATTCGAAATCATTTCCGAAGAACCATTGAAACAAGCTTGGCCAAGCGCTCTAAGATCTAAGCGCGTCTTTCCTAAGGCGAGTGGCGTTGGATTTGGAAACAAAAAATAGAAGAACGGGATGATCCCACCAACGAGCCAGCTCAATCCGGTCGCAAGCGCCGCTCCGAGTATTCCCCATCGAAATACCGAAATGAACAAATAATCTAAAACGATGTTCGTAAAACCGGCCGCCAGTGTCAGCGCCAAAGAAAGTTTTGGCCTCTCTGCGGTCACTAGAAACGACTGTGATGCATTTTGAAGAAAATAGCCGACCATAAAGATCGAAAGTGTCCGTCCATAGATCACGCAGTATGGGACGAGTTCTTCGCTCGCTCCTAAAAGGCGCGCAAAATCTTCCATAAAAAAGATGCCGATCACGGACAAGAGCGCTCCGATTCCCATCAGCACGTAGATCAGCATTGAAAAGATTTCGTTCGCTTTGGTGTGTTCCCCTTCGCCAAGCGTCTTGGCGATCAGCGCGCTTCCGCCCATTCCGATCATAAAGCCGACCGCCCCCATGATCGCGATGATCGGCCAAATCAAATTCAAGGCTGCGAACGCGTCATTTCCCGCGACATTGGAAACAAAGATCCCGTCCACGATCGTGTATAAAGAGGTGAAGATTACCATCACGATCGAAGGGATCGTAAACGAAAGTAATTTTTTATAAGTAAAATGATCACTCAATTGTATCAAATGAGCACCTCCTCTAAATGTTCTTTATACAAATCTGTATATCGTTTTGACAACGACAAAAACAAGGCTGCTTCTTCTCCCATTTTTTCGAGCACCTTCTTTTCGAGCTCGACAAAAGGCAAAATATGCTCATGATAGTATTGGCTTCCTTTCTCGTTCATCGAAATACCGCCTTTTCCTTTTTTGAGTTCGATCAATCCTCTTTTTTCTAGCGATTTAATGGCTGAATTGATCGTCTGCTTGCTCAAAAAACAAGCGTCCGCCAGCTCCTTTTGGGCAAGGCTCCCTTCTGCTTTGCCGATCGCCGCCAAGATCCCATAAGCGCTGTCTGAAAGACCGAGCGACTTCGCTTCTTTATGGACAAAATAATCCATCTCTTTAAAAAAGGCCGTCTGCGTTTGGAGACGGACCGTTGTATCCTTTTTCATAAAAAATCTCCCCTTAATCCGAAATCGGACTTGTCTATCTTAGCATAGGAAAAGGAGAAGTCAAGAAAGTTCTAATACGTATTGTAGTGGACTTTTTTAGGATCCCATTTATCTTTTGGCTTTAGTTCATGAAGCGGATGACCAAAAGAGAGCACCCAATAAGGAACGATGTTTTCTGGCAGCTTGAAGAATGTTTTCAAGAACTCGACCCGCTCTTGTTCTGGATAGCCACCAAGCCAAACGTCGCCTAATCCTAAAGAGCGCGCCTCTACAAGCATGTTCTCGCTCATCGCAGAAAGGTCCATCACATCATAGGCGTCCCCGAATTGATGGTCGCGGTTCGCCAACAAGACAACGCCAAGCTTCGCTTCTTTTAAACACATGGCGTATGGCGAAAAATGCGAAAGTTCTTCCAGCTCTTTTGGATCCGTGACAACGATCACTTCCCAAGGTTGCGCGTTGACGGCGCTAGGCGCGCAAAAGCCCGCCTTTACGATCTGTTCGATCTGCTCTTTGGATAGAGTCTCGTCTGTATATTGGCGAACGCTTGTCCTTTCAAAAATCGCATTCATTGTATTTCCTCCTTTATTTTAAAAACAATTGGATGATAGCTTCTTTTCCTTTTGTATATGGCCGATACGGGATCGGAAGATCGAGAAGCGAAGAAGAGCGGAGCACGCTCTTTTGATGACTGAACCGCTCAAAGCCATATTTTCCATGGTAATGGCCCAAGCCCGAACTTTGTAAACCGCCAAAAGGCAAATGGATATTCGCCAGATGAAGGATCGTGTTGTTCACACAGCTTCCTCCGCATGGAAACGTATTCTCGAATTGTTGAATATGCGCTTTGTTTTTGGAGAACAAATAGGCGGCTAATGGGTGCGGCTTGTTGGCCAACGTATTGAGCAAATCATCGAAATCTTCATATTCATAAATTGGCAAGAGCGGTCCAAAGATCTCCTCTAGATCGAGGGCGCTATCTTTTTTGACATTTTCTATTAGAGTAGGCGCGATCTGCAGGCTGTCTTCATCGTATTCGCCTCCATAGACGATTTCTCCATCGGCAAGCAGGCTGCGTACTCTTTCAAAGTGTTTTTGGTCGATGATCTTCCCCATCGCTTTCAAGTTTGGATATTGAAGGCGGATCTGGTGTTCGATCTGCTGAAGAAGCGCTCTTTTTTGGGAGCGATGCACATAGACATGATCAACCGCCACACATGTCTGCCCCGCGTTCAAAAACTTGCCAAAGACGATCTTTTTGGCCGCCAAGACTAAATTGACTTCTTGGTCGACGATGCATGGCGACTTGCCTCCGAGCTCTAAAGTGATGGGCACTAAATGTTCGCTGGCTGCCTTCATGACCTCCTGTCCTACTTTGGGCGATCCTGTAAAAAAGATCGAATCTACATTTTGGTGAAAGAGCGCTTGGTTTTCTTGACGTCCGCCTTGCACGACTTCGACATAGGAAGCGGGAAAAACTTGATGCACGATTTCTTCGATCACGCGGCTTGTATGGGCTGAATAGTTGCTTGGCTTCAAGATCACGGTATTGCCGGCTACTAAGGCTTCGATCATAGGCTGCATCGACAAAAGAAACGGATAATTCCATGGAGAAACAATCAAGACGCAGCCATAAGGGATCGAGATGATCTTCGAACAGGACGGAAAAAGGAACAAAGGCGTAGGCACTCTTTTGGGCTTGGCTAAACGATCCAAGTGCTTGAGCATAAAATCGATCGACTCATAGACGAGGCCGATCTCGCACATATAGGCTTCCATCTTCTCTTTTCCTAAATCGAGCCATAGCGCTTCTTCTACTTGTTTTTGTTGACGCTGGATTTCTTTTTTCAGTTGTTTGAGTTTTTCTTTGCGAAAAGCAAGCGACAATGTTCGATGGGTATTGAACATCGCTTTTTGTTTTTCGACAAGCGATTTTATTTTTTGAGGTTCCATAAAACGATTATAGGCCGAAATCGAAAGAATTGCCATTTTGATTGCCTATCCGAATACGGTAAAATAGTTGTAATGGAGGAAAGTTATGAAGCTACAATTTGAACCTTTTTATCAAGAGTATTTAGATGTGCTCGCCGCCTATGATCTTGCGAGCGCCACCATGTATACTGACCAGTGGACTGTAGCGCCTAAAGGGGGCATTCCGAATTCGAGCGCTAAAATGGCCACTTTGAGCAAACTCGCTTTTAAAGTCGAGAACGATCCCGAAACAGTGGAAAAGATCAAAGCGTATTATCAAACGCTGCCAGAAGGATCTCTCGAACAAAAAGAAGTCAAGATGCGTCTCGACGAGCTCGCT
Source organism: Dubosiella newyorkensis (assembly GCF_001945605.1). Taxonomy (GTDB): domain Bacteria; phylum Bacillota_I; class Bacilli_A; order Erysipelotrichales; family Erysipelotrichaceae; genus Dubosiella; species Dubosiella newyorkensis. The sequence continues at coordinate 77,725 of NZ_MPKA01000067.1, forward strand.
TTATCGCAAAACGCTTCGATCGAAGAATTCGAGGCGCTCACGAAAGCTCGCAACGAAGCTGAATACCAATGGCATCAAGCCAAAGAAAACAGCGACTATGCGGCGTTCAAGCCTTATTTGAAAGATTTGATGGAAAAATCGATCGCTTATCAAAAGCATTCTCCTAAGTTCACGGGCAACAATATTTATGATGTGTTCCTCGACGCTTACGAGCCAGAAATGAATGAAGAAAAATACGATGCTTTCTTTCAAGTCATCAAAGAAGAGCTTCCGCCTTTGATTCAAAAGATCCAAAAAAGCGGAAAAAAGATCGATGATCAGGCGTTGCGTGAAGAATTCGCGATCGAACGGCAAGAAAAATTCATGAATACGATCATGGACTACTTACAAGTCGATCCAGACCGGGTCAGCTTAGGAACGACGGAGCATCCTTTCACGAACTTCCTTTCTCATAACGATATGCGGATCACGACGCATTATTATCCAAATCGTTTTTTGAGTGCCATCCTCTCGACTGTGCATGAATATGGTCATGCCTTATATGGTCTTCAGATGAATGAAGCTTTTGAAGGAACGATGCTCAATCATGGTGTCGGCTCGGCTGCCCACGAGTCGCAGTCACGCTTTTTAGAGAACCATATTGGGCGTTCCAAGGCGTTTTGGGAAGCGAATTATCCTGCGCTTGTCGAGCAGTTCCCGGAATTTGAAAACGTCTCGGTCGATGAATTGGTCGATATGATCAATCTCAGCAAGCCTGATCTCATTAGGACTGAAGCGGACGAGCTCACGTATCCGCTCCATATCTTGATTCGTTATGAACTTGAAAAAAAGATCGCGAATGGCGAAATGGATTATGATACGCTTCCTGAACAATGGGCTGATCTTTATGAAAAATATTTGGGCGTTCGTCCTAAAACGGATGCGGAAGGCGTCTTACAAGATGTGCATTGGTCCAATGGGTATTTAGGCTATTTTCCGACGTATGCTTTAGGCAGCGCTTACGCGGCCCAGATCTTTGCGGCGATGCAAAAACAAATCGATGTCGAACAAGTGCTCAAAGAAGGAAAGATGGAAGTGATCACGAATTGGCTCAAAGACAACGTGCACCATTATGCGGGTTCAAAAACGATGGCGGAGATCGTTGAACTCGTTTCAGGCGAGCCATTTGATCCGCACTATTATGTGAACTATTTAAAAGATAAATATTCAAAACTTTATCAAATTCAAGAAGATTAAACGAAGCGTTTTTAGACTCGAGAAGATTCTCTTTGGAGCATAGAGAATCTTCTTTTTTGTTTCTTTGGTTTAGTCGGATCCTGATAATCGTGAGAAATTTTAACCTAATCGTGAGATTTATCGTGAGAATTCTCACGATTCTTTTTTTGACTCTGACTTCCTTTAGCCAGATAACTAAAAAAGAGCCCAACGGGCTCTGCATCCGGCTCCCTCATCGATCTGGACATACAATGGGAATTCTTGGTGTACCAAAAAAGAGAAAGTCTGAATGCAACTGATATGATACCGAATTTTCTTCGATTTCTACGAAAAGTGGAAAAGATAGTCGTTGAATGTGCCTTTTTGGTCAAAAAAAAGGAGTTTTTTCAAACTCCTCATCTCTTTAAATTTAGGCTGCCTTTTTTTCAGCTTCGTCGAGCCAAGCCATCAATTGTGGTTCTGGCAAGTAACCGGACATTGCGGTAACACCTTTTCCATCTTTGAAGTAAATCAAAGTAGGAACGCTCATGACTTTGAAGGCGCTGGCGATATCTGGGAATTTATCAATATCGCATTTAACGATCTCTACTTTTCCTTCTACTTTTTTAGATACCGATTCAAGAACGGGTGTCAACATTTTACAAGGTCCGCACCATTCTGCGAAGAAATCGACAAGCACATTGCCTTTTCCAACATATTCTTTAAACTGATCTATACTTTCAACATATTTTACCATATACATATCCTCCATCTATGTCCATCTTAATCATTTCTAAAACAAAGCGCTATTCATACGCTCAATTCTCTAACTTCTCTTGATATGAAAAGAGAGGCGTGCAATACGCTCCATCAAAACAAGCGGTACATAAGCCAACGTGGCCAGCTGCTTCCTTGAGCTCCTCGACAGACATGAACTTCAAAGAGTCCGCCTCAATATAGTCTTTGATCTGCTCCTCGCTCATGCGCGCTCCGATCAGCTCCTCTTTCGTGCTCGTATCCACCCCATAAAAACAAGGGGAAGTGATGATCGGCGAAGCGATTCGCACATGCACTTCTTTGGCGCCCGCTTCTTTGAGCAGTCGAACGATCCTGCGTGAAGTCGTGCCCCGAACGATCGAATCATCGATCATGACGACGCGTTTGCCCTCGATCACATCTTTGATCGGAGAAAGTTTCATACGCACGCCCCGATCACGCAACGCTTGGGTCGGTTGAATAAAAGTTCGGGTCACGAACCGATTTTTAACAAGCCCTTGCTCCAATTCGATCCCCGCACATTCAGCATATCCGATCGCTGCCGAAAGCGAAGAATCTGGGACCCCGACGACAAGGTCGGCCTCGATCCAATCGTTCTTGGCCAACAACCGTCCTGTCTCTTTTCGAAAGGCGTGGACGTTGATCGATTCGATGTCGCTGTCTGGACGCGCAAAATAAATATATTCCATCGCGCACATATATTGGAACGAAGGAAGGGCGTATCGTTCTCTCGAAACGATTCCCTTATAAAAGCGGACGATCTCGCCAGGCAAGATCTCTGTATGCTCGTACAAGCCAAGAATATCGAGAGCGCACGTTTCCGAAGCGATCACATAGCCATCTTCCATTTTTGAAAAGGAAAGCGGACGAAGTCCTTTTTGGTCCCGGACCGCGATCAATTCATCTTCGCCCATCACGATCAAAGAAAACGCGCCCACAAGCTTGGCCGCTGTCTTCTTTACCCGCTCATAGAGGCTGCCTTTTTCTTTTTGAATATTGTGAAGGATGATCTCGCTATCGCTCGTGCCTTGAAAGATGCATCCTTCTTTTTCTAATTCGACGCGAAGCTCTTTCTCGTTGACGATCTGTCCATTGTGCACGACAGCGACTTGCTCTTTCAATCCGCGCGCGACGATCGGCTGGATATTCGCGTTTTCTTGCCCTCCGGCTGTCGAATACCGAACATGTCCGACCGCTGTTTCGCCCTTCAGCTTTTTAAGACTCTCCTTTGTAAAGAGATCGATCGTTAATCCTTTTCCTTTTTGGATCGAGATCTTTCCTTGATCCATCACGGCGATCCCGCTCGCTTCTTGACCACGATGCTGCAAAGTATGCAGTCCATAATACGTTATAAGGGAAGCTTGTGGCAGACGATAGGCGCCAAAGACGCCGCACTCTTCATGGATTTCATCAAACACGACTCACGTCCTCCTTCAATCAATGGCTTTATTATACCTCAAAGGACCTTTTTTGTGACCACATCTCGAAGGTCGATTTTATAAAACCCTAAAGAAGGATCGCTCAATATGTGATCGAACTCGATTTCTTCTTTTTGAAAGCCGCAATGCTCTAAGAGCGCGAAAAGCGCTTGTTCTTTTTCTTTGCCAGAAACTTCTTGGACGCGGCCGATCGCTCGCAACGACTCGAAACATGGAGTATAGTGCCGATCATCGATCCGATAGCCGCAAAGACGATCGATAAGGATGCTGACTTCCAGCTCGTACTTGAACACTTCCATTTTACGACCTTCTTTTTTGCTGCAGAAAAAGAGCGTGATCTCTTCATTGCGATCGATGAATCCATAAGAAACGGGCTGGATAAAATATCCCGATTCATCTTGAAGTCCCATATGCAAGATCTGGCAACGTTCTAAGATCTTATGGATCTCGTCGCGCTTATTCGTAAACCTCTTTTTCATGATCCTTCTCTTCCTTTTTCTTTTCTTCGTTTTCAAAGTGGATCCGCGCGAGCTTGTAGATGCTTGCCATGATCGGAATGCCTAAAAACATACCAGGCACGCCCGCTAAGGAACCACCCACGACCACGGTGATCATGACATAAATGCCAGGAAGCCCAACTTGGCTGCCTACGACCCGTGGATAAATGATATTGCTTTCGAATTGCTGCAAAATGCACAAATAGATCAAGAACACGACCGAAAGCCAAGGCGACACAGTGAAAACCATGAACATTCCGATCGCCCCACCAATATAGGCACCAATCATCGGAATGATATTGATCACTCCGACCAGCGTGCCGATCATGAGCGGATACGGAAGCTTGAGAATAAACATGCCTAACGCGCACGTCGAACCTAAAATCAGCGCTTCTAAACATTGTCCGCAAATAAAGGACGAAAAAGAATCATAAATGATATAGAGGGCGCGAGTGATCTTTTGTTCTGTTTCCGGCTTGAGCCACAAATTACATGCGCGATGATATAAACGGACAAATCGTTGTTTATCGAGCAGCACATAGATCGCGAAAATGATGACGATGATCAAATTGACAATGCTTGTCACAACGGTTCCAACCATGCCTACAGCACTTCCGAGCATGTTCGATACCCCTGTTGTCGTGAAATGAACGAAATTCTTGACGACTTGTTCCCAGTCGATATCCATCGTTTCGATATAAGCGACGATTTGCGGATTGTCGGCAAACAGCTTTTTAAAGAACGTCTCTGTTTCTGAAAAATAGCCAGGAAGCACTTTGACCATGACTTCGCCTGCTTCGATCAAGGAAGGGACGACAAGCCAAACAAGAGCCGCCAACAACAAGATCACGATGACCAGCGACAAAAGCAAGGCGAGAGCCCGTTTGCTTTTGAGGATGAATTTCGAGTGCGACTTGGAAAGAAAATCCTCGATCGGGCGCATGATCAAATTGATCACGAACGCGAGCATCGCGCCAAAGACTAAACTTGAGATCGCTCCCCAAAATGTTTTTAAAAGAGCAAGAACTTGATCAAGCCGCAAAACGAGAATCACAAGAGCTGTAATGCTTAAAAGCAGCTTCCAATTTATTTTTTCAGAACGCATAGACGCACTTCCTTTCATTGAGTATTTTCATTATAACGAAGGCATTCCTAAATTGAGCTTGTAATGCTTTTAGAGAATCTATACAAAACAGAAGAGAACTGATTCAGATCTCCTCTGTTAAATGCTTTTTGATAATAAGTAACCTGTGCTTCTTCCAACACCTGTTTTCTCGACGATATTCTTTTCAATCAAGTGATTTAAGATTGTTCTAGTTTTGGTCCGGCTGAACGGTGAAATCTTCATGATTTGGGACATTGTGTGAATGCGCGTTGGACTCAGTTGTTCACAAATTATGCTTTCATCTTCACTTAATTCGATATGATCTTTGAATAAAGGAAGAGCAATCAAGATCGAGTGTTCACTGATTAGAAATGTCGGTTGAGTGATGCTATTTTCATACGCTTGTCGGATTCGATAAATACCGGTCCCGAAAATTTCTACTAACTTTAAACGGAAAAATATATTTCCAAGAATTCGATTTCTCAATACTGATCCATGTTTTCCTAAAAACTCCTCTTTCGTGATTTCGGAAGGAAGTCCTCCTGGTGAAAGTATTTCGATTCGATCTTCAAACATTGAAACTTGAATGTTTCTTTTTGAATCCCATACACGATGGATCAGGGCATTCGCAATGGCTTCGCGAAAAGCGACTTCAGGAACTAATTCTATTTTTTCCCGTTCGAATCCAGTAATGGTTTCATATTGATATTGTTCTTTATATATTTGTGCGACTTGATCATATTGAAGCAAAATCGATTGATTCACAAAAGAAACTCTTTTCCAAATGATATTTTCATCCTTTCCAAATACAGCCACATCGATTCCTGGAAAAGTATTGCGATCTGCTAATATTTCTGCCGCAAGATTGTACTTTTGATGTTTGTCATATAATTCCAGAGATTTTAATACATTTTCATTCATTTCTTGAATTCCTAACGTTTGTCGCAAATATTCCGCCAACGTTGAAAAAGTAAGATCTTCTTTTTGCGAGGGTAGTTCTTCAAACTCTAAATTCTTTCCTTCCAAGATCAATCTAGATAGCTCTAGATCATCTACTTCTATTGTGGCAGTGTCATTTCGTTTATACGCTTTTCCTTTATATCGATAAGGCGTATGTTCTCCCTTTTGAACATGTAGTTCAATTGTTGCATTTTCCAAGACTTCAAGCGAATATTCAGGTTGTGGATGAATATTATCATTGATTTGATTCTCAATATTCAAGCATAATTCTTCTGGATTCGAAATCGGAACGACCTTTCCTTGATCATTCATCCCAAAAACAATAATCCCTCCTTCATAATTCGAAAAGGCACTCACAGTTTTCAAGTATTGGGGTGTCATTTTTTCTTTCCATTCAAGATTCTTATTTTCTTTCATAATATTCTCCTAGGCCTATTATAAACTTTTTGAGCATGCGCGAAAAAATTTTCGCGCAAATTTATGCGCAAATCGCGCGCAAAAAAAAAGCCTTGACCTAAGCCAAGACTTCTTTCTCTATTTTTTTGATTTGCCTTCTACTGTTGTTGAATCCATTGTTTCTGGTTTTGGCGCTTTTAGCTCTTCTTTTTTGATCTTGACTTGAAGCTCGGCTAATACCGATTTCGCAAAATCTCTTCCGCCAACTCCAAAAGCGATCGCGAAAGCGACAGCCAAAGCGGCGACGATCAAGATGAACGTGCTATCCACTAATGTGCGAGCGATACCTAATTGGTTGAGGATCATGAATCCACCAATGACATAGATCAAATACTTGAACATCGAACCAACCGCTGGATGGCCATTCTTTTTGAATACATTCGAGACGATGCTGCCAATCAAAACGCAGATCGCAAAAATGATAAAAGCCGCCAACGCATAAGGCATGTAAGCGATGATCGAAGTTCCGATGCTTGTCAACACGCCAAGATGCAACGTCGCGAAACTTTCAACAATGAAGAAGATCACCAAAATAACTTCGACCGTTTTTCCTGTCACATTCGATAAAGAGAATGTTGGATTTTTCGTTCCTGTCAATTCAGCCAGTTTCGCGTCAAGTCCAGAGGACTCGATCAAACGCGTGATGATATTGCCAATAAATTTCGCTAAGATCCATCCGATCACGATAATGATCAAGGCTGCCAAAATACTTGGAATATAGTTGAATACAGTCGAAAGCATAGCGATCGCTGGATCCGAAATGGCGCGGATGTTCAATACCGATAAAGCGGAAATGATCACTGGGATCAAGATCAAAACGTAAACGATATACGCAAGCGTATTGGAAAGTTCTCCTTGCTCGTTGACTTGGATACCCGCGATCTTTTGAAGCCGATTGACTTCGAGCTTGTTCAAGATCGGCACGAGCAGTTCACGAACGAGCTTGGCAATATAGAATCCGATCCAAAGGATGATGATCGCAAACAAGATGTTTGGAACATAACCCCATACGGTATTCAGCAACGCTAAGATCGGCGCTGTCACTTGTGTCATGCCTAAGATCTCGAAGATGCCTGGCACGAACAATAAAAAGACGATCAATTGTACGAGTTTGCCGATGAGCTCAATTGTTTTCATGCCTGTATTTTCTTGGCCATTTTTATCTGTACGTTTTAAGTCAGCAAGCTTCGTATGTTTCAATAGCTTTTCGATGAGCGATTTCGCGATGGCTGCCACCACAAAAGCTAAGATCAGGACAAGAATCGCTTTGAGCGCCGTCCCGAATCCAGAATTAAAAAATTCATAAAATTTTTCTGTCATACTATAACCTCTGCTTCTTTGATTAGAAGCTTCTCTACCTTAAGGTAGTTTTACAGTATCATAGCTCTATTAAAAAATCTCATTGTATGCCTCACGCAAAAAAGAGCGATTCCCTTATGAAAAGGAGATCGCTCTTTACGCATCAGAATAATCCCGTGATCTTTCCGTTCGCGTCAATATCCATATCTAAAGCGCTTGGATGTTTAGGAAGACCTGGCATCGTCAGCACTTTTCCTGTCAGCGCCACGATAAATCCAGCCCCTAAAGAAGGACGAAGCTCTCGGACCGTAATCGTAAAATCCGTCGGCCGACCCATCACTTTGCCATCATCGCTCAACGACATTTGCGTCTTGGCCATACAGATCGGCAAATCGTTCCAGCCTAGCTCATTGAAGCGTTCGATCTGCTCTTTCGCTTCTGGCGTGAATTCCACGCCTTTAGCGCCATACACTTTTCGAGCGATCGACTCGATCTTCGATTCGATCGAATCGTTCACATCATACAATGGCGCAAAATCGTTTTCCTGCTCGCAAAGCTGCACGACTTGATTCGCTAGATCGATCGCGCCTTCTCCACCTTTCGCCCACACTTGCGAAAGAGCCATCGGATGTCCATTGGCTTGGCACCATTCCTGCAGCGCTTTGACTTCTTCTGGCGTGTCGCTGACAAACTCGTTGATCGCCACGATATATGGAAGGCCAAATTGCTGGATCGTATCGATATGCTTCGCTAAGTTTTCGCAGCCTTTGAGCATCGCTTCCACATTTTCCTCTTTCAGATCTTCATAAGCGACACCGCCATGTTGTTTGAGGGCACGGATCGTCGCCACGATCACGACCGCGTTAGGATGCAGATCGGCCAGCCGGCATTTGATATCCAAAAATTTTTCAGCCCCTAGATCCGCTCCAAATCCCGCTTCGGTCACTACATAATCGGCTAAGCGAAGCGCCGTCTTGGTCGCGATCACCGAATTGCATCCGTGCGCGATATTGGCAAACGGTCCGCCATGGATCAAGACCGGATTGTGTTCGAGCGTCTGAACGAGATTTGGCAAGATCGCATCTTTCATCACCATCGCCATCGCTCCTTCGATGCCTAGATCTCTGACAAAGACAGGTTTTTGATCGTACGTGTAGGCGACAAGGATCTTTCCAAAACGTTCTTTCAGATCCATCAAGTCGCTAGCCAAGCATAAAGAAGCCATGATCTCGCTAGCCACCGTGATATTGAAACCATCTTCTCGTTTGACGCCATTGACTTTCGCGCCAAGCCCGATGTCGATTTGACGGAGCTCGCGCTCGTTCATATCCAAGCAGCGCTTGAAGGTGATCGAGGCAGGATCGATATTCAAAGCGTTCCCTTGATAAATATGGTTGTCGAGGATCGCGCTCACTAAGTTGTTGCACGTCGTAATGGCATGCATATCCCCTGTAAAATGCAAGTTGATGTCTTCCATTGGCACGACTTGAGCATAGCCGCCTCCTGCAGCGCCTCCCTTTAAGCCAAAGACAGGTCCTAAAGAAGGTTCGCGCAAAGCCATCATCGTCTTTTTGCCAATGCGGTTCAAGGCGTCTCCAAGCCCTACTGTGGTCGTCGATTTTCCTTCGCCCGCTTTTGTCGGATTGATCGCTGTGACCAGGATCAATTTCCCTTCTTTATTTTTTTCCAGCTCCTTGATCAAATCAAAGGCGAGCTTCGCCTTGTACTTTCCATAATGCTCGAGGGCATCATTAGGAATATCGACTTTTGCGGCGACAGTCTCGATCGGTTCAAGCACGCATTCTTGCGCGATCTCTAAATCAGTTTTAGCCATACTCACTCCATATCCTTTCTTCCAATATCGTTTCGATAAAACAAATGATCGCAGTGGATCTTCTCGATCTCGCTGTATGTTTTTTGATATGCTTCTTCCAAAGTGTCTGCCAAAGAAACGAGCATGAGGACGCGTCCTCCATCTGTAAGCAGATCGCCGCTCTCTTCTTTCGTGCCCATATGATAAAGCAAGCCATCCACTTGATCATATCCTGTGATCTTGGCTCCTTTCGTGGAGGAGGCTGGATAGTTGGTGCTTGCGAGCACGACCCCATGCGCCACTTGATCGTTCCACTTCAGCTCGATCTCTTTTTGTTCCATCACATCCAATATGGCTTGGATAAAATCCGATTCTAAGCGGGAAAGGATAACTTCCGCTTCTGGGTCGCCAAATCGAGCGTTGAATTCGATGACTTTGATCCCATCGTCGGTCAGCATGAGCCCGCCATACAAAAAGCCAGTGAATGGGACCCCTTCTTGCACCATCGCTTTTGCCATTGGCCGCATGACTTTCTCCATTGTCTCTTCAATGATTTCTGGAGTGATCTTCTTGACAGGTGAATAGGAACCCATGCCCCCAGTATTTGGCCCTGTATCGTTATCGCCCACTCGTTTATGGTCTTGGGCGACTTCAAGAGGAATGACCAGATCGCCGCACACAAGAGCGATCAAAGAATATTCAAAGCCTTCCAAATAGTCTTCGATTACCACTTTGTTTTCAGGGATCGAAAAGGCGATCTGGAGCGCTTGGTCGGCTTCTTCGATCGTATTGGCGATCGTGACCCCTTTTCCGGCCTTCAGACCATTTTCCTTGATCACGATCGGCACGCCTTTTTGATGAACATAAGCGAGCGCTTGCTCATACGTATCGAACGTTTGATAGTCGGCTGTCGGGATCCCGTACTTTTTCATGATTGTCTTCGCGAAATCTTTGCTGGATTCCACTTGGGCGGCCGCCTGACTTGGCGCGAAGATCTTCAATCCTTCTTTAAAGAAGGCATCTTGGATGCCTAAAGCTAAAGCGGATTCTGGTCCGACAATCGTAAGATCGATATCGTTTTCTTTCGCGAAAGCGACAAGCTCATCGATCTTGTCGTCTTGGATCGGCACACACTCGCCCAATTCACGCATTCCAGGATTTCCTGGAGCCATATATAATGTATCGCACAAAGAAGAGCGGCTAGCCGCCAACGCAAGAGCGTGCTCTCTTCCTCCCTTTCCTACAACGAGAATCTTCATCTTTCTATATCCTTTCTCAAATTTTTAAAAATTGTTCCACATCGAGCACGAAGATCGTCGCGCCTCCTACTTGCACTTCGATCGGAAAAGACATATAGCGTCCCATATCATAACCTGCCGAGCTTGGAATGAGTTCCGAACGTTTACGCGAGCTTTCCTTGATCAATTCGATCGCTTCCTGCACGTCCTCGTCTTCGCAGCCGATCATCAGTGTTGTGTTGCCTGCCCGTAAAAAGCCGCCTGTCGTGTTCAGCTTTGTGACTTGAAATTTCTTTTCGGTTAGGGCTCTAGATGCGGTGGAGCTGTCTTCATTGGATAAAATTGCTAAGATCAGTTTCATATCGAGCCTCCTTTCTATGTTTTCTTGATGATTTTTTACTTTTTTAAGTTTGGAATCTTCTCCCTTTCCAATTATAACAAAACCTTTTGTTTTTTTTCTTATTTTTTTATAGGAGCCAGTTCATTCTTTTTGTCGATTCGTTATATAATAAAAAGGAAGCGATAGAGAGGAAGCAAAAATGGCAAAAAGAAAAAGAAGAAGGTTTCATTTAGGTCGTTTGCTCGCTGTTTTGCTCGTTCCGCTCGTCCTAATCGCAGCGATTTATTTTGTCTATTTGAAGCTCAATCCACTGCAGCTCAAAGCTCGAGATATCGTAGTGGAATACAAAGAAAAGTTTGATCCAAAAGACAACATCAAACGGGTATTTGGCGGATCGAAAGATGATGTAAAAATCGAGGGGACGATCGATACGAACGCAAAAGGCGAATACCCGATCACCTATACTTACGGCAACGAAAAGATCAACGCGATCGTGAATGTCAAAGACCAAAAACCGCCTGTACTGACTTTGCAGGAAGCCAAAGTTGATATGAAGGATAAAGGGGATCCTAAATTGATCATCAAAGAGGTCAAAGACGCCAGCGAAGTCACATTTGATTTTAAATACGATAAAAAAACATTTGATGAGCGTGGCAAACACAAGATCGAAGTCACGGCAACCGATGAAGATGGAAACACGACCACAGAAACAGGAACTTTGATCCGGGAAGAGGATTCGAAAGCGCCAACTTTAGTCGATCCGGATCAAAAGATCACGATCAAGCAAGGTGAAGAGCTCGATCTTTCCGCGATCAAAGTCAAAGACGATTTCGATCCAGAACCGACTGTGACGATGGATGAAGAATTCGATTCAGAAGAAGCGGGAAAACAGACGATCACGATCAAAGTCTCCGATCGTTCCGGCAATGAAAAAGAATACGAACAGATCGTCAATGTGAAGGAAGATCCAGCCTATGGCAAAAAAGTCGTCTATTTGACTTTTGATGATGGTCCAAGCGAAAACACCGCCAAGATCTTAGATATTTTAGACAAATACAACGCGAAAGCGACGTTCTTCGTGACCGGAAACCACCCAGAATACAATAAATATATGAAACGGGCCGCTAAAGAAGGCCATACGATCGGCCTCCACACGTATACACATAACTATTCCCAACTGTACAGCAGCGAGGAAGCGTATTTCGATGACTTGCAGCAGATCTCGGATATGGTCGAAGATGTGACGGGCAAAAAATCAAAAGTGATCCGTTTTCCGGGAGGTTCGAGCAATATGATCTCGGCCAATTATGTCGATGGTCTCATGACTACGCTTACCCAGAAAGTCCAAGAACAAGGCTATCAATATTTCGATTGGAACGTCGATTCGACCGACGCGAGCGGCAACCGGGTCCCTGTTTCGCAGCTTGTCGAAAACGCCACCGCGAGCGATGATCAATACATCAACATTTTGATGCACGATACAGATGCCAAAGACACGACCGTCGAAGCGCTGCCGGAAATCATTAAATATTATAAAGACAAAGGCTATGTGTTCTTGGGGCTGGATACGGATTCGTACGCGCCTCATCACAATGTCGTCAACTAAAGAGCGGAAACGCTCTTTTCTAGAAAGAGGAGAAAGATGGAAATCGAACTTAAAAAATGGAGTTTCGAGGATGAAGAAGCTCTTACCAAACTATGCAACGCGATCGATCGAAGCTACTTATCCGATCGTCTTCCAAATCCCTATACGAAAAGCGCAGCCCAGTGGTGGCTCAATATGATCCAGGAAAACGAGAATAAAAACGGCGTGTTTCGAAAGATCGTCGCTCAAGGCAAGATCGTTGGCACGATCTCGGTCGAAAAAAAAGATGATGTTAACCGGAAAGACGCGGAAATTGGATACTATGTGCTACCCGAAGAATACGGGAAAGGCATTATGAGCGAAGCCGTTAAGAAAATTTGCGAACTCGCTTTTCAAGAGCTCGACATCATTCGAATCACTGGATCGGTTTTCGAACCGAATATCGCCTCGAGAAGAGTGCTTGAAAAAAATGGTTTCTTGCTTGAAGGCGTTTTAAAAAGCGCGGTATTCAAAAACGATACGATCTATGATCTTTGCCTTTATGGAAAAGTTAAAGAAGATAAAAAAACTGGCTGAAATTTTTTTCAGCCAGTTTTTCATTCAATCGATCAGCTTCAAATATTTGAACGCGTTGTAGAGGCCATCCTCGTTCACATCGTCTGTGATATAATCAGCCGCTGCCTTGATGCCTTCTCCTCCATTGCCCATCGCCACATTGTAGTGACAAAGCTCGAACATCGAAAGATCGATATTCGCGTCCCCAAAAGAAATTGTATCGGCTTGATCGGCCTTCAAATGATCGAGAAGCACTTCGATCGCATGCTTTTTCGTGATCCCTGTCGGCCCTAGATCGCCAAAGAGCGCCTGCTCGCCTTTGCCGCCCCAAGTATTGGCGACCAACTCAGGAAACGCCTCCTTGGAGTCAAGATGATCTTGATACGAAGAAAGAATAAAGCTGATCTTGTTCACATCTTCGCGGTAAAGATCTTCGTTTTCCAAGAAGATGAATCCATTCACGAAAGAGTTGGCGCTCGCCTTGGCGCTTGCTTCATCCGCTCCTTTCCCGGTCGCATATTTCTGCATCACGATCGGGCCTTGCTCTTTCATATATTCGTTGGCGTACATGCCTGAATTGGCTTCCAAATAAAAGCCGAGTTTTCTTTCGTTGCACCAGTCAACGATCTTTTGAACCTCTTCTTTGCTCAATCCTTGATGCATCACGACCTGACCCGCATCTTCCACATAGGCGCCATTCCCGCCGATCATTCCATCTAGTTCTGGCAAATCGCGCTGTTCGATCTCCGCCTTCGAGCATCCCGTGCAAATATAGACTTTATGCCCGTTTTTGCGCGCTTGATCCACCGCTTTTTTCGCGGAGGCGGGCGTTTTCGCTTCATAATCGATCAATGTGCCATCGACATCCAAAAATACGATCTTACTCATTCCTGTTCCTCCTTCTTTCTTTTTTTCATTATACCAAATCAAAAAAAGCGAATATATGGAACGCTGTTACAAAAAAAAGACCCGTTCTCCGGGTCATTCGCAAAGCGTTTTGTAGTAAGAAAGAAGCGCCAATAAAAGCTGAATACTGTCGTTGACTTCTTCTTCATCCATTTCCACGATCTTCTCGTAATTTTGCATCATGATCTCTTTTGGCAGATCGTATTTCACAACGATATACTCGATCCAGCGTTCCTTGTCTTCGATTTGCTGAGAAGTGATGACGCCCTCCGAGACGATAACGCCTTTCACATCCTCAAAGTCTACAGGAACCGACCATTTCACTAGACCAGCGTGGCATGAATACATTTGGATCTCGTTTTTTCCTAACGCATTCGTATAATTCTCTATAGTGCAAGCTTCGCAATGTTCGAGCGCTTTATTACTCATTTTAATGCACTTGCAAAAGAAGTTTTTCTCCTTCGCGCTATCCACATCGCCAATATCTTGAACAAAATATGAGCGAAGACCTGTTATTTGATGATAGAAATCCATTGCTTTTTGAATTGCTTCCAATGATCTCATAATCCTAAATCCCTCCGATTCGTATTCTTTTCTTTTATTTAACCACAGAATGAAAGCGTATTCAAGATATGGAAGGCGCAGACAAATATTTCCGCAACATCTGCATCACCAAAGCGATATCGATCGGCTTTGGAATATGGGCATTCATGCCCGCTTCTTTCGCGCGGGTCGCGTCTTCATTGAACGCGTCGGCCGTCATCGCCAAGATCAATACATCCGCATCCGCCCTCTTGGAATGGCGGATCCTTTTCGCCGCCTCATAACCATCCATGTTCGGCATCCGGATATCCATCAAAATCGCGTCATAATAGCCGACCGAACTCGATTCGAAAAGATCGAGCGCCTCTTTTCCATCCTTCGCCCGCTCCAAAAGCAAACCTCGCTCCTCGAGAAGATCGTGCGCGATCTCATAATTGAGCTCGTTATCTTCCGCGATCAAGATCCGCTTTCCAGCAAGAGAACTATTCTCTTCCTTCTTTTCCACTTCCTTTTCTTCAAGCGTAAAGAACGGCTGTATCCCTTCATATAAAGAAGAAGGAAACAGAGGCTTTTGAATAAATCCATCAATACCCGCCTCTTTGGCTTGGCTTTGGATCTCCGAAAAATCATAAGCCGAAATCAAAATGATCGGGATCGGCTCGGCCACCTGTGCACGGATCCTTTTCGCCAATTCGATCCCATCGCAAGATGGCATCTTCCAGTCGAGAAGAACCACATCATAGTGCTTCTCCTTGAGCTTGTTCAGCGCCTTGTTCACATCGATATAGGATTCCAAAGAAATTCCCATCTGTTCGAGCGATTCCGACACCGTTTCGAGAAAGAGCGGATCATCATCGATCACCATGAGATTGAGCGGAGGCAAAGAAACAACCGTTCCTTGTGCGCTGGCCTTCTTCAGATCCAAAATGACATGGAACTGGCTGCCCGAGCCGATCTCACTTTCGATCAAGATCTGTCCGCCCATCGCGTCAATAATATGTTTCGTGATCGCCATTCCTAAACCACTGCCCTCTGTATGATCCACGACCTGGCTTCTTTCGCGCGTGAAAGAATCATAGATCTTGGCGATAAATTCTTTCGACATGCCAATACCCGTATCTTCCACGACCATATGAAGACGAATGAATTCAGGCTTGTCCTCTAAGGCCTCTTCTCGTAAGCTTACCGTGATCCGTCCGCCCTCTGGCGTAAATTTGATCGCGTTCGATAATAAATTCATAAAGATCTGGGACATCCGCACAGAATCGCCATATACGTTTTCATACTCCACGTTGCTCAAAAGCACATCAAAATCTTGATGCTTCGCGAGAACTTGGGGCTGAGCGATCGCCACAATGTCCCCCACAAGCTCTTTGAGCGATAAAACTTCATATTGCAGCGTCAATTTGCCGCTTTCGATCTTCGACATATCGAGCACATCGTTGATCAAACTCAAAAGATGCTTACTCGACTGCATGATCTTCAAAAGACAATGCTTCACTCGATCTCTATCCTCTTCATGCGCCAATGCGATCGTCGTCATTCCCATGATCCCATTCATTGGCGTCCGGATATCGTGCGACATTTTTGACAAGAATTCGCTTTTGGCGTTGCTAGCCACCATAAGCTTGTCATTTAAGATCCGAAGCTGCTCGATCTGACGCTTCGAGAACCGATAATATTGATAAAATCCGATCAATAAAACGCCAAAGATCAAGACAGAACCAAGACCGATCCAAAAGATCGTCTTCATGTTCAACCCATTGATCAAATCGTTGATCACGCCAAAAGGCATCGTCGTGATCAAATACGATTTTGTATACGGCAAAGGCGTCGCATAGATCCGGATCCTTTCTCCATGCTCCGTCCAGACATTCGAATACGTCTCGTTTTTCTCCATCGCTTGCTGTAGACCTTTGACATCTTCGGATTTCCAACGATCAAAATAAGACCCATTGAAACCGTCGTCCGAATCGCGGATCACATACGAGCCATCGTTGGCAATGATCAAGCTCGCCACCGGACTTTTCTCTTCCGGCTTAAATAGACGAGCCGCCAAGTCGGTAGCCGGAATCTCGCCCACTAAAGCTTTTCCACGATACGGGATCCCAAAAGCGATCACTCTCCCGTTTTGAGAGGTGCCTGTGCGAACGACGATCTCGCCATCTTGGATCCCCTTCAAAAAAGAAGCTTTACTGTTGAGCTCGCTTGGATCGCCATAGAGAAGATCTACATTTCCTTGACTATCGTAGATCGCCAAAGAACTCATCCCTTTTGTCTTGGCGCTCTCGATCATATCGGCTTGATCTTCATTCAAGCCGATCTCCGCGAGTTGGTCCAGCCTTGTCTCTACGATCGTCTCGAAATGCTGGACATTTTTATCGCTGATCCCTTCCATATAAATGTTTCCGATTTCAGTGATCGTCTTCACGCTATCGTGCTGCAGGACATAGATCAAGCCAGTCATGATGGCTACACTCAACACGATGAACCCAATAAAACAAAGGAGCATCGGCTTTAATGAAAAATTCTTTTGTTCATTCATATTTTCTCGATCGCTTGAATCGCCCGCTCATACACGGGCACAGTTTCCTCAAAAACAAGCACGCCCTGCTCATCCCATTCATGCCGCAAGAGATCCGATAATTGATTGGCTTGCATATACAGATCGTGCATGCCTAAATTCTGGCATACCCCTTTCAGTGTGTGGGCCGCCAAAAACGCTTGTTCCCGATCTTTGTTTTGGATCGCTTCCTGCAATGAAGCAAAGCTAGGATCGTCGATAAATTTCTTTAAAAACTTCACGATCATCTTATCGCTTGGAAGTCGCTTTCGGACCTCCTCGTACGAACCTCCTAATTCCTTAAAACAATCTTTTAATGTATACATCCTACTCTCCTTTATAGATTTTTAGACAACCGCGGCCGCTCCGCTTCGCTTCATAAAGCATAAAATCCGCCACATTGAACAAATCGTCAAAATTCCGTTTGATATATTCTGTACTTGCCACACCCATACTGATCGAAATCGGAAACCCTTTATAAGAGCCACTGCTGATCGTATGGAAGATCCGGTCCATGATCGTCTCCAAATTCCCTGGATATTGAAGCATGATCAAAAACTCATCGCCGCCGATCCGCCCGGCAATATCGAGCTTGCGGATCGAGCCTTGGATCCGTTTGGCTAAATAAGCAAGCACCTCGTCTCCAAAGGCGTGTCCATATTCATCGTTGGCGTTTTTGAAAAAATCAAGATCAAGGATCGCAATCGCGTACTCCATCATTTCGTCCGCTTCCTCGAGCCGTTTTTTCACTTGGATCTGGGTATAATTCTTATTTAAAAGACCAGTCAATTCATCGATCGAAGCGCTTCGCTCCAACATCTCGTGCGTCATCTTTTGAGAATGGATATCCAAAAGCAAGCCTAAATAGCCACGCACATCTTTTGGATCCTTTTCATGATAGAGCGGATGCAAAATGATCCGCCACCAATGCGGCTCTCCGCCATGCTCCGTCGAAAAATTAAAATCGATATCGTCCTCTTTCCCTTTTGAACATTCGATCTCGTGCAGGATCCGATCTATATTTTCTTTTCCTAGCTTTTCAAGCAAAAGAGGATCGTGCTGCGGATCCAGGATCGAAGAAGGGATCTCGTATTTTTTCGCCATCGAAGACGAGATCGTCAAAAACATCGGATCGAGCGAGATCTCAAAACGGATCTCCTGAGTCTTCTCTGAATAAAACGTATACGAGATCTGATCGCGCTTCGAAATCAGATCAAGCGCTTCTGCCGCAAAATCATCCCGCAACGAAGGCGTCAAGATCGGATCGGTGCATAAATCAAGGAACTCGCGCCGATCGCTGATGACCTCCATCTTTGCCATCTGCACGATCTCTTTGAGCTCCTTTTGCACCGTCGGATCTTTGAGCACTTGCAGAAGCAACGGATTGAAGCAGCCACATTCGCCATTCAAGATCATATCGATCGCTTTTTGCGGAGGGAACGCTTTCTTATAGACACGCTCCATCGTCAGCGCGTCATAAACGTCCGCGATCGCGACCACTTGCGCGCTGATCGGGATCTCGCTTCCCTTCAGGCCATCCGGATACCCGCTTCCATCAAAGCGTTCATGGTGCCATCTGGCGATCTGCTTTGAAACGATCATAAGCGGTTCGTTGCGATAATTCGGCACTTTATTCAAAATGTCATATCCGTTTTTGGCGTGCTTCTTGATCTGCTCGAATTCTTCTGGATCGAGGCGAGAGGGTTTGTTTAAGATCTTGGAAGGCACTGTGATCTTTCCGACATCGTGCAAGGAAGAAGCGAGCGCGATCTGCTCGATCGTCTCATTGTCCAATTTGAGTTGCGGATCGATCTCGGTCAGCTTTTTTAAAAGGACTTTCGTGATCTGCCGCACATTCAAGACGTGCTGTCCGCTCTCCTCGTTTCTAAATTCGACAATATGCGACAAGATGTTGATGAGCATGTCGCTTTGCTTGCCTTGCTCCTTAACCTGCTTTTGGACAAGGTATTGGAGCCGTTTTTGTTTGGCGTGCGCCAAGATCGTATTTTCGACACGATGTCGAACGATCGAGACATTGAACGGGCGAACGATAAAATCAAAAATCCCATATCCATACGCTTGATCGATAAACTCGCCATCGCTCTCTGCCGTGATCATGATGATTGGGATCTGGCTTAGCCAACCTCTTTGTTTCATGATCTTCAAAAACTCAAAACCATTCATGTGCGGCATATAGTAATCCAGCAAGATCAAAGAAATCCCATGCGGATCTTTTTCCACGACTTGAAGGCCCTCGAATCCGTTATCCGCTTTGATGATTTCATATTGCTCCTCCAAGATCTCGCTGAGCATCTCCTGATTGAAGGCCGAATCATCGACGATCAATATTTTTGGCTTTTGATCCATACTTATCGGACCTTTCTTTGAAAGGCGATCGGATCTTGGACAAAGCCGAGCGCCTTTTCCTTTGAGACGATTTTATTTCGCACCAGTTCTGCGATCGAATCGTCCATCGAGATCATTCCTTGTTCTTTGGAAGTATGGATCACGTTGTTGATCTGGAAGATCTTGCCTTCCCGGATCAAATTCGCGATCGCCGGAGTCACGATCATGATCTCGAAAGCAGGATGCAGCTTGCCATCTTCTCCAGGAATGAGCTGCTGCGAGACGACCGCTTTGAGCACCATCGAAAGCTGTACCCGGATCTGCGATTGCTGATTGGGCGGAAAGGCGTCGATGATGCGGTCGATCGTCTTGGCCGCCCCTAACGTATGCAAGCTCGACAAGAGCAGCTGTCCTGTCTCGGCGGCGCTGATCGCCGTTTGGATCGTTTCAAAATCACGCATTTCTCCAAGCAAGATCACATTGGGCGTTTGTCGAAGCGCGGCCCTTAGCGCCGCGGCATAATCCTTGGTATCGAGCGAGATCTCTCTTTGCGAGATCAAAGAACGCTTATGCGAATGGATGAATTCGATCGGATCTTCAAGAGTGATGATATGCCCACCCTTATTTTCGTTGATACGATCGATCAAGCACGCTAAAGTGGTCGACTTTCCGCTTCCCGCAGGCCCTGTGACCAGCACCATTCCATTTTTTGTGTTGGCCAGCTCTAAGATCGAAGGCAAGATTTCCATATGCTTTGGATCTGGCAAGCCAAAAGGGACGACCCGTACGACGCAGGCAAAAGAGCCTCTTTGTTTATAGGCATTGCATCGAAACCGTCCAAGAGAAGGAATGGCGAACGAAAAATCATCATCGCCGCTTTTTTTCAGCGTTTCTTTGTCGCGATCTGCTATTTTATAAATCTGGTCGATCCACATCGAAGAATCGCTGGGCATGATTTTCTTTTCAAAGAGCGGTTTCAATTTCCCTTCGGATTTGACTTGGATCGTGGCGCCCGGAATGATAAAAAGATCCGAACTTTTCTGAAGGATCGCTTCCTTCAAGATCTCTGAAATATCCATGCTTACTTCTCCTTTCCGTCCCATACTGGAATATGGGTGTCTTCGATCCAATCGGCTTTAGATTCGATCGTTTCCTTTTTGATTTGTACGCCTCCTGCCTCATTCACAAGCAAGACTTGAAGAACGCGGTTATCATCGATCGGGATCGTCACGCTCTCTTGAAAAGGCTCTTCCCCTCTCTCCATCCTCAAGCGTTTGATTTCTAGCTCGCTGATCGCTTCATGATACGCTTTAGAGGAGGCGATCGCTTGATCCACACGGGTATCTTGCATCTTGGCCGAATACAGCCCGAGCGTTCCAAAACAAATGAGCGCGAGCACTAAGGCGATCAGCACAAAAGACGCCGTTCCAATTCCTTTATTTCGCATCGCCATCTCCTTGTCCTTTGACCTTGCTTTCAAGATGGATCAATTCTTGATCTTGAAAAGACAATCTCAGATCGATCGTATGCAGGCCCTCTTCGTAAGAAGTCTTCTTTTCGAGAACATACTTTCCGTCTTCATCTTCTTCCATATAGGCGTCCATCCGGACCTGAAAATCTCGCCCTTCTTGTGGGTCGATCCGATACGCTTCGATCAGCTCCCCCATATAGATCTGGCCATAGCTTTTCGCTTGGGCCCTCTCATGGATCAAAAAGGTCTTGGCGTAGAGCTGGACGATCACCACCGAAGCGAGCGCAAAAAAGAAAAGAATGATGATCATTTCCATAAAGCTCGCGTTCCGATTTTTTTTCACGATCTCACTCCTTTCTTTGATGGACTAAGCGTTGTTCTTTCCCTTCTCGATTTCTTAAAATGATCTCGAACCGGCCATTTTCTTCTTCCACGATAAAACCAGGAAGCGATACGATCTTTTCTTGCGGTTTTTTTTCAAATGGCAGCTCGGAAAGAGCGCTCCATTCGTAGAGCGTTCCATCGATCTCGTAGATATACGTCGAATATCCATCGTATTGAAGGCAGAGCGCTCCATTTTCGATCTGAATATCCTCGTATCCGTTCCGCAATTTATTTTGAATATATAAATAGGCGGTCCGCAGGTTGTTGGACGCCTCGTCTTGCGAGGTGATCGTTCCATACACACGTGTACCTAGAAGGACAAGGATCAGCGAGAACAAGACGAACAAGCCATAAAGCGTAAAGATGAAAAAATCTTGCCAGCTTCTCTTCTTCATCTTCAATTTCCTCCTCGCTCGATCACGATGATCCGCGGCCGCAAGTTTTCTGCGAGCACTTCGTAGCGAACGATATATCGCTCTGCATCATAATGGATCGACTCGTCGCTAAGCAGCTCCTGCAAGCTAGCCGGATAGCGGCCCTCTAAAGCGTATTGGTTGACGATCGCTTCCTCCAAGCTTTCTTGAAGCAGCTTGGTCGATTCGCTGCTAGTCTTTGCGCTGATCAAGCCGATCGCGAAAATAGCGATCGCGATGATCGAGAAAAGCGCGAGCCCTAAACGAAATTTACGCATACCTCGCTCCTAGCCCATCGAAAGCATGAGCGAGATCAGCGGCAGCATCGTCGAAAGAAGGATGCCGCCAACGATCAGTGTCAGCAGCGCCACGATTGTTGGCTCGACGATCGATACGATATGCTCGATCCCTTCATCGACTCGCTTTTCATACAAATCGGAAAGCTCCATAAAGACTTGGTCGACTTGGCCTGTTTCGTTGCCGACTTCGATCATTTTTTCTTGAAGGGGAGCGAAAAGATGGGAGGCTTCGATCGCTTGATCGAAATCATTGGTTTTCAAAAATGTCTCATAGCACGTTTTCGCTTGTTTTTGAGAGCTTGCTGTCGGCATAAAGCGCGGCAGAAGCTCGATCGTCTCCTCTAAGGAGTATCCGCTTCTTAGCGCCATCGACACGACTTGTGAAAAACGCTGAGCGGCTTGGGCTTCAAAGATATGGTGCAATGGCGGAATAAAGCGCGCCGCCTTGAGCAAGATCTCTTTACCTTGATGGCGTTTATATAAAATATAAAGGAGGATGGCCGCGATTCCGATCAATGCTGTCAAGACAAGGATGGCGTAGCCGATCCCGATCCCGATATTCAAGATCGGCGTTTCTTCTTGGGAAATCCCTAGGTTTTCATAGACGCGGATAAAGACTGGGATCACCTGGATGACCATCACGCCAATGACGATCGCCATCATGAATAAAAGAATGAGCGGATAGGTCAAAGCGGAGCGAAGCGTTTCTTTCAAGCGGGCTTCTTTTTTATAGTATTCGGAAAGAAGATGAAGGACGCTTTCTAAATTGCCTGTCAGTTCGGCGATCTTGATCATTTGCAGAAAATAAGCGGGGAAAGCGTTTGTTTCTTTGAACGCTTCATACATCGTTTTTCCTTGCTTGATGTAGGTGTTGATCGTTTCTAACAGGGCCCCGTATTCGCTTTGACGATACGAGGAAGCGAGAATATCGATCCCATCGTAAAAGAGGATCCCCGATCGTAAGATCATCGAGCATTGGGAACATAAAATAGCGAGTTGTTCGGCGCTCATCGTGTATTTTGATTTTGTTGGCATGCTCAATACCTCCTGTCTTCTATATAGTCTTCGGTTTTGTTTTTATTGTTTTTGCCATAGGTCGGATCGTACCATGTCCATTCGCCATCGATCTCGACTTGGTTCCAGGCATGATAGATCCCTTCGCTGGATAGATCCCCCATCACAAGGCGGGTCGGGATATTTTGGGCGCGCAGCATCGCGGCCATAAGGGCGGCATAGTCGAAGCAGATCCCTTTTTTTTCTTGAAGCACTTGTTCAAGATTGGGGATATAGCCCGCCTGGACATTGGCGGCCTTTTCGTTGTCGTAATCCATGTATTGGATGAGGTAGTTATAGATGGCGTCGATCTTTTCTTGATCGCCCTCGAGTCCATCGCACAGATCGTACGACAATAAAATGGCGGGATATTCGTGGGTATACCACACGAATTGATTGGGAAAGACAAAAACGCGGTCCTCCTGTTTTTGTTGAACAGATAGATCTTCCGAATAGATCTGGGCGTATTTGTTGTCTTGTATATTTTGATAAAACGTGATCGAATATTCACCATTTCCCATCTGCAGTGGGAAAACGCTGTATTCCATATTGGAAGGGAGAGTATAGGTGTATTGGTCGGTGCCAAGCTGGATGCGGCATTTCAGCTTCGCATCAAAAGGCTGGAGCGTCCGGACCATGACATAGCCATCGCTCGTGTTGGAGGCGTCGATCTCGATCTGGCCATTCGATAAGACGACTTCGTTCGAAGAAGAAGGCTCGTTGATCGTGATCTCGCCTTTGTAGATCGAACCCGGCTCGATTTCTTGAAATTTTGTAGACTGAGAGGAGCAAGCGCTAAAAAAAAGACAAAAAAGCGCGAGGATCCATCGATATACACGCCACATTTGCCTTTCCCCCCTTTCTTATTTTAGAAAATATAACATATTTCACCCTTTTTAGCAAACGTCCTATGCACCTGACTTGAAAATCCAAAATTTATGTGATTTTATGAATTTTTACCAAAAAAAATAGAAGATGAACTCTTTCATCTTCTATTCACGAACTCTTCGAAAAGCCATTTGGCCAACTAAGGCGCCTTCGCCTGTCGCGGTCACGACTTGTCTGAGCTGCTTGTCGACAATATCCCCTGCCGCGTACAAGTTTTTCACGCTCGTTTCCATGTCGCGGTCGACCATCACGTAGCCATGCTCATTGGTTACACCTAGATCTTTGACGGCTTCGCTTAAAGGATCGGAGCCGATATAAGGGAAGATCCCCGCGCATTCGATCGTTTTTTCTTCGCCTGTCTTCACGTTTTTGATCACGATGCCTTTGACGATCTCATCAAAGAGCACTTTTACTGGCACGTGCTCGCGGATGATCTCGATCTTGTCGTTGTGCTCTACATCGTATTGAAGCTTGGATTCGGCCCGGAATTGATCGCGCCGGATGACGATATAGATCTTATTGACGAACTGCGTCAAATAAATCGATTCCTCAAGCGCGGAGTTTCCGCCCCCGATCACGACGACATCTCTTCCTCGAAAGAAGGCGCCATCGCAAACAGCGCAATACGAAACGCCTTTCCCGATGCCTTCCTGTTCGCCAGGAATGTTCATCATCCGCTCTTTCGTTCCGGTCGCGAAAAGGACAGCTTTAGCTTTGATCGTATTTCCATCTTTTAAATGGATCGTTTTGTCTTCATCGACCTTTTCGACTTCTCCAGCCACATAGTCGGCGCCAAAAGCGAGCGCTTGATCGAACATCGTCATCGCCAGCTCCGCGCCTCCCATTTCTTTGATGCCTGGATAATTTTCGATATGATACGTTTTTAACAGCTTTCCGCCTGGAGCGCCCGCTTCGATGATGCATGTATCGAGTCCGGCACGAGAGGCGTACAAGGCCGCGCTCATGCCTGCAGGTCCAGCGCCCACGATCACAAATTCATATTCTTTTTTCATCGATCCTTCCTCCTTGATCGTTGATCTACGCTTCCTCTTCTTCGTCGCGGTTTTTCGCGATCTCCTTGAGGACGCGTTCTTCAAATTCTTTTGCTGAATCGGTACCTTGGATCAGCAATAAATAATTCATCACAGCCGTTTCAATGATGGTGGCCATTGGCCGCCCCGCGCTGACAGGGATCCGCATTTCTAAGATCTTGATTCCAAGGATCTCTTGATACGTTTTTTCTTCGATGCCTACCCGGTCATAATCGCTTGTGCTTCTAAACGATTCGAGCGTGATCATCAGATCGATATTGGTCTGTTTCGTGATCGAGGCGATCCCATACATTTTTTCAACATCGATGATACCGACTCCTCTAAGTTCCATGAACCCTTCGATCATCGGCGTTGGCCGGCCGATCAGCTGATTATGGATCCGGAAGCAGTCGACCCGATCATCCGCGACAAGCTGATGGCCGCGCTGGATGAGCTCTAGAACGATTTCGGATTTTCCCATCCCGCTTTTTCCGGTGATCAATACCCCCACGCCATGAACCCGCACGAGTTCGCCATGAAGGATCATCGACTTGGCGAGTCTTTCATCAAGATAATTCGTTATGTTGACGATCACGTGCGACGTTTTTTCCTCCGAGCTGAAAACGGGAAAGTTTTTACGGTTCGCGATCTCTTTGAGCACTTCTGGACAAGCGTTGCCATTGGTGATCAAGATCGCTGGCGTTTTTGGCCCTGTCAAATATTCAAAGGCGCGTCGCTGCGAGATCTCGTCCATTTCGGAGTGGATATATCCGATCTCCTTGTCGCCAAGGACCACAAGACGTTTGACTTGGGTGCCTGGGAAATAGCCGGCGAGCTCCAAGCCCGGACGGTTCGTATCGACTTGGGTGAGCGGTCGCTGCAAAGCTTGGGCGTTTCCTGTGATGACGTTCCACATAAATTTTTCTACGATGTCTTTGACAACGACTTTGCTCATAATGTTCTACTCCTGTTCTAATAGTGGTTTTAAATATTGGCCTGTGTAGCTTTCTTTGACTTGAACGATTTCTTCTGGAGTGCCTGTGGCGACGACTTGTCCGCCATCGACTCCGCCTTCTGGACCAATATCAATGATATAGTCGGCGTTTTTGATCACATCGAGATTGTGTTCGATCACGACAACTGTATCTCCATTATCTACTAGGCGCTGTAAAACCTCAATGAGTTTTTTGACATCATTCGAATGAAGCCCGGTCGTCGGCTCATCGAGAACGAACAGCGTCTTGCCCGTGGCTTTTTTCTGCAGCTCGCTGGCGAGCTTGACGCGCTGGGCTTCGCCTCCCGATAAAGTGGTGGCGCTTTGTCCTAGCTTGATATAAGAGAGTCCGACATCTTTGAGTGTTTGAAGCTTGTGACGAATTTTTGAAATATTCGAGAAGAATTCAGTCGCTTCTTCCACTGTCATTTCTAACACGTCGGCGATCGTTTTGTCTTTGTATTTGACTTGAAGCGTTTCTTCGTTATAACGCTTTCCGTGGCATACATCGCAAGGCACATATACGTCAGGCAAGAAATGCATCGAGATCTTTTTGATCCCATCTCCTTGGCACGCTTCGCATCGCCCCCCTTTGACATTGAAAGAAAAGCGGCCTTTTTCATATCCTAGCAGCTTGGCTTCTTTCGTTTGGGCGAATAAGTCGCGGATATCGTCGAACACACCCGTATAGGTGGCTGGATTGGAGCGAGGGGTCCGCCCGATCGGATCTTGGGAAATCTCGACGAGCTTGTCGATCTGTTCCATGCCTTCGATCTTTTTGCAGGCGCCTGGCTTGATGCGCACACGGCCCAATGAATGCTGGATGCCGTGGGTGAGCACCTCGGTGACGAGCGATGATTTTCCTGAGCCCGAAACGCCGGTCACGACAGTCAGCGTGCCTAATGGAAAGTCGACGCTCACATTTTTGAGGTTGTTCTGCGTCGCCTTGATCACACGCACCTTTTGGCCATTGCCTTTCCGGCGACTCGTTGGCACTTGGATCTTTTTGCGACCGGACAAATAGTCGCCTGTGATCGAATTAGGATTGGCCATGACTTCTTCTGGGGTCCCAGCGGCCACGATTTCTCCACCATGCACGCCGGCGCCAGGTCCGACATCCACGATATAGTCGCTCGCGCGCATCGTGTCTTCATCGTGTTCGACTACGATAAGCGTATTGCCTAGATCGCGCATATCTTTGAGCGTATGGATGAGTTTGTCATTATCCCGCTGATGGAGTCCGATGCTTGGCTCGTCCAAGACATACATGACGCCTGTCAGCTTGGAGCCGATCTGGGTCGCAAGACGGATCCGCTGCAGCTCGCCGCCAGATAGGGTGCCAGAGAGCCGATCCAAGCTCAAATAGGTCAAGCCGACATTGGATAAAAATTCAAGGCGCGACTTGATTTCTTTGATAATGAGCGCGGAGATCTTTTGCTGGGAAGGATCGAGCTGCAGATCGTTCATGAATCGAAGGGCGTCCTTGACTGACATTTGGGTCCATTCATAAATATTTTTTCCGCCCACTTTGACGGCGAGCACTTTGGGATTCAAGCGAGCTCCATGACACGTTTGACATTCTGTCTCGCCAATGAAGGAGCCATACCATTCGCGGTTCCAGCTCGAATTGGTTTCAAGAAAGCGGCGTTCGATCATAGGCACGACGCCTTCGATATAATCGTATTTTTCGGAATTGGTTCCCGATCTTGAATAGAGCGTATAGCGGATCTTTTCGTGGGAGCCATACAAAACATAGTTGAGCTTCTTTTTCGGGATCTTATTGATCGGTGTATCGACAGAAATATCGTAATGGTCCAAAAGCGCCTTCATGCGCTGCCATTCGAGATTTTCCGTATTTACGATATTTTTATAATAGTGGATCCCCCCTTGGGCGATCGAAAGGCTTCGGTCAGGGATCAAGAGGTCGAGATCGACTTTTTGTTCGATACCAAGACCTTTGCATGTCGGACAAGCGCCTAATGGCGCATTGAAGGAAAACAGCTTTGGTTCGAGTTTTGGAACGGTGAAGCCGCAGATCTTGCACGCGTAGTTGCTCGACAGCAAGATCTCTTCATCGCCCGCTAAGACACTCACCATCCCTTCGCCTAGATTGGCGGCGGTTTCTAAAGAATCATAGAAGCGGGAGCGGTTGTCGCTTTTGACGATCCGGTCGATGACGATATCGATATCGTGCTTCTTGTTTTTTTCTAATGGCTCCATTTCTTCGATCATGACGATCTGTCCATCGATCCTGGCGCGGATATAGCCTTCCTTGATCATTTTATCGAGCACATCTTTGAAGGTTCCTTTTTTGCCCCGCACAAGAGGAGCCATGATCGTGCAGCGCGTCCGGTCAGGAAGGATCATCATTTGATCGACCATTTCGCTGATCGTGCTGCCGCTGATCGGTTCTCCATGCTCTGGACAATAAGGCACGCCGATCCGAGCGTAAAGCAAGCGCAAATAGTCGTAGATCTCGGTCACGGTCCCGACTGTGGAGCGCGGGTTGTTGGAGGTCGTTTTTTGATCGATGGCGATCGCAGGAGAAAGTCCATCGATTTGATCGACGTCTGGCTTTTCGCTGTTGCCTAAAAATTGACGGGCATACGCGGAAAGCGATTCCATATAGCGTCTTTGTCCTTCGGCATAGATCGTATCGAAGGCGAGGGACGTTTTTCCAGATCCCGAGACACCCGTCATGATGACAAGCTGGTCGCGCGGGATCTTTAAATCGATATTTTTTAAATTATTTTCACGAGCCCCTTTAATCGTTATATATTGATCCATTTCAAGTCCTCCTTTATCCATATTTTCTGTATTCTCGTTATGATTATACAGATTTTCGCTTAGTTTGTCTCTTTCTTATTATACTTGTTTTTCACTTTTTTGACGCATGAAAAGCGTGGTCCAAATTGGAGCCACGCTTTTTTTAATTAAAGGATATCCTTTCTCTTTTTCCAAAGGAGTCCAATGCCCAACAAGCTCAAAATAAGCAGGCTTGTCCATGCAAGATGGTTGGTTTGAGCGGCCGTGTTGGCGCTTGTCGGTTTGGTTGGCGTGCCGTTTTTCGAAGAGGCCGGCGTACCAGGCTCTACGGAAACGGTGACTTCATTGGTAGGAACGCGCTGATCTTGATAGAGCAGGACGCCCGTGTTGATCCAGGCGCTGTTTTGAGTCACGACTGGGATCTTCACTTTAAAGGATACATCGACGCTTTCGTCAGGAGCGAGGTGATCGATCTTCCATCTCACGATACCGTTTTCGATCGTTCCATCATGATCGATCGAGTTAGGAACAAAGCGAAGTCCTTGCGGAATCGCGTCTTTGACTTGCAGATCACGCACTTCTTCTTTTCCTCGATTCTGGATGCGGAGGATGTAGGTGATCGTATCGTCGATATGCGCTTTGATCCGGATCTTGGATGGTGTTCCATCGTTGTGGGCTTGCAGCTTTTCGATCGTGATATTTGGTTCTTCTTTTGGCGTTTCGATCTCGACTTCATTGGATGGAGTCGGCTCGTCTGGACGGGTCGATTCGCTCGCCTGCGCGATATTTTTCCAAAGTCCATCTTGAGCTGGGACTTCGATCGCGAAAGAGACGGTTCTTTCTGTTCCTGTCTTCATCGTGCCTAAATGCCATGTGATCGTGCCGTTTTCCACCACGCCATCGTCGGATACGCTGCCTTCGACAAGGATCAATCCGCTCGGTATCGTATCAGAGACGACCACATCGTTGGCATCGGCCTGTCCTGCGCTTGTGACTTTGATAAAGTAGGTGACGATATCTTTTTCATCGACGCTCAGCTTGTCTTTCGTTCGATTGCCTTCATTGCGTTTTTGCGATTTTTCGATCTTAAGGCTTGGAGCGAACGTTTCGACTTCGACTGGTGGCGTCTTCTTTGGTTCTGGTTCTTCGTCATCGTAAGCGGAGGCGACATTGATCCATCGCGTATATTCTTTGACGGCTGGCACTTTGACTTGGAACGACACCGTTTTCTTTTCCTTAACGTTCAGGTTGGCGATCTTCCATGTGATCATACCCTCTTTTTCTTGGCCTTGATCGCTGATCGAGTCTTGAACAAGGCTCAAACCGTCTGGAACGATATCTTCGATGACGACATTGTGGACGGCCAGGTTTCCTTTGTTTTCGACGTCGATTTCATACGTGATCGTGTCCCCGGCTTTGGCTTGAAGCCTGCTTTGGGTGAAGGAGCCTCCATTTTTCGCTTGGCGTTTGAGGATTTCTAGATTTGGCGTATTGATCTCGATTTCGACTGGCGGCGTTTTGAATGGTTCTGGTTCGTCAGGATGACTGAGGCTTGCGATATTTTCCCAGCGAGTCGCCTCTTTGATGTCTGGAACTTTGACTTTGAACCACACTTCTTTTTCTTCGTTTGGTTCCAATGTACCGATGTTCCAAATGATCTCTCCTGTTTCAGAGCGTTCATATGGATACGTTGGATCGATTTCCACAAGCTGCAGATCGCCATTTTCATGGGTCGGGATCGAGTCTTTGATCTGCACGTCATGGGCTGGCAGCGCGCTTTTATTGGTCGCTTTCAAATAGTAGGTGACAATATCTTGCGCTTTTCCATGAAGCAATTCTTTGTGCCGGTCTCCCTCGTTGAGTTTATGTTCTTTTTCAAGAACGACTTTTGGCGCGTCGGTCTCGACTTCGACTTTATTGGATGGGATATCGACTGGATCGCCTGTCTCTGGATTGTTTGGATTGTTGTCGTAATGCGTTTGGGCGCCATTCTCCCATAGTGTGTATTCCATCACGCTTGGAAGCTTCACCGTGAAGGTCACGGTTTTGGATTGTCCGATCTTGAGATCGCCGATTTTCCATGTGATCGTTTGCGTTTGCTTGTCGTACGATCCGTTGTCGCTTGCTTCTTGATAGTTCAAGAAGAGCGTGTGGGTTTTCTTATCGCTTGGTAGCGTGTCTTCAATGACGACATTTTTGGCGATCGCTTTGCCGGTGTTCGTAACCGTTAAACGATAGGTGAGCGTTTCGCCTATTTTCCCTGTGCGTCTTTGGGTCGTGAAGTCTGGATCGCTTTCGAGCTTTTGGTCTTTGAAGATCGTTAGTGCTGGCACATCGGTGGCGACTTCGACTTCATTGGAGTCTTTTGGCTCTTCCTCTTCATAGACGAGAGTGGCGATATTTTTCCAAGTCGTTTTTTGATCGACTTTTGGCACTTCGACGCTGAACGAGACTTGTTTGGTTTCTTCTGCTTCGATCGCGCCTAGATTCCAAAGGATCTGTTTTGTTTCTGGATCATAGATGCCTTGGTCGCTGATCGTATCTTGTTTCAATTCCAGTCCATTTGGCACGACATCTTTTACAAACACGTTTTCGATGGTATGCAGGCTTGGATTGTGGATCTTGAGCGTGTAGGTGACTAGATCGCCAGATTCAACAGCTTGGAATTGTTTTGTCATTTCTTGGTTGTTGATGGCTTGGAATTTTTCGATGTTCAATTCTTTGACGATCGTTTCGATATGGACCGTATTCGATTGTTTTGGCTCTTCGCCTTCGGCTTGCACGCTTCCTGTATTTGGCCAACGGGTGTCTTGTTCGACGATCGGCACTTGGATCTGGAACGATACGATTTTCGTTCCGCCTTTGGCTGGTAGTGTTCCAACATTCCAGCGCAGCGTGCGCGTCGCTTCGTCATACTTTCCTTCGTTGAAGGCTTTGACAAAGAGAAGGCCCTCTTCGATCGTATCGTTCACGATCACGTTTTTGGCTTCTTCTTCTCCTGTGTTGGTCACGACAAGATCGTAGGTGACTAGATCGCCAGGTCGTACTTGGAGCGGGTCGATACCATCATAGCGGATGTCTTGGCCGACAGATTCATATTTATGAATGCTCACATTTGGCTTGGCTGGTTCGGTTTCGACCGTCACTTTGTTAGATGGTTCTGGATCGATTTCGTCGGATCTTACATAGGCGATGTTGGTCCACGTGTTGGATTGGTCGACTTTTGGCACTTGGACTTGGAATGTGAGCGTGCGGCTCGTTTGGGCGGCTAGATCGCCAATATTCCATGTGATATTGCCTTCCTCATCGAGTGTGGCATCGACGAGCGACTGTTCTAAAAGGATCAGTCCATCTGGCACGTGGTCGGAAACGATCACGTTTTTAGCGATCGCATCTCCTGTGTTTTTGATCGTGAGCTTATAGGTCACGATATCGTTTGTTTCCACAGTTTCTTGATCACGTGTGAAGTTTTTGAAGTTGATCGATTGTTCTTTTTCGATCGAAAGTTGTGGTTTCTGGTCGATATTTTTATACGTGTTGGTGAATACGATCGTGTCGTTGGCTAATGGCTGATCGTTCATATCGGTGTACTGGATCGAGTCGACGTGCAGCGTGCCCGAGCGCTGCGTGACGTTCACGATCGCTTTATAGTGGGTGGTTTCGTAGCTCATGCCCGAAATTTGGTTGTTGATTTCTTGGATCTCATAGACGTAGCGTCCTGGCTTCGTGTAGGTGATCGCATCGAATTCGAAGCGTCCAAAGGCGTTATTTGTTGTTGTCGTTCTTTCTGGCAGCGGCGTGTCTTGGGCTGGCATCGTTTCGATTTCTTTCAGGCGTGTTGGCAGCTTGAGTTTTTTCTGCGCTTCATTTGGCGTGCTTCCGTTTCCCGTTTCTTCGATTGGCAAAGACGAACGATAGATGTGGAAGCTTTCGTCGAGTGGTTCTTCTTCGAATTCTTCTTGTTCGCTTGGCTCGTTTTGGATCGTTTGTTCCGTGTTTTCGAGCGATCTTTGACTTTCTGTTTCGGTTCCGATCGCCGAGATCTTGAACTGGAATTCTTGGCCTTTCATTTCGAAGAAGTCGCTGGCTGGATCCATGGTTTTGAATCCATGGATCTTCGCGTTGTCGGTGCTTGGTTTCAGGTTTCTGAATGTGACTTGCGCGTCTATGCCATTCGAGATCGTTCCTTTGGCGCTACCGATCGTGTCGATGTGTAGATATTTATCGATCCAGCGATCTTTCGTGCGTTCCTCGATCGTATATGTGGCTTGTTGCCCTAGGCCATACACGATGAGGGTTTCCTCGTGTTTGAGCGAGAATTCCACTTTTCCATTGGCGTCGAGTTGGATCGTTTCCTCTTCGATCGTATTGGAGGTGAGGCGCTTGGTTTCTAGTGTTTGATTGGCGAGCACGGTTCCTAGATCGAGTTCGAATGGGAATTCAAAGTTGATGTCGGTTTCATCGAGTGTTTGGCCAGTGCCTGGGATCAATTGTTTGCTGATTCTTAAGCCGGCGTCGTTTGTAAAGACATGGTCTTGTTCTCGATTTTTTTCTTCGACGCGCAAAGTTCCATTTTCATCTTTGACTTCGAGCATGTATTCGATCGGATCGAGCGCGTATTGGATCGTCTCATCTTTTCCTTCGACTTCTTGGATCGTCACGGAGTAGAGGCCTGGCTGTTCGAATTCGATGAGGGCAAAATTGATCGTTCCATCGGCGTTGTTTTTGGCTTGGCGATCGAAGGCGATCGTTGGATCGTCCACTTTTTCGACGTGCATCTTGAATTGGTAGGCGTCTTCTTGTAGCGAAGCGCCTAGAAGTTGTTTAAAGAGCGTTGGTCTCCAAGTTCCGCTTGGCTGGTACGTGTTGGTGAACTGGATTGAGTCGACAATATTGTCTTCCGCTTTATTTTGTTTATAGATGGTCGGTGTGGCTTCCAAGTTCCCGTTTTCGTACGTGACTTGGATCGAGATCACATATTCTTCGCTTGAATATTTGATGTGTTCGATCGAGCCTCGATGTTCTTTGACTACGTACTCGAACGTCTTTCCTGCGTGGCTTTGGTCAAAGATGATTGGGTCGAATGTCGTATTGACGATATGGGCGCCATTTCCTTGCACGCTCACTTGTTCATGTTCTGGCATTGGCGCCTCTGGCGTGATCGCTTCGAGTGTGAAGACGAATTGATCAGTGGCTTCCATTGGGCGTCCGATCATGTTTTTGGTGACTGGGATCGCATAGCTTTCTTCTGGTTTGTAAGTATTGGTGAAGCTGATCGTTTCAACGTTTGTTGTCGGATTGGAATACGTTGGTTCCACGACAAGGGTTCCATTTCCTTGACTGACTTTGACTTGAACGGTGTATGTGGCAGGATCGTAGTTCATGCCAGATAGGCCGGTCGAAAGCTCTTTGATCGTATACGTATAGTCTCCTATTTTGGTGTAGGTGATCGGCGCGAATGTCGCTTCTACTTCGTTTCCACTTGTTGGCAAGATGGAAAGGATCGGATTGGTTGGCATTGGCGCGTCCTTTTCTCCTGTAATCTCAAATAAGAATCGATCGCCTTGGGTGAACGTTCTTCCTTCTAGTTTTTTCGTGACAGGAATTCGCAAGGTTCCTTTTGGCTGATACGTATTCGTGAAGGCGACTGGAGCGTCTTCGTTCACAACGGTTTCATTTTCTTTCACATCGAATGTGATCGTGGATCCTTCAAGTTTTGGCGTGAGTGTGATCGTATGGATTTGTGGATCATAGTTCATGCCTTGTTCTGTTCCGGCGATCTCGTCGATCAAGAAGGTGTAAGACTGTCCTGTATCGACTTTGGTGAATGGGCCGATTTCAAAGCGGGCTTTGGATAAAGCTAGTTTTCCATCGACTACTTGGGCGCTGATCGTTATTTCATCCTTGTCTGGAAGGAATCGTCTTGATTGCGCATTTCCTCGAATACGGAATGTAAAATTGTCCGATGCCAAAACTTCACGTCCTTCGATCGTCTTTTCGATCGGGATGATCGTAGTGGCTGGAAGGACCGCGGTGTTTGTAAAGACGACTGGTGGTGTTCCTTCTTGGATCGTGCTTGTGATCGTTCCATTCGTGTTTTCAGCTTGAACGTTTACCGTATAAATGTTCGTATCATAGAGCATGTCTGGATCGTTTCCAGCTTGTTCCATAATCTTGTAGGTGTAGGTCCTTTTTGTATTGACTGGGACTTGCGTGTCATCGAGCGGGATCTCGAATTTTCCCGTTTCTTGTGCCATTTCCAAGATCTTGTTTTCAGGAAGCGGCTGTCCTTCTTCCCCTTGGATCTCGAAGCGGTAGATGTCCGTTCCAAATTCTTTGTTTACGAGTTTCTTTTTGACTGGGATCTCGATCTTGCCGATCGCATGATAGGTGTTGGTGATCATTAATGGCTGCGAAGATGAGATTGGAACGAGTTTTTCTTCTCCGTTTTCCATTTGTACTTCATGCAGGTCGACTTGGAGTTTTCCATCCGCATTTAAGTTAACGGAAGCGCGTACTTTCCGTTCGCTTGTATCGTAGTCGACTCGTTCTAGATCTCCTTTTTCTTCTTGGATCGTGAAATCATACGATTTTCCTACATCTTTGAGTGTAAATTCTCCAATGTTGAAGGCGCCTTTCGTGTCTTTTGTTAGATCGATCGTCAGTTTTGATGGGGATTTGATCTTGGATTGAGAGTTTTCATCGCCTCGAATGTGGAATGTAAAGAGGTCTTCTGCTTGAGCTGTTCTTCCATTCAATGTTTTTTGGATTGGGATCGATGCGGTGATTGGATCCACTTTGGTGTTGATGATTTCGATCGGATTCGTGTCGACCATTTCCGTTACGATTTCATCTTTTTTCGTCGTTTCATTGGTTTTGACTTGCGCGTGAACCTTCACAGTATACAGTTTCGTTTCATACCGCATATTTGGATCGGTTCCCACTTTTTCCTGAATCGTATAGACAAAATCTTTTGATTCATTTTTAGGCACATCCGCTTCGGTCAAAGGAATCACGAATGTATTTGTTGCTGTGCCTGTGCCTTCTTTTCCTAAGATCGTCAAGACCGGATTGGCTGGCATTGGCGCGTTGCCCTCTCCTTTTAGAACGAATTCATATTCCGTTTTTCCATCGAATGTAGTGTTCTGCAATGTCTTGCTGACTGGAATTTCAATTTGTCCAATCGATTGGAAGGTGTTTGTAAAGAGGACTGGATCGTTATTCGAGAAAGGTTGTTTATTTTCTCCATCCATCGTGTAGACTTCGGCTTTCAGCTGTTTTCCGGAATCGCTTTCCATCAATGAAATGTCCATGTGTACTTCGGCTTTATGGGTATCATACAACAACTGCTCGATGGATCCGGCTGCTTCGCTGATCGTAAAGACATAATTTCCTACGTCTGTGCGGTCAAGCTCTTTAAACTCAAAGTTGGCTTGATCCGTTCCTGTTTTGGATTGAATCGAGATAATATCTCTTGCGACAAGTTCTTTTACTGGTTTTGGATTTCCTTCTTTGTCTTCGATTTTAAAGAAGAATTCGTCACCGGCTTGTATCTCTCTTCCCACTAAATTCTTCTGGATAGGAAGTGCCATATTGATTGGCTGGATGTAATCGTTGGTAAACTCGATTGCGGCTTCCTTACCACTTTCATCGGTCATCGTGGAAGTGGCTACGAGTTTTCCACTCTCCGCATCTTGGCTCACATGAACTATCACCGTGTATTTGGCTTTAGAGTATTCGACATTTTCTTCGTTGCCTGCTTCTTCCGTGATCGTATAGGTATTGTCTTTATTGATATGTGTCGAATCAAATTCGATTGGCGCGAATTGCCCGGTCAATGTGCTGGTAGCGATTGGCGTCGCGGTTCCGCTTTCACTCACGTTTTGAAGTGTGATCGTATCCTTTTCTGGCATTGGCGCGCCCGCTTGTCCCGCAATTTTAAACCGATACGTTTCTTTGCCGTTAAATTCTCGTCCTGTCATCTTTTTGGTGACTGGAATTTGAACGAGCGCGATTTGTTTTGCGGTATTGACAAAGTCGACCGTCACCTTTTTATTGTCGGTTGTGTTGGCAACGATCGTGCCGGAAGCCGATTTTAAAGCGGTATTTCCATTGATGCTTTCGACATCAAAATGAAGGTCGCCGGCTTCCGTAATGAGCGTTTCCTCATTGACTTCATATTTGGTGTCTGCCGGAATGTTGTATAGTGTCAGTTCATCGTCTTTTTTCAGATCGAAAGTATACGTTCCGTCTTTTCCGATTTCTTTTTCTCCTGTTTCTTGTTTTCTAGGTTCAGCTGACGGATTTTCCGATTTTGTTCCTCGTTTTAAAATGTATGGAACTTTTGTCAGTTTCCTGCCTTCTGGAGGAGTGAGCGTGACATGGAATCGGAACGCTTCATCAGTGGTGGCTGAATTTGTCGCGAGCGCTTTGGTCAGCACAAGAATTCCTGGATCTTCCGCGTTAATAAATTTAACGTAGTTTTCTCCTTTAATTAAATTGGCGAATTGTTTTCCTTCCTGGTACTCGCCTTGTTTCAGTCCTTCATCGATCGTTCCACTCAGGAAGGTCGTTGAAATATCATTCGTACTTGTTAAATCGGTTTTGTTTCCGCTATGATCGATCTTCTTAATTTCTTGGATATCGTATTTATAACCGCCGTTTTTCGTACCTGTTTCGCCTGGACCCAATCGTGGCAATCCGGTAATCAACGCTTTTTGAGCGTCCTTCAATTTGAATGTTTCTCCGTTGGCGATGTATTTTGGTAAAGAAGAATCGTTAATGAGAGTGTCTTCTGTCGTTCCATCGGCTTTTTTCGTGACATTATAAAACTCGATGGCGTATTTGTTGTTTAAGGATCCACCATTTGGATCTTCTAAATTCAGTTGGAATTCATACCGATCATCGGTTGGCGCGACGGATCCTGCCGCTTCGGAACGTTTTACTTCTTTTTCAACCATGATTTGGCCGTTCATCGCGGTTTCTTCCATATCCAGTTCCTGGAACGGAACGGAAAAGCGCATATAGCACGATGAACCAGACGCTCCACGCTCTAAATAGTAGACCGCCAGCTGATAATGATCGGCATTTTCTTCCGTTTTCGCGTTTTGGGCGGCACGGGTTACTTTTTCTTGAGAATTTTTTCCTTGTTCATTTTTATGTCCTGAAACCTTATAGGCATATACAGTTTCATCTTCGCCATTGACATCTTTGCGTTGTTCCACAAATGTTTTGTTTTCGCCGTCAATAAAATCCCATAAGTTGACAAAGGTTCCCATGGATGTGTGAACGCCACCTAAATCCGCGATTTTCGTGGATTTCGCGATCTTCGTATAATTCCCCTTTTCGTCTTTTTCCATCTTGTTCAAGAAGACAAACATGTCGTCGTCTCCATAGAAGAAATAACGTAGTGGTGCGCAGTATCCCTCTTGAAGCACGAATGGAATGGTCGTCGTCATTCCAAAATAAGCGTTGTGGTCGTGGCCGCAATCGCTTGTTGGGAGTTTTTGATTATTTGGATCGGTTTGAGCAGGATCCACCGCTAAACGATAATTTGTCTTACTTCCCTCTCCAAATTTGATATCGTGTCCAACCGTTCCCCAGGAAGAAGCGAGATCCATCGGCCAAAATTTGTTAGAGCGAATTCCTGCCGTCACGATTGGAAGTTGGGTCAATCCATCCAGTCGTTTCGTAGCGTCTTGATTTGAAACCACAGACTGTAAAGTATAGGTACCGCCCGTACGCTGAAAATCTAATTTGAAGCTTTCTGCAGAATTGGCTTTATAGACGGTCCGTCCTGTCGGATCAACATGAGGATCGGTTGAAAATAAAGCGGGCGCGTTGACGCCTTCCGCCCACTGTAGCGTGCCATCCGCATTCATTCCGGTCGCAAGTCCAAAAGTCGCGCCTTGTAAATTGGATCCATTCCAGGAAACAGATGTATTCCATTTGGATTGGCCAAACCGGTTGTTTGTTTCATTGGATTTATTCAATGAATTTCCATTCCATAATTGTTGGTCCAAACCTGTATGGGCATTCGCGTTCCCAAACGCAAAGAATCCAACTGCCTCATCCTTCTCAGCATTCAGACTGTTCGTATTGATTCCTAGAGATCTTGTATTGACCCATACTTGTTGGTTGTTAGCAACTTTTTGGTCGGCTACTTCTCTTGAAATTTCATTCTTTTGTTTAGCCGCTTCATCTTTTGAAGCGTAAACCTTTCCATCTGTAATGTCATAGTCGAAAAAATCAACATCTTTCACTTCCTGATTGCCTGTTGTGGGTTCGAATACTAGACGGATCACCATATCATTCGTGACGAGTACGGTCGCTTGTGTTAGATTACTTTTATCCCCTTGTACGTTATACCGTACACCATGTTCATCTGGTTGAATATTTTCGATATTCGCGTTTTTTTCATTGTTCGTAAACACAAATTTCGAAGGATCATGACGCAATGGATCTGTTTTCAATCTTGGAGCTTTGATGATTGTGAAGTCATCCCGACTGATGCTGTCCTTATTTGTTTGGTTAGAACGTAGCCATACTTCGGATAGTGTATAGTTTTGATTATAGCTATTTTCGCTTGTCCCGTTGTAAAGCTTGTTCATATATCGCATTTGCGGTTTCAAAAGAAATGGAACGGTTTCATCGGCGAACATTTTGTATAGCACCGATTGGGTCTTTACTGTTCCATCTGTAGGATTAGAAAACTTGATTCTCGACTTTGGATCCAGGCTTCGCTTCGTTCCATAAGAAAAATTAGGATCTACATTGGTTGGAAGCTGTCCTTTTCGCAAGTTTGTATTCCAAACTACCAATGGTTTTTGATCTTCGTAACTTTTACCACCCGATAAATATTGTTGAAGATCGGATGCATTTTCGGGTTTATTATAAGCATCTGTTCCTTGCTTAGATCCCAATGATTCTTCTGTACTGTAGTTGATTTTCCCGTTATTGTATTCATCCTCTACGTTCCCTAGAACCATCGCTGGGAAATTATAGTAGTGCTGGATCGTGATGTTTGGGTTGATCGTAGTGTCTTCTGGCAAATTGTATGTCGAAGACTCTTTTGTCTCTTCGGCTTGGATCGGGATTCCTGACAATAGCTGAGAGCCAACCATCCCAACGCATAAGCTCATGCTTAAGAGCTTTTTCCATAGTTTTTGGGTACACAAAAAGTTCATCTTTTTCATTTTTCTTTTCCCTTTCTCTTCACGCAAAAAAACGCCTTTTTCGTATGAAAAGAGGCGCTTGTAAGCTATGTTATTGTTTAGTTATTTTTTCTTCCCATACTTTCTATTGAAACCATCTTGATAGGATGTTCCTTTTTAGGGGAAGCTTGGAGCGATCCTATCTTGGTCGTTTCCTTATTGCTCAATCGTTTATTTTCGTATAATAATGATACTATTTTTAGTGATCGAATGTCAAAATTATTTAAAATGATATATTTATTTTAATACAATATATTTGTTTTTGTTCTTTTCTTCTCTTTATGAAAGGGCTATCAGTACTGTATAATGAGTGAAGAGAGGGAGGTTTTTTTTATGCAGTCTTCTATGAATGCTCGTTATCAGGCGATCAACTTCTCATTCTTCTTAATGATGGGTTCGATGATCGCGTTCGCGTCCAATTATTTATTGACGCTTGGTTATTCGAATGCGCAAATAGGAATGATCTTAGCGCTCTATTCGATCGTTTCCTTTTTTATGCAGCCTTTCTTCGCGTCCTTTGCGGATACGCATCCTTCCATTTCTTTGCAGAAGTTGATCAATGGTTTGTTGTGTATGATCATGGTCGCTTCTTTGATTTTGTTCGCTTCTTCAAAAACTTTCGGGCGAGGTCTTTTATTGTCGATGTTGGTCATTTTGATCTTTGCCTGCATGATGTCGGTCATTCCTTTAGTGAACGCGGCGGCTTTCATGTATGAAAAATTTGGGATCAAGATCAATTATGGACTGGCTAGAGGTCTTGGTTCGGCGGCGTATGCCATCATCAGCATGATCCTTGGTTATGTCCTGGACGCTTTTTCTCCAACGATTTTGCCTTTGATCTATTTTATTTTGGCTTTATTGACTTTTTTAGCCGTATCGAGCTATCACTATAAATATTCTGGCCAAGAAAAGCGAGAAGAACAACATTTTGAACAACAAGAAAAGAGTAAACAAATTTCTCTTTTATCGTTTTTGAAAAAATACAAGAGCTTAACGATTCTTTTGTTTGGTTATATGCTTGTGTATATTACGCATATGATCATCAATAGTTTTTATATTCAGATCATCGAGCATGTTCATGGTACGAGTTCGAATCTTGGGATCGCGGTCTTTATTGCCGCCATTGTCGAATTGCCTGCGATGTTTGGTTTTGAGAGGCTTGCTAAAAAGATCAATATCAAGGCGTTGCTTTTGATTTCTTTGTTGTTTTATATCGCGAAGCATGTGGTCACTTTCTTGTCTTTCAATATTTGGGGGATCTATTTGGCGGCTTTTCTTCAGATTGGCGCGTATGCTCTTTTTACTCCGGCTATCGTTTACTATATCAATCAGATCGTGAGCGCATACGATAGTTTGATGGGTCAAACGGCCAATACGATGTTCGCGACGGCTGGTGGAATTTTTGGTTCTTTGATTGGTGGAATCGTTATCGATTATTTTGGAATTTCGATCGTTCTTGCCTTAGGCGTCGTTTTATCGATCCTTGGAACCTTGATTTGTTGGGTCGGTTTAAAAAAATAAACAAAATAGAGACGATCCTCATCGATCTTCTCTATTTTAATGTTGTAGCTTTTGTCCTAGCACATTCAACAAAGCTCCCACAACAGCCAAGGCGATCAAGAATATTTTTCCATTGATCATGCTCAGCGCTCCAAAGATGGCTCCTAAAGCTGGCGCATGAAATTGAACGACGCCTATGACTTGTCCATACGATACGGGTTCAAAGTCTTCTTGGGTGTTAGCGTCTCCTTTTGTGATCAATGAGGCTTTTGGAATATCGTTTTGCACGACTCGGTGGGTCACGATACTTCCTCGATGTTCAAAAGCGATCACTTCTCCTTCTTGGATCGTTTCTGGTTCTTCATATTGAACCATGATCAAAGAACCTACTGGAATTTCTGGTTCCATGCTGCCAGAAACGACATTAAATAGCTCTTTTCCAAATAAAGAAGGAAGAAACATCAAGAGTCCTACAACGATCACAAGCGCCAATAAAAGCGTTCCTATTCCTTTACAAAGTTTTGCCATGTGTATCCTCCAAAATATATTGTTCAAGAAAGCGGGCTACTCCATCTTCGTTGTTTGAAAATTCCGTTTTATAGTTTGTATGTTCGAACAAAAGCGGATTGGAATTTTTCATGGCTACGCCCGTTGTTGTTTGAAGCATATCCAAATCGTTTCTTTCATCCCCAAAGGATAGGATATTTTCCAAAGATAGGTTCAATTGCTTGGCTAATCGCTGGATAGCTTGTCCTTTCGTGACTCTTGGGTCCAAGAATTCCAACAAAGTCGGAGTAGAACGAACCATGTAAAAGTTAGGATCGGAAAGTGAATGCGTTTCTAAAAACTTATCTAGATCTTCTTTTTTCCAGCTTGTGAGCAGCTTGTTGATTGTCGAAGTATAATAGGGTTCTAGACCATCTTCCACGACTTCGAATAGATTTCTTTTGGCGATCGAGAAAGCATCCTCGTTCGGTTTGAGTGTATGCACTTCATACTGTTCAAATACATGCGCGTTATATGGCTGTCCTTCTAAAAACTGAAAGATCGTCTTTATATGTTTTCCATCCATTTTATAAAACGATTCTTGGCTTCCAGAATCTCGATCAAGGATCATACCTCCATTAAAGCCAATGATCCAAGAACACACATCTTCCATGTTCCATGGTTTAAGCAGTCGTTCTACAGCGAATGGAGGTCTTCCAGTACAAATTCCAAATTGAATCCCTGCATTCTTTAACCGTTTCAAAACAGACACCGTATACGAAGAAACTCGCTTTTGATCATCCAATAAAGTACCGTCCAGATCCACAAGAACTAGTTTGATTTCTTTCATAATCGTCTCCTTCTCAAACATTCTTGATTTCATTATATCCGACCAAAAGAAAACAACCAATCTTTCAATTGGATGCTTTCTTGATTCGATGATTATTTCATGGAACGTTGGATTTCTTGAAGCTTTTCGATCGGTAATCTTGTGATTGTAGCGATTTCTTGAAGCGAGAATGTATTCATCTGAAGCATGGTTCTTGCGGTTTCTCGCTTTTCTTCCTCGATTCCTTGGGCTTTTCCTTGCTCAATTCCTTGTTCCCTGCCTAGCACAAGCCCTCGTTTCATTCCTTTTCTTTCTAAACTGCTCTTGTACGCGCTGCTGAATGCTCCATCCATAGCTTTCTTCTCCCTAAGAAATCTTTTTATTCAATTCTTCTTGAATCTCTTTGATCT
The DNA here is from genome assembly GCF_001945605.1 of Dubosiella newyorkensis. Lineage (GTDB taxonomy): Bacteria > Bacillota_I > Bacilli_A > Erysipelotrichales > Erysipelotrichaceae > Dubosiella > Dubosiella newyorkensis. The sequence continues at coordinate 121,078 of NZ_MPKA01000067.1, forward strand.
TCTCGACCGAACATCTTGCGATCGTAGCGATTTCTTGAAGCGAAAATTCATTCATTTGAAGCATGAATCTTACTGTTTCGCGTTTTTCTTGTTCGATTCCTTGCGCCTTTCCTTGCTCGATTCCTTGCATAATTCCTCGCTTCATTCCTTGTTCGATTCCTTGCTCTCTGCCTAGCTTGATTCCTAGTTTCATTCCTTTTCTTTCCAAGCTGCTCTTATATGCGCTGCTGAATGCACCATCCATTGTTTCCATCTCCTCTTCTAGTTCTTGATCAAATGGGATCGAATACTTTTCTTCCAAGATCTTTCTTTTCTCTTTCGCGCTCATCGTTTTCCTGAATGTCGTATTCAGAAAATCAAGCAGATCCGATCCGGAAGCCTCCTCTTCATCCTGGCTCAAGCAGATCAGGATCCCTTCCATCAGATCGTAATCTTTCCCCT